>NZ_JBHZTA010000056.1:0-512 GCF_042879215.1 Kocuria arenosa | reverse complement strand
CGTCATCTTTACCACCGATCCTTTCGCCTGTTCCTTCCTCTCCACCGATTCTTCCGCCCATTCCTTCCTCTCCCGCTTTGAATGTACCAACTGCTCGGACTGACTCATCTTCTTCAACCTCGAAACAGCTTCCAACCAAGCGGTTCACTTATGAGTGGCAATCAAAAGATCATCTTGCTCCGAAAAAAATCACCTCGACAATTGATCCCTCAAATATTGTGGAAGGCTCAAGGCAACGTGACCCGAACTTGCCGGATCTATCGATTGTACTTTCTGAATTTCCAGAGCTCAGTTTAAATCAGGCAGTAAGCATAAACGAGGCCATGAATGACAAGGGCGCCTTGCCACACTGGGAAGAAGCGCTGTCATCGGAGTTCAATTCTCTTCAGTCTAAAAACACCGGAACCCTTGCTCCACCTCCATCTGACGACAAGACCATTGGCGGGATGTGGTTGCTCACCAAAAAACTCAACGAATTCAACGAGGTTGTGCGTTACAAGGCTCGTTGGGTC
>NZ_JBHZTA010000055.1:0-524 GCF_042879215.1 Kocuria arenosa | reverse complement strand
TACTCCTTCTTGAGCTTGTCCTGGATCGTGCCGGCGGCCTTCTCCACGAGGTTCGGCTGCTCGGTGGTGCCGTAGAACCGGGCGTCGGGGTGGGTGGGGGGCGGCATCGGCACCCCCGCCATCGGCGCGTCCTTGTACCCGAACTGCCCGTGCCCGTCCGGGGTGGGCCCGGAGGCCCAGGAGCCCTCCGCGGCGGTAGTACCGTCGGAGAAGTTGTAGTAGTCGTAGGAGAACTCGGTGGCCTCCTTGGACTGCGGGAAGTTCGAGGGCACCGGCATCTGCTCCAGCCCCTCGGCCTGCAGCTCCTTCACCGCGGCCATCCACTGGTTCTGGTGCATGGTGTCGCGGGCCAGCAGGAAGGACAGCATGTCCCGGATGCCCTTGTCGTCGGTCATGTGGTAGAGCCTCGCGACCTGTACCCGGCCCTGCATCTCCGCGTTGACGTTCGAGCTCATGTCTGCCAGCAGGTTCCCGGAGGCGGTCACGTAGGACCCCGACCAGGGGTTGCCCATCGAGTCCACCGG
>NZ_JBHZTA010000054.1:0-527 GCF_042879215.1 Kocuria arenosa | reverse complement strand
AACATTTCCACATTCCAACATTCTAAAACCAGTAATACCAAGTTGACTTTTACTTTAATTTTTTACATGAGGGCCAATAATGTGCATTACAAGAAACTCATTTTTTCAGAGGAGTTGATTTTGAGAATTCCAATTTTGCTTTGCTATCCTTCAACCCCTATTATATTTGACATTTCCCCACTTTTTTTATGCACTCCTTGAATTAGCATGACACCATCTTTCATCTCTCATTCCACTTTTTGCCTGTATTTAGTATCTTCTGAAACCAATTAGACACAGCCCACCAGCTAATATATCTCATCCAGGGATAGACATCAAAGAGCATATCACATTTGCCCCTTGCTTTTAAATACTACAAAGAAATAACAACTGGAGAATTGAGAGAGGCAGAGTCGCCAAGATCACACTGAGTTTAATAAGCTTCAATTATCAAACTTTCAAGTATAATTATCATGTATTGATGCAAGAAGTACTCAAAAGGGAGGCTAAAGGTGTTCAACTTTAGGACCAGTTTGGCTTAGAACTGA
>NZ_JBHZTA010000053.1:0-594 GCF_042879215.1 Kocuria arenosa | reverse complement strand
GGTGGTGCGTTCTTTATAGGCTGCCGAAGGTGGGCTCCGTGCTTTGCGCTGCGCAAGCTGCCAAGACCCTCGTTCAGGTGATTGCCCCGTGATCGCAAAGGGGACGCGCGAGTCGTGTTCTCATTGAAGCACTCTGACAGAATACTAAGCCGCATTGCCACGTCGCTAGCCACATAAGAGACCTACCCAACTCGCCCCGCTGGAAGAGGTTGACCTATAATCGGTGGCCAATACTGTCTCAGTGAAACACACACAAAAAGACCACTATCTGGCGCTACGAGCACATGCTTGAGGTATGCATGTTATGTAGGATCAAGATGCTGGAAGTCGCCATCAACCTTTCAAACATCCTCCAACATTCCACCAATTATACATTCAAAGGATCTGTTTCGCTAGGGTAGCGGACGATTGCTGCGCTTAGCGAGTAGCGCAGCGGTGTTGTCGCTGCGCTATTCCTCTTTGGTCTGGCCATGTAGCGGTCAACTGCTGCGCTACGCTAAAAGGTTGCTTTTTTTAGTGTAGCCCAGCGGATACACCGTTGAAAAACTGCAGAAAGAGAATGATACATCATGATTTTGAGGTGATCTTTGATTG
>NZ_JBHZTA010000052.1:0-598 GCF_042879215.1 Kocuria arenosa | reverse complement strand
ACCTCGCAACGGTGAGCGAAAGCCGCGTTGCACTGCTCTTTAACAATTTATCAGACAATCTGTGTGGGCACTCAAAGTGACATGGATTCTTAACGTCCTCGGACGAAAAATGAATACCAAGTCTCTGAGTGAACATACGTAATTCATTACGAAGTTTAATTCACGAGCATCAAACTTAAATTGAAGAGTTTGATCATGGCTCAGATTGAACGCTGGCGGCAGGCCTAACACATGCAAGTCGAGCGGTAACACAGGGAGCTTGCTCCCGGGTGACGAGCGGCGGACGGGTGAGTAATGTCTGGGAAACTGCCTGATGGAGGGGGATAACTACTGGAAACGGTAGCTAATACCGCATAACGTCGCAAGACCAAAGAGGGGGACCTTCGGGCCTCTTGCCATCGGATGTGCCCAGATGGGATTAGCTAGTAGGTGGGGTAACGGCTCACCTAGGCGACGATCCCTAGCTGGTCTGAGAGGATGACCAGCCACACTGGAACTGAGACACGGTCCAGACTCCTACGGGAGGCAGCAGTGGGGAATATTGCACAATGGGCGCAAGCCTGATGCAGCCATGCCGCGTGTATGAAGAAGGCCTTCG
>NZ_JBHZTA010000051.1:0-634 GCF_042879215.1 Kocuria arenosa | reverse complement strand
TCCCTGACCCCCTTGACCCCTGACCTGCTCGACCCGTTGCCTCCAGGAGTTCTCATGACCACCCTCGCCTCCTCCGAGCCGATCGACGCCAACGATGGCCGGCCACAGCCCATGCCCGGCGCCACACTGCCCGCACCGGGCATGACCCCGGGCCCCCGGCCGACACCGAGCAGCCGCCTGGGCCCGACCGAGGACTTCCCGCAGGACCTCACCGGGCTGGGCATGGCGGAGCTGCAGGTGCTGCACTCCCGCATCACCCGCCAGCTCGACCACGACTACCTCACCGACCCGGCCGGGCCGCACACCTGGACTGTGGACCGCAGCTTCGAGCTGGCCGCCGAGCTGGACGCCCGCGACACCGCACGAGACCGCATGACCCGACTCGAACCCTCACCGACAGGCACACCATGAACACCACCCACGCCACAGAACCCGCCGACGCCACGGATCCGGCTGTCCGCCGGTTCGACACCATCTGCCTGATCTTCAATCCGCACAGCACCGGCGACGCCCCCGACCTGGCCGCCCAGCTGCGCGACCAGTTGCAGGAAGATTTGCCCTATGCCCCGGAGATCCGGATGCTGCCCACGGAGCACGCCGGGCACGCCGTGGACCTGGCGAAGGAGGCGGCCGG
>NZ_JBHZTA010000050.1:0-640 GCF_042879215.1 Kocuria arenosa | reverse complement strand
TCCCTGACCCCCTTGACCCCTGACCTGCTCGACCCGTTGCCTCCAGGAGTTCTCATGACCACCCTCGCCTCAGAGCAGACCGGCAACAATGATTTCCGGACTCAACCCGAGACCGGTGCCGCACTGCCCGCGCCGAGCATGACCCAGGTGCCCCTGCGGACACCGGGCAGCCGCCTGGGCCCGGCCCAGGACTTCCCCGAGGATCTGACTGGCCTGGGCATGGCGGAGCTGCAGGTGCTGCACTCGAGGATCACCCGCCAGCTCGACCACGACTGGCTCACCGACCCGGCCGGGCCGCATCCGGTCACCATGGACCGCAGCTTCGAGCTGGCCACCGAGCTGGACGCCCGCGACACCGCATGAGAGCCCATGACCCAACTCGAGCCCATACAGACAGGCACACCATGAACACCACCGATCCCCAAGAACCCACCGACACCGCGGACACCACTGACCCGGCGGCCCACAGGTTCGACACCATCTGCCTGATCTTCAATCCGCACAGCACCGGCGACGCCCCGGAACTGGCCGCCCAGTTGCGCGACCAGCTGACCCAGGCCCTGCCCTACGCCCCGGAGATCCGGATGCTGCCCACGGAGCACGCCGGGCACGCCGTGGACCTGGCGAAGGAGGCGGCCGG
>NZ_JBHZTA010000049.1:0-642 GCF_042879215.1 Kocuria arenosa | reverse complement strand
GAGGTGATGGTTGGAGGTAGGTAATTCGGTCTTGGTGGTCCGTCTTTTATAGACAGGGGAAGGTGGGCTCAGCGTCTCGCGCTGCGCAAGCTGCCAAGACCCTCGTCGAGGCGACCGCCGCGTGATCACAAAGGGGACGCGCGAGTGATCTCAAAGGGGGCGCGCGGATTGTGTAGCACTCGGACGGAATGCTAACCGGCGTCGCGACTACGCTGTAAGCCTCCTAAGAAACTGGACACACTCAGCCGGCCTTTGCCTGACAGTAAAGATTATTTCTCCTTTCCTGATAGTAAAGATTATTTCTCCTTTCCGGAAATTGACAGGGCTCAGGTGATGCGACGGCCACACCCACCGGACCTCACCGAACTCAACTCGCCTGAGCGTAAAATCTAGCTTTCCCTAGAGCTCGATTGTTTCCTACCCCTGATCAAAAAGCCGAATAGGATTACACTGGGGGAGAGGATCGGAAGTCATAGGGCTAGCCAGGTCTTACGGCCACATCCAACCCCGATCTCAAACATTCAAAGAAATCAAGCTCTACACACCTCAGACTTCCAAGGTGTGTACGGGCTGACATAGGTGCCGTAAAATAAATTTTTCTATCCAGCTCGATAAGTGAATACGCCCGAGTGGACACGGGTA
>NZ_JBHZTA010000048.1:0-653 GCF_042879215.1 Kocuria arenosa | reverse complement strand
ACCAACCACGGCAAGGAGATTGGTGGCGGCAACCACTACTGCATTATCTGCCGCACCCCCGCTCCCGCCACCCCTCCCGGTAAGTTGAACAAACCCTCTTCGCACGATCCGATCACTTCTGAAACCGACTGACCAGTGATTCAACCTCTGTTCTAATCTTCCCAGCCTGAATTTCCCTTCTCGTTAACTTCTAGGCTCCTGCAATCTTGCTTTCGGCTTTCTGGAACTCCTTTTTGTTTTTCCTGAGAAAAGTGTAGGTAGGTCTCTTCCAGGATCCACATCGAAATCAGCCTTGTATTTGTTCCTTTGTCCTGACTTGATTTTCCACAAATTTCAGTGCGTGTACATATCATAGTCAGTTCAAATCACCCCCGAACAGCCAAGTATCTCAATGCGAACATCGAGGTGAGGTATTGGATACTATTGAAATCTCTCGGGTTGGATTCCACACTGAATCCCTCTCCTTTCCCTGACAATTTGTGATATACTTCAGACGGCGGTGGCCTCTCCACTATCCCAATTGTTTCTCTGCTTTTCCACCTATCTTTAGTTTTCCCTGTTTTCCGGCCTTTCTGAAATTCAAAACCTTCAATTTTTTTCCTTCTCAAAGTGGGAAAGCCCATTTACATTCCGTCTCAAAGCACTCGTCGGAT
>NZ_JBHZTA010000047.1:0-659 GCF_042879215.1 Kocuria arenosa | reverse complement strand
GGGTGCTCTCGCCCACCGGGTCGAGCGCCTGCCCGTGATGCGCCGGGGTGAGGACCCGTCCACCAGCCGGGGGGACAGCTGACCACACCCGCGGTGCTTCCGGTTCAGGGTCGTGGGATGTGGCCGGGCGCCGTCCGCGACGGCATCGTGGAGTCACCCCGACGGGTCGGAGGAGCCGTCTTCCGCAAAACGCAACGGGGATCCCTCGTTGCCGGTCGGCGCCAGCACGCGACGGGTACGGGACTGGCGGTGAGCGCGAGGGAGAGTGCTGCGGGGCGGACCCGGTCGTCGAGATCGCCGAGGACGACCTGTACGGGCTGATCGCGGCCCCGACCCCCGACGACTGGCAGCCCTCCTACGGGAAGCTGCGGATCAACGTGGTCCACCGCGGCCATGCGGTGGCCGACGGGAACCTGCACACCAGTCCGTTCCGGGTCCAGGGCTCCTCTTTGCTGCGGTGGGCACCAGTCAGGGGCGGTGTCCGCGCCGGACGGTGAATCGAAGCGTGCGGAGCACCCCGGACGCACGGAACGGGCCCGGGGAGGCCGCGGCCACCCCGGACCCGTTCCGTGTGGTGGGCCGGTGGGCTACTCCTTCTTGAGCTTGTCCTGGATCGTGCCGGCGGCCTTCTCCACGAGGTTCGGCTGCTCGGTGGTGCC
>NZ_JBHZTA010000046.1:0-717 GCF_042879215.1 Kocuria arenosa | reverse complement strand
CCCGGCTGGTGGACGGGTCCTCACCCCGGCGCATCACGGGCAGGCGCTCGACCCGGTGGGCGAGAGCACCCAGGCCGGTGCTGACCGAGCACAGGACCGGCGCGCTGCGCCCGGAGCCGCGGAGGACGGCCCCGTCCACGAGGTCCCGGACCCGGTCCAGCACCGACAGGGGCACGGCCGCGACCACGTTGCCGGGCGGGCGCCGGGCCACCACGGGGTGGGCGCGGGTGGGCGCGGTGCGCCGGACCACCTCCCAGGCCAGGCCCAGACGGCGGAGCCGGCGGTGGCTCAGGGCCCCCTGCAGGCGCGGGAGCAGGACGTCCTCCTCGTCGCGCACGTCCTCCCGCAGCACCTCGACCAGCCGGGCCAGGACGGGTTCCCGAGCGGGGTCCTCGGCGGCCATGGACTCGAGGGCGGTGACGAGCTCGTTGACCTCCTGGTGCTCCCGCTCCACCTGCAGCGTCAGCTCGTGGCCGTCCGGCAGGACCCGTCGCATCACCGGCCACAGCACGGCCTCCTCGGCGAAGGCGTGCGGGAGGACCAGCCGGTAGATCCGCAGCAGCACCCGCCCCTGGGCCGCCCCGATGGTGCCCTCGAGGTCCTCCAGCAGGTCCTCCAGCGTGACGTGGTCCCTCTTCTGCCGGGTCAGCACGCTCAGCCGCCCGCCGAGCTCATGGACCTTCTGTTCAGCGATGGATCTCGTCATGACGACCTTTC
>NZ_JBHZTA010000045.1:0-725 GCF_042879215.1 Kocuria arenosa | reverse complement strand
GCGGTGTGCGGGGAGTGCCGGGCCTGCCGCAAGGGCGAGCCCTGGTACTGCTTCGCCACCCACAACGCCACCCAGAAGATGACGCTCGAGGACGGCACCCCGCTGACCCCGGCCCTGGGCATCGGCTCGTTCGCCGAGAAGACCCTGGTCGCCGCCGGGCAGTGCACCAAGATCGAGGGCGAGCTCGAGGACCACCAGTACGCCGCGGTGGGCCTGCTCGGCTGCGGGGTGATGGCCGGCATCGGCGCGGTGCTCAACACCGGCGCCGTGAAGCGCGGGGAGTCCGTGGCCGTCATCGGCTGCGGTGGGGTCGGGGCGGCAGCGATCGCCGGGGCCGCCCTGGCCGGGGCGACCACGATCGTGGCCGTGGACCTCGACGACGAGAAGCTGGCCACCGCGGAGCGGTTCGGCGCCACCCACGTGGTCAACTCCAAGGAGCAGGACCCCGTGGCGGCGATCCGGGCGCTCACGGGCGGGAACGGTGCCGATCTGGTGATCGACGCCGTGGGCATCGCCCCCACCTTCCGGCAGGCGTTCGAGGCCCGCGACCTCGCCGGACGCATGGTCCTGGTGGGCGTGCCGGCACCGGGCACCACGTGGGAGATCCCGCTGGACGAGGTCTTCGGCCGCGGCGGGTCCATCAAGTCCGCCTGGTACGGCGACACCCTCCCCTCCCGGGACTTCCCGATGCTGGTGGACCAGTACCGGCTGGGCCGGCTGGACCT
>NZ_JBHZTA010000044.1:0-727 GCF_042879215.1 Kocuria arenosa | reverse complement strand
GAGGCGAGGGTGGTCATGAGAACTCCTGGAGGCAACGGGTCGAGCAGGTCAGGGGTCAAGGGGGTCAGGGATCAGTGGGTGAAGGGTTGCGCCGGTGGGGATGTGCGGGGCCGCCCGCGACCGTCTCGGTGGTGCCCTGTCACGTCGCGGTCGGGGTGCCGGGAGTGGTGGGGTGGAGCTGGGCGGCCAGTCCGCCCAACAGGATGGTGATGCCCTGGTCGAGCTCGCCCGCCCCGTCGTAGTCGGCCAGCACCGGGGCCATGGCGCGCAGCCGAGGAAACTGGCGGGCGGGCAGCCGGTGCAGGCCCAGGCGCAGCAGGTCCTCGTTCTCCTCCGCGTCCACGATCATTTCCTGGAGCTCGTTGAGGATGTGCCCGTAGAGGAACCCGTAGTAGGCCCGGTAGACGTGCAGGGCGTCTTCCGGGGCGAAGCCCGCGTCGATGAGCAGGGCCAGGATGTTCTCCAGCGGCCGCAGGGTGCCCAGCGGGCGCAGCCCCAGCGGGGTGGACAGCGGCCGGGTCACCAGCAGCGGCACCACGTGCGGATGGGCCAGGGCCAAGCGTCGGAAGTCGTGGGCGGTGGCGCGCAGCTGCTGCTGCCAGTCCGCCGCGTCGGTGGGGATGACCAGCTGGTCCAGGACCACCTCGGTGATCCCGTCGAGCAGGTCCGCCCGGTTCTTCGCATACCGGTACAGACCCATCGGATCCCGCCCCAGCTCAGCGCCCAA
>NZ_JBHZTA010000043.1:0-748 GCF_042879215.1 Kocuria arenosa | reverse complement strand
AGACTGGCTCGAAACATCCTTTCTGTACTTATTGGAGAAACTACAAAAACAAACTATAAAATATTTCTTGAAGATTCTATCCATCAAACCGGGACTAACAAGGACTAATGGGACAGCTGAATCAACCAAGTTTCTCAAATGTATTCCGTCTATCAATAGTGTAAAATTATTAGCTTCACACCAACCTACCAACAATAGAGTTGGGAAGCTATTCGAAAAGGGTTTGGGCTTGGCATTTCAAGCAAAGTTATGTCAAAGTTGGAAGGATGGAAGTCTATGGTGTATGACCAAATACAAACCAGTAGCAAAGAAAATTCGGCCCATTAATGAACCTATTCCGCAAACGCTAAACCCGCCTCTTCAACGACCACCACTCTCACGAGATCCGTACAAGACACCACTCACACCAAATCCTCCAGAATTCAAACCCACTGCCAGGATTACAGAAGAACGCCTAAAGGTAGTCAATTTTGTACCGGAAGGATGGCTTTGGGAAGAAGAATTGAAGCTCTTCAAGCACTTAATTATAATTCGAGAGAAGGCTATAGCATTCACCCCAGAAGAAAGAGGGCTTTTGAAGCATTCCTACGGTTTGCCTTATATTATACCAGTAGTGGATCACCAACCTTGGCAGAAGAAGCCAATTCCAATACCTGCGGCAATTAAGGACGAATATGTGGAACAAGTACGGGAACGTATACGAAACAAACTTTACAAACAATCAACATCCAGCTATTCTAGTCCAGTT
>NZ_JBHZTA010000042.1:0-758 GCF_042879215.1 Kocuria arenosa | reverse complement strand
TTCCAGGCGCCCGACCATCAGATCAAGAAAAGCAGAAAAGGTTTTCAGGCTGGGAATAGAGTGAAATCAGAAGCCGAGTCGGCCGAGGGATTCTGCGAGAGGTGATGCAGAGGACTTGGGGTGCTTACCTGAAGGGGTAGGTGAAGCAGGGGCGCGGCAGATGATGCAGTAGTGGTTGCCGCCTCCAATCTCCTTGCCACCCTCGTTCTTGACGACAACAACTTGTGGAGGAGGCATCTTTTTTTGAGTGGGTAGGGAGGAGTGTTGGAGCTAGGTAGTCCGGTCTTGGTGGTGCGTTCTTTATAGACCGCCGAACGTGGGCTCCGTGCTTTGCGCTGCGCAAGCTGCCAAGACCCTCGTCCAAGCGACCGCCGCGTGATCACAATGGGGACCCGCGAAAGCACTCTGACGGAATACTAAAACAACGCAGCCATTTCGCTAGCCACCTCAGAATCCTACTCAGCTTGCCTTGTTGGACGAGTGGCATTTATCGGTGGCGAATATGCCGAGGTGAAAGTTAAACGCAGGCAACAAGCCCACTATTTGGCAGTATGAAAACATGATCATGTAGGATCAAGGCGTTGGAAGTGGCCAACAACATTTCACCACTAAGTATACATACAATGAAGAATTGCTTGAGTATCCGACGAGTGCTTTGAGACGGAATGTAAATGGGCTTTCCCACTTTGAGAAGGAAAAAAATTGAAGGCTTTGAATTTCAGAAAGGCCGGAAAACAGGGAAAACTAAAGATAGGTGG
>NZ_JBHZTA010000041.1:0-782 GCF_042879215.1 Kocuria arenosa | reverse complement strand
GCCCCGGAGATCCGGATGCTGCCCACGGAGCACGCCGGGCACGCCGTGGACCTGGCGAAGGAGGCGGCCGGCACCCCCAACACCCTGGTGGTCTCGGTCAGCGGCGACGGCGGGTACAACGAGGTCGTCAACGGCGTCATGGCCGCCGGCACCACCGACACCGTGTGCGCGGTGGTCCCGGCCGGCAACGCCAACGACCACCACCGCACCACCGCCCGCCAACCCCTGGCCCAAGCCATCGCCGAAGGACAGGTGCGCAAGATGGACCTGCTGCACCTGTCCACCGGCAACCACCCGGGCGCGCAGGCCCTCTACGCCCACTCCTACATCGGCTTCGGGCTGACCCCGGTGGTGGCCATCGACATGGAGAAGGGCAACAAGGGCGCGCTCAAGGAGATGGTGTCAGTGGTGCGGACCTTCGCGCAGTTCCGGCCCTTCCGCATCCAGCACACCGACGGCACCCGCCAGAAGATCGACAGCCTCGTGTTCGCCAACATCCCCCAGATGGCCAAGGTCGCCACCCTCAGTGAAGCCGAGGACCGCCCGGCCGACGGGCGCTTCGAGGTGATCCTCTTCGAGCACACCGCCAAGTGGAAGGTGCTGCTCAAGGCGTTCCGTGCCGCCACCACCGGACTGGGAGACCAGCCCAGCGTGGCCCGCTACGAGTTCACCGCCCTCAAACCCATGCCCTACCAGCTCGACGGCGAGGTCCGCTCCGTCCCGGCGAACACCACCGTCCGGGTCGAATCCGCCCCCTCCGCCCTGACCGTCATCGGCTGACC
>NZ_JBHZTA010000040.1:0-823 GCF_042879215.1 Kocuria arenosa | reverse complement strand
GCCACGGTCATGACGAGCCGCCCATTGCCATCGACGGACCAGGCTCCTAGCGTGGGAAGAGCCGGAGACTTCCGGCACGTCAGAAGTGATTGCAGCATCCCCACTCAACAAGGGAGGCAAGACACCATGGCCAACGAAAAGCAGAGTCCCGTGAAGGACCCCAACTACGACCTCATCTGGGCCCTCGAGGCCTCGCTGCACAACGTGTGGAAGCTGGAGACCTACATCCAGGACGCTGAGAAGGCCGGCGACAACGAGCTGGCCGAGTGGTTCCGCAAGATCCAGAAGAACAACCGCAAGGCCGGTGAGCAGGGCAAGAAAATGCTCGCCCAGCGCCTGCAGCAAGAGGCCGGCTGAGGGCCTCGAGGTCCCTCGGTCGGCTCTCCGTCGTCAGTCACTCCGACACGCGGAGCCGTCGACGCAAAGGCTCCCGACCCACAGGGTGGGGCGGGAGCCTTTCTCGCCTCGTGCCCGACTGTGGCAACGCACAGCAGCAACAACCTTCCGGGGCAGTCCCCATCAGAGGGTCCGCCAATGTTCCAGCAGCCCCATGCTCCGGGCTCGTGTGCGATCGATGTGATGGGGCTCTGGCCAGCGGTGTTGTGCACCCGGTAGCGTGATCGGTGGTGACACCACCGGATAGGAACAGGGGCTCCTGCCTTCCGGTGCTCCTACCAGGTCCCAGTTTCCCTGGGGGGTCTGTGGAGGTCGCTTTCGTCGGTGAGCATCCCTCTGGTCCGTGCGTATGCGCAGGTGCCAGCTGACCCGCGTTTCCATCGATGACGACTACGTGAGTGAGCACGCCCAGATGAGTCTTCCCCTC
>NZ_JBHZTA010000039.1:0-887 GCF_042879215.1 Kocuria arenosa | reverse complement strand
TAAAGCTTGATTTATTTGAATGTATGAGGTCGGGTTGGATGTGGCCGCAAGACCTGGCTAGCCTTATGACTTCCGAACCCCTGCCCTAATATAATCCTGATCGGCTTTTTGGTCGGGGGTATGAACCAATCGAGCTCTAGGGAAAACTAGAGTTTAAGCTCACTAGGTTGAACCAGAAACACACACAGCTGAGAATTCTGGGGCGAGTTGAGTTCGGTGAGGTCCAGTGGATGTGGCCGTCAGACCACCTGAGGCCTCTCACTTCCCCGACAGGAGGAATACTCTTTACTGCCAGGCAAGGGCCGGATGAGTGTCTCTAGTTTCTTAGAAGGCTTACAGCGTAGTCGCGACGTGGGTTAGGATTCCGTCCGAGTGTCCGCGCGCCCCTCTTGAGATTGAGATCACGCGGTGACTTGCATAAGCAGAACACGAGTCGCACGTCCTTTGTGGACACGCGGCGGTTGCCTGGACGAGGGTCTTGGCAGTTTGCGCAGCGCGAGACGCTGAGCCCACCTTCCCCTGCCTATAAAAGACGAACCACCAAGACCGAACTACCTACCTCCAACCATCACCTCGCCCTCCTCCTGACCTCAGGAAAACAAACAATGCCTCCCAAAGTTACTGTTGTCTGCACCAACCAGGGCAAGGAGATCGGTGGCGGCAACCACTACTGCATCATCTGCCGCGCCCCCGCTCCCACCACCCCCCCCAGTAAGTGAAAATAATCCTCTTCGCACAACACGACTCCTGCAGAACGACTCGACTGACCCAAGATTCCACTTTTACTTTGACGCTCCCAGCCTGAATTCTCCTCCCGCCTGAGGCTCCTGCATCCTGCAAACTTACTTTGGCCTTTCTGGAACTCTTTTTTTTTTTTCTCCGAGCAC
>NZ_JBHZTA010000038.1:0-897 GCF_042879215.1 Kocuria arenosa | reverse complement strand
GGATTTCAGAAACACCCGAAAATAAGGACAACTAAAGATACAACGACCAGTTTAAAAGTCAGAAAAAAGTTTGAGAGAGTAGAGAGACCGCCGCCGTCTGAAACAAGATTTCGGGAAAAGAGAAATGATTCAGTATGGAATTCATCCCGAGAGATTTCAATACCAGCCAATGCTTTACCTCGATGTTCCCATTGAGATACTTGACTAGTTGGCCATGATGAGGAAGAACAGAGACTGATACTGATGGAAAGTCACAGAGGAATTAGCCCGATGATGATGCCAAGCGAGGAAGATGTGGATACTAAAAGAGACCTACAACTTGCTCAAGTAAACAATATTTCGAGAAAGGCCGAACAAAGATTCCAGAAGCGTGACGAGGGGGAAAGGAAATTCAGGCTAGGAACATGATCAGAGTCAAAATGGAAATTTGGGTCAGTCGAGTCGCTCTTCGGGAGTCGGATTGTGCAAAGAGGATTCTTTTCACTTACCGGCAGGGGTGGGGGGAGCGGGGGCGCGGCAGATGATGCAGTAGTGGTTGCCGCCACCAATCTCCTTGCCGTGGTTGGTGCAGGTAACCGGAGGCATTTTTGTTTTTTGTTTTTGTTTTTTGTTTTTGTTTTTTTGTTTTTGTTTTTGTTTTTCCTGAGGGGGTGAGGAGGAAGGCGAGGTGATGGTTGGAGGGAGGTAGTTCGGTCTTGGTGGTTCGTCTTTTATAGACAGGCGAAGGTGGGCTCAGCGTCTCGCGCTGCGCAAGCTGCCAACACCCTCGTCGAGGCGACCGCCGCGTGATCACAAAGGGGGCGCGCGAGTCGGGTTTCACATCAAAGCACTCGTACGGAATGCTGACTCGCCTCGCGACTTGGCTAGCCCCCTAAAAAAAACTGTACACCTTCTGCC
>NZ_JBHZTA010000037.1:0-1122 GCF_042879215.1 Kocuria arenosa | reverse complement strand
TGCCCACGGTGGCTCCTTCGCTGGTCGGTCGTCTCCATGACTTAGGTGGCGCCCCGGCCGCAATGGGGGTGAGACATCTTCGGTGGTTGGGTAACGATCCGGGGCAGGTCGGCTGACCGGTCCGGAAGGCCGTCCTACGCTGAGGGCACCGCCTGGTCCGTGAGTTCGTCGGGCTGGCGTGTGATCCGGGGCCGTGGATCGGCCCGTCATCTCATCGGTTCCTTTGCCTGTGCGTGCTGCCGGGATGTGCCGTCGCAGTCGAGCGGGGCGTAGGGGTCGACATCGTCGTCCATGACGACTGAGCCTGAAGCGCTGTTCTCTGGGTGCAGTCACCCCTTCGGAGGTGTCCTGTGCCGATCGAGAGGGAAACGAAGATGTCATCACCTGCACGATCCACCCGTTACACGTTCGCCGCCGCCACCGTGGCGGTGCTCCTGCTCGGGGCCGACGGGGCAACCGCGGCCCTGCCCTCCACAGCCGGGCCGGTAGCCAAACCGGCCGCTTCAGCGACGCCGTCGGCTTCGGGCACGGGCCCCGAGGCCTGTGTCACCGATGTCGACGACGTCCTCACCCGGGAACCCTCCTCACAGATGGCCGAGCCGCTGCCCGAGGAGCTGGCGACGACCTTGGACGCCGCCGCCCGGGCCTCGTTCGGCCAGGCCTCCGCGCCCGGTGCGGTAGTGGGGGTCTCCTCCCCGGAGGGCACCTGGACGGCCGCCTACGGGACGGCCGCCCCGGCCACCGGGGAGCCCATGGAGGTGGGGGTGCACACGCGCATCGGCTCGGTCACCAAACCCTTCACCGCCACCCTGGTCCTGCAGCTGGCCGAGGAGGGGCAGCTGTCCCTGGAGGACCCCATCGCCGACTACGTCGAGGGCATCCCCCACGGGGAGCAGATCACCCTGCGGCAACTGGCGGACATGACCAGCGGGGTAGCCAGCTACACCCGCAGCACTCAGTTCACGGACCGCTTCTTCGCGGACCCCGAGCAGACCTTCACCCCGGAGGAACTGGTCGCCGTCGGCGTCTCGGAATCGCCTCTCTTCGCCCCCGGTGAGCAGTTCGACTACTCCAACACCAACTACATCCTGCTGGGCCTGGTCATCGAGCAGGTCACCGGCC
>NZ_JBHZTA010000036.1:0-1136 GCF_042879215.1 Kocuria arenosa | reverse complement strand
CGCCTAGCACACCGTGCGCTACGCGCACGCAGTTTTCTGATACTTTGACACACGATATATTTCTTTCTTGTACTTGTACTTGCACTCTTGTATTACACGTGAGAACATTTACCCTAGTGAAGTATGGATTCGTAAAACTTCAACCTGGAACTCTTGGTGTTCAGATTTCCAGCATTTACATGGGCGACTCCACCACAGAGTCCTCTTAAAACAAATTGTATGAAACAAATGTTATCGCGATAATTTTAAAAGTCTACATTGGTAGAGTGCAGTGTTGGCGTGCTAGTGGCGAAGTATTGTTGTAACGATGAAATGTTGAGGTGACAAACTGAGGTTTTAGAAATGGGAATTGGGGGATGAGGAGTGGTGACGAAATGGATATCTTGGTATTGCTGAACAACACTTAACAACTGCTGTTGCAAACTCTTGGAGTTATGTTCGCACCTTCTTGGCGGCTGGCCGCATCCGCGAGTTGCTAGTGTTTATGTCAAGTTTAGAGTATGTGTATTGTGCTTTCGAATGATCAACCACAAGTTCCAACTTCACCTACAACTACGACCACGACCACAATCGCAATCATACTCATCAACTTTCAGCCCCACACCACTTAAGCTCCACTACGTGAGACTCACCACACTGACTTGTACTCTAACCCTAACCCTAACCCTAACCCTGACCCTTAACTTTAACACGCAACATGGCTCGAAATCTTTTTACGTATAGTTCCAACTTCCAAACTTTAAAGTTTAAACTTCATGTTTCAAAAGTTATGGTTTCATGTTTCAAAGTTCGAGTCCAAAAGTATCAGTGCATGTATATATGTCAGTTACTTGGTGCACACGATACGTGTTCTCAAACCCGGCATACCGGCTTGTATCACAAGGTTTAATATAGTTTATATTGTAATGTGGTGTCAATCCTGTCGCACTGGTGGAATGTATTATGCTGCGAAGGTGGGTGTTGAGCTCCGCTCAACTGCAACACCAAAACTTAAGTCCACAGTTCTTGAAGTCGCTAGTGCAAGGCTTTAGTGCGTTAGGGAAAGTGAATAAGTTGGTACAGGGCGGCGTCCGCGCCGCCCACCTCTATGCTATCTATCTACTGTGTCTCTAATACTTTGTCAAAAATCTAGGTAC
>NZ_JBHZTA010000035.1:0-1152 GCF_042879215.1 Kocuria arenosa | reverse complement strand
GGGCATCTCGGTGATCGTTGCTCAGGAGGGGTTGTGGTGGGGCCGGGCGCGCAGGACGAGCTCGAGCTCGAACCGGGTCTGCGGGTCGTTGAGGGTCTCCCCGAACACGTCGCGCAGCTGGTTGACCCGGTAGCCGACCGTCTGTTCGTGGATGAGCAGATCGGCGGCCATCGCGGCGCGGTGCCCGTGGTGCTGGAGCCAGGACAACAGGGTCGCCCCCAGCCGCTCCCGCTGGGCGGGGCGCAGCTGCTCCAGCGGGGCCAGCCGTTGGGCGGCGAGGTCCTCGACCATGCTGTGGTCACTGAGCAGGAGCAGCTGGGTGAGGTGCTCGGTGACCCACAGCGGCCTCTCGTCGTCGGGATCGTGCTGCAGCAGGTCCCCGGCCATCACGGCCAGGCGCAGGGAGTCAGGTGCGGACTGCCAGGCCCGCCCCGGACCCACCACGGCGTTGCGCCCGGCGAGGACACGCCCCAGCTTCTGGCGCGCTGTCGGTGAGGAGGGCTCGGGCACGACCGCGATGATGTCACCGGGGCGGGACGTGAGCAGGGCGCGGGCGCCCAGGCGGGATTTCAGTCCCGTGCGCCGGTCCGTGGGCAAGGTGACCACCACGACCCGCTCGGGCAGGGCCCAGCCGGCCGCGAGCACGGCCGCCCGCACGGCGTCCTCCTCGACGTGGCCGCGGATCAGCATCTCCGCCACCGTGTCCAGCAGCCTGTCCTGCTCACCGGCCCGCTCGGACTGCTCCAGGGCGTAGCCCTGGGCGCTGGCGGCGGAGAGCTCCTCGATGTAGGCGAACACCGACTCCGCCAGAACGATCAGCACCGAGGCCTCGGCCCCGGCTTCCATGGCCACCCCCGACATCGACCGCAAGGTGGTGCGGGCCGCGGAGCGGTAGGCGGCGAACAGCGCGTCCATGGGCCGGCCCTGATGGACCTCGGCTCGGCCGAGCAGCTCATAGACGAGCCAGTCCTCATCGCGCAGGGCGGGTTGCTCGGAGGCGGCCAGGTCCAGGAAGCGGGTCAGGGCGGACTCGACCCCGTGCTGGATCTCCGGTCGCAACGGTCCGTCCAGCGATGTGGCATAGACCGGGACGTCCCGGTGCACCGCCGCCAGCAACTCCTGCGTGAAGACGGGCACGTGCCCCACCAGCAG
>NZ_JBHZTA010000034.1:0-2485 GCF_042879215.1 Kocuria arenosa | reverse complement strand
TAGACCGGGACGTCCCGGTGCACCGCCGCCAGCAACTCCTGCGTGAAGACGGGCACGTGCCCCACCAGCAGGGGAGTGAGTGACGGCGGCAACGCCGTCCACGGCAGATCACGATCCACATCAACCACCGCGCACCCCACTCCATGATTCTGCCCGGGTCTGCCTTGCCGAACCATGACGACCAGTTCCCAACGACTCAGCTCGGATATTGCTGGCTTGCGCCCTGGTCCCATCGCCCTTGCTGTCCTGTCCGGGGGCGACCCGGCCAGTCGGAAACGGGGTGCTGGAGTATCAGGCGGTCGGTCCTGCTTCCATTGCAGCGCGGGCACCGCTACACGGGCCAGAGCCTGCGACCAACACGGGAAAACCTTATCTCCACCCTGCCCCCTTATGCGCCGCCGGAAAGGCCCACTGGCCGGTCGCTCAGCCGATCACGGACAGGGACGAGAAGGGCGGATTCGTCCCGCACCGTGGTGATCGGTGGGCGTGCCAGGATGTGACCATGCCCTCGACATCGCACGGCGCCCAGCGTCCGCTGACTTCGGGGCGCAGCAATGAGTTGCTGCCGACGCCCGGTGACGCCGCCGGAGGCGTTACGGTGTCGGTGCGGGTCGCCGCGGCGTGGTCGTGGCGGCTGATCATGATCCTGGCGGCGGTGGGGCTGGCCGGCTATCTGCTATCGAGGATCACGGTGGTCATCATCCCGGTGCTCATCGCCGGGTTGCTGGCCGGGTTGCTCTTCCCGCTGGTGAAGTGGCTGCGGGCTCAGCACGTGCCGGCCGGGGCGGCGGCGGGACTGGTGGTGCTGGGGCTGGTCGGTGTGGTGGTGGGTCTGCTCGTGATCGCCGGCCGGCAGATCGTGCTGGGCTTCGCGCAACTGTCCGACAGCGTGGTGGAGGGCACCCAGCAGCTGCTCGACTGGCTCGAGGACGGACCGTTGCACCTGAGCGCGAGCACCGTCGACGACTGGATCAACGACTTCGGCACCACCGTGCAGGACAACAGCCAGGCCATCCTCAACGGGGCGATGTCCTTCGGCGCCACGGCCGGTAGCGTGCTGACCGGCATCGTGGTCATGGTGTTCACCCTGCTGTTCTTCCTGATGGACGGGGAACGGATCTGGTTGTTCCTGGTCCGGCTGTTCCCGGTCAACGTGCGGCGGGCGGTCAACGGTGCGGGCCGGCACGGGTGGACCTCGCTGGTGCAATACGCCCGGGTCCAAGGGTTCGTGGCGTTCATCGACGCGGTGGGCATCGGGGGTGGTGCGGCCCTGCTCGGGGTGCCCCTGGCCCTGCCGATCGGCATCCTCGTGCTCCTGGGATCCTTCATCCCGATCGTGGGGGCGGTGGCCACCGGGACGGTGGCGGTGCTGGTGGCGCTGGTGGCCAACGGGCCCACCACCGCGCTGGGGATGCTGGCAGTGGTACTGCTGATCCAGCAGCTCGAATCCAACATCCTGCAACCGCTGATCATGGGCAAAGCCGTCTCCCTGCACCCGCTGGCGGTGTTCCTGGCCGTGGCCACCGGGTCCATCCTCTACGGCATCCCCGGAGCCCTGTTCGCGGTCCCGGTGATGGCCTTGGCCAACACAGTGGTGCGCTACCTAGTGACCCGGCAGTGGACCGTCGACGACGAGATCGCCTGGGAGCCCTACTACTACCCGTGGGAGATCAAAAAGCACACCCACCACGACCGGTTCACCCGTGAGCAGGTCATGGCCCAACTGGAGCGCTTCCGCCGGACCCGGGCCAAGGAACGAGAACACGCCCGGGCCAAGCGACAGCAGAAGTGACCCCAGGGCGGGCAGCAGGGCGGCGACCTCAGGCCATCCCGCACCGGTGAACGCTCTGAGGCTGGGGTGGCGAGGAGATCAGCGGCCGGGACTGGCCCGATCCCGGTCAGCCGGGGGACAGCCCAAGGGCCCGCCCGTGAACGAGCGGGCCCCCGCGGTACAGGTGTGCCGATTCCCGGATCTGGGGAGCCGAAGCCTCAGTGGCCGCGATCGGTGTGATCCTTCTTGTTCCGCTTCAGACCGGCCAGGCCCAGCAGACCGACCAGACCCCACAGGCCCATCTCGCCGTTGTCGTCTTCGCTCTGCTGGGCCGTGGTGGTGGCGGGAACCGCCACTTCCGCGGCAGTGGCAGGGGTTGCCACGCCGGTCGGTGCTGCCAGGGAAAGGGCGGCGGGGGCTGCGGTCTTGCGCATCTTCGCTCTCCTTCGGTGCGGGGAAGGACCGTCGGCCGAGGGCCTGGTCTGCAGCCTGTTTCCCCTGCAGTTTTCCGGCGACTCCTGCTGGTCGGAGGCCTCGACCGGCCCGGCGGAGGACGGCGCGGGCAACTTCACCATCATGGCGTGCCCATGGCCATCCGGGACAGGCGGACTGTAGCGTCAGTACCCCGGCGAAGTGCTGGAGGTTCGCCGGCCCTGATCGTCGAGACGGATCGAAGGAGATGCCATGAGCACCAAGGTCGAGAAGACTGTCGTG
>NZ_JBHZTA010000033.1:0-2511 GCF_042879215.1 Kocuria arenosa | reverse complement strand
CAGCACGCTCAGCCGCCCGCCGAGCTCATGGACCTTCTGTTCAGCGATGGATCTCGTCATGACGACCTTTCGGGAAGTGCGCGTTTCAGGCGGTGCGACACAGGACCTGCGGAAGAAGGGATCATTTTTCGTCGTCGAAGTTCTCGCGGTGGGCCAGCTCGGAGGTGTAAGGGACCCGCAGCGGAGGTTGCTGATCGATCAGCTCGTTGGCGGCGTGGGCCAGCAGGTCCCGCTGGAGGGCGGGCAGGCCCAGGCAGTGGTGCAGGTAGGCCTCGACCTCGACCTCCCCGGCGTGGCCGCCGAGGGTGAAGTAGTGGAACCACAGCTGCTTCGCCTCAATGCCGGCCCGACCGACGACCTCGCGCAGCAGGCGCGCCTGTTCCGCCCCGATACCGTCATGATCCACCGTCAGGCCTCACTTCACCGGGTCCGGTCGCCGCTCCAGGATCTGGCGGGCGACCTCGGCCATGGGACGGCCCTGGGCGCGCGAGGCCGTCAGCAGCACGCAATGGGCGTCGTCCGGGTCGGTGGCCCGTTGTTCCATCAGCATCCCGGTGGCCCGGTCGATCACCTGCCGATCCTCCAGGCCGGCCTGCAGCGAAGCGCTGAGCCGCTGCGGGGCGTCGCGGGTCTGGGCCGAGCCCAGCAGGGTCGCCGCGGCAGCGGCCAACAGGACCAGCTGCTGCTCCTCGTGGCCGGCGAAGGCATCACCGACGGTGGCGTAGACCTTCATCGCCCCCAGGCACCGCTCCTGGAACACCAGCGGGACACTGAGCATCGAGCGGATCCCCGAGGCGGCCGCGGCCGCCGACCACTCCGGCCAGCGGTCGTCGTCGGTGGTGTCGTTGATGCGCTGAGGGGTCGCGGTGGCCCAAGCGGTCAGGCACGGGCCCTCTTCCATCTCGTACTGGAGCGCGTCCGCGGCCTCCACGAGATCGTCGGTGGCCCCTGCACTGGTCCTGGCGCCGTGGGCGTCGATCAGTGAGACCCCGGCTCCGGCCGCAGAAGGTATGAGGTCCTGGGCGACCTGGGCCAGCTGGTGCACCGCCGCGGTGGCGTGCTCCTGGCTCAGCAGCATGTTCTGGATGCGCGCGAAGACCGCGGTCAGCTCCGTCGCAGAGGATTCGGACTGCATGGGGACCCTCCTCGGGCCGGCGGGGCGGGTCGAGCCCACTGGGCACCGTGCGCTGTCGTCGCCGCATCGATGGCAGGTCGTTTTTCGCTCGATGATTGCCCCTGTGATCAAGGTTACGCCGGATGACAAGAAATGGTCCGGACCGCGGATGATCACGGAATCGGTGCCACCTCGTCCCAGGTGACCGGCTCGGTGCGGCATCCCGACGACGTGGGTGGGCCTCGAACGCGGTGATGCCCGGCCGTCACGAGCTACCGTGCCGGCCGGGCATGACGGATCATCCTGGTGCCTCACCCCACCCGGAGGCTTCCGCCGACGGGGACGCACCGGTGACCGGGAGGATCTGCGATCGCTTCAGGCGGCGGGGGCAGCCGAGGCGTGGCGCAGGCGGTGGCCCTCGGTGGGGACCAGCTTGGGGAGCCCGCTGTTGACCTCGCGCACCCACAGCACGCCCAGGTGGGGTGCCACCTGGCTCACGGTGCCGGCATGGCGCAGGTGGTGCTGGTCCCATACTTCGATCGGGTCCCCGGGGTGCACCCGAGTGAGGTCGTGGAGCCATGGATCAGTGGTGGTCATGATGCTTCCTGTTCAGTTTCCTGCGGTCTGACGCGGTCCCGGCGGTCCGAGCCCTGTTCCAGGGCTCGGACCGCCGGGACCGCAGGGGGTGTGCTCAGGCGGTGTAGTACTCGCGGCTGCCGGACTTGGCCAGCCCGCGGGCCACCAGGTAGCCGATGGTCAGGTAGGTGATGTACTCCATGGCCTGGCGGGCGTCGAAAAGATCGGCGCCGTCCTCGGCACCGCCGTCACCGACCAGGGTGGCCGTGACGACGATGGCCACCAGCACCCCGAGGTAGGCGATGAGCTCGGTGGTCTTGGTCGCATTCTTGGTCTCGGTGGCCCGGCGCACTCCGGTGTCGGAGGCGGTGGCGGTGGTGGCGGCGTGGGAAGCAGTGGTCGTCAAGGGATTCTCCTGAAGAAGTAAGGGGGGCCGGATTCGGCAGGGCTCCAGACGGCAGATTTGCCGTCGGTGCAGTCAGTGGAAGGCGGGGGGACGCCGTGTGCTCGACGCCTTGCCTACACCGTAGACTGTACGTGTAGACTGCGGTTAATGCAAAGCCCCCTGATCAAAGGATTCTGATCCCCATGTGTCCCCCCACCACGAGCCCTGATCCTGACACCGCCGAGGACCCCGCACCGACGCCAAAGGCGAAGGCGCGCCGGCCGCGGCTGAGCCGGGAGGTGGTGCTCGCTACGGCCCTGGCCCTGGTGGACGCCGAGGGCCTGGAGGCCTTGTCCATGCGCCGATTGGGCGCTGAGCTGGGGCGGGATCCGATGGGTCTGTACCGGTATGCGAAGAACCGGGCGGACCTGCTCGA
>NZ_JBHZTA010000032.1:0-2515 GCF_042879215.1 Kocuria arenosa | reverse complement strand
GTCGTCCGTTGTCTGTCTCTTGAAAGGGGTCCTTCATGGAGTCCCTCGTCATTGTCGGGGCGTCCCTGGCCGGTCTGTCGGCCGCCCGGGCCGCGCGTAGTCTCGGGTTCGCCGGTCGGCTGGTGATCATCGGTGATGATCCGGCCCGTCCCTACGACCGTCCGCCGCTGTCCAAGGACTTCCTGGCGGGGCGGATCGAGGCCGCCGACCTGGCCCTGGAGACCGACACCGACGCCCTGGAGGCGGAGTGGATCCTCGGGACCCGGGCGGTGTCCTTCGACGCGGCCACCCGCATGGTGCACCTGGAGGACGGGCGCATGGTCCACGCCGAGGCCCTGGTCATCGCCACCGGCGCCTCGCCCCGGTCGCTGCCTCAGATCGCGGAGGCCGACAACGTGGTGACCCTGCGCACCATCGACGATGCGCAGAAGCTGCGCGCCCTGGTGCGCGCCGGAGGCCGGATGGTGGTCGTGGGCGCGGGCTTCATCGGCGCCGAGGTCGCCTCCACCGCCCACGCCCTGGGCCTGGAGGTCACCGTGCTGGAGAAGTCCCCCACCCCGCTGTGCGGGCCGCTGGGGGCGCAGCTGGGCGCGGTCGTGGCCGGGCTGCACGAGCGCGCCGGGGTGGAGCTGATCTGCGGGGCCGACATCGCCGAGTTCGAGCTCGCCGGCGGGTCCGTGGCCGCGGTGCGCCTGGTCGGCGGGCGGGTGCTGCCCGCCGACGTGGTGGTCGTGGGCATCGGGGCGGTGCCCAACACCGCCTGGCTGGAGGGCTCCGGGATCGAGCTGGGCAACGGCGTGGTCTGCGACGCGGTCGGGGCCACCAGCATCCCCGGGGTCGTCGCGGTCGGCGACTGCGCCGCGTGGTGGGAGCCGGTCACCGGCCGCCACCAGCGGGTGGAGCACTGGACCGGGGCCGCCCAGCGCCCGGCGGTGGCCGTGGGCGCGCTGCTGGGCGCGGACCCGGCGACCCTGCCGGCGGTGAAGCCCCCCTACTTCTGGTCCGACCAGTACGGCACCCGCCTGCAGTTCGCCGGCGACGCCTCCCGCAGCGACCGGGTGGCCTACGAGCACGGCGGCCCCGGCGAGGATTCCCTGCTGGCCGTCTACTACGCCGGGGAGCACCCGGTGGCGGTGCTGGCCTGGAACCAGACCAAACTGTTCTGCCGCTGGCGCAAGACCCTCGAGAAGCTCTCCGCCGCAGCCGCGGGGACGCCTGCCCCCCAGAGCGCAGCAGCCCCGGCCGTCGCCGCCGCGGTGGCCGCCGCCGCCCCGGCCGCCACCGCAGCGGCCGCCGCGGCCCCGGTGGCCGTCTGATCCCTTCCACCCCTTCCACCCGTTCCGCAGCACACCACCTGTTCCGCAGCACACCGCAAGGAGTTCACGTTGTCCACCAATGTCGTCTCGGAGTCCCTGATCTCCACCCTGCCCGGGTCCACCTACGTGGACGAGGCCGTGTTCCGCGCCGAGCAGGAACGCATCTTCGAGCAGATGTGGTTCTGCGCCGTGCGCGCCGGCGACCTCGACAAGCCCGGCGCCTTCCGCACCGTGCAGATCGGCCGCGAGTCCATCATCATCACCCGCAACCGCAAGCACGGCATCCGCGCGTTCTACAACATCTGCCGCCACCGCGGCGTGAAGCTGTGCATGGAGGAGACCGGCGAGGCCGGCCGCTCCTTCCAGTGCCCCTACCACGCCTGGACCTACGACTTCGACGGCAAGCTCATCGCCGCCCCCAACCTCACCAAGATGCCCGACATCGACCGCCAGGAATACGGACTGGTCACCGTGCCGGTGCGGGAGTACCTCGGCTACGTCTGGGTCTGCCTGGCCGAGAACCCGCCCTCCTTCGAGGAGGACGTCATGGGCGACATCCAGGACCGCCTCGGCGACACCCAGGCCATCGAGGGCTACGACATCGCCAACCTCTCCCTGGGCCGGCGCATCACCTACGACGTGAAGGCCAACTGGAAGCTCATCATCGAGAACTTCATGGAGTGCTACCACTGCGCCACCATCCACCCCGAGCTCACCGAGGTGCTGCCCGAGTTCGCCGACGGCCTCGCCGCCCAGTACTTCGTCGGCCACGGCGCGGAGTTCGGCGACGACGTCCTGGGCTTCACCGTCGACGGCTCCGAGGGCCTGGACAAGCTCCCCGGCGTCGACGAGGACCACGACCGCCGCTACTACGCGATCACCGTCCGCCCCACCGTGTTCGTCAACCTCGTGCCCGACCACGTGATCATCCACCGGATGTTCCCGATGGCCCCCGACCACACCATCGTGGAGTGCGACTGGCTCTACCTGCCCTCCGTCGTGGACTCCGGCAAGGACGTCACCGCCTCCGTGGAGCTCTTCCACCGCGTCAACCAGCAGGACTTCGACGCCTGCGAACGCTGCCAACCCGCCATGAACTCCAAGGTCTACGCCCAGGGCGGAGTCCTCGTGCCCTCCGAACACCACATCGGCGCCTTCCACGACTGGATCACCGACAAAGTCGGCGACGTCGTCCCCAC
>NZ_JBHZTA010000031.1:0-2603 GCF_042879215.1 Kocuria arenosa | reverse complement strand
GGGTGCTCTCGCCCACCGGGTCGAGCGCCTGCCCGTGATGCGCCGGGGTGAGGACCCGTCCACCAGCCGGGCGGAGCACTGATCGTCCACCGCACCCGGGCGCCGCTCCGGCCGGTCGGATGAGAGTTCTTTCTCGGGATGCTTGGCCCGAGGAACCCAAGTGTGGTTAGGGTGAGGAGTGGTCGAGCAGCCGGCCCGCAGTGCGTCGCTGTCGACAAAGGGTGCTCTTGTGGACCACACAGTCTTCGTGAAGGCCGACCGCCGTGATGAAGCCCCGGTCGAGGCGACCGCCGGGTGCCCCGTCGCGGATTCCCCCGCTTCCGGTCTTCTGGCCGATGCCCGTTACGTCCTGCCGCTGAAGTGGGCCGACGACGCCGACCTGGCAGGGCTCGCCCGCTACCTGACCGAGGTCGTGACGTGGTTGCCCGTCACTGTCGTCGACGGCTCCGCCGCGGAACTGTTCGCCGCCCATCGCCGGGCGCTGCCGGAGTCGGTCGAGCACGTCCGCCCGGAGCCGTGGCCCGGCGCCAACGGCAAGGTCGCGGGGGTGATGACCGGCGTGCGCCGTGCCCGCGAGGAGCGGATCGTGGTGGCCGACGACGACGTGCGCCACACCCGGCGGACCCTGGAAAGGATCATGGGGCTGCTGGAGCAGGCCGAGGTGGTCCGTCCGCAGAACTACTACCTGGAACTGCCCTGGCAGGCCCGGTGGGACTCCGGGCGCGCCCTGCTCAACCGTGCCCTGGGCGGGGACTGGCCCGGCACCCTCGGGGTGCGCCGATCGGTCCTGCTCACCGCCGGCGGCTACGACGGTGACGTGCTGTTCGAGAACCTCGAGCTCGTCCGTACCGTGCGCGCGGCCGGTGGGCGGGAAAAGGTGGCCCTGGACGTGCTGGTCGGTCGGGTGCCCCCCACCGTGTCCCACTTCCTCGGCCAGCGCGTCCGGCAGGCCTACGACGACTTCGCCCAGCCCTATCGTCTGCTCGCCGAGCTGTCCCTGCTGCCACTGATGTGCTGGGCCCTGCGGCACCCGGTTCGCCTGGCCGCGGGCGCCCTCGCCGTGTGCGGCGTGGCCGAGATGGGTCGACGCCGGGCCGAGGGCGTCCGGGTCTTTCCCGCCGACACCGTGCTGTGGGCTCCACTGTGGGTGCTGGAGCGGTCGGTGTGCGTGTGGGCGGCCGTGGCCGTCCGGGCGCGCGGCGGGGTGTCCTACGCGGGCGCCCGGCTGCGCACCGCCGGGCACTCCCGGGCCGTCCTGCGCCGGCGCCTGCGTCACCGGAGCAAGGGATCGCCGCTGCTCGACCCCGGCCCACGGCAGGAAAGGAGGCCAGTGGTGAGCGTGGGGGAGGGTGCCGCGGCCGAGCCGGCCTCACCGGCGATGGGCGACGAGCCGTGGCCGCTCCTGGGCTCGGCCCGGATGCCTCGGGACGGGCTTCCCGAGTAGTGGAAGGGCGGACGGGAGTCCCAGGGTGTGTACTGAGGGCATGAGCATCGACCCCACCGCCGCGAACGCCCTCCTGGTGCTGCAGGACGACGACCGCCCCCTCGAAGGCTGGCACGACGACCGGGGACACCTCGCCTGGCGCACCCTGTTCTCCGCCGGAGCGACCCCCAGCGACGCCCTGGTCACCGGGGTGGCCGAGCTCCCCGAGGGCGGTTTCCTCGCCCTGCACCGTCACGACCAGGCCGAGACGTACTACGTCCTCTCCGGAGAGGGTGTGGTCACCCTCGAGGGCATCGATCACTCGATCCGTCCCGGGTCCAACGTCTTCATCCCGGGCGGCCGCGAGCACGGCGCCCGGAACACCGGCGCCGGGGTGCTGCGCGTGTTCTACGTCCTCGCGGCCGACGACTTCGCCGACGTCGAGTACGTCTTCTCCTGACCGCACCCTTAGGACTCCGGGAGCGGAGTCCGTCCACGGGACCCCGCACAGGCAACGGCTCCCTGCCATCGGCGGGGAGCCGTTGCCTGTGCGGCAGCACGGACACGAACGATGCCCGGCCGCGGACCTCAGGTGCGGGTCCGGCCGGCGGCTCGGTCGTGGGTGTTCCGGTCCAGGAAGGACAGCCCGACCATGGTCAGGCCCAGGATCAGGTGCAGCCAGTCGTCGGCGGTGTTCAGGGGCACGAAGTTGGCGGTGGACTCCTTGTTGATGAGCAGGCCGTAGAGCCACAGCAGCAGGTAGACGGCACCGCCCCAGCGCAGGAAGTTCCGCGCCCCTCCCACGGTCCGGGCCAGGGCAATCCCGGCGATCCCGTAGAGCAGGTGGACGAGGTTGTGCAGGATCGAGACCTGGAAGACGCCCATGAGCATGGCCTCGGAGTGGTGGCCGGCGAACTGCAGGGTGTCGTAGCCGGTGGTGATGCCCGGGACGAACCCGGCCGCGCCCACGAGCAGGAAGACGACCCCGTAGAGCAGAGCGGCGGTCTGGACGGGGGAGCGGCGAGATGCGCTCCGATTGGTAGAGGCGGTCATGGTCGTTCCTCTCATCGGTCGAACTGTAGGAGCCGGGCAACTGGCCCGGTGGGGATTACTCCTTCTTGAGCTTGTCCTGGATCGTGCCGGCGGCCTTCTCCACGAGGTTCGGCTGCTCGGTGGTGCC
>NZ_JBHZTA010000030.1:0-3744 GCF_042879215.1 Kocuria arenosa | reverse complement strand
GGCCAGGGACGCCCCGACAATGACGAGGGACTCCATGAAGGACCCCTTTCAAGAGACAGACAACGGACGACTGACGAGCTGAGCCAGTGGCGAGAGGTCCCGTTCCGGGATCTGACTCGCAAGCTGTGCAACACGATTCGTAATGTGAGATTCAGAGTGGGCGTCGCCACAGGCTCCGTCAAGGGCTTCCGGCAATACGTCGCGAGAAATTTACAAAACGTCGTTCTGTGAGGTCGATCACGAATCCGTGGGGGTCCATCTCTTGACAGCGCCCGTCTCCACTCCCCACGCTTGTTGCACATTGCAACACTCGTTGCTCATAGTGAGCCGCTTGAGTCGGGAAAGAACGCTCGGCACGGCAGGCCCGTCCCACCCAGGAAAGGATCCGCTCCGATGCACAAGGCGTGTCCCTTGAAAGACCTCGCTCCCGGCGACGCCCTCCGGCTCGACACCAACCCGCCCATCGCGGTGTTCCACACGGAGGAGGGCGAGCTGTTCGCCCTCGACGACACCTGCACCCACCAGGACGCCTCGCTCGCCGACGGCTGGGTGGAGGACTGCGAGGTGGAGTGCCCGCTGCACGCGTCCAAGTTCAACCTCCGCACCGGCGCGGTGGACGCGCCCCCGGCCAAGCTGCCGGTCCGGACCCACGTGGTGACCGTCGTGGACGGCGACATCATGGTCGAGGAGTCGGCCGAGGCGCCGAACCTGCCGCCCGGGCTCACCGCCCAAGGCCACGAGTCCCAGTCGAACTGAATTCCGGTCGACCCCCGCACGACATCCGCAGGTCAGGAGAACCATCCATGAGCACCACCCCTCGCGTCGTCATCATCGGAGCCGGCATCGTCGGCACCAACCTTGCCGACGAGCTCGTCCAGCGCGGCTGGACGAGCGTCACCGTCCTGGAGCAGGGCCCGCTGCCCCTTCCCGGCGGCTCGACGTCGCACGCGCCCGGACTCGTCTACCAGACGAACCCGTCGCGGACGATGACCCACTTGGCGAAGTACACGGTGGAGAAGCTCGTGTCCCTGGGCTGCTTCAACCAGGTCGGCGGACTCGAGGTGGCCACCACGCCGGCGCGGCTGGAGGAGCTCCAGCGCAAGGTGGGCTACGCGACGTCCTGGGGGATCGAGGGCCGGCTGCTCACGCCCGAGGAGGTGCTCGAGCAGCACCCCCTGGTCAACCCCGAGATGGTCCTGGGCGGCTACCACGTGCCGACGGACGGTCTCGCCCTGGCGGCCAAGGCGGTGCAGGTGCTCATCGACCGCACCACCCGCGCCGGCGTGACCTACTGCCCGGAGACGACTGTCACGGGCATCGAGCGGTCGAACGGCCGCGTGACCGGTGTGACCACGTCGGGCGGAACCGTGCCGGCGGACATCGTCGTCTCCTGCGCCGGGTTCTGGGGACCCGCGATCGGCGAGATGGCCGGCATGCCGTGCCCCATCCTGCCGCTGGCCCACCAGTACGTCTACACCTCCGCGGTCCCCGAGCTGGTCGGCAAGCACGACGCCCCGAACGGCGCGACCCTGCCGATCCTCCGGCACCAGGACGCGGACCTCTACTACCGGGAGTGGGGGGACCGGATCGGCATCGGCTCCTACGCGCACCGCCCGATGCCGGTGGATCTCTCCGACCTGCCGCACTACGCGCCCCGCGACATCGCCCACGACCGGATGCCCTCCCGCCTGGACTTCACGCCCGAGGACTTCACCGAGCAGTGGGCCGAGAGCCAGCGCTTCCTCCCCAGCCTGCGCGGCAGCGAGGTGGCCGAGGGCTTCAACGGGATCTTCTCCTTCACCCCGGACGGGGGCCCGCTCATCGGCGAGTCCCCGGACCTCGCCGGCTTCTTCGTGGCGGAGGCGGTGTGGGTCACCCACTCCTCGGGCGTGGCCAAGGCCATGGCCGAGCTGCTGGTGGACGGCGTCCCGGAGACGGATCTGCACGGCTGCGAGGCCACCCGCTTCGACGACGTGCAGCTCTCCCCGGAGTACGTCGAGGAGACGGGCAAGCAGAACTTCGTGGAGATCTACGACGTCCTCCACCCCCTCCAGCCCCGGGAGTCGCCGCGCAACCTGCGGGTCAGCCCGTTCTACCCCCGGGAGCTGGAGCTCGGCGCGTTCTTCCTGGAGAGCCACGGCTGGGAGCGCCCGCACTGGTACGAGTCCAACGCCGCGCTCCTGGACCAGCTGCCCGAGGAGTGGCGCGAGCCGGAGCGGGAGCCGTGGGCGGCTCAGTACCACTCGCCGATCGCGGCGGTCGAGGCGTGGAAGACCCGCACCGCCGTGGCGATGTACGACATGACCCCGCTCAAGCGCGTGACGGTCGAGGGACCGGGGGCCGCCGCCCTGCTGCAGCGGCTCACCACCGGCAACATCCTGCGCAAGCCGGGTGCCGTGACGTACTGCCTCTTCCTGGATGAGAAGGGCGGGATCCGCAGCGACATCACCGTGGCCCGGCTCAGCGAGAACCTGTTCCAGGCCGGCATCAACAGCAGCGTCGACGTGGCGTACCTGTCCGCCGAGGCGAACCGGCAGAGCGCCGAGGACCCCACCGCCTGGGCCCTGGTCCGGGACACCACCGCCGAGACCTGCTGCATCGGGCTGTGGGGCCCGAAGGCCCGGGAGGTCATGGCGAAGGTCTCCCGTGACGACCTGTCCAACGACGGCCTGAAGTACTTCCGCACCAAGCAGATCCGGGTGGGCGGCCTGCGGGTCACCGCGATGCGCCTCTCCTACGTGGGCGAGCTCGGCTGGGAGCTGTACACGACCGCCGACCAGGGGCTGCGGCTGTGGGACCTGCTGCACGAGGCGGGCCAGGAGTTCGGCATCGTCCCCGCGGGGCGCGCCGCCTTCAACAGCCTGCGCGTGGAGAAGGGCTACCGCTCCTGGGGCACCGACATGACCACGGAGCACACCGCCCTGGAGGCAGGACTGGACTTCGCCGTCAAGAAGGACAAGGGCGAGTTCGTGGGTTCGGAGGCCGTGGCCTCCGACGGCCAGGTGCGGCGCCGGCTGCGCTGCCTGACGGTCGACGACGGCCGGTCCGTGGTCCTGGGCAAGGAGCCCGTCTACGTGGACGGCGCCGCCGCCGGCTACGTCACCAGCGCCGTCTTCGGCCACACCGTGGGACGCCCGGTCGTCTACGCCTGGCTCCCGCCGGAGATCTCCGAGGGGGACGGCGTGGAGATCGAGTACCTCGGCGAGCGCGTCGCGGCCACGGTCAGCGCCGAGCCGCTCGTGGACCCCGGCATGGAGCGCATCCGCGGGTGACGCTCCGCCCGCCGGGGCCGGAGCGCATGCCGCTCCGGCCCTGGCCCTCCGTCCCGAGAGCGGGACCCACTCAGCACGAACATTGTGATCGAGCACCGTTCCCGGTGCCGACGACGACGAAAGGCAGTTCCAGCATGCACAAGGTCAAAGGCGTGGTGTCGAAGGGCAAGAACCAGCCGGTCAGTGTGGAGACCATCCTGGTGCCGGACCCGGGGCCCGGGGAGGCGCTGGTGGATGTGCTCACCTGCGGGGTGTGCCAGACCGACCACCACTACGTCCAGGGCGGGGTCGGCGACGACTACCCGTTCCTGCTGGGCCACGAGTCCTCGGGCGTGGTGTCCGCGATCGGGGAAGGGGTCACCGAGGTGGCCGTGGGCGACCACGTGATCCTCAACTGGCGGGCGGTGTGCGGGGAGTGCCGGGCCTGCCGCAAGGGCGAGCCCTGGTACTGCTTCGCCACCCACAACGCCAC
>NZ_JBHZTA010000029.1:0-4884 GCF_042879215.1 Kocuria arenosa | reverse complement strand
TCGAGCAGGTCCGCCCGGTTCTTCGCATACCGGTACAGACCCATCGGATCCCGCCCCAGCTCAGCGCCCAACCGGCGCATGGACAAGGCCTCCAGGCCCTCGGCGTCCACCAGGGCCAGGGCCGCGGTGAGCACCACCTCCCGGCTCAGCCGCGGCCGGCGCGCCTTGGGCGTGGAGGTAGGTGCGCCCTCCTGCTGGGCAGGGGAGTCCGGGTCTGTGGTGGGGGAGGGGATGGTGATCAGAGTCCTTCAATAAGTCCGCTTTGCTTTCTCCCTACTCTACACGTACAGTCTACGGTGTAGGCAAGGCGTCGGACACACGGCGCCCCCCGCCTCCCACTGACTGCACCGACGGCGATCCGCCCTCCGGCGCTGTGCTGTTCGGCTTTCTGCCGATCCGGCACCCCCCTTTTTGCTTCTCCAGGAGATTTCTTTGACGAACACTGCTTCCCACACGGCCACCACCACCGCTGCTCACACTGCTGACGGTGGCGTGCGCCGGGCCACCGAGACCAAGAACGCGACCAAGACCACCGAGCTCATCGCCTACCTCGGCGTGCTGGCGGCCATCGTCGTCACGGCCATCCTGGTCGGTGACGGCGGTGCCGAGGACGGCGCCGATCTGTTCGACGCCCGTCAGGCCATGGAGTACATCACCTACCTGACCATCGGCTACCTGGTGGCCCGCGGGCTGGCCAAGTCCGGCAGCCGCGAGTACTACACCGCCTGAGCACCACCGGCTCTGCCCGGCAGGTGCCGCTGTGGCACCTGCCGGGCAGAACCCGTTCTCCCGAGCAGGACGCCAGCGCCTGCCGGGGAACACATCTTGAGGAGCACCGCCCGGCACCAGGGTGTGCACTCAGGGCCCCACTGGCCCACACTCCATCTCCCGACTCGGACAGGACAGGTCATGACCACCATTGATGCATGGATCCACGACTCGGCCCGGGTCCGCCCGGGGGATCGGATCGAGGCCTGGGACCAGAACCACCTGCGCCACGCCGGCACCGTGAGCCAGGCCGCACCGCATCTGGGGGTGCTGTGGATCCTCGAGGACGCCACCGGGATCCCGAAGCTGATCCCCGCCCAGGACTACCGCCTGCGCCACGCCCCGCACGCCCGAGCCTCCTGAGGTGCTGCGGGCATGCTGCCAGGCGATGGGTGGATCCCCCGCCCGGCAGGTCTCGGGTGGCGGGGGAGTCCCGCCTCTGCTGATCACCACTTCGTGCACGACCCTGCCTGCCAAGCCCCATGCCGGGATCCCCGTTCTGCCCGTTTCCGCTGAGAAGGACATCATGCTCACTGCTCTCATGCCGGTGATCGTCGACCGCCGCGCCACGGCCCAGGCCGCCCAGGCCGCCCAGGAGACCGCCCTGTGCCTCGAGCGTCTGCGCGAGAAGGCCCGCAGCGCCAGTGCCGCCGCCGACGCGACCTCTTGGTTGCACCGCCGCACCCAGCGGCTGGAAGCAGCCACCACCACCGCCCAGCAGCTGGCCCAGGCCGCCGCGGAGGCTTCGGCGCAGGCCGAGCACGCCCAGGGCCAGCACCTGGCCGAGGCGGCCGACACCGCTCAGCGAGCTCGGCGGAAGATCTACGCGATGTATCTGGCCATCACCGCCTAACCGCACCCGGGCACCGGCCCGCGGCCTTCCCCCAGCTGTGGGGGCGACACACCTTCAGGCCCCCGGCGCATCGTGCGCCGGGGGCCTGAGGTGTGTCCGCCGTCAGTGGGTGTCCGGGTTCAGCCCTCGCAGTCGGTGCAGTACGACACCTCGCCGGACTGGCGGGCGAGCTGGGAGCGGTGCCGGACCAGGAAGCAGGCGGCGCAGGTGAACTCGTCGACCTGCTCCGGGATGACGGCCACGGTGAGCTCTTCGTGCAAGAGGTCGGCGCCGGGCAGGTCGATGCCCTCGGCGGTGTCGAAGAACTCGGCGTCGATGACCGCGCTCTGGGTGGTGGCGCTGCGCTGGACCTGGATCGCCTCCAAGGACTCGTTGGCCGGCTCGTCCTCGGGCCGGGTGCGCGGAGCGTCGTAATCAGTGGTGGCCATGATGTGGTGCGTGCTCCTTCGAGCAGGAAAGAGGGTATTGGCATCGACCACAACTGGGGCGCGAGCCCCGATATTCCAGGAATTTCGGGACCGTGGCACGTGCCTCACCGATGTTGTTGACACATCAAGTCACCGAGGTGTATGAAATAGACTAAAGTCCACATCGAGTTCGAGGAGGTCCCCTGATGGCAGGCGCACTGATGACCGTCACAACCGGTGCCGGCGGGTTCGTAGCCGCGGTCGCCACCGTCGGGCTGGGCTTGTCGGTCGGGTCGGGTCATGCACCGAACCCGGCGTCGATAGGTCTCCTGGTGGCCGGAGTCGTGGCGCTGGTCATCGGGTTCGTGTCGCACTTCGAGCATCAGTCGCGCCTGTGGGCCCACCAGACGGACGCGCAGCTACAAGCACGCCGCCGCGCTCAGCAGTCGCGGGGGATCATTCCTGGTCGATCGCCTCAGCTGCACTGACGCGCACAGTAGCTGCCCGCGGTCGTCAGGTCCTCGACAGGGAGTCCCCAGCTCCACCCTGCTTTACATATGGCGGTCTGTCGGCTGTTTACCACGAAAGCGGCGTTGCACCGGGAGTTCCTGAGCGGGCAGATGTTGAAGCGCCGAAGGTAAAACGGTGCTGGTGCCCGGTGCTGACGGAATCGGGTGCCATCATGGTGTTCCCGTTCGATCGTTGGATCGGAGCAGGCTGTGAGCAGCGCCGGCCCGGCTGCTGAGCGACCGCTCCCTGCGGCACCGGGCGCCGCAGTCGACTCCGGCGCGCCGGGCCGCGCTGCAGGGCGTGCTCGCCCTCATCGCGCTTCCGTTCCTGCTGGTGATCGGGCTGGCCGTCGGCTCGGTGATCGGGACGTGGTGGCACGACTAGCGGGGAAACCGACGCAGAGAGTGCGTTGCCGGACGGGAGCTGCAGCGTCCAGCTCAGCGGGGGAGGTGTCGCTGCAACCACAGCGTGCACCACATGCGCAGCTGCAGCTCGTCCCAGGACCGAAGGTTCACCACCAGGGCGGCGGGCCCGTAGCGGTGGACCTCCTCGACGCCGTCGCGGGCGCTGAGCGCGGTGACGAGCTCGTCCACCAGATCCGGGTGCTCGGTGGCGATGTCGGCGCGCAGACCGACGTCGATGCAGTCCACCTCGGACGCGACCGTCACCAGGGGTTCGTCGGTGGTGGCAGCATCTGGACCTTCACCGCGCAGCGCGGCGATGGTGCGGTGGGTGTGGGCGAGCATCTCGGTGCCGTCCATCGGGTCGCGGCCATTGGCGGACTGGTAGACGCTGTAGAGCGGTAGGCCGGGGAGGAAGACCTCGTGCTGGGCGGCGGCAAGCACCGGGCGGTGGTGCATCGGGTAATCGCTGATCCGGTGGTGGCCGCTCTGCCACCGGGCCTCCGGCACTGCGGTGCTCAGCACCTGACCGAGGTAGGTCACGAAGCCGTCGACGAGTGCGATCGTGGCCGCCGGCGGGTGCGGGTCCACGAGCATCCCGCGGCGGGCCCAGGTGGGCCAAGAGGGCCGGGTCGGGTCCTCGTCCAGGTGCCGCGGGTCGATGCCGAGCTGTCCGGCCCGGGTGGTGATCCACTCCCACACCGGGGCGATCGACGCGGGTGTGCCGTCGAGCAGCGCGTCGGGATCCAGACCGTGGTCGGTCAGGGTTGCGCGCAGTCGCTGCAGCGCCGGCTCGCGTTCGGCCAGGTACTCATCGAGCGCGTCCGCGGCCTGCTCAGCATCCATCCACTCGTACAGCAGCTCCCCCATGGAAAACGACTCTACTGCCGGCGCCCGCTGGCCTCGCAAGGGCGTCGGCGGTTGGCTCAGCCCAGCTCGGGAATCCGGGCTGTGAGCCAGTCGGTCACCCACTGCTCCAGCTGCTCGGCGTCCCAGTCCGGGGCGGTCACCAGCAGCATCTCGTGGTCCTCCCGGTGGGCCGAGACGATGCCCGGCTGGGTAGTGAGGTCTTTGACCATCCGGTCCACCTTCCGGGAGTGCTCGTGGGCGATCTCCTCGTGCAGCCCGATGTCGAAGACCCCGCTCTCCTCCTCGACTTCCACGAGTGGTTCCTCCGCCATGGGGATCGGCTCCGACTCCCCGCGCAGCCTGGTGATGACGGCGGTCGCGTAGTCGGTGAACTCGTCCTCGCGCAGCGGGTCCATGCCGCGCCGCAGCCGGTGGGCGATGACGACGACCAGGCTCGGGGGATAGATGTCCGCGTCGGTGACCGGGCTCTTGAGCACCGGGTGGTTCTGCAGCCAGTAGCGCTTGACCCGGTGGAGGCAGACCTGCCACTGCGCCTATGAGGCGCCGGCGGCTATGACGTCGCCGAGGTAGGAGACGAACCCGTCCAGCAGGGCCACGACTTCGACCGGTGTGCTCCGGCGCAGGTCCGCGGTGTATCGGGCTCACGACGGCCACCAGGGCGGGGCCGGCGCGTCCCGGGAGACGGGCGCGGGGTAGTCGTCCTCCATAGGTGCTTGTACTGGCCGTTGAAGCTGGGGAGACTCTTGCCTCGACCTCAGCTCTCCGCCTCGAGGACCGGTCCATCGATCTGGCCTCTGCGCGCCCAGGTCACCACAGGTGTCAATCCGCAAACGCTCACATAATCCGCCGCCGGGGCCTGGACTTCATCCAGGACGGAGTCGTGCTCGTGGCCGGGCGCCGTCCCAGCGGGTCGGGCCGACCTGCTCCCTCGCCTTGATCTCGGACGTTTGGCGGGACCGGTGGTTGCGGCAGCCACCGGTATCGAGGATCACAGTCGGGAGACGGGGCATCTCGGTGATCGTTGCTCAGGAGGGGTTGTGGTGGGGCCGGGCGCGCAGGACGAGCTCGAGCTCGA
>NZ_JBHZTA010000028.1:0-5266 GCF_042879215.1 Kocuria arenosa | reverse complement strand
CGAAGATCGGTCTGGACCGCGGGATCGGGGGCCCGCTGACCTCGGCCTCGGCGTACTTCATGAAGTCCCCGCACGTCCAGCTTCCCGACGACGTGGCCAGGGCGGACCTGGAGGCCTTCATCCGCGGCGACCGCGAACGCTGAACCCGCCGGGCGGTCCTGGAGCCCCTCCTGGGACCGCCCGACGGCTCCCCGACCGCACAAGATCGCCCCCGAAGTCATCCATCCGCATAGGAGCGCCCCCATGAGAACCACCGTGCCGCCGACCGCTTCGACTCCACCCCGGACCCTCGGGGTCATGAGATCCCGGCTGTCCGCACTAACGACCTGGCTCGACGACGAGTGCGCCACCTCCGGCGGGACGGGAGGCCTCTGCGTGCACTGCACCGGACCCGAAAGTGACTAGACGCAGGTCGGTGGTGTGCCGAGGGGCTCAGAGCCCGAACACCGGAACACAGTGCCATCCCGCAGAAGGACAGAGGTGACATGAGCGTTTCCCTGGGACTTCCGCGCGTCCGCAGTGCCGGTCCGGGCCCGAGCGGCGCCCCGGCCGGGGCGGGGCTGACGGACCGCCACGGCCGCCGGGCCACCGACCTGCGCCTGTCGGTGATCGACAAGTGCAATCTGCGCTGCACCTACTGTATGCCCGCGACCGGCCTGCCCTGGCTGCCCGCCGCGCAGCTGATGACCCCCGGTGAGATCGCCCGGCTCGTGCGCATCGGCGTGGCCGAGCTCGGGATCACCGAGCTGCGCCTGACCGGCGGGGAGCCCCTGGTCCGGGCCGACCTCGAGGACATCGTCGCCGGGGTGCGCACCGCCCACCCCGAGCTGCCGGTCTCCCTGACCACCAACGGCATCGGTCTGGCCGCCCGCGCCCAGACCCTGGCGGCGGCCGGGCTGAGCCGGATCAACATCTCCCTGGACTCCCTGGACGCGGCGACCTTCCGGACCCTGGCCCGCCGGGACCGTCTGGCCGAGGTGCTGGCCGGGGCCGAGGCCGCGGCCGCGGCCGGGCTGACCCCGGTGAAGATCAACGCGGTGCTGATGCGCGGGGTCAACGACCACGAGGCCCCCGACCTGCTCGCCTGGGCGCTGGCGCACGGCTTCGCCCTGCGCTTCATCGAACAGATGCCCCTGGACGCCGACCACGGCTGGACCCGGGCGGAGATGGTCACCGCCGCGCAGATCCGCCACCGGCTCGGTGAGCGGTTCCGGCTCGCCCCGCACCCGGGGGCCCGCGACGGCGCCCCGGCCGAACTCTGGGACGTCCACCCCCTCCCCACCACCCCGGACACCCCGGGCTTCCCCGAGACCCCCGTCGCGGCCCCCGGCGCCGAGGACCCGCCGCTGGGCACGGTGGGGGTGATCGCCTCCGTGACGGAGCCCTTCTGCGCCGACTGCAAGCGCACCCGGATCACCGCCGAGGGCAGGATCCGGTCCTGCCTGTTCTCCCACGAGGAGGTCGAGCTGCTGCCGCTGCTGCGCGCCGGTGCCACCGACGCGCAGCTGGCCGAGCGCTGGCGGGCCGCGATGTGGACGAAACCGGCCGCCCACGGCATGGACCACACCGGCCTGGACTCCCCCGACTACGTCCAGCCGGAACGCTCGATGAGCGCGATCGGGGGCTGAGGCGACGTGCTGATCCGCTACTTCGCCGCCGCCCGCGCCGCGGCCGGCACCGAGGCCGAGACCGTGGAGGTCCCCGCCGACCGCTCCCGCACCCGCCGGGACGTGGAGGCCCTGCTGGTCCGGGCCCACCCGCAACCGGCGCCCGGGCAGCCGCCGCTGGCCCAGGTGCTGGCCCGGTCCAGCTTCCTGCTCGACGGGGTGGCCTGCCCCGACCCCGACACCCCGGTCCCGGACGACGCGGTCCTCGACGTCCTGCCACCCTTCTCCGGCGGATAACCTCATCCGCCTCTGCCCGGCTGAACGACCGGACCACCGCCGATACGCCGTTCCATTCCCGACCCGAAGGAGATGACATGACCGTGCACGACGACAACGCCCTGGACCTGGACCAGTGGAGCCAGCGGCTCACGCAGGCGCTCCAGATCCTGGACCTGAAGGTGGACACCCAGGAGATCCTGCAGCTCGCCCAGCGGACCTCCGGAGCCGTCTCCCCCGGAGCCGGGGCACTGACCACCTTCTACGTCGGCTATGCCGCCGCGTTGAACGCGGCCGGGAACCGGGCCGGCAAGACCTCGGACCAGGCGGTGCGCGACGCCGCGGCCACGGCCTGGCGCCTGGCCGCCGACGGCGCCCACGGCGGTCAGGACAGCGTCGGGTGGGCTGCCACGGGACAGTAGGCACCGGAAGAGGGAAAAGGACGGCGCACGGCGTCGTCCTCCAGAGCTGGAGCAGAACGGTATGCGGCCGCCGCCCCCCCGTGCGGGAAGCGGCGGCCGCGCCGCGGTGCCAGCTGGGACGGGTCAAACAGTGGCGGGCATGTCCGCCACCGAGTTCTCCTCGCCACTGCCACCGGCCGGGCCCTCGGACGCCGGCTCCAGGCGGACGATGACGCCCTTGGACACGGGGGTGTTGCTGCCCTTCACGGTGTTGTCGAGGGGCACCAGGACGTTGCCCTCGGGGTAGTAGACCGCCGCGCACCGGCGGGCGGTGGGATAGGACACGAGGCGGAACCTCCGCAGCACCCGGTCCTTGCCGTCCACGTACTCGCCGTGCACATCCACGAGCTGGCCGTCCTCCAGCCCGAGCTCGACGAGGTCCTCCGGGTTGACGAAGACCACGTGCCGCCCCTTCTTGATACCGCGGTAGCGGTCGTTGTAGCCGTAGATCGTCGTGTTGAACTGGTCGTGGGAGCGCATGGTCTGCAAGATCAGCCGGCCCGGCGGGCACTCGAGGAGGTCCAGAGCGTTGACCGTCAGCTGCGCTTTGCCCGTGGGCGTGTTGAAGGTGCGGGAGTCCCGAGGCCCGTTGGCCATCACGAAGCCTCCCTCTTGACGGATCCGCACGTTGTAGTCCTCGCACCCGACGACGACGTTCGAGATGTGATCGCGGATCCGGTCGTAGTCGGCCTCGAAGCCCTCCCAGTCGGCGTCGACCGTGGTTCCGAGCGTCGCGCGAGCCAACCGGGCCACGATGGCGACCTCGGACAGGAGGTTCTCCCCGACGGGGGCGACCTTGCCCCATGAGGGGTGGACGGCGCTCATGGTGTCCTCCACCGAGACGAACTGCACCCCGGCGGCCTGCCGGTCGATCTCGGTTCGGCCCAGGGTGGGCAGGATGAGCGCTTCCTCGCCGACCACGGTGTGGGACCGGTTGAGCTTCGTGGAGATCTGCACGTTCATCTCCAGCCTGTCCATCGCGGCCTCCGTCGCGGCGGTGTCGGACATGGCCGCGACGAAGTTCCCACCGAGGGCCAGGAAGAACGTGATCTCGCCGTCGCGCATCCGGCGGACGGCGTCGACCGCGTCGACCCCGTGGTCACGAGGCGGGTCGAAGGAGAACTCCTTGCCCAGGGCGTCCAGGAACGCCGGCGGCATCTGCTCCCAGATGCCCATGGTCCGGTCGCCCTGCACGTTGGAGTGCCCGCGGATGGGCGAGGCGCCCGCACCCGGCTTGCCGATGTTGCCCCGCAGCAGCAGGAGATTGATGATCTCCTTGATGGTGGCCACCCCGTTCTTCTGCTGGGTGACGCCCATGGCCCAGGTGATGATCACCTTCTCGGCCTTCAGGTACCGGTCCGCGAGCTCGTCGATCTCCGCAGAGACGAGACCGGTGGCCTCCAGCACCGCGTGCTCGTCGAGCTCGGCCAGGTGCGCCCTGAGCTCCTCCAAGCCTTCGCAGTGCTGGGCGAGGAACTTGTGGTCCAGCACTGTCCCGGGGGCGGCCTCCTCGGCCTCGAGCACCCGCTTGGACAGCGCCTGGAGCAGCGCCATGTCCCCACCGGCACGGATCTGCAGGAACTGGTCCGCGAGTTCCGTGCCCTTGCCGATGACGCCCTTCGGCTTCTGCGGGTTCTTGAACCGGCGCAGGCCGGCCTCCGGCAGCGGGTTGACGGCGACGATCCGTCCACCGTTCTCCTTCTGCTTCTCGAGGGCGCTGAGCATGCGCGGGTGGTTGGTGCCCGGGTTCTGGCCGATGAGGATCATCAGGTCTGAGTTCACGTAGTCGTCATAGGTGACCGTGGCCTTGCCCACCCCGATCGTCTGGCCCATGCCCCACCCGGAGGACTCGTGGCACATGTTGGAGCAGTCGGGAAGGTTGTTGGTGCCGAGTCCGCGCACGAACAGCTGGTAGATGAACGCGGCTTCGTTGGAGGCGCGCCCGCTGGTGTAGAACGCCGCCTCGTCCGCACCACCCAGGCTCTTGAGCTTCTTCGCCACGATGGAGATCGCCTCGTCCCAGCTGATGGGCCGGTAGTGGTCCTCCCCCTTGGCCTTGTGGACGGGCTCGGTGAGCCGGCCCTGCATGCCCAGCCAGTACTCGGAGCGCCTGCGCAGATCGCTGACCGAGTGCTCCGCCCAGAACTCTGGAGCGACCGTCACGGGGGTGGCTTCCCAGGTGACGGCCTTCGCGCCGTTCTCGCAGTACTCGAAGGGGCTTCGGTGACCGGGGTCCGGCCACGCGCAGCTCATGCAATCGAAGCCGCCCTTCTGGTTCATGCTCAGCAGCGTTCGGCCCGCCCGGACCGGGCCCATGTGGTCCAGCGCCGGCTCCATGGAGTAGTAGACGGCCGGCAGCCCGCCGGCCCAGTCCTTGGGCTTGCTCACCTCAAGATCGTTCTCGTCGACCTCGCGCACTCGGGGCTTCTGTCGGGTCATGGGGCCTTCCCTTTTCTGTCGCTGTCCACATCCCCGAAGGGCGGGGGCCGCCTGTCACGGCGCTGTCTGCCGTGCGGCGCCGCCTGCGGACCCGTGCTGGGCGAGTCATCGGCCCTGCCCAACGGACCAGCTCGTCCACCGCGGGGGGGGAGGAGGCCACGGAAGTCATACTGATTCCGTAGCGTGCAACTCGGTTCATAGTGCGCAACATTGTCCGAGCTGCTCGCCCGCAGTGTCAAGGATTCCGCCCCCGGTGAGGGTTCACGGCGTCGGGACGACAGGCGCGCGGACATTGAGGCGAAATGCTTGACAAGCACGAGTGGCGCACGTCACCCTGGTGAGCACATTACGAAACAGGTTGCGCATTATGCTCCTGCGGGACCACGACCGGTTTCACTCGTCATGGTCCCGGGTCGTCCGTTGTCTGTCTCTTGAAAGGGGTCCTTCATGGAGTCCCTCGTCATTGTCGGGGCGTCCCTGGCC
>NZ_JBHZTA010000027.1:0-5804 GCF_042879215.1 Kocuria arenosa | reverse complement strand
GTTAAATGCGGGGAGCCCCCGCACGGTGTGCGGGGGCTCGACCCTTGGTGGTGTGGTCCGGCGGTGTCCTACTCTCCCACACCCTTCCGGGTGCAGTACCATCGGCGCTGTGGGTCTTAGCTTCCGGGTTCGGGATGGGACCGGGCGTTTCCCCCACGCTATGACCGCCGTAACTCTGCCTCCCCCTGCTCCACCGTTCCGGTTGCCCGGGGCCTGGTGGTGGGGGAAATCTGGTCACAGACTTCGTCTGTTGTGGTGTTGCTGTGGTGGTTCCTGGTACCAACGGGTTGTTGGTCGGGAGCCGTATAGTGGACGCGGTGTTCTGAGTGTTCCCACCCTGTATCCCCACGGTGTGGGGGGGGGTGGGTGTGGTGTAAGTTGTCGGCTTATTAGTACCGGTCGGCTGCACACGTCGTTGGTTCGTGCTTCCACCTCCGGCCTATCAACCCAGTGGTCTAGCTGGGGGCCTCTCGCACACGAGGGTGCGTGGAAATCTCATCTCGAAGCGAGCTTCCCGCTTAGATGCTTTCAGCGGTTATCTCTTCCGAACGTAGCGAAGCAGCGGTGCACCTGGCGGTACAACTGCCATACCAGAGGTTCGTCCGTCCCGGTCCTCTCGTACTAAGGACAGGTCTTCTCAAATTTCCTGCGCGCGCAGCGGATAGGGACCGAACTGTCTCACGACGTTCTGAACCCAGCTCGCGTACCGCTTTAATGGGCGAACAGCCCAACCCTTGGGACCAACTCCAGCCCCAGGATGCGACGAGCCGACATCGAGGTGCCAAACCATGCCGTCGATATGGACTCTTGGGCAAGATCAGCCTGTTATCCCCGAGGTACCTTTTATCCGTTGAGCGACGGCCATTCCACAATGTACCGCCGGATCACTAGTCCCGACTTTCGTCCCTGCTCGAGCTGTCGCTCTCACAGTCAAGCTCCCTTGTGCACTTACACTCGACACCTGATTGCCAACCAGGCTGAGGGAACCTTTGGGCGCCTCCGTTACTCTTTAGGAGGCAACCGCCCCAGTTAAACTACCCATCAGGCACTGTCCCTGACCCGGATCACGGGCCGAAGTTAGATGTCCAGAGTGACCAGAGTGGTATTTCAACGTTGACTCCACGTGCACTGGCGTGCCCGCTTCACCGTCTCCCACCTATCCTACACAAGCCACACCGAACACCAATACCAAACTATAGTAAAGGTCTCGGGGTCTTTCCGTCCTGCTGCGCGTAACGAGCATCTTTACTCGTACTGCAATTTCGCCGAGTTCATGGTTGAGACAGCGGGGAAGTCGTTACTCCATTCGTGCAGGTCGGAACTTACCCGACAAGGAATTTCGCTACCTTAGGATGGTTATAGTTACCACCGCCGTTTACTGGGGCTTAAATTCTCCGCTTCGCCGTGAGGCTAACAGGTCCTCTTAACCTTCCAGCACCGGGCAGGAGTCAGTCCGTATACATCGTCTTGCGACTTCGCACGGACCTGTGTTTTTGATAAACAGTCGCTTCCCCCTGGTCTCTGCGGCCCTTACCCGCTCGCACCAGCAAGTGGTGTCCACGGTCGGGGCCCCCCTTCTCCCGAAGTTACGGGGGCATTTTGCCGAGTTCCTTAACCATGATTCTCTCGATCGCCTTAGTATTCTCTACCTGATCACCTGTGTCGGTTTGGGGTACGGGCGGCTGGAACCTCGCGTCGATGCTTTTCTCGGCAGCATAGGATCACCGAATCCCCCCACGAATGGGGGTCCCGTCACGTCTCAGGCTGTGTGACCCGCGGATTTGCCAACGGGTCGCCCTACACGCTTAGACCGGGTCTACCATCGCCCGGCTCGGCTACCTTCCTGCGTCACACCTGTTAATACGCTTACCTCCCCGGTTCAGGTCCCACGCTCCCCGACACCTCCCGACGGCCAAAGGCCGGCGGTCTGGTGCGGTTCGGGTGGTTAGTGTCCCCGGTTCGGTAGGGGCGGTTCTTCGCCGGTACGGGAATATCAACCCGTTGTCCATCGACTACGCCTGTCGGCCTCGCCTTAGGTCCCGACTGACCCAGGGCAGATTAGCTTGACCCTGGAACCCTTGATCATCCGGCGGACGGGTTTCTCACCCGTCATTCGCTACTCATGCCTGCATTCTCACTCGTGTGGGCTCCACCACTGGGTCACCCCGCAGCTTCACTGCCCACACGACGCTCCCCTACCCATCGCACCACCTGAACCGGCCCGCAAAGGACCGGTTGGGTATCATTGGTGCAATGCCACAACTTCGGCGGTGTACTTGAGCCCCGCTACATTGTCGGCGCGGAATCACTTGACCAGTGAGCTATTACGCACTCTTTCAAGGGTGGCTGCTTCTAAGCCAACCTCCTGGTTGTCTAAGCAACTCCACATCCTTTCCCACTTAGCACACGCTTAGGGGCCTTAGTTGGTGGTCTGGGCTGTTTCCCTCTCGACTATGAAGCTTATCCCCCACAGTCTCACTGCTACGCTCTCACTTACCGGCATTCGGAGTTTGGCTGACGTCAGTAACCTTGTAGGGCCCATCGGCCATCCAGTAGCTCTACCTCCGGCAAGAAACACGTAACGCTGCACCTAAATGCATTTCGGGGAGAACCAGCTATCACGAAGTTTGATTGGCCTTTCACCCCTACCCACAGCTCATCCCCTCCATTTTCAACTGAAGTGGGTTCGGTCCTCCACGCGCTCTTACACGCGCTTCAACCTGGCCATGGGTAGATCACTTCGCTTCGGGTCTAGATCACGCCACTCACTCGCCCTGTTCAGACTCGCTTTCGCTACGGATACCCCTCACGGGTTAACCTCGCGACGTAACACTAACTCGCAGGCTCATTCTTCAAAAGGCACGCCGTCACCTTGTAGGGCTCCGACGGTTTGTAGGCACACGGTTTCAGGTACTATTTCACTCCCCTCCCGGGGTACTTTTCACCTTTCCCTCACGGTACTGGTCCGCTATCGGTCATCAGGTAGTATTTAGGCTTACCAGGTGGTCCTGGCAGATTCACACGGGATTTCTCGGGCCCCGTGCTACTTGGGTACGCATACCGTGCGGCAGCGACGATTTCGTCTACGGGACTCTCACCCTCTCCGGTCCGGCACTCACACCGGTTCGACTATCGCCCTGCACTCACACGCCCGGGCCGGCAGACCCGGGACGACACGCCCCACGACCCCGATGATGCAACCCCTGCCGGGTATCACACACCATCGGTTTGGCCTCTTCCGCGTTCGCTCGCCACTACTGACGGAATCACTGTTGTTTTCTCTTCCTGTGGGTACTGAGATGTTTCACTTCCCCACGTTCCCTCCACACACCCTATGAATTCAGGTGAGGGTCACCACGCATAACACGCGGCGGGGTTTCCCCATTCGGAGACCCTCGGATCACAGCTCGTTTATCAGCTCCCCGAGGCTTATCGCAGATTACCGCGTCCTTCATCGGCTCCTGATGCCAAGGCATCCACCGTGCGCCCTTAAAAACTTGCCACATGATCACAGAACACACCGAGACCACCACCACCACACCCCGCGAAGGGGCCCGGCAGCAGTCTCTCGGCGATCAATCACGAACACGGCACCACAACCAGCCAGAACACCCCTTCCGAAGAGGAGGAGTCCCGGTCGCCTGCGGCACCCGTTCTAAAAGATGCTCGCGTCCACTATACAGTTCTCAAACAACAACCCGCACACCCCACACACTGGTGGGCGCCGCCCCCACGGGGACCACGACCACCGGCAGGACGCCGGGAACCCAGACACAACACCCCCACCACCAGCACCACCCCCCACAAACGGGGACCAGCACCAGCACCGGGGCCTGTTGTCTCAGGACCCAATAGTGCACCACGGACCACACCCACCCACCAGGACCGGCCACTTCCACCACCACCACCACCAACCCCCAAGAGGGCTCACGGTGCAGCAGGTACTAGGACGACCCCGGCCGGCAACCCCCACCCAGCAGAACCAGGACACCCGGCAGAACCAGGAGACCCGGCAGAACCAGGAGGAAGGAGTGCGGCCACTTGCTCGTTGATATTCCACCCATGAGCTCACCCCACCAGCACCACGGACGGGCACTAGGGCGGGGGCGACCACCACACGGCGGTCAACGGCTCCTTAGAAAGGAGGTGATCCAGCCGCACCTTCCGGTACGGCTACCTTGTTACGACTTAGTCCCAATCGCCAGTCCCACCTTCGACGGCTCCCTCCCACAAGGGGTTAGGCCACCGGCTTCGGGTGTTACCAACTTTCGTGACTTGACGGGCGGTGTGTACAAGGCCCGGGAACGTATTCACCGCAGCGTTGCTGATCTGCGATTACTAGCGACTCCGACTTCATGAGGTCGAGTTGCAGACCTCAATCCGAACTGAGACCGGCTTTTTGGGATTAGCTCCACCTCACAGTATCGCAACCCTTTGTACCGGCCATTGTAGCATGCGTGAAGCCCAAGACATAAGGGGCATGATGATTTGACGTCATCCCCACCTTCCTCCGAGTTGACCCCGGCAGTCTCCTATGAGTCCCCACCATCACGTGCTGGCAACATAGAACGAGGGTTGCGCTCGTTGCGGGACTTAACCCAACATCTCACGACACGAGCTGACGACAACCATGCACCACCTGTCCACCAGCCCCGAAGGGAAACCCCATCTCTGGGGCGGTCCGGTGAATGTCAAGCCTTGGTAAGGTTCTTCGCGTTGCATCGAATTAATCCGCATGCTCCGCCGCTTGTGCGGGCCCCCGTCAATTCCTTTGAGTTTTAGCCTTGCGGCCGTACTCCCCAGGCGGGGCACTTAATGCGTTAGCTACGGCGCGGAAAACGTGGAATGTCCCCCACACCTAGTGCCCAACGTTTACGGCATGGACTACCAGGGTATCTAATCCTGTTCGCTCCCCATGCTTTCGCTCCTCAGCGTCAGTAACAGCCCAGAGACCTGCCTTCGCCATCGGTGTTCCTCCTGATATCTGCGCATTTCACCGCTACACCAGGAATTCCAGTCTCCCCTACTGCACTCTAGTCTGCCCGTACCCACTGCAGACCCGGGGTTGAGCCCCGGGCTTTCACAGCAGACGCGACAAACCGCCTACGAGCTCTTTACGCCCAATAATTCCGGACAACGCTTGCGCCCTACGTATTACCGCGGCTGCTGGCACGTAGTTAGCCGGCGCTTCTTCTGCAGGTACCGTCACTCTCGCTTCTTCCCTACTGAAAGAGGTTTACAACCCGAAGGCCGTCATCCCTCACGCGGCGTCGCTGCATCAGGCTTCCGCCCATTGTGCAATATTCCCCACTGCTGCCTCCCGTAGGAGTCTGGGCCGTGTCTCAGTCCCAGTGTGGCCGGTCACCCTCTCAGGCCGGCTACCCGTCGTCGCCTTGGTGAGCCATTACCCCACCAACAAGCTGATAGGCCGTGAGCCCATCCAAAACCAGTAAAACCCTTTCCACCACCCACCATGCGATGAGAAGTAGTATCCAGTATTAGACCCAGTTTCCCAGGCTTATCCCAGAGTCAAGGGCAGGTTACTCACGTATTACTCACCCGTTCGCCACTAATCCGCCCAGCAAGCTGGGCATCATCGTTCGACTTGCATGTGTTAAGCACGCCGCCAGCGTTCGTCCTGAGCCAGGATCAAACTCTCCGTCAAAAAAACAACGAAAACATCGAACCCCGGCTGAAAATGCTGCCACCACCCCACGGAGGCAGGACGGCAACAACCAATCAACCGAATAAAACATCCGGTATCAACAAACATGGCACACTATTGAGTTCTCAAACAACAGACC
>NZ_JBHZTA010000026.1:0-9676 GCF_042879215.1 Kocuria arenosa | reverse complement strand
GCGCTCTACGACCGGCCGGCCACGGAGTTCGTGGCCGGGTTCATCGGGTCCCCGGCGATGAACCTCTTCCGGGTCCCCGTGGCCGGCGCGGTGGCGAGCTTCGGCACGATGCGCCTGGAACTGACCCACGAGCAGCAGGGGCGGCTGACCGGGACCCACGTGACCGTCGGGATCCGCCCGGAGGACCTGCACCCGGCGCCCGAGGGCACCGGGCTTCCGATCGAGGCCGACGTGGTCGAGGAGCTCGGGGCGGACGCGTTCGTCTACGGGCACCTGGCCCCGGTCACCGCCGCGAACACGATCGTGCCGGTGGACCCGACCGGGACCGTGGAGGAGGACGCCGAGGGCGCCCACGAGATCATCGTCCGGGTCGAGGGCCGCACCCCACCGCGGGCCGGGGCCACGATCTGGGTCGCCCCGGACCTGGACCACGTCCACCTCTTCGACACCACCACCGGCACCCGCCTCCCCGACTGAGCCCCGGGCCGGCACGTCAGCGGGCCGGCACAGCGCACCGACGCCACGGCGCCCTCCCCCGACGGGGAGGGCGCCGTGGCGCGTCCGGGACCGGATCAGTCGCCGGCGGGGTGGTCGGCGAGCACCTGCTCGACGAGCTCGGGGTCGGCGTCCCGGACGTCCCAGTTGCCGGTGCGGTCGTGGTAGTCCCGTGCGGCCGCCGTCACGTTGTAGCGGCTGGCGTCGCGGGGCGGGTCGGAGTGCTCGAGCACGTGGAGGAGATGGGTCTCGGCCTGGGCGAGTGCCTGCGGATCGTGCATGGCGGGTTCCTTTCGGTACGGACCGGACCGTTCCCGACCCGGATTGATCAGCCAACTGACGAATTCTAGCCGACGGTTGCCTGCGACGCACCGGGGCCCACCGACTCGGCTCAGCGCAGGTCCAGCTCCTCCAGCTCCTCGTAGAGCTCGGCGGCGCGGCTCACCCGCTGTCGACCCTCCGGCCCCGCGGCGGCCAGCACGCCGTCGGCGAGCACCGACACGAGGCTCATGGCCGCCGCGTAGGAGTCGAACGGTCCCACGCCGTCGAGGGGGCACTCGATCCACAGGTCCACGGCCGAGGCGTGGCGCCGGGCCGTGCTGTCCGCGATGAGGACGGTCCGCGCCCCCGTGGCCGCGCAGACCTCCACCAGGCGCTCGAATCCGCGGGGGCGCCGCCGGAAGCCCAGCAGCACGACGACGTCCCCCTCGCCCACGCCCACGAGCTCCTCCCCGAGGGTCTGGCCGGGCAGCGGGGCGAGTCGGACCCGGTCCCGCGCCTGCTGCAGCTGCTGCCTGAGGTGCAGCGCGACCGGGTAGCTGTTGCGCAGACCGACGAGCAGGACCGTTCCCGCGTCCGCCAGGGCGCGCACGGCCCGGGCCGGCCGGTCCTCCCCCGCCGGGTCCAGGACCTTGCGCAGGTTCTTCAGCTCCTGCTCCAAGTGCTGGCTCAGCTCCGGGTCGGCGTCCGGGCCGAGGGGCACGCCCTGCTGGCGCAGGGTGCGGGCCGTCTCCCGGAGGTCGGTGAAGGACTCGAAGCCCAGATGCCGGTACAGCCGGGAGAGGGTGGCGCGGGAGACGCCGCTCATCTGCGCGAGCTCCGCCGAGCTGTACAGGGCGAGGTCGTCCAGGTGGTCCAGGATCAGGTCGGCGGCCCGCTGCTCCTGGGGAGAGAGCCCGGCGTAGTGCGCATGGATGCGCTGTTCGATCGACACCCTCACCACCCTAGCGACCGCCGGGATCAGCGCGGGTGGCCCCGCGGCGACACCGGGGCCACCCCGGTTGCTAGCATGACCCGGTATGAAGGGTTCCCTGGCCCCACACTTCCCCCTCGCGCCCCAGGACGGCCCCGCCCCCGGCGGACGGTCCGGGAGCGTGTCCATCCAGACGGCCTTCCCGGACCCCGTGCTCCTGGAACTGCCGTGGGACACCCCCCTCGAGCAGTGGCCGGAGGACGTCCTCGCCGCTCTTCCCCGCGGCATCTCCCGGCACGTCGTGCGCTTCGCCCACGCCGGCGAGAAGATCGTCGCCGTCAAGGAGACCGTCCCCCACTACGCCCGGCACGAGTACGTCACCCTGCGCCGGCTGCAGCGCATGGGCATCCCGTCCGTCGTGCCGGACTCCGTGGTCACGGACCGGTACACCCCCGAGGGCGAGCCCCTCCCGGCCGCCCTGGTGACGGACCACCTGAGCTTCTCCCTGCCCTACCGGGCCATCTTCTCCGCCGGCCCCAGCGCGGCCACGGTCGAGCGGCTCGTGGACGCCCTCGCCTCGCTCATCGTGCAGCTGCACCTCTCGGGCTTCTACTGGGGTGACGTCTCGCTCTCGAACACGCTGTTCCGCCGGGACGCCGGAGCGTTCGCCGCCTACCTGGTGGACGCGGAGACGGGCGAGATCCACCCGGAGCTCACCCGCGGCCAGCGGGGGTACGACATCGAGCTGGCCCGCACCAACGTGGCCGGTGAGATCATGGACCTGCTCGCGGGGGCCGCCGAGGAGGGACACGACATCGCGGACGTGGTGGATCCCTTCGAGGTCTCCGACCGGCTCGTCGCCACCTACGAGTTCCTGTGGCGCGAGCTGACGGTCGAGGAGTCCTTCAGCATGGACGAGCGCTGGCGCGTGGTCGAGCGGGTGCGCCGCCTCAACGAGCTCGGCTTCGACGTCGAGGAGGCCTCCATGGACACGGTCGACGGGCGGATCCGGCTGCGCCCGCAGGTCGTGGAGCCCGGCCACCACACCCGCCGCCTGCAGCGGCTCACCGGCCTCAGCGCCCACGAAAACCAGGCGCGCCGGCTGCTGACCGACATCGCGCAGCTGGGGCAGGACCTCTATCCGGGCCTGCCCGAGGAGCTCGTGGCCCAGCTGTGGATGCGCGAGGTCTTCTCCCCGATCATGGAGGCGGTCACCCCGCCGATGCGCCGCAAGCTCGAGCCCGCCGAGATCGTGCACGAGGTGCTCGAGCACCGGTGGTTCCTCTCAGAGCGCGCCGGCAAGGACGTGGCGACGCACACCGCGGTCGAGGACTACGTGGCCTCGGAGCTGGCCCAGCGCCCGGACGAGCGAGAGGTCTTCTGAGCCGGAGCCGGTCCGGACGGCTCAGGGCCGGTGCGCCTCGAGCACACCGGTCAGGGTCCGGTGCACCCGCCGGGGCCAGTCCTCACCCAGACTCCCGTACCGGGCCACGTGGGAGTAGGCCGAGCCCAACACGAAGTCCAGGACGACGTCGACGTCCAGATCCGGACTCAGCCGCCCCGCCGCCGTCTCCGCCGCGAAGAGCTCCTTGAGCCGCTCCACGCGCGGCCGGACCAGGTGCGCCCGCAGGATCCGGGACGTCTCCGAGTCCGGGTCGCTCAGCAGCGAGACCGCCACCCCGATGCCCATGTCGTGGAGCAGGAAGTCCAGCGCCTCGGCGAGACCCTCGTCCCAGCTCGCCGGGGCGCTCGGCCGCTGCGGTGAATACGTGGCCACGGCGTCCTCAAGAGCCCCCTCGAGCATCTCCAGGCTGTTCGCGTAGCGGCGGTAGATCGACGTCTTGGCCACGCCGGAGGCCGCCGAGACCGCCTCGATGCTCACCCGGTGCGGTCCGCCCTCACGCAGGAGGGCGAGTGCCGCCGCGGTGATCTTCTTGTCGGTGGTGACGGTCCGCGGATCGGTCCGGTCGTCGTCGCCCATCGGTGCCCTCCTGCTCGCCGTCCGCCGCCGGGGCGCTCAGGCGGTCTTCCAGTCCTCGATGGGCCAGTGGTTCTTCCGGGCCAGCCGGTACAGCGGCAGGTCGGGGTTGACCGTGTAGGGGTGGCCCATGAGCAGCAGCCAGCTGGCGTCCGCGTGGGAGTCCCCGTAGCCGTAGGAGCGGGTGAGGTCGTAGCCGCCCTGCTCGGCGTACGTCTTGAGCCACTGGGCCCGCGCCTCGTCGACCAGGGGCGGAGCGGCGAGGTAGCCGGTCATCACGCCGTCGCGCTCGTCCATCCGGCCCGCCACGACCTCGTCGAAGAGGTGGGCGATGGGCTCCACGAGCAGGTCGATGGACCCGGTGACCAGGACCGTGCGGTGCCCGGCGGCGCGGTGCTCCTCGATCCGGGTCAGGGCCCCGGGGCGCAACAGACGCCGCATGTCCTCGCCGAGGGGACCGGCCACCTGCTCCCGCACGGTCCCGGCGGGCACGCCCTGGTAGCGGCGCATGAACGCCCGGATGAACTCCCCCCGGTCCCGCTTCTCGGCCTTCAAGTAGGTCGGGGCGCTCGAGACGAGGTCGGCGACCTCCGCGGGCCACTTCGCGGGGTGCAGCGTCCGGCGGCGCAGCTGCAGGTACTGGCGGATGACCGTGGAGTCCAGGACGGTGCCCTCGAGGTCGAAGACCGCGAGCACGTCCGTGCCCTCCTTGAGGCCTCGCCGAGCGCTGCCGCGCCGATTCGAGGCCGCCTGGAGCCGGCCGTAGGCCTTGGTCATCGTGGTCAGGGCCGGCAGGTGCACGTTCTGCCAGTAGTCGGCCCAGTCGATCGACCGGACGTCGAAGGTCCGGTCCTCGGGCGTGCCGGCGGGCAGCGAGTCGTTGAGCTGCCGCGTGCTGGCGTCGTCGAAGATCATCTCGGTGCGCGTGTAGGACTGGTAGAGGTCCACGTAGGTGCGCAGGGAACCGAGGCCGGACTGCATGCGGTGCAGGGAGGTGGACCACTCCCGGGTGCGGGAGGTCGCGGGCAGCGCCGAGGTGATCCGGCCGCCCACGGCGGAGAGCCTCTCCTTGACCGCCAGCGAGCGCTCCACGGCGTTGTTGGCCGGGAACTTCCACTCGGGCACGCGGATGGGCTTGCCCTCGGCGTCCTCGAGCGGGTGGGCGAGGAAGAAGGACCGGACGTTCTCGTACATCTGGTGGAACGGGAGCGGGTTCGAGGCGCCCGAGCAGACCTGGTAGTACGCAGGGGCAGGGTCCGCCTGACCGTCCGGGGTGACGGTGCCCGACGGGGCGCGGTGCCCGTCCGTGGCCAGCGCCACGATCACGTTGACCACGAAGTCGACGGGGATGACGTCGAGCACGGAGTCCGGCAGCCCCGGGAACTCCGGCAGGGCCCCCTTGGCGTAGGCCATGATCAGCGGGTCGGCCACCTTGTAGCCGTCGATCCAGCCGGGGTACGGGTGGCGCAGCGCGGACTCGATGATGGACGGGCGGACCACGGAGAGACGGTGGCCGGCGCCCGTCCACTTCTGCTCGGCGACGCGCTCGCCCAGGGCCTTCGTGAAGGTGTAGATGTCGGTCCAGCCTAGGGACTGCGCCCGGGTGCGCCCGTACTCGACGAGGCGGGTCCGGACCCACTCCTCGCGCGCGGCCTCCGCGGCGCGGGCCACCGATTTGGGGCCCTCCTTGCCGTGGTCCGCCGTGGCGTCGTCGATGATGGACTGCAGCCGCTCCGGGGTGCGGGAGGCCATCTCGGCCTCGTCGCGCGCCCGCTGGGCCGCCTCGAACTCGGCGGCCCAGTCGACGTCGTGGTCCACGGGCGCCTCGGGGCGCAGGCCCTTGGCGATCCCGCCGACGTAGCAGGTGGAGACGTGGATGACATGCGGGTCGTGCCCGGAGGCCAGGAGCGCGTCGTACAGCCCGGTGGCGCCGCCGACGTTCGTGCTGAAGGCCTCGTGGATGGGCGGGTCGAAGGACACGGTGGAAGCCGAGTGGATCACCACGTCGAAGGGCTCCGTGATGCCCGCGAGCGCCGAGAGATCCCCTTCGAGCACCGCGGTGCGCTCGGCGAAGACCCGCTTGGCCTCGTCGTCGCCCAGGCTCTCCCGCCAGGTGCGGAACGCGGGCTTGCGCAGCAGCTGCCGCAGCCGCTGCTCACCGCTGATGCTGCCCCGGGGACGGACGACGGCGGTGACGTGCACACCCTCGTGGGCGGACAGCAGCCGTTCGAGCACCGCCTGCCCGAGGAAGCCGGTGGCTCCCGTCAGCAGGACGCGCGTGGTGGGGGTCTCGGTCAACGGTGTTCCTCCGGTGGTGTGCTGGTCCGCCGCCGGTGCGGAGCGGGTGGGGGGCTGCGGGCGGACCCTGCCCGGCGGGCGACGACGGCGCCCCTCGAGCGGACCGCACCCGGCTACGCTACGGCTACCGTAGTGTAGCCTAGATCTCATGCTTACCGCTCTCGTGACCGGGGGGACGTCCGGCATCGGCGCCGCGTTCGCCGAAGCCCTGGCCCGCCGGGGAAATGCACTCGTCCTGGTGGCCCGCGACGCGGACCGCCTCGAGCAGGTCGCGTCCAGGCTGCGCACGGAGCACGGCGTGCCGGTCGAGGTCCTGCCCGCTGACCTTTCCGACCGCGCCGACGTGGACCGCGTCGCCGCCCGGGTGGAGGACCCCGAACGACCCGTGGACGTGCTCGTGAACAACGCCGGGTTCTCGGTGAAGACCCGCTTCGCCGATCCGGACACCGGCGCCCACGACCGCGCCTTCGAGGTCATGTGCCGAACCGTGCTGGTGCTCTCCTCGGCGGCGGCCCGGGCGATGACGGCGCGCGGCTCCGGCTGGATCATCAACGTCTCCTCCACCGCGGGACTGGTCACCATGGGCTCGTACTCGGCGATCAAGGCCTACACGACCGCGTTCACCGAGGCCCTGGCCGTGGAGCTCCACGGGACGGGCGTCCACGTCACCGCCCTGCTGCCGGGCTGGGTGCGCACGGAGTTCCACGAGCGCGCCGGCATCAGCGGCTCCTCGATCCCCTCCTTCATGTGGCTCAGCCCCGAGCGCGTGGTCGAGGAAGCCCTCGACGACGTCGCGCGCGGCAAGGTGCTCTCGATGCCCACCAAGCGCTACCGGCTCCTCGGGTTCGCCCTGCGCCACCTGCCGCGCTCCGCGGTGCGCCGGATATCGGGCCTGGTGGCCTCGGCCCGCCAGAAGGAACGGGCGGCCGGCTCGTGACCCGCCGCGACCCCCACGACCCCGTCCCGGTCCAGCGCTCCATCGACGGCGGCAGCACCGAATCCTCCTCCGAGGCCGCACCGGAGGCCCCGCCCGCGTCCTCCGCACACCTGAGCCCCGACCGCTTCCGCAATCCGCGGCGCCGGCTCGCCCGCAGGATCGCCCAGCGGATCTTCCTGCAGGGCCTCGCGTACCGCACGGTCCGCCGGACCGTGGTGACGCACCCCGCGGCGGACGCCCTGGACGGGGCGTGCATCGTGGTCGCCAACCACTCGAGCCACCTCGACGCGCCGCTCGTCCTGGGCTCGGTGCCCCGACGCATCCGGCGGGACCTTGCGACCGGGGTGGCCGCGGACTACTTCTTCACCGCTCCGCACAAGCGCATGTTCACCGAACTGATCTTCAACGCCTTCCCGGTGGACCGGACGGGGACCGGGGCGAACCGGGGGCTGTCCAAGCAGCTGCTGAAGGCCGGGGTCCCGCTGCTGATCTTCCCGGAGGGCACGCGGTCCCGCACGGGGAAGATGGGCACCTTCAAGATCGGTGCTGCGGGCCTCGCCAAGGCCGTGGGAGTGCCGGTGGTCCCCGTCGCGCTGATCGGGGCCTACGAGGCGATGCCCCGCGGCGCCCGCTGGCCGCGCCGCGGCCGCCCCCGCGTGGTGGTGGCCGTCGGCGAGCCGCTGGCCGCCCGCGAGAAGGAGCCCACCTCTTCGTTCAACGACCGGATCGAGGCCTCGGTCCGGGCGCTCTACGCCGAGCACCGCCCGCGCATCGACGCCTGAACCACCACCACCCCCGAGAACCAGGAGAGAACTGCGCAGATGGCACACGTGAAGCACATGAAGTGGTGGGGGTGGGGCGAGGAAGGCGTGCACTTCGAGTACGCGAACAAGCCCGCCTTCGCCCCGTTCGTCAAGAACGCCCTGGACGTGGACCTGCGGCCCCGGCAGCGCGACACCATCGACTTCTCCACGGTCAGCGTCCCCGCCTCCCGCGCCGAGGAGGCTCTCCTGCAGGCACTGGCGGCCATCACCGGAGCCGAGCACCTGACGCTCGACGACGAACTGCGCATCGTGCACTGGGCCGGCAAGTCCGTCACCGAGCTGCTGCTCACTCGGGCGGGCGACTTCGCGCGCGTGCCTGACGTGGTCGTATACCCCGACACCGAGGACGAGGTCGCCCAGGTGCTGCGGCTCGCGGTGGAGCGCGACCTCGTGGTCATCCCCTTCGGCGGCGGCACGAGCATCTCCCGGAGCCTCCAGCCGGACCCCCAGGAAGAACGAACGATCGTTTCTCTGGATCTGGGTCGGATGAACCAGGTGCTCTCGCTCGACGAGACCTCGGGTCTCGCCACCATCGAGGCCGGTGTGCTGGGCCCGGACATGGAGGAGCAGCTCAACGCCCGCGGGTGGACACTGGGCCACTTCCCGGACTCCTTCACGCACTCGACCCTCGGCGGCTGGGCCGCCACGCGCTCCTCGGGGATGCAGTCCGACAAGTACGGGGACATCGCCGACATCGTGCGCGGCATGCGGGTGGTGCGCTCCGGCGGGACGGTGGTGCTGCGCCCCCTCCCCTCGACCTCCACGGGTCCGAGCCTGCGGGAGATGATCATCGGCTCCGAGGGCCGGCTGGGCGTGATCACCCAGCTGGACGTGCAGGTGCACCGCATCGCCGAGCACCGCGAGGTCATCGCGTACATGTTCCCCACCTGGCAGCAGGCGCTCATCGCCATGCGCGAGATCGCACGGTCCGGCGTCAGCACCACGTTCGCCCGCGTCTCCGACGCCCACGAGACCGCGTTCTCCCTGTCCACCCAGAAGGCCCCCGCCACCCTGAAGAAGAAGGCCTCGGCCAAGGGCCAGGACGTGCTGTGGGAGCTGATGCGGCGCCGCGGCTGGGACACCGACGCCATGTGCATCGCCTACGTGTGCTTCGAGGGCAGCAAGCCCGAGGTCGAGCGCCGGAAGAAGGCGGTGGCCGGCATCGCGAAGAAACAGGGCGCGCTGGTGCTCGGAGCCGGCCCCGGCGCGCTCTACGACCAGAAGAAGTTCGACACCCCGTACCTGCGCGACTTCCTGCTCGAGCAGAACACCATCGGCGACGTGTCCGAGACCGCGGCACCGTGGTCGAAGCTCACCACGGTGCACCAGGCGGTCTACGAGGCCGCGCAGCGGGCCTTCGAGTCGCAGGGCAAGACCGGGTGGATCATGTCCCACATGTCCCACTCCTACCATGCCGGGGCCTGCCTCTACTTCACCTTCGGGTACGAGATCGGCGGGGACCCGCACGGCGAGTACGCCGTCATCAAGAGCGCGATCCAGCAGGCTTTCATCGACGCCGGCGGCACGCTGTCCCACCACCACGGAGTGGGTCTCGAGCACAGCCCCTGGATGGAGCAGGACGTCTCCCCCGAGGGAGTGCAGCTCATGCGCAGCCTGTTCGCGGCCGCGGATCCGGGTGGCCACTTCAATCCCGGCAAGATCGTGGGCTGATCGTTCCGGTGCCGCCCACGGTGCGGGTCCTCACCGTGGGCGGTGGGGGCCTGCTCTGCGGGCCCGGTGCGGTGTAGTGCCTGCGCGGGCGCCGGTGTGGTGTGGTGCCTGTGCTGCGGCGCGGTGTGGTGCCAGCCCGGTGTGGTGCCGGTGCGGTGCAGTGCCTGTGCGGCGATGCCTGTGCCCTGCTGCGGTGCGGTTGCGGGGGGTGTTAAATGCGGGGAGCCCCCGCACGGTGTGCGGGGGCTCGACCCTTGGTGGTGTGGTCCGGCGGTGTCCTA
>NZ_JBHZTA010000025.1:0-12730 GCF_042879215.1 Kocuria arenosa | reverse complement strand
GCCGCGGCCTCCCGCGGTGACGACGGCAAGGCCGGGGTGTCGGGCAAGGCGGTCGCCGCGGGTGTGGCCGCCGCCGGGGTGGCCGCCGCCGGGGTGGCCGCGGCGGCGGCGGCCAAGAACAAGGATGCCGAGGAGGACACCGACACGGACATCGAGTCAGGCACGTTCGAGGAAGGCACCCCCGTCGAGGCCCCACTCATCGAGGAGGAGGCGGTGAGCGAGGAGTTCACGACACTGGTCCCGACTCCTCTGCCCGAGGACACCGCCACGCCGGTGACGCCCACGGAACCTCCGACCGCCTACGACGCGGTTGGCCCAGCACCGGGGGAGGACCCGGATGCCCAAGGTGAGGTGCCGCCGAGCGGCGGCGGCCGACTGCCGGGCGGGGGTATCTAGAACCGTCCGGGTCCCTGGGACGGGCTCCCCACACCGGCTACCGTCCCAGGGGCCCCGGGGCGTGTCGGGAGTGCGCCGCCGAGGACCCCGGCCCGACAACGGGCAGGGGGCGCCGGCGGTGGCCGTGCACGTGGTGCTTACTCAGGGTTGTCGACGCGCACCGGGCTGTCCTCTTCTTCCTCCAGGTCGGGCCGGCCCCCGCCCTGTGCTGCGCTGCTGCCGAGGGAGGAGTCCTCGTGCGTCCGGCGGGCCAGGCGCCGGTCGACGGCGTCGTTGAAGCTGCGGGCGGCCCCGGCACCGACCAGCCCGCCCTGGGCTTCGCCGGCGGGCCTCATGGTCTTGGGTGGTTTCCTCGCCCGTGTCGTTGTGGGCGGGGTCCGTGGGGTCGGGGACATCCGGTGCGCAGCTCATCAGGTTCTTTTCTCAGGGGGGCCGGTGTGCTCAGGAAGTCGTGGCGGGTCCAGAGTTCCTCGATGGTGCCCGCCTGGAGGTCTTCGAAGATTCCAGCTCCTGAACCTCTTCCGGCATTCCCGGACGGGGGCGGTGACGTCGTACCGACGGACCGCTCCCGCCGGTGCTCGGCAGAGGTAGGCCCCCCGGGGGGAGAAGATGGCGGTCCCACGATGGTTCCAGTTCCTGGGGTGGGGTGGCACTCGGGCTCAGGTCACGGGGCTGGTCGCTTTGCGTGCCCGGTGGGCGCGCACCTTGGCCCGGTTACCGCAGTGACGCATGGAGCACCATCGACGTGCTCCGGCGGCTGAACCGTCGTAGAAGATGAGGTCACAGTCCGGCGCGGCGCAGACCCGGACGCGGATGAATCCCGCAGAAAAAGTGGCGGCCGCGTTTTCCGAAATCGTGGCCAGCGCGCACTCCACCGGCCACGCCGGCACCACAGCTGCCGGTGCATCGATCCGTCCAGGGATGCCGGAGCGCGCGGTGAGGGCATCAATGCGGACCAACGCATCCTCCGGGAGCTCGTGACCGCGGGCCAGCGCGCGGGCGACGTCGACGATGCCACCGCGCAAATCCAGGGCGTGCGCCAAGTCCTGCTCCGCGGCGGCAGCCACGGCAGGTGAGATGTGTTGACGCAACCACAGGGTCAGGTCCTCGGGCCCCCGCAAGCGGTCCCCGCCCAGGAGCCCGACGCCGAAGCCACCGGTGTAGCCGAAGTCAAGACAGATCGTCCCGGGACGAAAAGGCAATCCGGGGCCCCATGAGGACTGGGGTTCTCGACCTCGCGCCATGGGGTCACCGTAAATGATCACGTACGGGCCGGAACAGGTTCCCCACCCGCTGGCATGTTCCACCACGAGAATGACCTGCGTTGTCTGCCCCCCTGCACGCCCTCAGAGACCAGGCAGGAACCCATGAAACGGGCCCCCATCGCGCTCCCGCACAGGGCCTCTGATCGCTGCTGGACGGGGTAGTTCCTCGTCAGGACTGCAACACTCCTCAAATTTGAGCTATGGACAGCGTCGCGCAGGGCCCTGATCACTGGATGACCCCCTCCCGACGCTCGAAGTCACAAGGGGTTCGACATTACATATGGCCCGGATAGCGGCTATCAGTCAGCTCAACGTCACCCGATCGTGCGGCGGTCCCCTGCGGCGCTTCCTCCGGTGCTGGTGTGGTCACTAGCCTGGGAGCACCACGACCGGCGCCGGGGACGTCCGGTGCCGGACACGGGGCGGGGAGCACGAGATGGACGCAGGGAGTGGGTATCCCGACAGTGACGAGCGGAGCCTTTTGCCGCAGGGTGGCGCCGGATGGGCCACGGTGGTTCTGTGGGCGCACCGGTTCGGGTTCCTCCTCACCAGCGTGCTGGCCGGCTGGGGCGCTTACCATCTCGTTCTCGAGGAGGTCGACGACGACGGGCGCTTGCCCTGGTTGTTCCTGCCGCTCTGGGTGTTGTCGGCCTATGTGCTCTTGCCCCGGTTGCACCGTCTGCTCACCGGCATCTACGTCCCTAGCTACTTCATCGGGCGGGCCCGCACCTCTGACGGTTTGCTGGGGGACCCGGTCAATCTGGCGGTGGTGGGTGCCCCTGCGCGGTTGTCGGCCGCGATGGTCAGGGCCGGCTGGACCATCGCGGATCCTCTGACGCTTGGCACTGGCTGGCGCATCGTGCGGGCGTTCATGTTCCGCCGGAGCTACCCGGCGGCGCCCGTCAGCTCCCTGTTCGCCTTCGGCTGCAGGCAGTCCTTGGCGTTTGAGCGGGAGGTGGCGGGCAGCCCGGCCCAGCGTCACCATGTCCGGTTCTGGATCTGCCCGCCGGGGTGGAGGCTCCCGGGTGGGTACGCCGTGGACCTCATCGGGGCGGCCACCTTCGACCGGCGCGTGGGCCTGTCCCTGTTCACGCTCCAGATCACCCACAAGATCGCCGCAGACACCGACCGGGAGCGGGACCTCGTCGTTTCATCCCTGCACGCCGTCGGTGCCAGGATCCACGTCGTCGAGCAGTACTCCACCGGATATCACGCACGCAATGGGGGCGGGGACGCCATCGAGACGGACGGGGACCTGCCCATCATCGACGTCGGCAAGTTCGGGGCGCCGGGCGATGGTCCCGGCGTCGGGTGAGCAGTCCCGTCCGGCAGGACCACCGGGATGATCCCGCGACTCGGCCCGCTGTGGGGCGCCGGCGCCGATTCCGTGCGCGTGCTCGCCAGGTGGGGAGGGCAGGCTCAGGTCGGGTGCGGCGCCTGCGGGTCAGGCCATGGGTGCGAAGGAGGATGACGTGTCTCCCAGCCAGGTCAGGGACTCGACCATGGCCGGTCGCCACACGTCGGGTCGGTGTCCGCCCGAGCTGGTGATGCGGGTGGTCAGCGAGGTCGGCGCCCGTACGTGCGGCTGGAACGAGGCCAGCGACTGCAGCGGTATCGGGTCGCCGCCGCCGCTGAAGAACCATATGTCCACGTCGGGACGGAGCTGGGCGATGCTGGATCCCAGCGTGTAGCGGGGGTCGTCGTGGGCTGCCCACTGCTGGCCCTGCGTGTAGATCGGGGAGAAGTACCCTGCGATGTTGATCGATCTGGGCCACCGGTCCGGATGGCGCACCGAGAGCATCGTGGCGCACCAGCCGCCGGCGCTATAGCCCAAGGTGGCCCATGCATGGGGATTATCGGCGGCGCGCAGGTTCGTCCTCACCCACTCCACCACGTCCACGGTCACCCAGGATTCGTACCTGCCTGCGGAGCCGTCGACGCACTCGGAGTCCAGCCCGGAGGGGTAGACATCGGGGATGACCACGATCGGCTCGCGCAGCTGCCCCTGGGCGACCTGGTCCCGCACGATGCGGTCGAAGTCGAAGGTGTGGATGTAGGCCTCGGGAGTCCCGGGATAGCCGGTGAAGGCGGTCAGGACCGGATAGGCGCGGTCCGGTTGGTCGAGGTAGGACGGGGGCAACCACACCAGCAGCTGCTGGGTGATTCTGGTCGTGGGCCCTGTCAGGTCGAAGGACACCCACTGCCCTTCATCCGACGCCGGGGCGATCTGGGACCCGATGTCGGGATTGGACCGCGGATTGCGCTGATGGTCGCTGAACGTCGGATCGTCCAGCGGTGCGGGGGAGTTCACGCGCCCGGGCCGTGCGCCGATCACCGTCTCCGTCGCCGGTCGGGGTGCGTCGCCGGCGAAGAGGTCCGCCCAGGAGGAGTACCAGCGGTTGTCCGCATTGAGTTTCAGGAACAGGGTGAGGACCGTGAGGAGGGTGACCAGGACCAAGGCCAGGGCCTGCACAAGGTACTTGCCCCATCCATGCCCCCGGTGGTCGGGCAGCCACAGGACCGCGAACCCGGCGGTGAGCACCAGGAGCACCAACGTGGTGGCCAGCGGGACCCACTCGGTGAGTTCGTAGTCAGGCACTGCCCCTCCTGTCTCCTGCCCGGCCCCGGATGGTGGCCCGGGAAGGTGGCTCCGCGAGGTGAAGAGCAGATCGCTCGTGCCACGCAGGGGCGCCCCAGGCGATGGACGCAATCATGTGGAGGTTGGATCCTGCGGATTCAACTGCGTGGGGAAGGAGGACGAACGAATGGGAAGGTGAGTACTTCACGGATGGTGGTGCTGTCTGTGAGCAGCATCACCAACCGGTCCACCCCGATGCCCAGGCCTCCGGCCGGTGGCATTCCCGTCTCCAGGGCGTAGAGGAAGTCCTCGTCGATCTCCATGGCTTCCACGTCCCCGGCGGCCGCCTTCAGGGATTGCTCGGTCAGGCGTCGCCGCTGCTCGACCGGATCGGTGAGTTCCGAGTACGCCGTGCCGATCTCCATCCCGTTGGCCACCAAGTCCCAGCGTTCGACGAGACCGGGAACGCTCCGATGCGGGGCGGTCAGCGGAGACGTCTCGGCCGGGAAGTCGCAGTAGAAGGTGGGGTGGATGGTGGCTGGTTCCACCAGCTCACCGTAGAGTTCTTCCAGTACGGCGCCCGCTCCCTGGCCCGGTCCGATGCCGACTCCGTGCTCGGTGGCGATCTCCAGCAGCTCGTCGAGATCGGTGTCGATCGAGACGGGCCGTCCGACCGCCTGTGAGACGGCGTCGGTGACTGCGATCACGGGCCATGGTCCGGAAACATCGGTGAGTACGGAAACCCGGCCGGTGCCGTGGACGTCGCGCAGGGGCAGCAGGGGTGAACCGTGCAAGGTGGTGGCCATGGTCTTGATGAGACGTTCGGTCAGTTCGCGCATGTCGTGGTAGTCGGCCAGTGGGTGGTAGGCCTCCAATGAGGTGAACTCGGGGTTGTGCGTGGCGTCTGCGCCTTCGTTGCGGAAGTTGCGTCCGATCTCGAAAATGGGTCCCGCTCCAGCCACGAGCAGCCGCTTGAGGGCCAGCTCCGGGGCGATGCGCATGGTCAGCGCGGTGCCGTAGGCGTTGATGAAGGTCCGGAACGGGCGTGCGGAGGCCCCACCGTGGACGGTGTTGAGCATCGGGGTCTCCACCTCGCGGTAGCCGGCCTCCACGAGGAACCGGCGCATCGCCGTGATCGCAGCCGAACGACCTGCGAGCACGTCCAGGGCTTGGGGGTGGACGATCAGATCGGTGGATCGGCGCCGCAACCGTGCTTCCGGGTCCTCGAACCCGGAGAAGGGAACCGGGTGCAGCGCCTTGGCCACCACTGTGAGAGCTGACACGAGCAGGGAAGGCGTTCCCTTCCGGGACCGACCGGGGTGGGCCTCAGCGACGATCAGGTCCCCGGTGTCCAGGGCCCGGGCCAGCACCCCGAAGTGCTCCACCCCCAGGACCTGGCGCTCGAGCACGGCCTGACGGGTGGTTCCGGCGTCGGTGAGGTCCAGGAACAGCACCCCACCGTGGTGCCGGATCGCCCGCACCCGCCCGTGCACCCGCCATTGGGGCCGTGCTTCTTCCTCGCCGGTGGACGGAGTCGTGGCGGTCGCCGCGGCCGGATCCACGCGACCGACGGAAGAAGCTGGGGCCACTCCGATCGGGTACGGGGGCATTCCGGCCTCCTGGAGCATGCGCGCGTGCCGGAGCCGGTGCTGGGTCTGCTGGGTGCGCCGCGGCTCCCGCACGGACACCGGGGCTTCCTGGAGCGCCCGGATCCGGCACAGCTGACTCTCGTCGAGCCGGTGCTGCGATGCTGGTGCGGTGAAGGGCATGGGCAGGAAGCCCTCGGCCTGGCCTGCTGCGGCTCCGGTGCGGGCCAGGGCCAGAGCACCGTCGAAGCACAGATAGCGGGGCACCCACTCCGGGCGGTACTTGGCGTTGGCCCGGTAGAGGCTCTCCAGTTGGAAGAACCGGTCGAAGAACCCCAGGACGGAACTGTTGATCCTGGTCAACCCGCCGGCACCGAGCCGTTCGGCGTCGACGAAGACCGAGCGGAACATCGCGAAGTTCAGCGACACCTTCGTGAACCCGCGTGCCGAGCCCTGCTCCATGAGCTCGGCAACCATCAGCTCGGTAGTGCCGTTCGGCGCCTCAGGGGACCGGCGCATCACATCCAGGGAGAGACCACGACGCCCCCAGGGCACGAACGAGAGCAGGCCCACCACCTCGCCCTCGCCGCGATGAGCGGTCACCACCACACACTGCTCATCGGCCGGATCGCCCCACCTGTTCAGCGCCATGGAGAACCCACGGTCCGGTTCCTCCCCCCGCCATTGCTCCGCCAGAGCACCCAATCGCCCCAGCTCACCAGCGGACAGCTCCGCGTGACGGCGGATCCGTACGCTCAACCCGTCCCGGCCGGCTCGGCGCACCGCTCGGCGCACCTCGGTCATCGACGTGCTGGCGAGGGAGAATCGATCGGTGTGCAGGACAGCCTCGTCCCCCAGCGTCGTCACTGCCAAACCCGCTGCGGCATGCGCCCTCGCTCCGGCCTCGGAAGCTGCCAGCACCGCCGGGGTCCAACCGTACCGGCGGGCACGGTCCTTCCACGCCGCGACGGCCTGGGCCCAGGACAACGGGTCTCCCACCGGGTCACCGGCGGCCAACGACACACTCCCGACCACCCGGTAGGCCACCGCCGCCCGGGCATCGGGGGAGTAGACGATCTCTTTGTCACGACGCGTGGAGAAGTACCCCAAAGAGTCGTCCTCTCCGTGGGTGGCCAGGAACGAGCGCAACGCCACCTCCTGCTCCCCCGACCAGTCCTCGTTGCGCCGGGACGGGCGGAGAAACACGTAGAGGGCCGAGATCAGGGTCAAGGCCAGCAGCACCGAGCTCAACAAGGGAATCCACTCGGGCACCGCCTCGTGAAAGCGCGGATTTCCGACCGGCACTCCCAAGGCACGTGAGATCGCCGCGGCCAGGACGCGCCAGTCGTCAACCGCCGTGGCGGTGACTGCCAGCAGCAGGACGTGAGTGAGGGCCACCGACAGGGCGACCCCGGTCACGAGCGTAAGCGCAGCGGCACCACCGGCCCCGGACCGGGTGCGTGCCGGGAACGCGTCTCGCACCCACCAGGTCAGCCACAGCAGGGGCAGACCCACCACCACCGCCAGCACCTCGAAGGCGAGGTGAGTTGGCTCTGTCCTCGGTGTCGGGCCCACCTCGAGGCCGAAGCCCCACACCCCGACGAGGATGCCCGCTGAGATCAGCATCCCGGCCAGCTCGAAGGCAGCCACAATCACCAGGGCCATGCGCTTGCGCCGGATGAGGGCCCCGGTGAGCAGGAACAGGGTGACGACCGAGACCAGTGAAGGGCTCAACGGGATGTTGAGCGCACCCAGGATCATGGTCGGCCAGTGCACGAGGGAGGGGCGCAGCAAGTGCACGAACCACAACACGACGGCGAGGACCGTGGCCAGGGCGAAAGCCCAGACCAGCACCTTCGCCCACCGTTCCCGGGCAACCGGCACCGGAGCAGATCCGGCCTCAGTCCCCGGCCCAGAAACATCGGCGGCAGTGGGAACCAAGTGAACCGGCGCGGAAATACCCATGGGCGAAGATCCTTCCCGGTGACATCCGCTCTTAGCCTAGATAGAGGGCCGGTCCTGCGATAGACAAATCACGTGGATGAAGCGGCCTGTGGAGCGGTGGAAGGGCGAGCGGTGGACCTGTGGAGCTTCATCGGAGCAGCGGCCGCGACAGGCTTGGGCGGATTTGACCCTGGCCCCGCCCTGATCGGGGCGGCCGCGCTGGGCTCCGGGGTTCCGCCTCGCCATGTGCTGGGCTTCGGGGCCGTGCTGATCCCGGGAACCGCGGTCTGCGGGATCGCCCTGACCGCGCTGGTCGGGTCGCGTCTGTCGCGGGTGGACTGGCATGCTCTGCTCCGCGACGGGGCCACCGCGGCCTGGATCGAGCTCGCGGTAGGTGCGGGGCTGCTCGTCTACGCCACCCACCGCCTGGTCCGTCGCCATCACCGCGCGAGGACCTCGACCCGGCGTCCTCCCAACGCGACAGGCCTGTACCTCACGGCCCTCGGATTCGTCGCCATCGTCGTGTTCGACGTGCCGTTCGAGATCTTCGTGGCCACGGCGGGCGACCAACCCCAGTGGCTGGTGGGAGCCGGATGGACTCTCTGGGCTCTGATCTCCCAGTTGCCGTTGGCCCTGCTCCTCGTCGCCATCATGGCCAAGAGGCACGCCGCCATGGTGCGCATCGTGGCGGTTGCACAGAGGCGCCTGGGCCCGCTGGCCCACCTGTTGCTCGGATCGGCACTGGGGTTGGTGGGGTTGTTCCTGACCGTGGACGCGGTGCGGTTCCTCGCCATCGGCCGCTTCCTGATCGCCTAGCCCGGCCCCTGGGACGCACCGGCGGCACCCGTGTATAGGACTGGGTGCCGGGACGTCCTCTCGTCGACGGATGGCGAGCCCCGGGGGCGGAAGGACCACAGGCACCTCAGCCAGGCCACAGTAGACTCCGTGGCCATGGGCTGGGTGCACGTAGCGACGACCGTGTTCCTCACCGTGGAGTACGGCCTGAAGCTGCTCGCCGTCGGGACCGTGCCGGAGAATCGCCGCCCGTCGTCGTCATCGGCGTGGTTGCTGCTGATCCTGTTCGTACCCTTCATCGGTTTCCCGCTGTACTGGCTGATCGGCAGCCCTTACGTGCGGGGGCGTAGGCACACCATCCAGGCCGAGGCCAATCAGCGACTGATCGAGCACACCGGGCACCTGCCCTCGATACCGGTCGGCGCCGAACCCTCGCCGGCCCTGGAGTCAGTGCTGCGCATGGCCCGTCGGCTCACCGCCATGCCCTGCATCACCGGGACCGACGAAGGGCTCTACGGCGACACGGGAGAGGCCTACGCGGCGATGACCGACGCCGTCGCCTCCGCCCGCCACTACGTGCACGTGGAGTTCTACATCATGGCGTGGGACGACACCACCGACCCGTTCTTCACCGCGCTGGCGGACGCTGCAGGGCGGGGCGTTGCGGTACGTCTACTCATGGATCACCTCGGCTCGCGCAAGTACCCGGGGTGGCGGCACTTCCGCCGCCGATTGACGGAGTCAGGCATCGAGTGGCAGCTGATGATGCCGATCTCCCCACTACGCGGTCAGTGGCGGCGCCCCGACCTGCGCAACCACCGCAAACTGCTCGTCGTCGACGGCGAGACCGCCTTCGTCGGCTCCCACAACATGATCGACCCGGCCTACGGCAGCGCGAGGAACGCACGACTCGGGCGGCGCTGGAAGGACCTCACGATCAAGGTCAGCGGCAACATCGTGCTCTCTGTCCAAGCGGTCTTCGCCACCGACTGGTACACCGAGACCGGAGAACGGCTCGACCCCCGGCAGCACTTCGTCCGGAAGCCGGAACTCGTTCCCGGAGGCACTGCCAATGCCATGCAGCTCATTCCCTCAGGACCCGGGTTCCCCTCCGAACCCAACCTTCGTATCTTCACCTCCCTGGTCCATCTGGCCGTCGAGAAGGTGTTGATCACCAGTCCGTACTTCGTGCCCGACGAATCGCTGTTGGCCGCGATGACGACGGCCGCCTACCGGGGCGTGCGGGTGGAGCTGTTTGTGGGGGAGGAGGCCGACCAGTTCCTGGTGGGGCACGCCCAGCGCTCGTACTACCGTGCCCTGCTGGAGGCGGGCGTGTTCATCTACCTCTATCCCGCCCCGACGGTGTTGCACGCGAAGTACCTGACGATCGACGACAGCGTGGCCGCCATCGGCTCCTCGAACATGGACTTCCGCTCCTTCACCCTCGACTACGAGATCATGCTGCTCGCCTTCGGCGGGGACCTGGTGGCACGTCTACAGGCCAACGACAGGCAGTACCATGCGGTCGCCCACCAGCTCTCCCTGGCCGAATGGAGAAGGCAACCCCGATACCAGCGCTATCTCGACAACGTCTGCCGACTGACTTCGGCCGTCATGTGAGCGCTCCGGCACTCGCCCCCCGCCCGCCGGACACGGTCGTGCCCGGCACTGCGTCGCATCCTCGGATCCCCGCGTATCGGCCGTCCTGTCCCGTCCGGGGACCTGTACCTGTGCGGAACCTGGAGGACTCCTGCGGCAACCATGACGCGGAAGGAATGGATCTCCATGTGGGCGTGCACGCTGTCATGTGCACTCTGGACCCACCACCATGCTGCTCATGGCTCGTGGAGACTCCGGTAAGACTGGGTAACGCCGCTCTGACAGTTGTCGGAGCCGCGTGTTGACGACCGTCGTCGTGTCCAGGACGGCTGGGATCCTTTTCTCGCCGACGGGCGTACGATGAGCCGCGTCGGCGTCTACCGGCCGTAGGAAGTGGTCCCTGTGCGCACCTTTCCGCACCTCCTCCCTGTTCGCCGCCAGTCCGGGCGCCAAGAGGTCGAACCCTTACCCAGCACACCCCCGCCGTCGGGAGCAGCCTCTGAGGGTGACCCGTCGCCTCCCGCGCAGCAGGCGGTGTCCCCGTGGGCCGACGGGCTGGGCCGGGCCGGGGCACGGGCCGTGCAACTGCTGGCGCTCACGGCCGTGGCAGCGATGCTGCTCTATGTGGTGCTGGCGCTGAAGGTCGTCGTGCTGGCGGCGTTGGTCGCGCTCATCCTCGCCTGCGCGGTCCACCCTCTGGTCCAGGGCTTGACCCACCATGGGTGGGGCAACACCGGGGCGACCCTCACCGTCTTCGTCTGCCTGCTCGGCGTCATGGGCGGGATCATCACCGGGGTGGTGCTCGGGGTGCGCGGGCAGCTCGACGACCTGATCACTGCGGCCACGACCGGCTGGCAGCACTTCCAGCAACTCCTCGCCGCCGGACCGCTGCCGGCGCCGGTGGACGCGGACACACTCAACGCGGCCCTGGCCCAGCTCAGGGACTACCTCGCCAGCGCCGGCGCCCGGCGGAGCGCCCTGAGCGGTTTGACAGCGGCCTCCGAGGTGCTGACCGGCGCCGTGCTGATGGTCATCGTACTGTTCTTCTTCCTCAAGGACGGTCCCCGCCTGTGGAACTTCATGCTGCGCTGGTTCACCGGGAACACCCGGGCCAGGCTCGCCGAGTCCGGGGACCGAGCGGTGAGCATCCTGGGGTCCTACGTGCGCGGCATCGCACTGATCGCCACCGTCGATGCCACCTTCATCGGGATCGGACTCTGGGCGGTGGGGGTACCACTGGTCGTTCCGCTGACGATCATCGTCTTCCTCACCGCTTTCGTTCCCATCGTCGGCGCCCTGATCGCCGGAACACTGGCCGCACTAGTGGCGCTGGTGACCAACGGCCCGGTCGCGGCGCTGATCGTCGTCCTGATCGTAGTGGTCGTCAATCACCTCGAGGGCTACTTCCTGCACCCGGTGGTCATGGGCCACACCCTGCGCCTGCACGCTCTCGTGGTGCTGCTGGCCCTGTCCGCCGGCACCGTGCTCGCCGGGGTCGCAGGCGCGGTGCTGGCCGTGCCGCTGACCGCCGTGACCTGGGCCGTGCTGCAGGTCTGGACCACTCGCTACCAGACCGGCGAAGACCCAGTGCTGGGGCCCGATCCCGTCTCCCCGAAGGAAAGCGCAGCCGACCGGATCAGCCGGCTGAACCGCCGCCGATACCAGCGCATGCGTGACCAAGCCCGTCCCGCCCCCTGGGCCACGCCTCCAACCCCGCGCATGCCCTCCCACACCCAGATTTCACCCTGACCCTGCAGATCCCCTCTGTTCACTCGTCGATCACAGCCGGCAGGACGGGTCGGTGTAAAGCGTTGTGGGCAGTGGCGCCGACAGCGTTTCCGACCCATGAACGGATCCGTCTGACGATCGTTCCAGGTTCAGTATCCGTCACCTCTGAGGCCATGGTGTGTGGTGGTCAGCGTTCTGGGTTGGGTGTGAAGGTGTGGCCCAGGGCGGTGGAGACCTCGGTGAAGATCCGTGTGGCCGGGGTGGCGCACGGCAGGGTTTTGGGGTCGTCGCCCAGCACCGGGGACTCGGGGCAGTCCCCGGAGGGGATGTCGCTGGTGGCCTGCACGACCACGGTGGTGTCGGTGGTGGTGTCGTAGTAGACGGTGGTGTTGTAGCCGGGCTGCGTCCCGGTGTGTCCGACCCAGCCGTCGATGCACCCGAAGCCCAGCCCGTAGCCGGACTCGGGTGGCTGGAACGAGGTGAGGCGCTCCCGCTGGGCCTCCGGTTCCAGCAGTCCGTGCCCGGTGCCCATGGCCCGGCCGTAGACCAGCAGGTCGTCCACGTCCGAGATCAGGGCCCCGGCGGTGAACCCCCAGGAGGGGTTCCAGTGGGTGGCGTTGGCCGGGGCCTCCGGGGTCGCGGTGTCGCCCTGGAGCGTGAAGCCCTGCGCGTAGGGTTCCGGCATCTGAGTGGATGCCCCGGGCCAGGTGGTCTCGTCGAGCCCCAGGGGGTCGAAGATGTTCTCCTCGAGGACGTCCCCGACCGGCTGGCCGGTGACCTGCTCGATGACCAGGCCCAGCAGGATGTAGTTGGTGTTGGAGTAGTCGAACTGCTCACCG
>NZ_JBHZTA010000024.1:0-15319 GCF_042879215.1 Kocuria arenosa | reverse complement strand
GTGCCCTCCGAACACCACATCGGCGCCTTCCACGACTGGATCACCGACAAAGTCGGCGACGTCGTCCCCACCACGGGCGCCTGAGCACCCGCCGGTCCACCGGCCGGGTCCCGGAGCTCACGGGCTGCCGGGGCCCGGCCCGGCCGGAGCGCCACGCCGGACCGCACGGCGCCGCCCCGGCCCGGCCGGACCGCACGGCTCACCGGCACGTCAGCCATCCCCAGTAGACGCACATCCAGGCAGGAGCCTTCCATGACCGCCGTAGACACCCTTCCCTCCTCCGTGCAGCCGAGCGTGGCCCCCACGGCGGCGCCCGGCGGGAGGACACTCCCCCAGTTCGTGCTGACGATCACCTGCCAGGACCAGGTGGGGATCGTCCACGCCGTCACGGAGTTCCTCCTCGCCCACGGGGCCAACATCAAGGAGCACCAGCAGTTCGACGACCCCGTGCACGGCGTCGTCCATCTGCGCACCGCGTTCACCGGCCCGGACGAACTGCGCCTCGAGACGATGGAGACGAACTTCGCCGCCATCGCCGACCGGTTCGGCATGAGGTATCGCCTCCACGACCAGACGCCGCCCCGCATGCTGGTCATGGTGTCCAAGGGCGGTCACTGCCTCAACGACCTGATCTTCCGGTGGCGGGCCGGCGGTCTCGGGGGAGAGATCGCCCTGGTGGTCTCCAACCACGAGGATCTCCGCCCCATGGCCGAGGCGGCGGGCCTGCCCTTCCTCCACGTCCCCGTCTCCCCGGCCACCAAGGAGGCGGCGGAGCAGCGTCTGCTGGAGCTGGTCGAGGAGCACGACATCGACCTCGTGGTGCTGGCGCGCTACATGCAGATCCTCTCGGACGACCTGTGCCGCGCGCTGGCGGGGCGGGCCATCAACATCCACCACTCCTTCCTGCCGGGGTTCAAGGGAGCCCGTCCCTACCACCAGGCCTACGAGCGGGGCGTGAAGCTGGTCGGCGCCACCGCTCACTACGTCACGGCCGACCTGGACGAGGGACCGATCATCGAGCAGGAGGTCATCCGGGTGGACCACACCTACGACCCGCGGGCCCTCTCCACCGTGGGACAGGACGCCGAGGCGCTGGCCCTCTCCCGCGCGGTCCGCTGGCACTGCGAGCACCGCGTGCTCCTGGAGGGCACCAGCACCGTCGTCTTCCGCTGAGCCGCACCGCCCCGGCCGTCGTCCCGAGCGCTCGAGCACGGGCTTCCCGGGGATGATGACCCCCCCCCACGACCGGGGACGACGCGACCGCGCGGCCGGGTCCCGCCGGCCCGCGGCACCGTCCCACCGGACCTGCGGCCCCGATCCTGCTTCGCCACCGGGTGCGGGGCCGCAGCCTCCCCTGCACCGGCCGGATCCACCGGCATCCGTCGCTGTCCAGCAGCACCCACCGAAGGAAACAGACCATGATCGGTTCGGAGACCCTCAACGACTACCTGGAGCGCCTGGCCTCCCGGGAGCCCACGCCCGGGGGCGGGGCGGCCGCGGCGCTGCACGCGGCCCAGGGGGCTGCCCTGATCGCCATGGTGGCGCGCTACACCACCGGTGCGCGGTACGCCCAGCACGAAGAGCGGTCCCTCCGGATCGCCGCCCGCGCCGACGGCATCATCCCGGAGGCGCTGCAGCTGGCCGACGACGACGAGAAGGCCTTCGCGGCCGTGATCGCCGCCTACCGCCTGCCCTCGGCCTCGGAGGAGGACCGAGCCGCTCGTTCCGAGGCCATCCAGCAGGCCACGATCGCGGCGGCCGCACCTCCGCGGGCGCTGATCGGCCTGGCCACGGAGGTGATCGACCTGGGCCGGGAGCTGGCCGAGTTCAGCAACCCCCATGTGATCAGCGACGTGGCCGCCGCTTCCGAGGCGGCCCGGGCCGCCATCGCCACGGCCCTGATCACGCTGGACATGAACATCAGCGCGATCACGGACGAGAAGACCCGGGCGGAGTTCACGGACGGACTCCAGGACGGCCACGACGCCGTCCTGTCCGCCCAGTCCGTGACCGACCGCGTGCGCGAGAAGGTGATGGCATGACCGCGCGTCGGCTGACCGGGGCCCCCGTCGCACAGCGGCTGCGGGCCGAGACCGAGGACAACGTCACCACGCTGCGCCACCGCGGGGTGGTCCCCGGGCTGGCGGTCGTGGTGGCCACCGACAACGAGGCGACCCTGTGGTACGTCCGCTCCATCGCGCGGGCCGCCGACAAGGCGGGCGTGCACTGCACGGTCGTCGACCTCGGGGCGGACGCCGGTGAGGACGAGCTCGCCTCGACGCTCGCACTGCTCAGTGCGGACGAGGACGTCCACGGGATCATCCTGCAGACCCCGCTGCCACCGGGCGTGGACGGGGACGGGCTGGTGTCCCGCATCAGTGCCGCCAAGGACGTCGACGGGGCCAACCCCCTGAGCCTGGGACGCCTGACCGTGGGACAGGATGCCTTCGCCCCCGCGACGGCCCGGGCGGTGGTCGAGATCCTGGAGCACTACGAGGTGCCCGTCGCCGGCCGCCACGTCTCGGTGGTGGGTCGCTCTGCGGTCGTCGGCAAGCCGCTGCTGCAGCTCCTGCTGCAGCGCGACGCCACCGTCACCGTCTGCCACTCCCGCTCCCGGCCGCTCGAGCGGTACACCTCCGAGGCCGAGATCGTCGTCGCGGCGGTGGGCCGGCCGGGCCTGCTCACCGGGGAGCACGTCCGCTCCGGAGCGGTGGTCATCGACGTCGGCACCAACGTCCTCGACAACGGCGACCTGGTCGGCGATGTGGAGCCCGTCTCGACCACCGAGGTGGCGGCGGCCCTCACGCCGGTCCCCGGCGGTGTGGGCACGGTGACGACCGCTCTTCTCGTGCTGCACACGACGCAGGCGGCGCTGCGACTCAGCGACGCGCTGTCCGCCACTCGGACGCCCGCGACGGGCGCCACGCTCTGACCGCCGGACCGGGGCACTGACTCCCGCGGGCACCGCCGGCAGCGCCCAGCGGTGCTCGCGGGAGTCAGAGCACCTGTCGGATCTGCGTCTCGAAGTCCTGGACGTGGTGGAGCATGATCGTGCCGGCCTCCTCGGCGTCGCCCGCCAGGACAGCGCTCAGCAGGGCGCTGTGGACGGTGATGTGCTCCTGCAGCTCGGGAATGCGGTCCGCCACCACGCACCAGATGCGGGTGGCCAGGTTGCTGTAACGCTCCAGCGTGACCTGCAGGTGGGAGTTGCCGGCCGCCGCGTAGATCGCCCGGTGGATGCGCACGTCCCAGCGCAGCGCCTCGTCCTTGGGCAGCCGCTCGCTGCCCGGACTCGTCAGCAGATCCCGCAGTTCCTCCAGCTGGGGCCGGGAGTCCCCGCCGCGCCGTTCGGCCGCCAGCCGGGCGGCGAGGGGCTCCAGCACCTCACGGACCTGCGAGATCTCCGACAGCGCGGTGATGTCCACGGTGGTGGCGAACGTCCCACGACGGGAGTACGTGACCACCAGGTGTTCGGACTCGAGCCGTTTGAGCGCCTCGCGCAGCGGTGTCCGCCCGAGCTGCAGCTCCTGCGAGAGACGTCCCTCGTTGAGAGGGGCTCCCGGGGGGATGTCCAGGAAGATCAGCCGGTCCTGCAGCTGCAGGAACGCCTGGTCGGCCAGGGAGAGCGGCTCGCCCTGGGCGTGGAGGGGCGTGGTGGACATGGCGTGGTGTGCACTTTCCGTCGGCGTCAGGGAGCCACCGCGAGCGGACTCCTCCTGGAAGGGCCTTTCCCCTACCGTAGCGTCACATCCCACCGGATGCGGCTCGATTCGTGTGCCCGGTGTCCCGTCGGGTCCTCGGAGCCGTCGCCGTGGCGGAGGAGCCCCCCGCGGCCGGACGGGTTCACAGCACGACCCGCATGGTCCGCTCGAAGCTGGTGACGTGGTCGAGGGCGAGACCGGCGGCCTCGTCGGCGCGCCCGGCGGCGATCGCCTCCAGCAGCTGCACGTGCTCGTGCACGTGCCCGGAGACCCCGGGCACCCGGTCCAGGACGAGGCACCAGATGCGGGTGGCGAGGTTGTCCAGCCGCACCAGCGTCTCCTCGAGGTGGTCGTTGCCCGCGGCACGGTAGATCAGACGGTGCACGTCGAGGTCCGCGCGCATGAACGTGCGGTTCGTCGACTCGCCGCCGTCGAGTTCCTCGAGGGTGCGGGCCAGATCCTGCATCTGCTGCCGCACGGCCGGCGGAGCCGACAGGGCGGCCTTGTGCGCGGCGAGCGGCTCGAGGTGCCGGCGGAGCTCGGAGACGTCGGACAGGGCCGTGATGTCCACCTGCGTGGCGAACGTCCCCCTCCGGGGATAGGAGACCACCAGGTGGTCCGTCTCCAGCCGCTTCAGCGCCTCCCGGATCGGAGTCCTGCCGATGCCCATCTCGGAGGCGAGGAGCGCGTCGTGGATCATGGCGCCCGGACGGATCTCGAGCATGGTCAAGCGGTCGCGCAACCGCCCGTAGGCCTGGTCTGCCAGCGACACGGGGGCCTCTGGACCGTACTCGGTGGTGATGGCGCTCATGACTTCCCTCCTGGATCGAGGCCGGTGGATCGCGGCCTGCGCTGCGGTTGTCGACGGGGCTCCGTCATCCATTGACACCCTGTGACCCCTAGCATACCTTTGAACCACAGCTGATATATCAAACTCGTATCAGCATTGGAATGCGATCCGTTTAGGAGCTCAGGGATGCCCGATCTGAACACTCACCTGGCCGAAGCCGACCCGGAGATCGCGGCGGCCATCGACCAGGAGCTGGTCCGCCAGCAGTCCACGCTGGAGATGATCGCCTCGGAGAACTTCGCCCCCGTGTCGGTGATGGAGGCGCAGGGCTCGGTGCTGACCAACAAGTACGCCGAGGGCTACCCCGGCCGGCGCTACTACGGCGGCTGCGAGCACGTCGACGTCGTCGAGCAGCTGGCGATCGACCGCCTCAAGGCACTGTTCGGCGCCGAGGCCGCCAACGTCCAGCCCCACTCGGGCGCCCAGGCCAACGCCGCCGCCATGTCGGCGCTGCTGGACCCGGGGGACACCATCCTGGGCCTGAACCTCGCCCACGGCGGGCACCTCACTCACGGGATGAAGCTGAACTTCTCCGGCAAGCTCTACAAGGTCGCCGCCTACGGCGTCTCCGAGCAGGACCACCGCATCGACATGGCCGAGGTCGAGCGCCTCGCGCTCGAGCACCGGCCCAAGCTCATCGTCGCCGGGTGGTCGGCCTACACCCGGCAGCTGGACTTCGCCGCCTTCCGCCGCATCGCCGACCAGGTCGGTGCCTACCTGATGGTGGACATGGCCCACTTCGCCGGGCTGGTTGCCGCCGGGCTGCACCCCAACCCCGTTCCGCACGCCGACGTGGTGACCACGACCACCCACAAGACCCTCGGCGGTCCGCGCGGCGGCGTGATCCTGTCCAAGCAGGAACTGGCGAAGAAGATCAACTCCGCGGTCTTCCCGGGCCAGCAGGGCGGGCCCCTCGAGCACGTGATCGCAGCCAAGGCCGTGGCCTTCAAGTACGCCGCGACCGAGGAGTTCGCCGACCGTCAGGCGCGCACCCTGGAGGGCGCCAAGATCCTGGCCACCCGGCTGCTGTCCCCGGACGTCATGGCCACCGGGATCAACCTCGTCAGCGGTGGCACCGACGTGCACCTGGTGCTGGTGGACCTGCGGGACTCCGAGCTCGACGGGCAGCAGGGCGAGGACCGCCTGCACCGCGTGGGCATCACGGTCAACCGCAACGCCGTCCCCTTCGACCCGCGTCCGCCGATGGTCTCCTCCGGGCTGCGCATCGGCACCCCGGCCCTGGCCACTCGCGGCTTCGGGGCCGAGGAGTTCACCGAGGTCGCCGACATCATCGCCGCGGCTCTGACCGGTGAGCTCACGGAGGAGATCACCGCGCAGCTGCGCGACCGGGTGGCCGCCCTGGCCGAGCGGTTCCCGCTCTACCCGAACCTGTCCACTCCCGTCCTGAACGGAGCCCTCTGATGGCTGATCTGCTGCCGGAGCACCCGGACTTCCTCTGGCACAACCCGGACCCCAAGCCCTCCTACGACGCCGTGATCGTCGGCGGCGGCGGGCACGGGCTCGCGACCGCCTACTACCTGGCCAAGAACCACGGCATGACCAACATCGCGGTGCTGGAGCGGGGCTGGCTGGCCGGCGGGAACATGGCGCGGAACACCACGATCATCCGCTCCAACTACCTGTGGGACGAGTCCGCGGCGATGTACGAGCACTCCCTGAAGCTCTGGGAGATCCTGCCCGAGGAGCTGGAGTACGACTTCCTCTTCTCCCAGCGCGGAGTGATGAACCTGGCGCACACCCTGGGCGACGTCCGGGAGTCCGTGCGCCGGGTCAACGCGAACAAGCTCAACGGCATCGACGCGGAGTGGATCAGCCCGGAGCAGGTCAAGGAGCTGTGCCCGATCATCAACATCGGTGACGACATCCGCTACCCCGTGATGGGGGCGACCTACCAGCCGCGCGCGGGCATCGCCAAGCACGACCACGTGGCGTGGGCCTTCGCCCGCAAGTGCGACGAGATGGGCGTGGACATCATCCAGAACTGCGAGGTCACCGGCTTCGTCAAGGACGGCGACCGGGTGGTGGCGGTGGAGACCAACCGGGGCAGGATCAACACCGGCAAGGTGGGGCTCTGCGGAGCCGGTCACTCCTCGGTCCTGGCGGAGCTCGCCGGGTTCCGGCTGCCGATCCAGTCCCACCCGCTGCAGGCCCTGGTCTCGGAGCTGCACGAGCCCGTGCACCCGACCGTGGTGATGTCCAACCACGTGCACGTCTACGTCTCCCAGGCCCACAAGGGCGAGCTCGTCATGGGCGCCGGCGTGGACGCCTACAACGGCTACGGCCAGCGGGGCGCCTTCCACGTCATCGAGGACCAGATGGCGGCCGCGGTGGAGCTCTTCCCGATCTTCGCCCGCGCCCACGTGCTGCGGACCTGGGGCGGCATCGTCGACGTCACCCTGGACGCCTCGCCGATCGTCTCCAAGACGCCCGTGGACCAGATGTACGTCAACTGCGGCTGGGGAACCGGCGGGTTCAAGGGAACTCCCGGAGCCGGCTACTCCTTCGCCCACACCATCGCCAACGACGAGCCCCATCCCCTCAACGAGCCCTTCGCCCTGGAGCGGTTCGAGACCGGGGTCCTCATCGACGAGCACGGCGCCGCCGCCGTGGCCCACTAGGAGGCCGGACCACCATGCTGCTGATCGAGTGCCCCAACTGCGGGCTCCGCGACGAGACCGAGTACCAGTACGGCGGGGAGGCCCACGTGCCCTACCCCGAGGACCCCAGCCAGCTCTCCGACAAGGAGTGGGCGGAGTACCTCTTCTACCGCAACAACCCCAAGGGCCTGATCGCCGAGCGGTGGGCCCACGCCGTCGGCTGCCGCCGCTGGTTCAACGTCGTCCGCGACACCGTGACCTATGAGATCAAGGCCGTCTACAGGATGGGCGAGCCCAAGCCCGAGATCGGAGGCGTCAAGTGAGCGCTCAGACCCACCGCCTGCCGGCGCAGCAGAGTGCCGCCGGCAGCATCGACCGCACGACGCCGGTGCGCTTCACCGTCGACGGGCAGGAGCACACCGGGTACGCCGGTGACACCCTGGCCTCGGCCCTGTTGGCCGCGGGGCGCATCCACTGCGGCGACTCGTTGTACCTGGGCCGTCCGCGCGGGATCGTGTCCGCCGGCGTGGAGGAGCCCAACGCCCTGGTCAAGGTCGCCGCGCGCACCGGGGCCGACGTCGACGAGTCCATGCTCCCGGCCACCACGGTGGAGCTGACCGACGGGCTGCGGGCGAGCTACCTGCGCGGGCTCGGACAGCTCGACCCCCGCAAGGACGAGGCCGTCTACGACCACAAGCACGTGCACACCGACGTCCTCGTCGTCGGCGCCGGGCCCGCGGGCCTGGCCGCCGCCCGGGAGGCCGCCCGCACCGGGGCCCGCGTGATCCTCATGGACGAGCAGCCGCAGGCCGGTGGCTCCCTGCTGTCGGGCCGCGACGACGTCGTCGACGGCCTGCCCGCCCGCACCTGGGTGGCCGAATCCCTCGCCGCCCTCGAGGCGGCCCCGGAGGTCACGGTCCTGCACCGCACCACGGCGTTCGGCAACTACGACAGCAACTACGTCGTCGCCGTCCAGCGGCGCACCGGCCACCTCGCCGAGGCCCCCGGGGCCGGGGTGTCCCGGGAGCGGATCTGGCACGTGCGGGCGCAGCAGGTCGTGTTGGCCACCGGCGCCCACGAGCGCCCGGTGGTGTTCGCCAACAACGACCGCCCCGGCATCATGCTCGCCGGCGCGGTGCGCACCTACCTCAACCGCTACGCGGTGGCCGCCGGCACGTCGGTGGTCGTGACCACCACGAACGACTCCGCCTACGACCTGGTGGCCGACCTCGTCGCCGCCGGGGTGCGCGTCGCGGCCGTGGTCGACTCCCGCCCGGAGCTCCACGGCCGGGCCGCCGAGATCGCCGGGAGCACCGGCGTGCGCCTGTTCCCCGGCAGCGCCGTGGTGGACACCGCCGGCGACGGCGAGCACGGGCGCATCAGCGCCGTCACGGTCGCCGCGCTCGACGGGTCCGGCACGCCGGCCGGCCCCACCACGACCGTGGACACGGATCTGCTCGCCGTCTCGGGCGGGTGGACCCCGGTGGTCCACCTGCACAGCCAGCGGCAGGGAAAGCTGACCTGGGACGAGCGCCTCGCGGCGTTCGTGCCGGCCGCCCCCGTGCGGGACCAGCACACCGCGGGCTCGGTCAACGGCACCACCGACCTCGCGTGGTGCCTCACCGAGGGCGCCCTCGCCGGCGCCGAGGCCGCCCGCCGGGCCGGCTTCGAGACCCAGCCCGAGACCCCGCACGCGGAGAGCGTGGAGTCCTCGCCGGTGCGGCAGCTGTGGCTGGTGCCCGGGCCCGAGGGCGGGTCCGCCGACTGGGCCCACCACTTCGTGGACCTCCAGCGCGACCAGACGGTCGCCGACGTGCTGCGCTCGACCGGCGCCGGCATGCGCAGCGTCGAGCACGTCAAGCGCTACACCTCCATCTCCACCGCCAACGACCAGGGCAAGACCTCCGGGGTCAACGCCATCGGCGTCATCGCCGCGGCCCTGAAGAGCACCGACGTCGGGGGCATCGGCACCACCACGTACCGCGCCCCCTACACCCCGGTGGCCTTCACGGCCCTGGCCGGACGACGGCGCGGCGAACTGTTCGACCCGGCGCGGCTGACCTCGATCCACCCCTGGCACGTGGCCCACGGGGCCCTGTTCGAGGACGTCGGGCAGTGGAAGCGGCCCTGGTACTACGCCCAGGACGGGGAGGACATGGACGCCGCGGTGCTGCGCGAGTGCGCCGCCGTGCGGACGAGCGTCGGCTTCATGGACGCCACCACCCTGGGCAAGATCGAGATCCGGGGCAAGGACGCCGGGGAGTTCCTCAACCGCGTCTACACCAACGCCTTCAAGAAGCTCAAGCCCGGCATGGGCCGCTACGGCGTCATGTGCACCCCCGACGGCATGGTCTTCGACGACGGCGTGACCCTGCGCCTGGACGAGGACCGGTACTTCATGACCACCACCACCGGTGGGGCGGCCAAGGTCCTGGAGTGGCTTGAGGAGTGGTCCCAGACCGAGTGGCCGGAGCTGGACGTGGTGTTCACCTCGGTCACCGAGCAGTACACCACCGTGGCCGTCGTCGGCCCGAAGTCCCGGGCCGTCATCGCGAAGCTCGCCCCGGACCTGGACGTGTCCAACGAGGCGTTCCCGTTCATGGCCTTCCGCGAGACCGTCCTGGCCTCCGGGGTCCCCGCGCGGGTCTGCCGGATCTCCTTCTCCGGGGAACTCGCCTTCGAGGTCAACGTCTCCTCCTGGTACGGCCTGTCGGTCTGGGAGTCCGTCGCGGAGGCCGGCGCCGAGTTCGGCATCACCCCCTACGGCACCGAGACCATGCACGTGCTGCGCGCGGAGAAGGCCTACCCCATCGTGGGCCAGGACACCGACGGCACCGTCACCCCGCAGGACCTGGGGATGGACTGGGTGGTGTCCAAGACCAAGGAGTTCATCGGCAAGCGCTCCTACGACCGCCCGTCCGCCACCAGCCCGGACCGCAAGCAGCTGGTCGCGGTCCTGCCGGTGGACCGGACGTTCCGGCTGCCGGAGGGCGCCCAGCTGATCGACCACGGCACCCCCATCACCCCGGAGCAGGGGCCGGTCCCGATGGTCGGGCACGTCACCTCCAGCTACCGCAGCGCCGCCCTGGAGCGGACCTTCGGGCTCGCCCTGGTGGAGAACGGCCGCAACCGCATCGGTGAGACGCTCCAGGCCCCGCTCGACGGGCAGCTTGTGGATGTCGTCATCGCAGAACCCGTGCTCTATGACCCCGAAGGGAACCGCCGTGATGGCTGAGCAGCTCCTGACCGACACCACCACCCTGCGCCGCAGCCCCCTCGCCCACCTCGCGCAGCAGATGCACGAGCAGACCGTGACGGGCGAGCGGGGCGTGGCCCTGCGCGAGATCCCGTTCCTGACCATGGTGGGCCTGCGCGTGGTCCCCGGCACCCCGGCGGCCGAGGCCGTGACCGCGACGGCGGGGCTGCCCCTGCCGGGCGGCCACGGTCAGGTCACCGGCGCCCCGGACGGCACGGCGATCCTGTGGCTCGGGCCCGACGAGTTCCTGCTCGTCGGTCCCGAGGGCGTGGGGCCCGCGGAGGTCGGCCCCGCGGGGTCCGACCTCCGGAAAGCGGGCACCGACGGCGCCGGCACCGCCGCCGGACTGGCCCGGGCCCTCGGCACCGAGCCCGGTCAGGCCGTGGACCTGTCCGCCAACCGCACCACGCTCGAGCTGTCCGGGCCCTCGGCCCGCGCCGTGCTCGAGAAGAACTGCCATCTGGACCTGCACCCGCGGGCGTTCGCGGTCGGCACCGCCGTGGCCACGACCCTGGGCCCGGTGCAGGTGCTGCTGTGGCGGACCTCGGAGCTGACCTGGCGGATCATGCCGCGGGCCTCCTTCGCCGAGTACACCGCCCGGTGGCTGCTGGACGCGATGACGGAGTTCGCCTCTCCCGAGGTGCCCTGATGGCCCTGTCCGTCCTGGACCTGTTCTCCGTCGGCATCGGGCCCTCCTCGTCCCACACGGTGGGCCCGATGCGCGCCGCCCGGCTGTTCACGGAGGGGCTGGCCGGTGACGGCCTCCTCGACGCGGTCGCCCGAGTCCGGGCCGAGCTGTTCGGCTCCCTGGGCGCGACCGGGCACGGGCACGGTTCGGACAAGGCCGTGATCCTGGGCCTGCAGGGCGAGGACCCGGAGACCGTGGACACCGACACGGCCGACGAGCAGGTGCGGGCCAGCACGGACCGGGGGCAGCTGTGCCTGGCGGGGACCCACTCGGTTCCCTTCGACCGTTCCGAGGACGTCGTGATGCACCGGCGCAAGTCCCTGCCGGCGCACCCCAACGGCATGACGTTCTTCGCCCACGGGGCGGACGGCGAACTGCTGCGGGAGCGCACCTACTACTCGGTGGGCGGCGGGTTCGTGGTGGACGGGGACGCGAGCGGCGCCGACCGGGTGGTGGCCGACAGCACGGAGGTGGCGCACCCCTTCACCACGGGGGACCAGCTGCTGGAGGTGTGCCGTCGCGAAGGAATGAGCATCGCCGAGGTGATGGCCGCCAACGAGCGCTCCTGGCGTCCCGTGGAGGCCACCCGGGCGGCGCTGCTGCACATCTGGGAGGTCATGCAGGAGTGCGTGGAGAACGGGTGCACCCGCACGGAGGCCCGGCTGCCCGGTGGGTTGAAGGTCCGCCGCCGGGCGCCGGGCCTGCGGGCCCGACTCCAGGAGGCCGAGGCCGCCGCCGACGCGTGTGCCGTCCGGCCGGCGTCCGATCCGCTGCAGGCCATGGAGTGGATCAACCTCTACGCCCTGGCGGTCAACGAGGAGAACGCCTCCGGCGGGCGGATCGTGACCGCCCCGACCAACGGGGCGGCGGGCATCATCCCCGCCGTGCTGCACTACTACGCCCGGTTCATCGCCGGGGCGGACGAGGACGGCGTGGTGGAGTTCCTGCTGACGGCGGCCGCCGTCGGCATCCTCATCAAGGAGAACGCCTCCATCTCCGGCGCGGAGATGGGCTGCCAGGGCGAGGTGGGATCGGCCTGCTCCATGGCCGCCGCGGGCCTGTGCGCCGTGCTCGGCGGCACCCCGGAGCAGGTGGAGAACGCCGCCGAGGTCGGGATGGAGCACAACCTGGGCCTGACCTGCGACCCGGTGGGCGGGCTCGTGCAGATCCCGTGCATCGAGCGCAACGCGATCGCCTCCGTCAAGGCCATCAATGCCGCGCGCCTGGCCCTCCAGGGCGACGGCGAGCACACGGTCTCGCTCGACCAGGTCATCAAGACCATGCGCGAGACCGGCAACGACATGAAGATCAAGTACAAGGAGACCTCCCGTGGTGGACTGGCCGTCAACGTCATCGAATGCTGAGCAGCTCCTGCAGCCGCAGGCCGCGTCCGCGGCACCGCCCACGACGGAGCTGGTGCTGACCCTCGACTGTCCCGAGAAGCCGGGGATCGTGCACGCCGTCAGCGGCGTGCTGCTGGAGCACGGCTGCAACATCGTGGAACTGACGCAGTTCGACGACCGGCGGCTCGGCCACTTCTTCATGCGCGTGCACGTCGCCTCGTCCACGGGTGACCGCCTCGACCCCGAGACCCTCCGGGTGGACCTGGCCCCGGTGGCCGAGCGGTTCGACATGCGCTGGGAGCTCAGCGAGCACGGGGCGAAGCGGCGCGTGCTGGTGATGGTCTCCAAGTTCGGGCACTGCCTCAACGACCTGCTCTTCCGCGCCCGGACCGGGGACCTGCCCGTGGACATCGTCGCGGTGGTCTCCAACCACCGGGACCACCAGCGCTTGGTCGAGTGGCACGGCATCCCGTTCTACCACGTGCCCGTCACCCGGGACACCAAGCCCGAGGCCGAGGCCCGCCTGCTGGAGCTCGTGGACCGGTTCGAGGTGGACCTCGTGGTCCTGGCCCGCTACATGCAGGTGCTCAGCGACTCGCTGGCCACCCGGATGGAGGGACGGGTGATCAACATCCACCACTCGTTCCTGCCCAGCTTCAAGGGCGCCAAGCCGTACCACCAGGCCTACGACCGTGGGGTGAAGACCGTGGGCGCCACGGCGCACTACGTCAACGCCGAGCTGGACGAGGGCCCGATCATCGCCCAGCAGCTCGTGGACGTGGACCACACCCACGGCCCGGAGGACCTCGTGGCCGCGGGGCGGGACACGGAGTGCAAGGCCCTGTCCAACGCGGTGAAGTGGCACTGCGAGGGCCGGGTCATCCTGCACGGCAACCGCACGGTCGTCCTGCGCTGAGCCGCCGGCCGGTCTGCTCGGGGGCGGGCGGCCCCGAGCAGACGACCGGGTGGGAGTGCGACGGCCTGAGGCGTGGACACGGACATGCCGTCCCGGCCCGCCCCAGGACCGGCTGCCCAGTCGTACGCGCCCTAGCGGAGGCTGCGGCCGTCCGGCAGCTCCCGGTGACAGATCAGCGAGATGAGTTCGCCTGCGGGCGCGGAGACGGCCCTGCCCTCACCCCATGACCAGCCGAGGTCGACGGCCACCAGACGGACCCCTGTCAGGTCGGTGCCGAAGAACTGCGCGGTGCCGCCGTCGGTCAGGCCGTCCAGGACTACGAGTGCCGCCTCCTCGGAGCAAGCACGGTCCAGCCCGACCGCGTTGGTGATGTCCAGGCCGTGCACGACCGCGTGGTGGAGCGCGCCCATGGCCCCGCCCCCAGGCGGTTCCCACGCGGCCAGCCGCCTCGAGCGAAGGTTCGCCAGGTGCTCGCCGACGGGCAGGGATCCATCGCGCTGCGCCACGTGGTCCGAGAGCCGCTGGAAGTCGCCGCCCATGGCCGCCATCTGCTGGGCGAACTGGTCGCCGTCCATGCGGGCGGGCATCGTGACGTGCGCGACGACCTCGCGCACGCGCCAGCCCGTGCACAGGGACGGCTGATCCCACACCGCGTCCGGCTGGTTCCCCAGGCTGTCCGCGATGCGGGCGAGGGTGTCCGGGATGAGGTCGTGCACATCCATGAGCGGGTCTCCTTCGTGCGGCCTGCCGCTGAGCGGACCGGAGGCCGCGCCGCGGACGATGCTCCCTCTGTGCAGCACCGTCCTCACAGTCTCCGACCCGATCCGTTCGAAGGCCACCAGAACCTTCCGCGTGAAGCACGTGTCCGGCCTCGAGCCGTCACGACACCACGCCGAAGGACGGCGCGTTCGTCGACCCAGCCGGCCCGGGTGCGACGACGACCGATCCCCGCGGAGGCGTTCGCCTCCGCGGGGATCGGTCGTCGTCGTGCTCCGGGAGGTCACCCGGAGCGGCCTCCTCGGCCTCAGTGGCCGCGGTCGATCCACTCCTGCAGGTGCGGGGCCTCGGCCCCGATCGTGGTGGTGTCCCCGTGGCCGGTGAGCACCTCCGTGGACTCCGGCAGGGTGAGCAGCCGCTCGCGGATGGAGTCGACGATCGTGGGGAAGTCCGAGTACGAGCGGCCGGTGGCCCCGGGACCGCCCTGGAAGAGGGTGTCCCCGGAGAACAGCACCCCGCCCTCCCCCAGGTCCGGCGCGGAGAAGCACACCGAGCCGGGCGAGTGGCCCGGGGTGTGCAGCGCGGTGAGGCGCACCCCGCCCACGGTGTAGACGTCCCCGTCGCGGATGATCCGGTCGAAGCGGCGGGTCGGGTGGACCTGCTCCCAGAGCATCGTGTCGTCCGGGTGCAGGTACACCGGTGCCCGCAGCTCCTCGGCGACCTCCACGACGGCGCGGATGTGGTCGTCGTGGCCGTGGGTGAGCAGGATGGCCGCCACCGCCCGGCCGCCGACGGCGTCCATGACCTTCTGCGGGTCGTGGGCCGGGTCGATGACCACGCACTGCTCGTCGTCGCCCACGATCCAGACGTTGTTCTCGACCTCCCAGGTGCCCCCGTCCAGGGAGAACGTCCCCGAGGTCACCAGGTGCTCCACCCGGACCCGGCCCGAGGCGTCCGTGCGCGGCGCGGCGGCCTGCCGCGCGCTCATCGGGCCGCTCCGGCCGGTGCTGCCACGCCGGTCTGCGCGTCACCCACCTGCTCCGCGCCGGTCGCGGCGCGGTCCAGCTCCACGACGGAGCGCAGCACGGTGCCGGCCTTCATCTTCGCGAAGGCCTCCTCGACGTCGCCCAGGCCGATGCGCTCGGTGACGAACCCGTCCAGGTCCAGCCGGCCCAGCCGGTACTGGTCCACCAGCATCGGGAAGTCCCGGGAGGGGAGGGTGTCGCCGTA
>NZ_JBHZTA010000023.1:0-17896 GCF_042879215.1 Kocuria arenosa | reverse complement strand
CACCCCCATTGCGGCCGGGGCGCCACCTAAGTCATGGAGACGACCGACCAGCGAAGGAGCCACCGTGGGCACCAGAGTGGAGACCCACCCGGACCCTTCGGCTTTACATATGGCCCGCTTAGCGGCGGTCTCGGTCACGGCAGTTGCAGCAGAGGCGTCGCGATGAGGGTTCCTGTCCGGGCCGTTCAAGTAGTCAGGGAGAAGCGGAGACGGCGATAGCCACGAGGTCTGCCGTCGGGCCGGAGGGCAGGGGTGGGCGCCACACCGCCTGCAGCCTTCGTTCGAGCTGGTTGTCGCATACGGGGACGGTGCGCAACCGTCCGGATTCTACTTCTGCGCGCACCACCAGCTCGCTGAGCACGGCCGGGCCCGCTCCGGCCCGGGCTGCCCCCAGTACTGCGGCGTTGCTGCTGAGCTCCATGGCCGGGGGCACCAGTTTGTGCCCGGCCAATGCCTGGTCGAGGGTGGAGCGGGTTCCGGAGCCGCTCTCGCGCACCACGAGCGGTTCTGCGGCCAGTTCGGTGGCATCGATCCCCCCGGGGCGCGCCGCCCAGGGGTGGTCGGGGGTGACCACGAGCAGTAGCCGGTCCACGGCCACGGTGGCCCCGCCCAGTCCCGGCGGCAGTTGGGGTGTTTCCACGAATCCGACGTCGACCTCCCCGGCGGTGGTCCGGCGCAGCACCTCGGTCGAGTTGCACACCTGTAGCCGCAGTTCGACTTCGGGGTGGGTGAGGCGGAACTGCGCCAACCAGGCCGGGGCCAGGTACTCGGCCACCGTGATCGAGGCGGCTGCCGTCACGTGCCCGGCCGCGGCACCGCGCAACCGTTCCACTTCCTGCTGCAGCTGGCGGCAGCGGGCCAGTACGCGCTCGGCCGAGTTCGCCAGCTGCCGGCCCTGCGGGGTGAGGGTCGATCCCCGGGACGAGCGTTCCAGCAGGCGCACCCCCCAGCGCCGCTCCAGGCGTGCCACCGTCCGGCTGGCATTGGGCTGAGCGGTGCCGGTGCGGCGGGCAGCCGCACTGAGACTGTCCAGCTCACCCACGGCGACGAGCAGTTCCAACGCGTGCAGATCCGGCCACTCCATATCACTGATGATATGCCCTTAGGCCGAACTGACGACTGGTGGCCGTACTGTACGCCGGGGAGGATGGAACCCATGGATTCCCCTGCCCCAGCCAGCATCGATCCCCCTGCCTCCATTACCGGGCGAGGCGCCCGTGGGCACTGGATTCCCGGCTTGGCGTTTTGCGCCGTGGGCATGGCCGTCGCCACCGTGATGGCGTCCGCTTTGCCGGGGCTCAGTGCGTTGCTGGTGGCGATCGTGCTGGGCGCGGTGGTGGCGAACACTATGGCGGTGCCGGCGCTGCTGGCCCCTGGGGTCGCGCTGGCCGCCAAGCCGGTGCTGCGGGCGGGGATCGTGCTGCTGGGGTTGCAGGTCGGTCTGCAGGAGATCCTCGGGCTGGGCGCGCCGATGGTGCTCACCGTGGTGGCGACGGTGGGGGTCGGCATCCTGGCCACGCTCTGGGTCGGGAAGCGGTTGGGGATGCCACCGGCTCAGCGGCTGCTCATCGTCTGCGGGTTCTCCATCTGCGGGGCCGCGGCGGTGGCCGCCGTCGAAGGGGCGACCGACGCTGAGGAGGAGGACGTGGCCGTGGCGGTGGGTCTGGTTGTTCTCTTCGGCACCCTCATGATCCCTTCGGTCCCGCTGCTGTCCGGGCTGCTCGGCCTGGACGGGAACCAGGCGGGACTGTGGGCGGGCGCTGCCACTCACGAGGTGGCCCAAGTGGTGGCCATCGGCGGCACTTTGGGTCCTGGGGCTCTGGCTGCGGCCGTGGTCGTCAAGCTCGCACGCGTGCTGATGCTCGCCCCCGTCATGGCCGTGCTGGCCTGGCAGGTTCGCCGCGCCGCCGGTGCCGCGGATGGGCCCGCCGGCACCCTTCCCCCGCTGGTGCCGCTGTTCGTCGTGGGCTTCGTGGGAATGATGATGCTCGCCTCCACGGGGCTGGTGCCCGCTGCGGTGTTGGAGGGCGCCAAGACCCTCGAGAGCATGTGCCTCGCCACGGCGATGTTCGCCCTGGGGCTGGGCGTGCGGGTGCGATCACTCCTGAAGGTCGGCGCCCGCCCGGTGGTCCTGGGAGCGGTCTCCACCGTCATCGTGGCGTCTACGGCACTGACCGGGGTGTTGCTGGCCTCCTGATTCCCGGGGCCCCGGTCACCGTTCCCATGCGGGCATCGTCGGGTGACGCAAATTGTGCGAACGGGTCACGGTCGGTGACGAGACCTGGAATCGAGCAGCGACCTTGCTGCTCGGCCATCCGCCGTCGACGACCAGGCCGGCAACGGTCAAACTGTGTTTCAGGGCCAGCGGCATTGGCGTGAGCCATGTCGTTCCCCGGACCCAGGAATGGCCAGCCACAAGGTTGGCCATCCGCGGATGCTTTGAGTGGCAGGGGAGGGACTCCCGCCGTCGTCACCAGACCGGGAGCTCGCCCTCACCGGGAGTGATGCGCAGGTCGGACTCTCCGATGGCGAGGTCGTTGATGGAGGTCTCGCGGCGGCGCATGTAGCCGAGTGCGTCGAACTCCCACAGCTCGTTGCCGTAGGAGCGCCACCACTGCCCGTCGGTGTCGTGCCACTCGTACTGGAACCGGACTGCGATCCGGTGGTCCGTGAAGGACCAGAGGTTCTTGCGCAGGCGGTAGTCGAGCTCGTGGTCCCACTTGTCGGTGAGAAAGGCGACGACCTCCGCACGCCCGCGGAGGTGCTGGTCGCGGTTGCGCCACTCGGTGTCGACGGAGTAGGCGCCGGCGACGCGCTCGGGGTCACGGCTGTTCCAGGCGTCCTCGGCGGCCTGGACCTTGGCGAGGGCACTCTCGTGGGTGAATGGCGGAAGCGGTGGGCGCGGCTGATCAGAAGTGCTCATGTGCCCATCCTTCCGGGGCGCAAGATGCGCCCGCCAGTGGCGGGGACCGCTTTACATATGGCCCGGTTAGCGGCGGACCGCGTTGCAGCAGGGGTTCCCTTCCGTACGCCCCTGGACCGCGTCGAGTCGGCCGGTGTTCCACAACGGGCCGCACGATGAGCCTTTCTCATGACGCGCCGGCACGACCGGTGAGGAACAACTGTTCGCAGCACGGGCGTGGATGCGGTGCTGCAATTCCGCGACCACTCGGGATACCTGCTGAGGACCAGGTATGTCCGGGCAGGATCCCGAGAGCCGGTGACTTCCGTCCGCGACCGGGCCAGCAACGCACCGCGAAAACCATTTTGACGGTATTTCCCCACGTCACCCGTCCAAACGGGGGTCGGCTCCGAACACCTGGTACGCACGCCGTCGACGTGCGACATCGGCTCTACGGAAGAAGCCTCCGATGAACACGAAGATGCGTTACCTTGCTGTCCCCACTCTGGCCCTGGGTGCCCTGACCATGGCCTCGGCCCCAGCGATCGCCGCCCAGGATTCCTACCGGGCAACCCTGAACGAGATCAACGGCAGTGGCGGCTCCGGCAGCCTGTCCCTGGACGTGCACGGGAGCCACGCCGCAGTGGACCTGCGGGTCTCCGGGTTGGCCGAGACCTTCATGGACGGGCCCTACCCGCACGTCCAGCACATCCACTCCGACGAGCAGGCCGCCGGAGAGTGCCCCGGCGGGATCGCCGACATCAACGCCGACGGGGTCATCTCCACCACCGAGGGCGCGCCCTCCTACGGCGGGATCGTCACCACGCTCACCACCAGCGGGGCCACCGGGCCCGAGGAAGGACTCAACCTGGCGCTAGCCGGAATGGGCAGCAGTTATCAGATCCAGCGCGACATCAAGCTCAACGCCGAGACCCGGGAGGCCTTGGAGGACGGGCGGGCCGTGGTGGTGGTCCACGGTCTGGACCCGGCCACGCTCTCGACCGAAGCCCAGGCCGCGCCCAGCGACCTGGACCCGGCGCTGCCGTTGGCGGCGACCTCCCCGGCGCTGTGCGGCAAGATCGTCGCCGAAGACGACGGGGACCGGGCCGGCCATGGACAGGACCACCGGAAGGACCACGGCCACGGGAAGAACCACCACGACCAGAACCACCAGCACGTCTCCTGGTACTCCGACAATGGGGGCTGGCACCAGCAGCACCAAGGAGGCGAGGACCACCAGAAGCACGGGCGCGACCACAAGCACCACAGCCACCAGCAGTGGTGATCCGACCGGGCCGGGGGCGATCGACCTGCTCCGAGGGGCGGTGGCGATCGCCTCGCACTGCGGCCGGTGACGGCCCGTAATCCGGTCAGCGGCGGTGTGCCGCCTGCCCCGGTTCGAGTCGAGCACTGAGTTGCTGTGACGACGACGCCTCTCCTCCCCAAATCCACAGTGCCCCATCCGGTCAGCGGATGGGGCACTGTGGTGGTGGGTCCATGCCCGGACAGGGACATCCCGGGGTTGCTAGAAGCTCATGCAAGTATTGCGCCGGTCGAACTCGTGCCGGCCCTTCCATGGCCTAGATACGGCCAGGGTCGTTGGCTAGCGCGGCCGGTGCGCTTTCCGGGGCCCGCCCGTGCCGGCACCCCGACCTGGAGTCACCACGCCCAGCTCCGAGGGCTGTGCACAGTGGATGGGCGCCGCTCAGGCCGGGGAACGCGGCAACCGCATCGTCGATCTCCTCCACAGCGAGGCGGCTGGCCGGATCCGTGAGCAGGGGCAGGACAGCGGCTCGGGCCGGTCCGGGACCGGCGTAGCGGGTGCCGGGGAAGCGCCAGAGGGTAACGGCGGTCCGAGTGATCCGCCGGGCGGTGGCACTATGGGCCAGACGATCGGTGGCCTCTTCGGCGTAGAAAGCCCGGTGCCGGGCCTTGAGGCGCACGACGGCGCCGACCAGTTCGCCCAGCGCCGGTTCGGCCGCGCCCAGCCGCCGGTAAGCGAGGGCGAACACGGCCGTGTCCAGCCAGCCGGTGACCATGTGGGCGCCTACCACGTTCGCGCCCATGAGGTTGGTGTTGATGGCGTCCACGGTGGGCCGGGCCCGATCGTCCCAGGTCCGGCGCAGTCCGCCCAGGGCCGTGTCGACCGGCGTCTGAGGGAGACGGCCGTTGGCTGCGAGCACCGTGTGCAGGGTCTCGGCCAACCAGTACTGCTCATAGGACCACGTGCTGAGGAAGGCTGTGACCCGGGATTCGGCGTGGGTGGGGGTGATGAGCACGTCGCGCATCCGGCCCAGGGCGGTGCGCTCCACCTGCCACAGATAGGTGAGCGCCTCCAGTACCGGGGCGGACAGGGTTCCCATCACGTGCGGCTCGAGATCGGCGGGGCGCAGGACGTGGGGGTCGCGCATGTAGGCGCGCACGTCGAAGGCCGAGGGGGCGCTCATGCGGGCACCCCGCGGGCGTCCAGGGCCTCGGCCACCAGCGTCAGCCCCTCCATGCCGGGCAGTTTGGCGATGTGCCGGTCGATGGCCTCGATCTCCTTGCGCCCGTTGGGTCCGGAGAACAGGTGACGCAGGACGTGGTCGACCTCGGCCTCGGGGGAGACCCCGGAGCCGACGGGCTGCCAGGCGGTGCGCAGGGCCAGGCGGGCCAGTTTCTGGGCGCGCGGGTTGTCCTGCAGCCGGGTGCGGGCCTGGGTGGTGTAGAAGGCGATGTGCTTGGCCTCCTGGGCGGCGATCCGGCGCAGCAGCGCGGTGAGCACCGGGTTGTCCTCCAGGGTGGCGAGGCGTTTGTAGCCGGCGGCGGTGGAGCGTTCGTTGATGGAGCCCCAGAGCATGTGCACGGCCACGAAGTCTGCCCCGACGATGTTGGACAGCAGGGACTGCTTGACGGGGCTGAGCCGGTCCCGCCACCCGAGCTTCACCCGTTTGGCCTTGATCTCGTCGAAGGCCACCGTGATCCCGTGCAGGGCCAGCACGTGGGCCAGGGCTTCCCCGTGCCAGATCTCCTCCCAGTTCCAGGAGGTCATGAAGGTGCCGACCTCGGGGTCCTTGCGGGAGGGGCTGACGAGCATGTCGCGCAGGTAGCACACGGTGTGGAACTCGATCTCGCACATGTAGCGCAGGGTGCGCAGGGTGTCGGCCGGCAGAGGGTTGTCGCGGAACACCTCGTAGTCGAGGTCCTCCCAGCTCACGGGAGTGGCCTCGCGGGCGTACTTGTCGATGTCGAAGGCCATGGTGGCTCGTCTCCCCTTTTCGCGCGCCGCACCAGGCGGCCCCTTTTTCGTGGGGGTGGGCCGGTGGTGTTCGTCCGCACGGTGCTCGTTGTGGCTGTGTCATCTCCTGTTCGGAGCCGACGGGCCGGCGGATGGGTGCGGGCACGACCTCCGGTCGGCGCGATGATCGCTCTGCCTCGGTCCCGACCCGGGGAGCTCCCACCGATGCGGTCCTCTCACATCAGGGGCTCGTTCCGGGGTTGTTCCGCCGGGTGGCCACAGCGCCCAGGATCAGGTCCAGGACCAGGAAGGCGGCCAGGCTGATCCCCAGCAGCGGGAAGAACACCCCTAGACCCACCGCGACCACAGCGATCCCGGCCACCGCGGGCCACGGGGCCCGGGTCAGCGCCCCACGCGCCGGGGCGGCTCCCAAGGTCAAGCCGGTGGCGCGGGTGGGGCGGCGGCGCCACCACATCAGATACCCCCAGATCACCATCGCGGCCAGTCCCAGGGCGATGGTGACCAGCACGATCTGGTTGACGACCCCGAAGAGCACCCCCATGTGGGCGGCCACGCCCCACTGGGCGAGCTTGGCCATGATCCCGTACTCGGTGAAGCGCACCTGGTCGCTGACCTGCCCGGTGTCCGGGTCCACGGCCACGGTGTCGAGCTGGGTGGGCCAGGACCGGTCGATCTCGGCCACCGTCCAGGCGGTACCGGCCTCGGCAGCGGGTGTGATCTCCGTCTGGGTCGCGTCGATGCCTGCGTCCCGGGCGGTGGCCAGCACGGCGTCGAAGGATCCGATGTCCGGATCGGCCGCCTCGAGCTTGGCGGAGTGATCCTGGTGATCGGCGTGTTCGGCGTGCTCGTCCGGGGCGCCCGCCGGTGTCTGGGCCGGGTCCAGGGTCTTTTCCAGCACCGGGGTGGTCCAGCCCAGGGTGGAGCGCAGCTCGGTGACGTTGGCCCCGGCGTAGGTCGACCAGGTCAGCCCGGTGGCGGAGAGGAACAGGAACCCCAGGCCCAGCCACACCCCGGTCGCGGCGTGCCACGACCGGGCCCGCCGGTACTTGTTCGTGGTGGCGGTGTCGGGGAACAGCAGGCCCCGGGCGCGGCGCCCGGGGCGGGCCGTGCGCCAGCGGGCCACCCACAGGCCCAGTCCGGTCAGGGCGATGACGCCGAGCCAGGAGGCGGCCAGTTCGCTGTAAAGCCGACCGGGTTCGCCCAGCAGCAGGCTGCGGTGGAGTTCGCCGATGGTGGTGCGCAGCGGCAGGGATCCGCTGGTGCCGTAGACGGTGAGGTCCCCGACCACTTCCCCGGTGCCGGGGTCCACGAACACGCCCCGGTGCTCGGAGGGCCCCAGGGCGGGGTCGGTGAACATCACCCTGGTGGTGGACCCGGGTTCGGCCGGGCGCACGGCGGCCGGGGAGGCGTCCAGGCCGGTGGCGGTCTGGGCGGCGGTGATTTGGGCGTCCAGGGACAGGGGCCGCTCGGTGACGGTGCCGGTCAGGGCCTCTGCGTAGATCACCCGCTCCAGCTGCGGGCTCAGGGCGTAGAGGGCCCCGGAGAGCGCGGCGACGAGCAGGAACGGGCCGACTAAGACTCCGATGTAGAAGTGCAGCCGCAGCAGCAGCTGCCGCCCCCACCGTGTCGGGGTCGGCGGTCGGGGTGGTGGCGGTGTGTGGGGGTCGAGGTGTGTGGTGGTGGTAGTGGGCATGGTGGGTTCGCCTGTCGGAGAGGTCGAGGGTGGCCGCTGGTGACCGCGCGTGGTCAGCGTGCCCTGTGGCATGAGCGGGGTGGCATCGCACAGGTGAAAACCGGTGAGAACGACCGATCAGGTCCCTCGAGGTGTGTGGGGGGCCCCGCCCCGGGCAACGGCGGCGTGCCGCTCCCGCGGGGAAGGGGTGAAGACTCACAACACCGCGACTGGTGGGCCCCTCGGGGTGACGATCTCCAGGGCGCAGCCCAGATCGTGGAGGGCGTAGTGGAAGGACCGGTCCGGTCGCCCGAGGGGACGCCGGGCTGCCACCCAAGGGAGTGCCACTGTCAGCAACCGGCGGATCGGGGTGCCCAGCACATCGACCAGGGCCCACCACGCCTGCTCCCCGTGGCGCAGGAGGAGGTAGGTCACGACCGTGGCCAGCAGGTGCAGGACGAGCATGGGGTCGTGGGCGGTCTCAACCGGAAAGGGGTCGGGGGGAACTGTCCCCAGTGGGGCATGGGTGTGGCCGTGCGCCGGCTCGCCTCCTCGCGGGAAGTGGGCCGCGGCCCCTACGGTGTTCCCGCCAGGCAGGGAGAACAGCAGGTGATAGGCCCCCTGGCTGATGGCCACCGCCGAGCCCAGACGCACCGGACCCATCCGGTGCCCGGCCAGCAGCACGCACACCCCCACCGCTGCGGCCACCGCCGCCACCACGACCACCGGCTCCGGTGCCGCCTTGTCCACGGCGAAGTGCGAGGCCGCCGCCAACGATGCGGACAGGGCACCAGCGAGCCCGCCGCGCACCACGCGGGCGAACGAACTCACCCGCTGCTGCTCCTTGAGCTTCTCCTGCCTCTGTGGTCGCGGGGTCTGTCGTGCTCCGGCTTGTGTCCGCGGCGGGGTCCGGGCGGTCATGGCCTGGCCGGCCTCAGATCTCGGTGGCGGCCACGACCGGCAGGGTGGGGGTGGTGGAGCCCCCGGCTGGCTCCACGGTCATGGCCACTGCTGCCGCATCGGCGACGTCGCCGTCCAGCCAGGTGCGTACCTGTCCGCCGGTGAAGTGCACGTCCGGGACCGGGGTGTCCTCACGGATCAGCCACAGCTGGTACTCCCGCCCCTGCCCGGGGTCGGGCAGGTCGGTGGAGATGAATAGGGCGGTGTCCTGCTCCTGGGACACGAGGAGGGTGGCGGTTCTGCCCTCCACCTCGATCCGGTGTGTGGTGACGTCAGGGGCGGCCAGCAATCGGTTCTCCCGGTCCTGTTCCTGGGCGAGGAGCTGCTGTTGTTGTCGTTGCTCCGACTGCATCCCCAGGCTCCACCCGCCCAGGGCGATTCCGGGGACGAGGACGGCGGCCGCGGCCGCGGCCAGCAGGCGACGGTGGCGGCGACGCCGATGGGCGTCCAGGGACACGACCTCGGCCCCGGGGTGGCCGGTGGCGGTGTCGGGAAGGGCTCCTCTGGCCGGCGCGATCCCAGGGCTCGTCCCCGTACCGGCCAAGGCCCGTCCGCCCTCGGCGGGCGCCTCCTCTGGGACGGCCGGCAGGGGTCGGGTGTGGTGGATGGCATCCAGCACGGTGGCGCGCAAGGCGGGCGGTGGTTGTTGGGCCATCGCTTCTGCCAGGTGGGCGGTGACCTCGGCGTAGTCGGCCAGTTCCGCCTGGCACCGGGGGCATCCTGGGAGGTGGGTCTCGAAGAAGGCTTGTTCGGCCGACTCCAGGGCGTCCACGGCGTAGAGGGCGGCCAGATCATGGACGGCACCGGTGTCCAGGTGGTGGTCGTGGATGTCGTTCACGGCCGCACCCCCAATGCTGACCCGAGGTTCTTCAAGCCGTCGCGGATCCTGGCCTTGGCCGTGCCCAAGGGGATGCCCAGGCGTTGGGCCACCTCCTGATAGGTGCACCCCTGATAGTAGGCCAGTGCCACGGATTCGCGCTGCAGCGGCGTGAGGGCCTCCAGACCGGCACGCACCTCGCGGGTGTCCATGGCCTGCTCGACTTCCTGCCAGGTCTCATCCGCCGGTGTTTCCGCCCGGCGGTTCTCATAGGTCTGTTCCCGGTCCCTTTCCGGAGCCACTTGCCGGATTCGGTCCACGGCCCGGCGGTGGGCGAGGGTGCACAACCATCCCAGCACCGTGCCGCGGGCTGGGTCGAAGCGGGAGGCCTGCTGCCAGGCCATCAGGTAGACCTCCTGGGTGACCTCGGCGGCGATCTCCGGGGAGCGGGACACCCGCACCGTCATCCCGTAGACCTTCGCGGAGGTGGCGTCGTAGAGGGCGGCGAAGGCGGCGTCGTCACCGTTCACGCTGCGCCGCAGCAATTCCGCAAGATCGATTTCTGCGTCGTCGCTGGAGGCCGCCGGCCCATAGGCAGGTTGGGGCTGGTCGTCGAGGTGGGAGTGGCTCGGCACATCGAGGGGCCGGTCCTGGCGATCTCCCCAGCCGGGTCGGGGTCCGGTCATCGGATCCCCCCGTTCATCCATTGGACACCCGTGCCCCGTCGTGGACGTGGACGGGGACATGTTCGGTGTGAACACTGCCACACCCCGACGGTGGTCCGCCATCGACGCCGCTGTCCGCCGGCCCTGCCCCGGAGGGGTCCTGCCGGGCAGGGTCCGGCCGTGACTGCCGGAGGCCAGGGACGGAGACGGATTCTTCACGTCTACTGTTCGCCACCGACCACGCAATGGATGGGTACGCCTGTGCTGACGCCTCCAGGAACAGACCGAGTGAGGGCATGCCCCGGACCGACGGCAGAGTCGCGCGGCAGGCGCAAATCAGGGGCCGCGGCCGCCTTCGCCTCCAGGGGAACCCCGGACCGGGGGCTCTGCCCCCCCTTCCTCGTTGTCGAGACAGTCTGGAAAACCCGAGGTGTTCCAGCCCTTCCCCACCTGGTGTGATAGTGGTTACACTCGTGAACGGCCCTGATCGTAAGAGGGCTTATGAAGTTGGAGTTGATCACCTTTGGGCCCCCTCCCACACCTTGCATTGGCGGACCCCGTAGGCATTTCCGCGGGTTGGGAGTCTTGCGGGGGAACTCTTTTCAAAGTTTTTTTCCAGGCCTACCCATCCGGGGAGTGATTGGCTCCGAACCCCCCATGCACACACCCCAGTGTGCGAACCCAGCACGACGAAGGAACAGATCATGAACACGAAGATGCGTCTGCTCGCCGTTCCCACCCTCGCTCTGAGCGCCCTGGCCCTCTCGGCGGCCCCCGCCCTGGCCGCCGATCACGGCCATGACTCCTGGTCGACCCAGGCCACGCTGAACACCCTCAACAACTCCGGCACCACCGGCCAGGCCATGGTCGACGTCCAGGGCAACCAGGCCACCGTCACCGTGGACGTCTCCGGTGCGGCCGAGACCTTCATGGACGGGCCCTTCCCGCACGCCCAGCACATCCACATCCAGGGCCAGGGCACCTGCCCGGGCCCGGAGGCGGACACCGACGGCGACGGGGTGGTCAACACCACCGAGGGCCACCCCTTCTACGGGATGATCGGCACCTCGCTGACCACGGAGGGCGACACCAGCCCCGACTCCGGGCTGGCCGTGGAGCGCTTCCCCGGCGGCAGTGCGTACTCCTACGAGCGGACCTTCGAGCTGGATGCCCCCACCACCGAGGCCCTCAAGAGCGGCACCGCGGTGATCGTGGTCCACGGCGTGGACCCGGCGAAGATGCCGGCTGCGGCCGCCGAGAAGATGTCGGATCTGGACCCGGCGCTGCCGGCGGCCGCGACCCTGCCGGCCGCGTGCGGCACCCTGACGGCCGCCCAGATGGGCGCGATGCCCGAGGGCGGGGCTGACACCGGAGTGGCCCAGGAGGCTGGTTCCACCACCCAGACCGCGGCGCTCGGCGGCGGTATCCTGGCGGCCGCCGCCGGCGCCGCTTGGGCCCTGCGCCGGCGAGCCGCCCGCGTCTGAGCTCTCCTCAGCTGATCTGAGGCTCCGATTCCCATGACGGAATCCCGGTACGGCCGCCGCGCAGGTGTCACCACCTGCGCGGCGGCCGCTGCCCTCTTGTTGTTCACCGGGTGCACCGGCACCGCGGCCCCGGAGGCCGGGATCACCAGCTCGGCCCCGTCGGCCACGGTGAGCACCCCGGCTAGCGAGGCCACCCCGACGAGCACCCCGGCACTGACCGCCTCGAGCCCGACTGCGGCGGCCACCCCTGCGCCCGAACAACCACCGGTGCTGGCCGCCTCCGACCCGGTGTCCCTGACGATCCCGGCGACCGGCACCGGGTCCGAACTGCTGCACCTGGGACTGCGCGACAACGGCTCACTCGAGGTCCCACCCGAGCCACCCGGCTCCCCGGCCAGCTGGTACACCGACTCCCCCACCCCCGGCGAACGCGGCCCCGCGGTGCTGCTGGGCCACGTCAACGCCACCGGCGGCGGCCCCGGGATCTTCGCCGACCTCCGCGCCCTGACACCCGGCGACCGGATCGAAGTGACCCGCCAGGACGGCACCACGGCGGTGTTCGCCGTCGACCGTGGCGAGCAGCACGGCAAGGACGACTTTCCCACCCTCGAGGTCTACGGCAACACGGAGGCCTCCGAGCTGCGGCTGATCACCTGCGACGGCTACGACCCGGCCACCGGGGAGTTCGACGACAACTACGTCGTCTACGCCACCCTCACCCCCTGACCCGTTCGGCTCGAGAACTCACTGGCCTGCACCGGCACCCAGGAAGCACTGCTCACCCTGCTCCGCGACGGACCATCTGCCGCTCCCACCGCCTAGAACCACCACCGCACCCCGAGGTGGTTTCCGGCACCGGATTCCCACCATCTCGACCGAGGGGCACTACCCCCTTTCCGCGGACCCTGCATTCGGAGCAGGGAGGGTCCGTCACCGGGGGCGACCTTCGCCCTCGGCCCCCGTGCTCAGGCCGTGAGCTCCACCCGGCCGTGCACGAGACTCAGGCGGAGGTGATGGCGATGAGGACATCGCTTCTGAGCCGGGCGAGGTCCACGGCCTGGCCCTCGACCAGACCGTGCTCCCGGACCCAGTGCCGGGCCAGGGGCCGCAGCCGGTCGTGGCCACGGTCGGTATCGGTGCAGGTCGCCGCGACCCGTGCCTGACTGTGCTGCTCGGTGCCGGGTCCGGTGAAGGAGATGACAACCACCGGGGTGGAGGCCAGTCCCACCACACCGTGGACGTCGGCGATGGTGCGCCCGTGGAAGTGGTCCCCGGGGCGTAGGTCCCACGCACGCCGGGCAGCAGCGGGGTCCACGGGTGCGGTGGTACCGTCCCGAGCCTGTCGCGGCATCGATTCCTCGGCTCGTCGTGGACGCTCCTGCACTGGTGCCTGCGACATCATGTCGGGTCTCCTTCACCGGCGCCCCGGGATTCGTCCCGTCGTCGACGGGTACCGGTTGTTCATCAGTAGTTCGGAGCGGACCGGTCCGTGGACGGGGTGTGGCCACCGGCAATGTTCCCCGGACCGGCCGGTTCCCCGGGGCGATCCCAGTGCCGTGGCCGCGCCTGACAGAGCCCGTTGGGCAAGGAGGAGAAGAACATCGCCGGGAGACCCGTCCGTGCGCGCCACCGCTGCGAACAACAGGTGTAGGGCTCAGCACCACAAAACGCCGCCTCCCAGTAAGAGGTCGGGGTCATTGCCCCGTCACCCGAGCAGCAGTGAGTGGACCGCCCCGGCATTCACGCCGAGCGTGGTGGCCGGTCCGGCCGGGCCCGGGGCCAACGGCGCCCGCCCGTGTTCTTCGAAAGGAACAGCCATGAACCTCCGACAGACAATCCTCAGCCTTACCGTGGTAGCGGCTGCGGCCGGTCTCACCGGCTGCGGCGCCGAGAGCGGACCATCCGGGTCCACGCCGGAGACCCCGGCATCGAGTGCTGCCTCCACCGCCCCGTCCTCCGCGCAGGCCGCACCGGCCTCCTCCGCACCGACGGCCACCACTGCAGCACCTGCCGCCGCGGAGGAGGTCGTGATCACGATCAAGGACTTCCAGTACGAGCTCCCCGACTCGGTCGCCCCCGGGGCCACGGTCACGGTGATCAACGAGGACGCCGCCCCGCACACCGTCACCGCCGAGAACGCAGGGGGTTTCAACGCCATCGCCGCAGGCGGTGAGACCGTCACCTTCACCGCCCCCGAGGAGCCGGGGGAGTATCCGATCATCTGCACCTACCACCCCCAGATGTCCGCCACGTTGGTCGTCCAATGACCCGGACAGCCGGGCCCACCCGCGCCGGCGCCGACGTGCCGCACCGAGCCCTGATGCTCCTGTTGCGGGTGCTGATCGCGGCCGCGCTGGTGGTCACCGCCGTCATCCACCTGCAACTGGCCCCCGGGTACCAGCAGGGGCCCCATGAGGGGATCGGGCAGGGCACCCTGTTCCGCCTGCAGGCGGTGGCCTCCCTTGCCGCGGCTCTCTACGTCCTGGTGCGGGGCACCCGGCCCGCCTACCTGATCGCTGCGCTCACGGCGCTGTCCGCGCTGGCCGCGGTGCTGATCACCCGGTACGTGCCGCTGCCGGCGATCGGCCCGCTCCCGGCGATGTACGAACCCGTCTGGTATCCCGCCAAGACGCTCACCGCCGTAGCAGAGGCCCTCGCTGCAGCCCTGGCCTGTGTTGGGTACCTGCTCCTGAGCCGGGCACGGGCCCACCCGGAGCACAAGGATGTGTCTCCGGAGCACCGCTCCATCCCCTAGCCGGACCTTCCTTGATCAGCACCGGCCCGAAGCGCCGTGACCCGAGCAGCAGAAGAGAGTGGGCCGGTCGGGGACCTTGCGGGGTGCCCGACCGGTCAGTGCTACGTCCCTGTGCACGCATCCCTCCGTCAACGTCCCTTCGATAGCCTCCCGCCCGTGCGGGTCGCGACACCACATCACCCAACACCGCGGCGCCTGTTCCGCCCACTGCGACACCACCGCCGGTCGAACCGCCATCAAGGAACTCACCATGACCGAACCCACCACCGTCGACTACCCCCACGGCACCCGGCCCGAATCGCATCTGCCGGCCTTCGCCCGCCACCGGCCCTTCGCCGTGCTGCTGCTGATCCCCGGGATCATCGGGTGGGTCGCCTCGGCCGTGCTGGTGCTCGAGCGCTTGGCCCTCTATCGAGACCAGGGATATGTGACCAGCTGCGACATCAACCCGTGGGTTTCCTGCGGGCAGGTCATGGGCACTTGGCAGTCGGAGCTGTTCGGCTTTCCCAACCCGTTGCTCGGTATCGTCGCTTTCGCCGTGGTCCTCACCACCGCCATGGCGCTGCTGTCCGGGGCGAGGTTCGGGCGCTGGTACTGGGTCGGGCTGCAGGTCGGGGTCACCCTGGGGGCGGTGTTCGTGATCTGGCTGTGGTCCCAGGCGCTGTTCTCGATCTATGTCCTGTGCCTGTACTGCATGATCGTGTGGGCCGCGATGATTCCGCTGTTCCTGCTGCTCACCGTGCGCAACCTCGCCCACGGCATCATCCCCGCCCCGGCGGCCCTGGTGCGCTTCGCGTCCGAGTGGGCCTGGATGCTGGTGGCCCTCAGCTACGTCGCGGCGGCAGCCTCGGTGTTCTTCCGCTTCTTCACCGCCTTCACCCGCCTGTGAGAAACAAGCTCAAGATCGATCGGTCAGCGACTCGAGCCTAGGTCACCTGTCCACAGGGCACGTTTTCACGTTACGCCTCAAGTGAGGCGGCCCCCGTCAGGCGCTTCGTCGTCGTAGCCGAGCCAGGTCAGCCGCAGACTCGTCGATCGGTCAGCGTGGGCGTGCTGCTGTGCGGTATGTCGGGGGGCGGATATCTATGGGATGGACGAATCTCAACGACGGTCGACAAGGGTGCGGTAACGACGAGAAACCACCGCCCGCACCTGCTCCCGACGACGTCACCGCACTCGTCCTGCACGACCGTGGTGACGTCGGCTCACCGGCAGAAAGAGCGAGCTGGTTCCCGTAAGACACCTACGTGGTACCCCTCTGGGGACCTACGGTGACGATTCGCTGTTCAAATGGCGTTCCTGTTCCTGTTGCCGGCGCAGTTGTTGTGCAGCCGCCTCGTTGCCCTCCTGCTCAAGACCGGTGAGCATCTGCTCCACCTGCTCATTCGAAGCCCGCGGGGGCAGCAAAGGAGTGCCGGGGTCGACGATCGCCTCGATCACCGTTGGCCGGTCCGCGGCCAGGGCGGTGGTCCAGGCCTCGTCGATGTCCTCGGGCCGGTCGATCCGGATGCCGTTCAGGCCGAGCAGGCGGGCGTAGTCGGCCCAGGGGAACGCCGGGACGTCCTGGGAGGCGGGGAAGCGGGGATCACCCTCCATCTCACGCTGCTCCCAGGAGACCTCGGCGAGGTCACCGTTGGCGAGCACCAGCACGACGAAGCGCGGGTCGGCCCAGTCCCGCCAGCGGGAGGCAAGGGTGATGAGCTCGGCGTTGCCGCTCATCTGCATGGCCCCGTCCCCGGCCAGTGCCACCACGGGCCGGTCGGGACGGGCCAGCTTGGCGGCCAGCCCGTAAGGCATGGCCGAGCCCATGCACGCTAGGGTGGAGGACAGGTGCGCCGGCACCCCGGGCGGTAGGCGTAGGAACCGGGCGTACCAGTAGACGACCGAACCGACATCGACGGCGACCTGGGCGTCCGGCGGCAGGTGGTCGGACAGGGCCGCGACGACGGCCTGGGGATTGAGGGGCTCCGCCGGCTCGGCGCAGCGGGCCTGGGCCACCTGCCGCCAGGTGTCGACCATGCCTTCCACTTCCTCACGCCACGACGTGTCGGGGCGCTGCAGCCGGGGCAGGAGGGCGCGCAGGGTCTCCGTGGCGTCCCCGGCCAGGGCCACCTCGACGGGGTACTTCGCACTCAGGTTGCGGGCACTGATGTCGATCTGCACGGCCCGTGCCTGCCCGGGGGCGGGGTAGAACTCCGTCCAGGGGTCATTGCTGCCCACGATCAGCAGCGTGTCGCACCCGGCCATCAGGTCCGTCGCGGCCGTGGTGCCCAAATGCCCCATCACCCCGCACGCGTACGGGAGGGACTCGTCGACCACGGGTTTGCCAAGCAGCGAGGTCGCCACCCCGGCGCCGAGCCGCTCGGCCACCTTCACCACCTCCGCGGCGGCGCCGGCGGCACCCTGGCCCACCAGCAGCGCCACACGCTCACCGCTGTTGAGCAACCGTGCCGCGCGGTCCAAATCCTCCTCACTGGGCATGATCCGAGGGACAGCGGTGACCGGTGCGCTGGGAACGATCCCGTGGGCGTGCTCCTTCTCCGGGACCTCGGCCTGCTGGACATCGTGGGCCACGATCACGCAGGTGGGGCTCGAGGTGGCGATCGCGGTGCGGAACGCGTTGTCGAGCACGGCCTCCACCTGTTCCGGGGTGGTCACGGTCTGGGCGTACTGGGCGCAGACGTCCTTGAACAAGGTGGAAATCTCCACCTCTTGCTGGTACCCGCTGCCCTGCGCCGTGGTGACGACCTGCCCGACGATCGCCACAACGGGCTTGCTGTCCAGCTTTGCATCGTAGAGCCCGGCGAGCAGGTGTACGGCCCCGGGACCCTGGGTGGCCAGGCACACCCCGACCTCCCCGGTGTACTTGGCGTGGCCGACGGCCATGAACGCAGCCATCTCCTCGTGCCGGGCGGAGACGAACTCGATGTCTTCTTCAGCCCGTGCCAGTGCGGCCAGCAGTGGGTCCACCCCGTCCCCGGCGTAGCCGAACACCCGGTGCGTTCCCCAGGCTCGGAGCCGGTCCACGATCCCATCGGCGACATTGCCCATCTCGGTCCTCCTCGTAGCGCATTTTGATCGGTGCTGCGGCCGCCCGAACAGCTGTCCCTCGGGTGCCTCACACGTGGCGAAGCGTCTCGGCCGTCATCCGGTGCTGAGGACGGTCCTGAGCCAACCCTCGTCGCGGCGGTCGAAGTGCAGGTAGGCCTCGACCACGTCCTCCAGGGGCTCCCGCTGAGTCACGAAGGGGGCCCGGGTCGGAATCCGCCCGGCCGCCACGGGGTCAGTTTTCACGTGCCGTCGACAGGGGCGGGGGGCGTTGAATGGAGCGTGAGGGGAAGACTCATCTGGGCGTGCTCACTCACGTAGTCGTCATCGATGGAAACGCGGGTCAGCTGGCACC
>NZ_JBHZTA010000022.1:0-18534 GCF_042879215.1 Kocuria arenosa | reverse complement strand
CGCCGGCTGGGGGTCACCACCGTGTACGTGACCCACGACCAGGTCGAGGCGATGACCATGGGCGACCGGGTGGCGGTGCTCAAGGACGGGCACCTCATGCAGGTCGACACCCCGAGGGCGCTCTACGACCGGCCGGCCACGGAGTTCGTGGCCGGGTTCATCGGGTCCCCGGCGATGAACCTCTTCCGCGCCCCCGTCTCGGGGGAGGCGGTGCAGCTGGGCACGGTGCGGATCCCGCTGAGCCCCGCCCAGCGTTCCGCCCTGACCGGGCACCGGGTGACCGTCGGGATCCGCCCCGAGGACCTGCACCTGGCCGCAGAGGGGGAGGGGCTGCCGATCGAGGCCGACGTGGTCGAGGAGCTCGGCGCGGACGCGTTCGTCTACGGCCGCCTCGCCCCGGTCACCGCGGCGAACACCGTGGTGCCGGTGGACAGCACCACCGGCGGCGAGGACGACCCGCAGGCCCACGAGTTCATCGTCCGGGTCGAGGGCCGCACCCCGCCCCGGGCCGGGGCCACGATCTGGGTGGCCCCGAACCTCGAGCACGTCCACCTCTTCGACGCCGCCACCGGCAACCGCCTCCCCGACTGACCCGCCCGGCCGGCCGCACTTTCCGCGTGACCACGGACAACACTGAGGAATGACACCATGAAACACATCCACCGGGCGGCCTGCGCCGTCGGTGCCGTGCTCCTGCTCACGGGGTGCTCGTCGGCGCCCACGGCCGGGGTCGCCGGCCTGGCCGGCGGGCCGGGCAGCATCAAGATCCAGGCCGGCACCGGCGAGATCCCGGTGCTGCAGGAGGTCGCCGAGGACTTCACCGCCGACACCGGGGTGGAGGTGGAGTTCGTCCAGCGCGAGGTCAACGCGCAGACGCTCTCCAACTTCATCTCGCAGTCCCCCACGGGGCAGGCCCCGGACATCCTCGTCTCGCCGCACGACAACCTCGGCCAGCTCGCCGCCAACGGCGTCGTCGCCCCCGTGGAGATGGGGGAGCGGGCGGAGGACTTCACCGACAACGCCCGGGAGGCCGTGATCTACAACGGCGTGAGCTACGGCGTGCCATTCGCGATCGAGAACGTGGCCCTGCTGCGCAACAACGAGCTCACCACCGAGGACCCGGCGACCTTCGACGAGCTGCGGGCCGAGGGGCGCCGGATCATGGATGAACGCGACATCGAGTACCCGTTCACGGTCAGCCAGTCCCCGGAGACCGGCGACCCGTACCACTTGTACGCCCTGCAGACCTCGTTCGGAGCAGAGGTCTTCGAGCGCACCGAAGAGGGCGAGTACACGAGCGACCTCACCATGGGCGGCGAGGAGGGGCACCGGTTCGCCCGCTACCTGCGGGAGCTCGGAGCCACCGGTGACCTGCGCACGTCCATGACCCCGGACATCGCCAAGGAGTCCTTCCTCAACGGCCAGTCCGCCTTCCACCTGGGCGGGCCGTGGGAGTTGGAGGACATCGAGGCCGCCGGCATGGACGTGAGCGTCCTGCCCGTGCCGCCGGCCGGGAACGAGGAGGCCCGCCCGTTCGTGGGCGTCCAGGCGTTCTTCGTCAACGCCAACGCGCAGAACCCGATGGCGGCCCAGGACTTCGCCGCCAACTACCTGACCCGCCCCGAGACCCAGTCCGCCCTGTACGAGAGCACAGGCCGGCCGCCCGCCAGCACGGTGGCGGTGGACCGGATGGAGGGCGACCCGCTGCGCTCCACCTACGCGCAGATCGCCGAGGCGGGCCTTCCCATGCCGGCCATCCCCGAGATGGGCGCGGTGTGGAGCTTCTGGGGCACCACGGAGAACGCCGTCGTGGACGGCCGCGGGGACCCCGTGGAGCTGTGGGACCGCATGATCGACAACATCGAAGGACAGATCTCATGAGCACGAGCACCACCGCACCGGGTGGGACCGCCGCCCCCGTGCAGACGCCAGGCGGCAACGGACCCGGCGAGCCCCTCGACCTCCGCCGGTCGCACTCCCGGGGATTCGGCCTGGGCTTCGTGGTCAAGCTGATCCTGATGGCCCTCATCAACGCCTTCGGCCTCTACGGCATCCTGGCGTCCTGGGCGGCGGGCAGCTGGGGCATCCTGGTGTTCCTCGTGGCCGCCCTCGTCGTGGCCGACCTCGTCTACTTCCTGCCCACCCGGAGGATGCTGCCCGCCAAGTACCTCTTCCCCGGCCTGATCTTCCTCCTCGTCTTCCAGATCTTCGTGCTGATCTACACGGCCGCCACGGCGTTCACGAACTACGGCGACGGCCACAACGCGTCCAAGGACGCGGCCATCACCCAGCTCACCACCACCTACGAGCAGCGGATCGAGGGCACCGACGCGTACCCCGTCACGGTGCTCGAGGGAGACGACGGACTGGCGCTGGCCACGGTGCGCGACGGTCAGGTGCTCGTGGGGACGGCGGACGAGCCGCTGGCCCCGCTGGACGGCGCGACCGCCGCCGACGGCCGGGTGGCCGAGGCGCCCGGCTACGAGGTCCTCGACTACGGGGGCGTCGTGGCGTCCGCCGGCGAGCTGGCGGACCTGCGGGTGCCCGTGGGCGAGCAGGAGGCCGAGGGCGTGCTGCGCACCGACGACGGCCGCACCGCCTACGCCTACGAGCCCACGCTCGTCCACGACGAGGCGGCCGACGCCATGGTCGCCGACGACGGCACCGTGTACGCGAACAACGGCGAGGGCGCGTTCGTGGGTCCCGACGGCGAGGCCCTGCGACCCGGCTGGCGGGTCTTCGTGGGCCTGGACAACTTCGGGGCGATCTTCGACCCGGAGGTCCTCGGGGGCCCGTTCGTCTCCGTGACCCTGTGGACCTTCGCCTTCGCGATCCTCTCGGTGGTGCTGACCTTCTTCCTGGGGCTGCTGCTGGCGATCCTGTTCAACGACGAGAAGCTGAGGTTTCGGAACGTCTACCGCGCCATCATCTTCCTGCCGTACGCATTCCCGGGCTTCCTGTCCATCCTCATCTGGGCGGGTCTGCTCAACACGGACTTCGGCTTCGTCAACGAGGTCCTGCTGGGCGGCACCGCGGTCCCCTGGCTCGACAACGCCTGGATGGCCAAGCTCTCCGTGGTGCTGGTGAACCTCTGGCTCGGCTTCCCGTACATGTTCCTCGTGACCACCGGCGCCCTCCAGTCCATCCCGGGAGAGCTCTACGAGTCCGCGGAGATGGACGGCGCGGGGCCGGTGCGCCAGTTCCGGGCGATCACCCTGCCGATGCTGCTGGTCGCGGTGGGACCGATGCTCATCGCGTCCTTCGCGATGAACTTCAACAACTTCAACGTGATCTACCTGCTGACCGGCGGCGGCCCCCAGGACCTGGAGTCCACGACCGGCGTCGGTGCCACGGACATCCTCATCTCGTTCGTCTACAAGATCGCGTTCGCCGGCGGGAACAACGACTACGGTCTGGCCTCCGCCCTGTCCATCCTCATCTTCATCATGGTGGCCGTCATCTCCGCGCTGACGTTCCGCCGCAGCAAGGCTCTCGAGGAGATCAGCTGACATGTCCACTCCCACCACACCCACTCCGGGCGACCGCCCCGGCCCCGACGGCACGGACCGCGCCCCCTGGGCCGCCGCCGCGGCCGCGCCGTCCGCCGGCACCTCGAACACCCTCCAGCCGGCGGACACGCTGCGGCCCCTGGACGCCGCGCCCGGGGCTCCCCGGCCCCACAGGCGCCGTCGCTCCGCCCGCGGCGGATGGAAGCACCTCGCCGCGCTCGCGGCGTGCGTCTTCGCCCTCTTCCCGCTGGTCTACGCCCTCTCGGCGTCCCTCTCGGCCTCCGGGTCCCTCCTGGGGTCCAATCAGCTGTTCTCGGACGTGACGGGCGCCAACTACACGAACCTGCTGACCGACCCGCAGAACCCGTACCTCACCTGGTTCGGGAACTCCGTGTTCGTCTCCGTCACCACGGCCGTGGGCACCGTGCTCATGGGCGCGGCGGCCGCCTACGCCTTCTCGCGGTTCCGCTTCCGGTCCCGCAGGGGCGGTCTGCTGGCCCTGCTCGTAATCCAGATGTTCCCGCAGCTGCTGGCCTTCGTGGCGATCTTCCTGCTGCTCTTCGCGATCTCCGAGGTCTACCCGTTCATGGGGCTGAACTCCCGGCTCGGCCTGGTGGCCGTCTACTTGGGCGGGGCGCTGGGGGCCAACACGTTCCTGATGTACGGCTTCTTCAACACCATCCCCAAGGACCTCGACGAGGCCGCGAGCATCGACGGCGCCTCGCACGCCCAGATCTACTGGACGATGATCCTGCCGCTGGTCACGCCGATCCTCGTGGTGGTCGGGATGCTGTCCTTCATCACGTCCTTCTCGGACTTCCTGCTGGCCCAGATCGTGCTCCAGGACCCGGGCCAGTACACGCTCGCCGTGGGGCTCTACCAGTTCGTCGCCGTGCAGTTCGGCGAGAACTGGGGCGTGTTCACCGCCGGGGCGATCCTGGCGGCCATCCCGGTCGTCGCGATGTTCCTGTTCCTCCAGCGCTTCATCGTCTCCGGACTCACCGGGGGCGCCGTGAAGGGCTGACCGCCCGGCCCCCTGCGCCGAACTCACCGGTCCGGCCCGGGACCGCCGCCCCTGTGCCGCGGTCCCGGGCCGGACCGTTGGGTTCGCGGGTGGGCGAGCGCGGCGAAGGGGCGGGTCCGGCCCGGAGGGCGGGTCCTGTCATGATGGGGCGGGACGAGCGACGGGCAGAACGGGAGGCGGTGCACGGTGACGCTGGTGGACAACGTGGTGTACGTGGAGGGCCGGCGCGCGTCGACCCCGGAGGACCTCGACGAGACCTACGCGACGCTGCGCGGGCGCGGCGGGATGGCCTGGATCGGTCTCTACCGCCCCGAGCGGGCCGAGGTGCAGTCCGTGGCCGCGGAGTTCCGGCTGCACGACCTCGCGGTGGAGGACGCCCTGAAGGGCCATCAGCGCGCCAAGCTGGAGCGCTTCGGGGACACCCTCTTCGTGGTGCTGCGCCCGGCCCGCTACCTGGACGACGTGGAGAAGGTCGAGTTCGGGGAGCTGCACGTGTTCGTGGGCCGCGACTTCGTGGTGACGGTCCGCCACGCCGAGTCCCCCGACCTGGCCGCGGTCCGGCGCCGGCTGGAGGACTCGCCGGAGCTGCTGGGCGCCGGCCCGCAGGCGGTCCTGTACGGGATCCTCGACGAGGTGGTCGACGGCTACGCCCCCGTGGTCGCGGGGCTCGAGAACGACATCGACGAGATCGAGAACGAGATCTTCGGCGCGGACCGGGACGTCTCCCGCCGCGTCTACGAGCTCTCCCGGGAGGTCATCGAGTTCCAGCGCGCCGTCCACCCGCTCGTGGCCATGCTGGAGGCTCTGCAGTCCGGGGCGGAGAAGTACGGGCTCGGTGTCGAGCTGCAGCAGCGGCTGCGGGACGTCCAGGACCACGCCATCCGGGTGGGCGAGCGCGCGGACGCGTTCCGGGTGCTCCTGCAGAACGCCCTCACGGTGCACGCGACCCTGGTGGGGCAGCGGCAGAACGACGAGATGCAGCGGCTCACCGAGTCGGCCCTGGCGCAGAGCGAGGAGGTCAAGCGGATCTCCTCCTGGGCCGCGATCCTCTTCGCCCCGACCCTGGTGGGCACGGTGTACGGGATGAACTTCGAGCACATGCCCGAACTCGCGTGGTCACTGGGCTACCCGCTCGCGCTGCTGGCCATGCTGGGCATGGGGGTGGCCCTCTACGGGGTGTTCAAGTGGAAGCGGTGGCTCTGAGCGGCCCTGGGCGCCCTCCCCGTCGACGTCGCCGGGGGGTCCGCTCAGATGCTGTTGCGCATCGCCCGGATCCCCACGGCCAGGCCCAGGGCGGCCAGCACGACCGCCGCGACGGCGCCGGCCGCCACGGCTGGGTCGCCGAACTGGCCGTTGAACAGGGCCCGCTCGGCGTCGACCATGTAGGTGAGCGGGTTGAACCGCGAGAGCACCTGCATCCAGCGCGGACCGGCCTCGAGCGGCAGGAGCATCCCGGACAGCAGCATGAGCGGGAACAGCAGCCCCTGCTGCACGGTCCAGAACATCCAGTCCCGGTTCCGGGAGACGATGGCCAGGGCGTAGCTCAGCGCCCCCAGCCCCACCCCGAAGACCGCGAGGATCGCCAGGCCCACCACCATGCCGGGCAGGGACGGGCGGAAGCCGAAGAACGCGGCCACCCCGGAGAGCACCAGCGCCTGCAGGACCAGCGGCACCATCTCCTTGCACGCGCGCCCCACCATGAGCGCCGAGCGGGTCACCGGCGCCACCAGCATCCGCTCGTGCGCCCCGGACTGGATCTCGAACAGCAGGTTCGAGCCGGTCATCGCGGTGCCGAACAGCGCGATCATCACCACGATGCCCGGCACGAACCACTGGAACGCCTGGTCGAGCGGCAGCCCGGTCATCCCGCCGAGGAGCGGGCCGTAGAAGGCGAGGAACATCAGCGGCTGCATGAGCGAGAACACCAGGCTGAAGGGGTCGCGGACCACGGGCCGGAGCTCGCGGACGAAGACGCTGACGGAGTCGTGCAGGATCCCGGCCGGGCGGGCCCGTCCGGTGCCGTCGCCGGTGGTGCCGCCGGGCGACTCGCGGGTGGTCGGAACGGTGGTCATCGGGGTGCTCCCACGCTGGTGGTCTCGGGGGCCGGGTCGGTCCCGGACGCGTTCGCCCGCTCCTCGCGCAGGCTCCGGCCGGTGAGCCGGAGGAAGACGTCGTCGAGGGTCGGGCGGGCGAGCTCGGCGGTCCGCACGGTGTGGCCGTCCCGGTCGAGCTCGCGCAGCAGAGCGGGCAGCACGCGCTCGCCGTGCTCGACCGCGACGACCACGCGCGTGCCTTCTCCGGCCGGGACCGCCTCCGGTTCGGCGCCGCCGGTCCCCGCGGCACCGGCCGCGCGCCGGACGGCCGCCACGGCGGCGGCCGGTCCGGCGTCGAGGGTGAGGGTGATCCGGTCGCCGGCCAGGTCCGTCTTCAGCCGGGACGCGGTGTCGTCGGCGATGATCCGTCCGCGGTCCACGACCATGACCCGCTCGGCGAACTGGTCGGCCTCGTCGAGGTAGTGGGTGGTGAGGAACAGAGTGGTCCCGTAGCGCCGGCGCAGCTCGAGGATGTGCTCCCACAGGTGCGCGCGGGACTGCGGATCCAGCCCGGTCGTGGGCTCGTCGAGGAAGAGCAGCCGGGGGCCGGGGATCAGTCCCAGGGCGATGTCCACGCGGCGGCGCTGACCGCCGGAGAGCTTCATCGTGGGCCGGCGGACGAGGTCGCCGAGGCCGAGGGCCTCCACGAGCTCGTCCACGCGGCGCCGGGTCTCCGCCCGGCTCAGCCCGTACAGGGCGCCCTGGCTGAGGAGCTCGTCGCGGACCCGCTGGTACTGCCCGGCCCCGTTCTTCTGCCCGATGTAGCCGATGCGGGCGCGCACCTCGGCCGGCTGCCGGGCGACGTCGAACCCGCACACGGTGGCGGTGCCGCCCGTGGGCCGCAGCAGCGTGGTGAGCATGCGCAGCGAGGTCGACTTGCCCGCGCCGTTGGGCCCGAGGAACGCGGTCAGCGTGCCCGGCGCCACGTCCATGGTCAGGTCGCGCACCGCTTCGACGGTCCGGCCACCGGGCCCGCGGAAGCTCTTGCTCAGCCCGCGGGCGCTGATGATGGGTGGGGTGCTCATGGGTCCACGGTAGAGCGCATTCAGGCCACTGGCTGTCCGCAGGGGGGCGTAGATTGCGGGACATGTCCGATCCGACGTCGCGGGTGCTCCGGCTGCTGTCCCTGCTGCAGACCCACCGCTACTGGTCCGGGCCCGAGCTCGCCGAGCGGCTGACGGTGTCCGGGCGGACGCTGCGCCGGGACATCGACCGGCTGCGCGAGCTCGGCTACGAGGTGTCCGCCCGCCCCGGAACGGCGGGCGGGTACCAGCTCGCGGGCGGCACCAGCATCCCGCCCCTGCTGCTCGACGACGACGAGGCCGTGGCCATCGCCGTAGGGCTGCGCACCGCCGCGGTCCACGGCGTCGGCGACGGCGAGCAGACCTCGCTGAGCGCCCTGGCCAAGGTCCAGCAGGTGCTGCCGCGGCACCTGCGCCGCCGGGTCGCCGCGCTGCAGGCGCACACCGTCCCGGTGGCCCGCACGGACGTGCACGTGGCCACCGAGGTCCTCGCCCAGCTCGCGCTGGCCTGCCGCGACCACGAGCGCGTGCGCTTCCACTACGTCGACCGGCGGGGCCGGGACAGCGCCCGTCTGGTCGAGCCGCACTCCCTGGTCCCGCGGGACCGGTGGTGGTACCTCGTGGCCTGGGACGCCGACCGCGCCGACTGGCGCACCTTCCGCATCGACCGCCTGCGGAAGCTGGTGGGCACCGCCGTGCGCGTCGCGCCGCGGGAGCTGCCTGCCGCGGACGCCGCCGAGTTCGTCCTCGCGGCGCACGGTGCGGCCGCCGCGCGCCACGAGCTGACGGTGCGGATGACCGTGAGCCTGGATCGGGTCCGCGAAAAGTTCGGGCCGTGGGCGGCCACGGCCGTGCAAGGCCCCGGGGACACCGTCGACTGGACCGTCACGGGCGGCTCGGTCCCCGAGCTGCTGATGGCGCTGCCGTGGATCCCGGAGGACGTGCCGTGGCGGGTGCTCTGCTCGGACGAGGTCGCCGAGGCCCTGCGCGGCTTCCGGGACCGGCTCGGCGGCGCCCTGGACGGCCGGCCTCCTCCCGTCGCCGGGCGACCGGGTGGGGAGGCGGGGGGAACCAGCCCTTAGAGTCGTGGGCGTGACTGTCCACACCACCGCCCTCGATCCCGCCCGGGTCCGGCGCGCCCGGATCGCGGTGTCCGCGTTCTTCCTGACCAACGGGGCCCTCTACGCCAACCTGCTGCCGCGCCTGCCGGAGGTCAAGGACGCGTTCGGGCTCTCCAACACCCTCTACGGCCTGGTGGTCGTGGCGTTCCCGCTCGGGGCGATCCTCGTGGGCGCCCTCCCCGCCCGGGCGATCCGCCGCTTCGGCTCCGGCCGGGTGGCGGCGCTGGGCACCGTCCTGCTCTCCGTGTGCCTCGCGGCCGCCGGAGCCGGGGCGGGCCTGGGCGCCGGCACGGGGCTGGGCGTGGGGGTGTTCCTCGCGGCGATGTTCTTCGGCGGTGCTCTGGACGCCCACGTGGACACCGCCCAGAACGCCCAGGGGATGGAGGTCCAGCGCGCCCGCGGCCGCTCCATCATCAACTCCCTGCACGCCCTGTGGAGCCTGGGTGCCGTGGCCGGCGGGCTCATGGGCGCCGCGGCGCTCGCCCTCGGCGTGCCCCTGGGGTGGCACCTGCCGGCGAGCGGGCTCGTCTGGAGCGCGGTCGCCCTCGTGGCGCTGCGCTCCGCGCTGAGCCCGGCGGAGGGCCAGGAACTGCGCACGGTCCGTCCGGACGACCCCCCGCCGGACGGCACGACGACGACGGGGCCCGGTGCCACCGGCTCCCCGACGGACCCCGGCTCCGGGCGCGCCGGGACGGGGCACCGGGCGACGGGGCGCATCGTCGTCGTCAGCCTCCTCCCCGTGGCCGTGATCGCGATGGCCGGGGTCATGGTGGAGGACGCCGGGCAGAACTGGTCGGCGGTGTACCTCAACACCGAGCTCGGCGCTCCGCTGGCCACCGCGGGGCTCGGGCTCGTGGCGCTCATGGCGGCGCAGTTCGTGGGCCGGATGCTCGGCGACCCCATGACCGACCGCTGGGGTCGTGCCGCGGTGGTCCGCGCCGGCGCCGCCCTGAGCGCGGCCGGGATGCTGCTCGTGGTCCTCGCCCCGGCGCCGGTCGTGGCCGTCGCGGGCTTCGCGCTGGCCGGCTTCGGCTGCGCCACGCTCGTGCCCGCGGCCTTCCACGCCGCCGACGACATCCCCGGGCTGCGGGCCGGGACGGGCCTGGCCCTGGTCAGCTGGCTGATGCGGATCAGCTTCCTGGGCCTGTCCCCGGCCGTCGGGGTGCTCTCCGACGCCGTGGGGCTGCGTGCGGCGCTGCTCGTGGTCCCCGTCTTCGCGCTCGTCGCGGCCCTGATGGCCGGTGTCCTGCGGGAGGGCCGGGCCCCCTGACCCTGGCCCTCCTCCCTCTCCTCTCTCCTCCCCCTCCCTCGGACGTCGAGCCCCCATGCCCGGGGCGTCGCGAGCGTCGAGTCCCCATGCCCGGTGCGTCGCGACCGCCGAGTCCCCACTCCTGTGCCGAATCCCCACGACTGATCGGGGGGATCCGGCGCTGTCATGGGGGCTCGGCGGGGTGGGCGGTCATGATGTGGGGGTTGGGCGGTAGGGGCCGGGGGTTCGGCGGGGTGGGCGGATCGGGGCGAGGCGTCCCGGGACGGGCGGGCCCGGGCTATCCTGGAGCGACCATGTTCCACCACTTCTTCCTCTGACGGGTTCCGGATTCCGCCGCTCGGCACGTCCGCCGCGGCGGTCCGTCGTCCTGCCCACCCGTCCCCTCATCAGGAGCCCCGGCCGTCCCGCCGCGCGCCGCTCCGCACCTCCGGAGGAAGCATGTCCACCGTTCCCGTCCACCACCCCGCCGTGCCCGAGGGCGAGCACGCCCAGCTGACCGCCACCGGGATCCGCCTGGTCCGCGGGTCCCGCACCGTCCTGGACGGGCTCGACCTCACGATCACCCCCACCACCCGCCTCGGCGTGGTGGGGGAGAACGGCCGCGGCAAGACCTCGCTGCTGGAGGTGCTCTCGGGAGCTCTCCTCCCGGACGCCGGCACCGTCCTCCGCACCGGCACGCTCGCCGTGGTGGACCAGGAGCTGCCCGTGCCGCCCGAGGGCACCGTGGGGGATCTCCTGGACCTCGAGCTCACCGCCGAGCACACCGCGGTGGCACAGGTCGAGGCCGCCGCCCGCGCCCTCGCCGCGCACGAGCCGTCCGCCGCGGAGGAGTACGCGCAGGCGCTGACGGTCGCCCAGGCCCTCGACGCCTGGGATGCCGACCGGCGGGTGGAGCTGGCCCTGCAGGCCCTGCACGCCGTGACCGACCGCTCCCGGGTCCTCGGGACCCTCTCGGTGGGCCAGCGCTATCGGGTGCGCCTGGCCTGTCTGCTCGGCACCGTCCACGACCTCCTCCTGCTGGACGAGCCCACCAACCACCTCGACGCCGCGGGGCTGGCCCACCTGGGCGCGGCGCTGCGCGAGTTCCGCGGCGGCGTGGTCCTGGTCAGCCACGACCGGCGGCTGCTGGGCCAGGTGATCGACACCGTCCTGGACCTGGACCCCAGCCGGGACGGCCGCCCGCGGTGGTACGGCGGCGGGGTGGCGGGCTGGCGCGCCGGCCGCACCGCCGAGCGCTCGCGGTGGATCCACGACCACCGGGAGCAGCAGGCCGAGCACGCCCGGCTGGCCGGCGACCTCGACCGCGCACGCTCCCGCCTGGTCGGCGGATGGCGCCCGGACAAGGGCACCGGCAAGCACACCCGCGCCACCCGCGCACCGGGGCTCGTCCGGTCGGTGCACCGCCGGCAGGAGGACCTCGAGCGGCATCGCGTGGACGTCCCCGAGCCCCCGCTGGTGCTGTCGGTGCCCGAGCTGCCGACGCTGCCCGGCGTCGAGCTGGTGCGCGCCGGGGGCATCACGGTGGCGGGCCGGCTGCTCCGGCCCGTCGACGTGGTGCTGGAGTCCGGGGATCGGCTGGTGGTCGGAGGCCCCAACGGGGCGGGCAAGTCCACCCTGCTGCAGGTGCTCGCCGGCACGCTGGCCCCCACCACGGGACGCCGGACGTCTGCGCCCGGGGTGCGGATCGGCCACCTGCTGCAGGAGGGGGTCCGGCACGGTGCGCGCTCCGCCCAGGAGGTGTACGAGCAGGAGCTCGTCCGGCTCGTCCTCGCGGACCGGCTGGCCGAGCACGAGGTGTCTCCGCTGGAGGCACTGGGCCTGCTGACGGCGCGGGACCGTGGGCGCCCCGTGGCGGAGCTGTCCGCCGGTCAGCGGCGGCGCCTCGAGCTCGCCGTGGTGCTGGCGTCCCGGCCGCACGCCCTGCTGCTGGACGAGCCGACCAACCACCTCTCCATCACGCTCGTGGACGAGCTCACCGAGGCCCTCGCCGCGACGGCCGCGGCCGTGGTGCTGACCACCCACGACCGGCAGCTCCTGCGGGACACGAAGGACTGGCCGCGGCTGAGGCTGTGACGGCCCGGCACCGGCCGGAGGACAGGGCGAGGAACCGCCCCTAGACTGCGGGGCAGAGGGCGCGTGAGCCGCGTCACCGCAGGGGGAGTGCCGAGGAGGACACCATGAGGATCCGTGCCGCCGTCGTCGAGGGGATCGGCGCCCCGTTCGAGCTGGAGGACGTGGAGCTCGCCGAACCGGCCCGCGGGGAGGCCTTGGTGCGCATCGTCGCGACCGGGGTCTGCCACACCGACGCCATCACCCGCGAGGGCGACATGCCGCTGCCGCTGCCCGGGATCCTGGGCCACGAGGGCGCGGGCATCGTGGAACGGGTCGGCGAGGGCGTCACCGCCGTCGCGCCCGGCGACCGGGTCGTCATCGGCTGGCCCTCGTGCGGCGCGTGCCGCAACTGCCTGGACGGGCAGCCCCGGTACTGCCTCCGGACCGGGGAGGCCCTCGTCTCGGGCCGCCGCTTCCGAGGCGAGAAGACCGGGACCTCGGCCTACACCCGGGCGGACGGCTCGGAGGTCTCGGGTCACTTCTTCGGCCAGTCCTCGTTCGCGACCCACTCGCTCGTCCTCGCCGACGCCCTCGTGAAGGCGCCCGACGACGTGCCGCTCGAGCTGCTCGGCCCCCTCGCCTGCGGGCTGGGCACGGGCGCCGGGGCAGTGCTCAACGAGGCCCGCCCGGAGCCGGGCTCGTCCCTGGTGGTCTTCGGCGTGGGCGCCGTGGGGCTGGCCGCGATCATGGCCGCCCGCTGCACCGCCGCCACCACGGTCATTGCCGTGGACCTGCACGACTCCCGGCTCGAGCTGGCCGGCCGCTACGGGGCCACCCACGCCATCAACTCCCGGGACACGGACATGGTCGCGGAGGTCGCCCGGATCACGGGCGGCTCCGCCGACTACGCCTTCGAGTGCACCGGGGTGGTCCCCGTGGTGGAGCAGGCCGCGGACTGTGTGGGCATGCTGGGCACGCTCGTGCTCATCGGCGGCGCGCCCGCCCAGGCGCGCTTCAGTCTCGACCACATGCACGCACTGTGGGGCAAGCGGATCGTCGGGGTGCTGGGCGGCGGCAGCCGCAGCGGAAAGTTCATTCCCGCCCTGATCGACCTCCACCGGCAGGGGCGGTTCCCCTTCGACGAACTGGTGCGCTTCTACGAGCTCGACGAGATCGAGCAGGCCCTCGCCGACAGCAAGTCCGGCGACGTGGTCAAGCCCGTCATCCGCATGCCCGGGTGAGTGCCCCGCCGCGAACCCGAGCCCGGGGGCGCGGCCCCAGCGGTCAGTCGATCCGGAGCTCGTGGACCCCGCGCTCGAGACCGCGCTCCACCGCCGCGATGACGTCGTCCACGTTGTGCCCGGGCGGCAGCCGGGGCGGCAGGCCGGTCAGCGCCCGGTCCACGAGCCCGGTGTCCATGTGCGGCAGCCGCGCGTCCATCACCGCGATCCGACGACGGCGAAGCTCCCGCCGCAACGACCCCAGCCACGAGGCCATGGCCGCCTTGCTGGCGGCGTAGCCGGCCATCCCGGCCAGCGGCAGCTCCGCGACCACGCCGGTGAGGACCGCGACCGCGCCGCCGTCCGCGACGTGGGGCAGGGCTGCCCGGATGACGGCCATGGGCCCGAGGGCGTTGACCTCGAACAGCTCCTCCACGACGGCCTCGTCCTCGTCGGCCGCCGGGCCGAACGCGGCGACCCCGGTGGCGATCACCACGGCGTCGAACCCGCCGAGCTCCACGGCCGCCCGCTCCACGACCGCCGCGGCCTCGTCGTGGTCCACGAGGTCCAGGGCGTGGGCCGCGCGCAGGCCGAGCCCGCGCCGCAGCTCCTCGGCGCTGGAGGCGGAGCGGCCGGTCACCACGATGTCGGTGGTGCGCTCGCTCAGCCGTTCGCACAGCCGCCGCCCCAGGACGCCGGTCGCCCCCACCACGAGGATCCTCGCGCCGTTCAGGTCCATGACCCCACTCCTGTCCCCGGTGCGGCCCCGGAGCGGAGCCGTGCTCCGAGCGTACCCAGCCTCTCCGACAGCGCCCAGCGATCTGCAGTTCCACAACGATCGTCGGATGTCCGCCCCCCACCGTTGCTGATCGCGAACCGGTCGGCGTAGATTGCAGTCCTCGGGGCCGGGCCGGGCGGACGTCCGCGGCAGTGGTGCTCCGCGATCAGGGGGCCGTCCACATGTCACCGACCACGTCACGATCGACCCGGGCGCTGGGCGCGGCCGCCGCTGCCCTGCTCCTCCTGGCCGCCTGCGGCGCCCCGACCGGCGAGGACCCATCCGGCGAGGGCACGAGCCCCGCCGCGTCACCGACCGGCACGGTGGCGGAGTCTCCGTTGGAGCCGGGACCGGGCACGGGGTCCCCCTCGCCGACTCCCGGGAGCCCGACCACCGACCCGAGCACGAGTCCGACCGCCGGCCCCACCGAGGGCTCCGCGGGCACTCCCACAGCGAGCCCCACCGCGAGTCCGTCCCCCGCTCCCGTGGAGCTCGTGACCTACTCGGGCGCGGCCGCCGACGCGGCCTTCGCCTTCGAGCTGCCCGCGACGTGGAGCGTGGACGGGGAGTTCTCGGACGTCGGCGGCACGGTGACGGTGCTCGGGCCGGACGGTGCTCCCGTCGGCCACCTGTCGGTCCTCATCGCCTGGGGCGCCGAGTGCGGCCCCAACTGCTCGATGCCGCCGGTGGCCCACCTCGGGGACGTCCCGGGGAGCGTGCCCCTGTCCAACAGCGGGGAGTTCGTGGTGCGCTCCGTGGCCATGGACCTGACAGCCGCACCCGAACTGCGCAACGCGTACGGCTGGCCGGACGCGGTGCGACTCGTGACCTCGCTGACCGACGCGGACTCCCCCCCACCCACCGCGATGCTGCCGCACGTCATGTACGGCCTGGGGCTGGTCGAGACCGGGGTGGTCGCGCCCAACGGGATCACCTACCGGACGGTGATCTTCAGCTCGGTCCACGACTTCCCCACGCTCGAGGCCGCCCGGGAGTACGCCGGGTCGGAGCAGCACCGGCAGGTCGAGGCGATGATCGCCTCCTTCCGCGCCTGAGCGACCGAGAGTCCACCCCACCCCGGGGAAACCGGTGAGTTCCCGGGGTGGGCGAGGAGCGGGTCGGCCGGCGGCGGGTCGGCCCCGGCGGTCCGGCATGCCGAAGAGCCCCCGTTGCCGAGGACCGCGCGGTGACTCAGGGGCATGACGTCGGGCAGCCCGTGGTGCCGGAGAGGTGTCGGATGCTGACCGGGTCCCCGGGGCCGGGCCGGGCCGGTCTCCCCGGCGGCGCGGGACAGAGGGGCGTTCGGCAGGTCGGGGGGGCGTTCTGCCGGCTCAGTCGATCGCTGCTGACCGGCGGCTTGCCGATCCGCGTTCCGTGCCACGTCGCGCCGGGCGCGACGTGGCACGGAACCTCCTACGCGGAGTCGTCCAGGGGGGCATACCCCATGCGCCGGCTGACCCGCAGGCAGGCTTCTTTGAGGTCCTCGACGAGGTCGGCCATGTGTTGCTCCGTGAACCGGAAGGCCGGTCCCGAGACGCTGATCGAGGCGATGATCGTGCCGAGATGGTCGCGCACGGGTGCGGCCACGGAGTTCAGCCCGATCTCGAACTCCTCGCACACGGTGGCGTAGCCCCGGGAGGCCACCTCGATCAACTGGCGTTCCAGCTGCTTCTTCGACGTGATCGTGCGGGCCGTGAGCGCCGGCATGCCCTGGGCGCGGAGGATCTGGGCTCTTTCGTCGGACGGAAGTCCCGCCAGCAGCACCTTCCCGCTGGCGGTGGCGTGCAGGGGGGTCAGGCTGCCGATCCAGTCGTGGGTCGAGACCGAGCTGGGCCCCATCTCCTGGTCCACGTTGACAGCATGGCCCTCCCGGAGGACCGCCAGGTTGACCGTCTCGGAGTGGGCCCGCGCCAGGCCGCGGACCTCGTCGCGCGCCTCGGCCACCACGCTCAGCCGGCCGGGGATCGCGTGCGCCAGCCGCAGGATGCCGAAACCGAGCTGATATCTGCTCCCATCGCTCGGATGGTGCACCAGGCCGCGGAGCTCCAGCGCGCCGAGCAGCCGCGACGCGGTGGACTTGTGCACTCCGAGCTCCACGGCCACCTCGGTCACCGTCGAACCGCCGGTCCGGGCGAGGACTTCGAGCACCGTGATCGCCCGGTCGACGGACTGGACACCGCCCGGGGTCACTCCGTCCGAGCTGGGCAGCTCCGTTGTGGCGTCGGCAGTGAGCAGAGGTCTGGGGGCTTGTGGGGACATGTCCCCATGGTAGACATTCGTCACTGTGGTGCCCTTCCACTCGATCTGCTCCACCGGAGGACAGCCGGTCCCGGTGGGCCGGGTGCCCGGAAACGTGTGTGCTGGGCGGGGGTGCCCCGCCCAGCACACACGGGGTCACGAGCGGTTGGCCCCCTTCTTCCGGACCTGACCGTTCTCCTGGGCGTAGATGGGCTGACCGGCGGCCGTGGCGTCCACGGCCCGGAACTGGTCGGTGTTCGGATCCGTGCTCTCCCGGGTGACCAGGGTGAACTTCTGGTGCCCGTACTCGTCGACGGCGTTGCGCACCGCGCGGTTCATCACGGAGTCGGACAGGCGCTTGCGCAGCCACATCGGGTCCTGGCGCAGGTCCCGGGCCAGCGCGAAGCACAGCAGGAGCATCACCAGGATGAACGGCAGAGCGGAGACGATCGTCATCCGTTGCAGGCCGCCCAGGGCGGCCGCGGGGTCGTCGCCGCCGGCCAGGAGCATCACCGCGGCGACGCTGCCCATGAGCACGCCCCAGAAGACGATGACGGGGCGGGAGGGCTCCAGGCTGCCGCGGGAGCTGAGCGAGCCGGTCACGATGGACGCCGAGTCGGCACCCGTGACGAAGAAGATCCCGGTCAGCACCATGGCCAGCACGGCGAGAGCGACGGTGACGGCCTGCGGCAGGTCCAGGCCGGTGAACATGTCGTAGATCGCGCTGTCGAAGGAGATGGTCGGGGCCCCGTCCACGACCGTGGCGATGCCGTCGTCCGGGTCCGGCGTGGCGTCGGCCCGGCGCTGGATGTCGATGGCCGTGCCACCGAAGACGGCGAACCACATCAGGGACACCAGCGAGGGCACCACGAGCACTCCCACCACGAACTGGCGGATGGTCCGGCCCCGGCTGATCCGGGCGACGAACATGCCCACGAAGGGAGTCCAGGAGACCCACCAGGCCCAGTAGAAGATGGTCCACCCCGAGAGCCACTCGCGCATCCCTTCGTCGCCCACGGCCTCCGTGCGGGCGGACATCTCCGGCAGCATCTGCGCGTAGGAGCCCACCGAGGAGGGAATGAGGTTGAGGATGAAGACAGTGGGGCCCACCGCGAAGATGATGACCGCCATGAGGAGGGCCAGCACCATGTTGGTGTTCGAGAGGAACTGGATGCCGCGCTCGATGCCCGACATCGCCGAGGCCACGAAGCAGAACGTCAGCACTGCGATGACCGCCACCAGCATCGGGGTGGTCACCTCGGCGACGACGCCGTTGAACTGCAGGCCGCTGCCGATCTGCAGGGCGCCCAGGCCGAGCGACGCAGCGGTCCCGAACACGGTCGCGAAGATGGCGAGCATGTTGATGATCTTCCCGCCCACGCCGTCCACGGCCTTGCGCCCGAAGATCGAGACGAACGCCTCGGAGAGCAGGTTCTTGCGGCCCAGGCGGAAGGTGCCGTAGGCGATGGCGATGCCGACCACCGCGTACATCGCCCACGGGTGCAGCGTCCAGTGGAACAGGGACGTGGCCATTGCCGCCTCGATGGCCTCGGCCGTCTGCGCGTCGGCCGTGGCCGGCGGCGGGGAGATGTAGTGGTAGAGCGGCTCGGCGACGCCGTAGAACATCAGGCCGATGCCCATGCCGCAGGCGAACATCATCGATATCCACGACACGGTCCGGAACTCCGGGCGTTCGCCGTCCTGGCCCAGCGGGATGTTGCCGAACCGGCCGACGGCCAGCCAGAGGACGAAGACCACGAACAGGGAGGCCAGGAGCACGAAGAGCCACCCGGTCCTCTCCAGCACCCAGCCCAGCGCGACGGTCGAGGCGGTGGACAGGCTCTCCGTGTTGAGGAACCCCCAGAGCACGAACGCGACCACGAGAGCTCCGGTGACCACGAAGATGGTCCGGTCCAGACCTTCCAGGCCGGCACGGAAGGACTTGCGCCGCTCGGCGACACCGACCTTCAGCTCGTCGAGGATCGCGGCCTCCTGTGCCTCCGCCTCGTGCAGCAGGGTCGTGTCGTCCACGGGCGGCGTCGCGGGCTGCGGCGTGGACTCCTCGGCGTGCGCCGGGTCGATGTGGGAGCCGTCGTTGCTCATTGGACCTTCTCCTGGCTCTTGAGGCCGGCTGGCGTGGGGACGACGTCGCCGACTTTGTCGGTGATCCAGTCGTGGAAGGCGCCGATGTGGTGTTCGGAGGGCAC
>NZ_JBHZTA010000021.1:0-21112 GCF_042879215.1 Kocuria arenosa | reverse complement strand
CGAAGATCGGTCTGGACCGCGGGATCGGGGGCCCGCTGACCTCGGCCTCGGCGTACTTCATGAAGTCCCCGGCCGTCCAGCTTCCCGACGACGTGGCCAGGGCGGACCTGGAGGCCTTCATCCGCGGCGACCGCGAACGCTGAGCCCACCGCTCCCGAGGCGCAGGACCCCCGCACCGCCCCCGGTGCGGGGGTCCTGCGCCTCCCGGGACCTCAGACGTAGTCCGCCAGGCCGGCGCGGTGGAGCACGAACTCCGTGAGCGGCTCGTAGACGCGCGGCGGGAGGTTGTCGTCGAGCGGCACGGCGACCTCGACCTGGCCCTGCGCCTCCGCCACGAACACGCCCGGGTCGTTGCAGTCCGCGACCGCGATGGTCCGCAGCCCCCGGGAGCCGGCCGCCCCGGCGAGGCCGTGGTCGGCCACCACGAGATCGGGCGGGTTCTGCCCGTCGCGGCGCAGCTTCTCCAGGGTCAGGGCCATGGGCCCGGGGAAGTGGGTGTGCCGCAGCCCGCCGTACTGCTCGACCATCACGACGCTCTCGATCTGCCGGACGTCGCCGTCCTCGAACGGGAAGCCGTCCGGGACCTGCACCACGTGCGCACCGGCGCGGCGGGCCACCCGGGCCAGCTGCGCGTAGACGGGGAACAGGCCGGCCGGGTGGCCGGTGGCGAAGAGCACGCGGCCACCGGCGGCGACCACCTCGCCGAGGACCCGCGCGTAGCGCTCCAGCCCGGCGACGGCCCGCTCCGCGGAGATCGTGTCCTGGCCCTCGGCGTGCGCCCGGTCGGGGGAGATCCCGACCCGGTCCCGCATGAGCGCGAACACGTCGTCGAAGGTCCACTCCCGGGTGCGCACCACGCCCATGTGCTGGTGCTGGTCGCCGTCGAGGAAGCCCTGGATGTTGCGCAGGTTCGCCTCCCGGGGGGTCGCCACCGCCCCGGTGATGCGGTGGTGGTCGAGGTGGCGGGCGAGGTCTGCGGGGGAGAGGGGGGAGGTCGTCACCGTTCGAGTGTATTCAGGCGCCGGCCGCTACCGTCGCGTATCCCCGCCCGGGCGCGCACCCGGGCGTAGACGTCCGCCGTGGACAGGGCCGTCCGCTCCCAGGAGTGGTCCTCGGCGCGCCGGGCGGCCGCCGCGCCCATGCGATCCAGGGCGGCCGGGTCGCCGGCGAGGGCGACGACGGCCAGCGCCCACGAGCCGGGGTCGCGGTCGGGCACGAGCCGGCCGGTGATCCCGTCGAGCACCGCCGTGCGCAGCCCGTCCACGTCCGTGGCGAGCACCGGCGTGCCGCAGGCCTGGGCCTCCAGCGCCACGAGGCCGAACGTCTCGGAGGAGGACGGGACGGCCACGACGTCGGCCCGGCGCATCCGGGCGGCGAGCTGCGGGGCGGGCAGGGCCGGCCCGAAGCGCACGGCGTCCTCCAGGCCCAGCTCCCGCACGCGCTCCCGCAGCACGGTCGTGAAGGCGCGGGTGCCGACCCCCACGACGTCCAGCTCCACGGGCAGGCCGGGGTCGGTCTCCCGGATCCGGGCGAGCGCGTCGACGAGCACGTGCGGGCCCTTGAGCGCCTGCAGGCGCCCGGCGAACAGGATCCGCAGCGGGCGGCCGGGCGTGCCGGGGGGCGGCTCGTCGGCGCGGCGGGGCTCGCCGGGCGCGGCGTCCGGGGAGAAGGCCGAGAGGTCGACGCCGGGGGTGATCACGGTCAGGCGTGCCGGGTCGGCGTCGTAGAGCTCGACCATCTGCAGCGCCTCGGTCCGGGTGTTCACCACCGTGGCCTCCGCCCGGGCGATGAGCTCGGCCTCGGCCTCGGCGCGGGAGGCCGGCTCGAGCCCCTCCCCGGTCCGGGCGCGCAGGTTCTTCCCGAGCGCCGTGGTGTGCAGGGTCAGGACGAGGGGGACTCCCCAGCCGTCGGCGAGCTCCCGGCCCGCGGCGCCGGAGAGCCAGTAGTGGGCGTGCACGACGTCGGGCCGGTCGGCCTCCGCGCCGAGCACGTCCGCGAAGGCCGCGGTGAACCCGGGCAGGTCCTCCTTGCTCGCCCCGGCGGCCCCGGGCAGCGAGACGGTGAGCAGACGCAGCCCCGCACGGATGCGGGCGCTCCGCACGCCGGCGCCCGTGGGGGCGCCGGGGTCCCGGTCGAGGGTGGCCATGTCCACGGTGTGGCCGGCGTCCACGAGGGCCTCGGCGAGGTGGCGCACGTAGACGTTCATCCCGCCCGCATCCCCCGACCCCGGTTGCTCGAGGGGAGAGGTGTGCAGGCTGATCAGCAGGACGTGGCGGGGCGCGGCGGACACGGCACAACTGTAGCCTCCGGCCGCGGGGGCCCGGAGGCACGGGGTCCAGGCCCGGGTGCCCGCGGGGTGGGGCGGGCCCGGGGAGCCCGCCTCCGCCCCGACTCGGGCGGAGGCGGCCCGGTGCCACAATGGGATCCGTGAACCGTGCTGACCCCGTCCCGACCGCCCCGTCCGGCGGCGCCTTCCCCCCTCCGCCCCGGTTCGAGCGCAGCGCCGTGGTCGACCTCGCGGCCGTCCGCGCCAACGTGCGCCGGCTCCGTGACCTCGCAGCGCCCGCCCGGCTCATGGCCGTGGTCAAGGCAGACGCCTACGGCCACGGTGCGGTGCCCGTGGCCCGCGCGGCCCTCGAGGCCGGCGCGGACGCCCTGGGTGTCGCCCACGTCGGGGAGGCCCTCGCGCTGCGGGCCGCGGGCATCGGTGCCCCCGTGCTGGCGTGGCTGCACACCGTGGACACCGACTTCCGGGCGGCGCTCGCCGCCGACGTCGAGCTGGGCGTCAGCGGCTGGGAGCTCGCCCCGATCACCGGGGCCGCCCGCGCGCTCGGGACCACCGCCCGGATCCACCTCAAGATCGACACCGGCCTGGGCCGCAACGGCTCGCCGGAGGCCCTCTGGCCCGAGCTCGTGCGGGCGGCCGCGCAGGCCGAGGCCGAGGGGCTCGTGCGGGTCACCGGCGTCTTCACCCACCTGGCCGTCGCCGACGAGCCCTCCCGGCCCGAGACCCGGGAGCAGCTCGAGCGCTTCCGCGCGGCGGTGGCCACGGCGCGGGCCGCCGGGCTCCGGCCCGCTCTGCGGCACGCGGCGAACTCGCCCGGTCTCCTCGGCGCCGCCGCGCTCGAGCGCCCCGGGGACATGCTCCTGGACATGGTCCGGGTCGGGGTCTGCCTCTACGGGCTCTCCCCGTTCGCGGACCGCACCCCGGAGCAGCTCGGTCTCGTGCCCGCCATGACGCTGCGGAGCACGGTCAGCGCGGTGAAGGAGGTGCCGGCGGGGCAGGGCGTCTCCTACGGGCTGAGCTACGTCACCGACCGGCCCACCACCCTGGCGCTCGTCCCGCTCGGCTACGCGGACGGCGTCCCGCGCTCCGGCACCGGCGGGCCGGTGCGGATCCAGGGCCGCACCTATCCGGAGGTCGGCCGGGTCGCGATGGACCAGATCGTCGTGGACCTCGGCGCGCCGGGACGGTCCGCCCCCGAGCACGGGCTGCTCGGGGCGGAGGCCGTGCTGTTCGGTGCGGGGGAGAACCCCTCGGCGAGCGCGTGGGCGGACGCAGCCGGCACCATCAACTACGAGATCGTCACCCGCGTCTCGCCCCGCGTCCCCCGGGTGCACCTGCACGCCACGGAGGACCGGGCGAGCGAGGAGGAGCAGGCATGAGCGAGTGGACGCGGAGCGTGACCGTGGACGGGCCCGGGCGGACCCAGGCCCTGGCCGAGCGCCTGGGCGAACAGCTGCGCGCAGGGGACCTGCTGGTCCTCACCGGCGAGCTGGGCGCGGGCAAGACCACGTTCACCCAGGGACTCGGGCGGGGCCTGGGGGTGCGCCCGGGGATCATCTCGCCCACGTTCGTGCTGGTGCGCCGCCACCCCAACGTCCCGGACGGACCCCGGCCCGGCGGCCCGGACCTCGTGCACGTCGACGCCTACCGGCTGGGCTCCGCGGCGGAGGTCGACGACATCGACCTGGAGGACACGGCGGACACGGCCGTCACCGTGGTCGAGTGGGGGAGCGGGAAGGTCGAGCACCTGGCCGAGTCCCGCCTCGAGATCGTGCTGGAGCGCGCCGTGGGCGCCGATCCCCTCGGACCCGGCGCGCCGTCGGGGCCCGGAGCGACCCCGGGAGACCTCGGCGACGCGGACGAGGACCGGGCCGCGGACGAGGACGGGGACGACGAGCCCCGCCGCATCACCCTCACCGGGATCGGCCCGCGCTGGGCGGACGGGCCGCCCCGGCTGGACTGAACCGGGCGGCACCCCCGGGGGCGGGCACTACACTGGTCGGGTGCTCCTCCTGTGCCTGGACTCCTCCGCCGTCGCCTCCGCCGCCCTCGTGACCGGCGCGGGCGAGGTCCTCGGCTCCTTCGCGAGCCCGGACACCCGCTCCCACGCCGAGGTCCTGGCCCCCGCCGTCCGTGACCTGCTGGCCGGCCACGGCGTCACCGGCCGCGACCTCGACGGCGTCCTCGTCGGCACCGGGCCCGGGCCCTTCACCGGCCTGCGCGCGGGGATCGCGACGGCGCGGGCGCTCGCCTTCGCGTGGGACCTGCCGCTGCACGGCCTCATGAGTCTCGAGGCCCTCGCCCACGACGCCGCAGGGCACGCCCGGGCGGCCGGGCACGAGGAGTTCCTCGTGCTCACCGACGCCCGGCGCAAGGAGGTCTACTGGGCCCGGTTCGCCGCCGCCGAGGACGGCCCGCGGCCTGCCGGGGGACCCGGGGTGGCCGCCGCCGAGCAGCTCCCGGCGCTGCCCGCCTACGGCCGCGGGGCGGGGATCTACGCCGACCGGCTGGCCCGGCCCGTGCCCGGGTTCGCCGCGGCGCAGCCCACGGCGTCGTCCCTCGGCCTCGCCGCCGCGCGCCGCACGACCCGGGGGGAGCAGCTGTCCCCGGACACGACCCCGCTGTACCTGCGCGAGTCCGACGCGAAGGTCCCCGGCCCCCGGAAGCGGGCGAGCGCGTGAGCACCGCCCCCGGTCCCGGCTCCTGGACGCTGCGCCGGATGGTCCCCGAGGACCTCGCGCCGGTGCACGCGCTCGAGCGGAGGCTCTTCCCCGTCGACGCCTGGCCGCTGGAGATGTTCACCGCCGAGCTGGCCCAGCCCGTGTGCTGGTACTGGGTGGCGGAGCAGGACGGCGAGATCGTCGGCTACGCGGGGCTCATGTGCATCCGCCCCGTGGGCGACGTGCAGACCATCGCGGTGGTCCCCGAGCACGAGGGCCGCGGGATCGGCTCCGCCCTGCTGCGCACCCTGCACGCGCAGGCCCGGGAGCTCGGGGCCACCGAGGTGCTGCTCGAGGTCCGCGCCGACAACCCGCGCGCCCAGCAGCTCTACCGCCGCTTCGGCTACGAGCAGATCCACACCCGCCCCCGCTACTACCGGGACGGCGCCGACGCGCTGATCATGCGCCTCGATCTCACCGCCCCCGAGACCCCGGCGGCCCCCGAGACCCCGGCCGCCCCGACGGAGGAGACCCGATGACCGACGGACCCCTCGTGCTGGGCATCGAGACCTCGTGCGACGAGACCGGCGTGGGGATCGTGCGGGGACGCACCCTGCTCGCCAACGTCGTGTCCTCCTCGATGGACGAGCACGTGCGCTTCGGCGGCGTGATCCCCGAGATCGCCTCCCGCGCCCACCTCGACGCCATCGTCCCGGCCCTGCGCGAGGCCCTGGCCCGGGCGGGAGTGGGCCTGGAGGACCTCGACGCCCTCGCGGTGACCTCCGGGCCCGGGCTGGCCGGAGCCCTCATGGTGGGCACGGCCGCCGCGAAGGCCCTCGCCGTGGCCACGGACAAGCCCCTCTACGCCATCAACCACCTCGTGGCGCACGTCAGCGTGGGCCTGCTCGAGGACTCCGGGATCGAGGGCTTCCGGGGCGCCTTCGACGACGGCCTGCCCCGCGACCTCGGAGCACTGCTGGTCTCCGGCGGGCACACCGAGATCCTCGCCGTCGAGGACCCCAGCCGGGACGTGCGCCTGCTCGGGGCCACGATCGACGACGCGGCCGGCGAGGCCTACGACAAGGTGGCCCGCGTCCTGGGCCTGGACTACCCCGGCGGCCCGGCCATCGACGCCGCCGCCCGGGACGGGGACCCGACCGCCTTCCGCCTGCCCCGCGGGCTGAGCGCGGGCAAGTACATGGGCTCCGCCGAGCGGCCCGGTCCGCACCGCTACGACTTCTCCTTCTCCGGGCTCAAGACCGCCGTGGCCCGGGTCGTCGAGGGCTACGAGGCGCGGGGCGAGCCGGTGCCGGTCGCCGACGTCGCGGCGTCCTTCCAGGAGTCGGTGGCCGACGTGGTCACCCGCAAGGCCGTGCTCGCGTGCACGGAGCAGGGGCTCGGGACGCTGCTGCTCGGCGGGGGAGTGGCCGCGAACTCCCGGCTGCGCGAGCTCACCGCCGAGCGCTGCGCCGCGCACGGGATCGAGCTGGTGATCCCCCGCCTGCCGCTGTGCACGGACAACGGGGCCATGGTCGCCGCGCTCGCCGCCCGGGTCGTGGCCGAGGGCCGTGCCCCCTCCGGGCTGGAGTTCGCCGCCGACTCCTCCCTGCCGGTCACCACCGTGTCCGTCTGAGCCGTCCGGCGCGGCTCACGCCACGGGGGTGACCAGCGTGCCGTCGGCCAGCCAGCTGCGGAGGTTGCGCAGGGTGAGCTCGGCCATCTCCCGCCGGGTCTCCACGGTCGCGCTGCCCACGTGCGGCAGGAGCACCACGGAGTCGAGCTCGCGCAGGGCGGCCGGCACCCGGGGCTCGTCGGCGAAGACGTCCAGACCGGCCCCGCCGAGCCGGCCCTCCTGCAGCGCCGCCACCAGCGCCGGCTCGTCCACGACGGAACCGCGGGCGACGTTGACGAGGAAGCCGTCCGGGCCCAGGGCGTCCAGCACCTCCGCGTCGACCGTCCCGGCGGACTCCGGGCCGCCGGGGACGGCGACCACGAGCACGTCGACGGCGGCCGCCAGCTCGGCCGCGGACCCGTGGTAGGCGTACCCGGTGCCGGTGGCCGGACGCCGGTTGTGGTAGTGGATCCCGCAGCCGAGCGCCTCCAGCCGGACGGCGACCGCCCGGCCGATCCGCCCGAGACCGAGGACGCCCACCTGCCGGCCGGACGCGTGCCGGCTCAGCGGGAAGCTCCCCGTGCTCTCCCACTGCCCGCCGCGGACGTACCGGTCGGCCGCGGAGAAGCGGCGCAGCACATCCAGGTAGAGGGCCAGCGCGGTGTCCGCCACGGCGTCGGTCAGGACGTCGGGGGTGTTGCTCATGACGATGCCGCGCGCGGCGGCCTCGGCGGCGTCCGTGCCGTCGTAGCCGACGCCGAAGTGGACGACGGCCTCGAGCCGGGGCAGCCGCCGCATCAGGTCCGTGCTCACGCCGGTGCGCCCGGAGCCGACCGCCACCCGGACGTCGTCCGCGTGCCGCTCCAGGAAGCGGTCCTGCCCGGCGGGGTCCTCGGGCAGGCGCAGGGCGGAGAACTCGGAGGCCAGCGCCTCCTCCAGCAGGGGGTGCAGGGAGCCGAGCTGCAGCACCCCGTGCTCCGGCCGGGCGGGGTGGGCGGAGGAGGGGTGCGGGTCGGTGCCGGTCGCGTTCGTCATGCCTGCAACCTAGGGACGAACGGTGCCCCGCGTCCAGCGGGGCGTGCCGGAGCGGCCGGTCAGTCGTTCTCGCGGGTGCGGCGGACGATGTCGAGGGCGACCGCGTGCAGGTCCCCGTCGTGGGCCCGGGCCACCGCGCGCTGACGCTGGTAGCCGGCGCCCTGCTGCAGGATCCGCTCCACGTCGGCGAGCTCCCGCGAGCAGCCGAGCTGCGCGGCCACGGGCTCCAGCCGGTCGAGCAGCGCCGTCAGGTCCGCGCGCAGGTCCCGCTCGATGTTGCGCGGGTCGGTGATGACCTCGGCGTCCAGGCCGTAGCGGGCGGCGCGCCACTTGTTCTCCTGGATGTGCCAGGGCTTCAGGCGGGCGGGGGGCCGGCCCGCCTCCACGTCCCGGGAGATGGACTCCGCGAGGCACTGGGTGAGCGCCGTGAGCGCCCCCACCTCCCACAGGGTGGAGAGCCCGTCGCAGAAGCGCACCTCGTCGGTGCCCAGCCGGGGCACCGGGCGCACGTCCCAGCGGGCCTCGCTCATCTCCTCGATGATGCCGGTGGCGATCATGTCCGTGATGCACTGCTCGTAGGCGTCCCAGGACGGGAAGTGGTACGGCAGCCCGGCCGTGGACAGCTGCTGGAAGATCATCGAGCGCTGGGACGCGTAGCCGGTGTCCTCGCCCGCCCAGAAGGGCGAGTTCGCGGACAGGGCCAGCAGGTGCGGGTAGTAGGTCAGCAGCCCGTCGAGCACGGGCAGGGCCTTCGCCCGCGAGTCGAGGCCCACGTGCACGTGCACCCCGTAGATGACCATCTGCCGCCCCCAGTACTGGGTGCGGTCCACGAGCTTGTGGTACCGCTGCTTGTCGGTGACCTGCTGGTCCTGCCAGCGCGCGAAGGGGTGGGTGCCGGCGGCGAAGACCTCGAGGCCCTGCGGATCGGTGACCTTGCGGATCTCGTCCATCATGGTGGACAGCTGCTCGGTGGAGTGGGCGACGTCCCGGCACACCCCGGTGACCAGCTCGACGGTGTTGAGCAGGAACTCCCCGGTCAGGTGCGGATGGTCGCCGTCCGTGCCCCAGGCGGGGTGGGCGTCCAGGACCGCCTCGAACGTCTCCCGGCCGCGGGGGACGAGGTCCCCCGTGGTGCCGTCCACGAGGGCGATCTCCCACTCGACGCCCAGCGTCGACTGGTGGGAGCGGGCGAACGAGATCTCCACGCGGCAGGTCCTCCGTGCTGTTGAGGGGCGGGCGCCCGGTCGGGGGCGGGCCGGGAGGCCCGCGGAGCCATCAGTCTACGGTTTCCACGACCATCACGACGCGCTGCTCCGCGGGGCCCGCCCCGCTGCGTCCCGGGCTCCCCGGGGCGGGGCCCGGGGCCGTCCGGGTGACCACGAGCGTGGCCCGTCCGGGCCCCTTCGGCGCGAGCCGGCGGCGCAGCTCCTCCGGGGTGACGTCCGTGCCGCGCTTCTTGATCTCGAGCGTCCCGACCTCGTGCTCCCGGACCCACCGCTTGAGCACCTTGACGGTGTGCGGCAGCACCTCCCGCACGCGGTACGCGCGGGCCAGCGGGGTGCGCACGAGCTCGTCGGAGGTGAGGTAGGCGATCCGGGGGTGGATCAGCCGCGCGCCCAGCTGCCGGGCGAGGCCCGTGACGAGGCCCGCGCGGATCACCGCGCCGTCCGGTTCGTAGAGGTACGCGCCCACGGGGCCCACCACCGCGTCGGCGTGGGCGGGGTCGTGGTCCTCCGCGCTGGTCAGCTCCGCGGACCCGTGCTCCGAGAGCACGAGCGCCGCGCGCCGCACGCCGGGGCGGGCCACCGCGTTGAACCACAGCACGGCCTCGACCACGTCGCCCCGGTCGGAGACCCACTGCGCCTCGCACCCGGCGGGGACCGCCTCGTGCGGGATGCCGGGCCCCAGCTTCACCCCGACGGGCAGGCCGCGCCCGGCCAGCGCCTCGACAAAGGACAGGGGCGGGGAGAACGCCTCCGGGTCGAAGATCCGCCGGGTGCCCGAGGACAACGTCGTGCGCCGGGCCGGGTCCAGCCACACCCCGTCCGGCGGTCCGGCGGGCAGGGCGGCGAGGTCCAGCGACTCCGCGTCGGCGTGCAGGACCGTGACCTCGGGGAACGGGGTGAGGTTGAGGGTGGCGACCGCGGCCGTGGTCTCGTCGAGCTCCACGGCGGTGACCCTGCGGTCGAGGGAGGCCAGCGCGAGCGCGTCCGCGCCGATGCCGCAGCCGAGGTCGGCCACGTGCTCGAGGCCGGCGTCAGCGAAGCGCCGCGCGTGCAGGGCGGCCACCCGCAGCCGGGTGGCCTGCTCCAGGCCGGCCCGGGTGAAGAGCATGCGGCCGGCGAAGTCCCCGAACTTCTCCCGCGCCCTGGCGCGGAGCCTGGCCTGGGTGAGCACCGCGGAGACGAGCCCGGCGTCGTGCCCCTCCGCGCGCAGGCGGGTGGCGGTGCGCAGGGCCTCCGCCTCGTCGTAGGGACCCAGGGACTCGAGCAGGGCCATGCCCTCCCGGGTCAGCAGCGGGGCGATCTCGCGGGGGTCGACGGGGGTCTCGGAGCTCATGGGTGCCGTTCGGGTCGGGGGTCGGATCAGACGAAGTAGATGCCGATGCGGTGGCCGTCGACCTCCTCCACGCGGATGTCGATGCCGTAGATCTCCCGCAGCACGGCCGGGCGCATGATCTCGTCGGGCGTGCCGTGGTGGACGAGGGCGCCGTCCTTCATGGCCATGATCCGATCGGAGTAGCAGGACGCGAAGTTGATGTCGTGGATGACGAGCACCACGGTCTTGCCGAAGTCGTGGGCCATCTGCCGCAGCAGGCGCATCATCTCCACGGCGTGCTTCATGTCGAGGTTGTTGAGCGGTTCGTCGAGCAGGACGTAGTCGGTGTCCTGGGCGACGACCATGGCGATGAACGCCCGCTGCCGCTGCCCGCCGGAGAGCTCGTCGACGTAGCGGTCGGCGAGCTCCTCGAGCTGGAGGTAGCGCAGCGCCCGCTCGACGTGCTCCCGGTCCTCGGCCGTGTGCCGGCCCTTGGAGTGCGGGTGGCGGCCGAAGGCCACGAGGTCCCGGACGCTCAGCCGGACCGTCAGGCTGTTCTCCTGGCGCAGGATGGACAGCTTGCGGGCCAGCTGGTCCGAGGGGGTGCCGAGGACGTCGAGGTCGTCCACGAACACGGTGCCCTCGTCCATGGGCAGCAGCCGCGCGGCCATGGACAGCAGCGTCGACTTCCCGGCGCCGTTGGCGCCGATGATCGAGATGATCCCGCCCGCCTCGATGGTCCCCGAGACGCGGTCGACGACGGTCTGCGTCCCGTACCTCTTGGTGAGTCCGGTCAGTTCGATCACGGTGCGCTCCTTGTCACTTGATGGATCCCCGCAGCAGCAGCACGAGGAACAGCAGCCCGCCGGCGAACTCGATCACGATGCTCAGCGCGGTGTCGAAGGCGAAGACCTGCTCGAGGACCACCTGACCGCCCACGAGCGCGATGATCCCCAGCAGCACGGCCATGGGCAGCACGTGCCGGTGGCGGAAGGTGCGGCACAGAGCGTAGGCGAGGTTCGCCACGATGAGCCCGAAGAACGTGATGGGACCGACCAGCGCGGTGCAGACGCCCACGAGCACCGAGCAGACCACCAGCACGGCCGTGACCACCCGGGTGTGGTCGACGCCCAGGCTGATCGCCGTGTCCCGGCCCAGGGCCAGGACGTCGAGGTGCCGCCGGAACGCCAGCGCCACGAGGGAGACCAGCCCGACGAGCAGCGCGGACAGGCGCAGGAGCCCCGTGTCCACGTTGCCGAACGAGGCGAACATCGCGTCCTGGAGGACGACGAACTCGCTGGGCTCGAGCAGCCGCTGCAGCAGCGAGGAGATCCCACGGAAGACGGTGCCGAAGACGATGCCGACGAGCAGCACGAGGTGCAGGGACTTCCCGGAGCCGGTGAACAGCCAGCGGTAGATCAGCCAGCTGAACGCGACCATGAGCGCGAGCTCGAGCCCGAACTTCGCGCCGTCCCCCAGGGCGACCACGCCGACGGAGCCGACGAAGAACACGAGGGCGGTCTGGATGAGCATGTACAGCGCGTCGAAGCCCATGATGGACGGGGTGAGGATGCGGTTGCTGGTGATCGTCTGGAACAGCACCGTGGACACGCCCACGGCGTAGGCGACGAGCACCATCGTCAGCACCCGGTTGATCCGGCGGGGCAGGACGTAGCCGAGGTCGCCGCTGAGGTCCACGGTCAGGTAGAGGCCGATGGAGGCGGCCGCCAGGACGGCGAGGATCCCGATCCAGGCGCCGGGGGGCAGGGCCGTGCGCGGCCGCCGGGGTCCGCGGGCGGCGAGGGCGGGGGGCAGGGCGGAGGTCCTGGTGCTCACCGGTGGCGCCCCCTCAGCAGCATGGTGAGGAACAGGGCGCCGCCGACGACGGCGACGACGGTGCCGACGGGGATCTCGTACGGGTACCGGATCACCCGGGCCACGATGTCGCACGCGAGCACGAAGCCGGCGCCGAGGACGGCGACCCACGGCACGGTGCGGCGGGAGTTGTCCCCGACGAGCATGGACACGAGGTTGGGCACGACGAGCCCCAGGAAGGGGATCGACCCGACGGTGACCACGACCACGGCCGAGATCAGGGCCACGACGGTCATGCCCAGGGCCATGACCTTGCGGTGGTTGATGCCCAGGTTGGTGGTGAACTCGTGGCCCATGCCCGCGACGGTGAACCGGTCGGCGGCCACGTAGCCCACGACCGTCAGCACCAGCACGAGCCACAGCAGCTCGTAGCGGCCCCGCAGGACGCCGGAGAAGTCGCCGAGCATCCAGGCGTTGAGCGTCTGCAGCAGGTCGGAGCGGTAGGCGAAGAACGTGGTGACGGAGGCGATGACGTTGCCGAGCATGATCCCCACGAGCGGCACCAGCAGGGTGCTGCGCAGGGGGATGCGCTGGAGCACCAGCAGGAACAGGGCGGTCCCGGCGACCGCGAACACGGAGGCCGTGCCCATCTTCAGCAGGAGCGGGGCCGAGGGCAGGAGCAGGGTCACGACGAGCAGGCCCGCCTGCGCCGACTCGACGGTGCCCACGGTGGAGGGCTCCACGAACCTGTTGCGGACCATGAGCTGCATGATCAGCCCCGCCACGGACAGGGCCAGGCCGGCCAGCACGACCGACGCGGTGCGGGGGAAGCGGGAGACCGCGATGATCTCCATCGAGGCCCAGAAGCCGTCGAGGTCCCCGGCGAGGAGCTGGTCCGCCAGGGACCACGGGGTGACGTCCAGGACCCCCACGAAGGTGCTGACGACCGCCAGGACCAGCACGAGGGCGCCAGCGGCGGCGAGCCGGCGGGCGTTGGCCCGGGCCGACGCCCCGGGGTCCACCGGGGTGGAGCCCCCCGACGGCGGCACCGCCGGCGCGGGGCCGGCGGTCGCGGGGCGTGGTGCGGCGGTCACGACGGTGCTCATCGTTCCGTGGTGGTCATCGGGGGACCTTCCGGTGCTGGGGACGGGACGCGGTCGCGGGCCGGCGCGACTCCCGGCTGCTCCGCACGGGCGCCGGGCGGTCGCCGTGCGGAGCAGCCGGGAGTCGCGCTCGACCGGCTCAGCGGATCAGGAGAGGGACTCCTGGATCTCGCCGATCATGGCCGGGAAGTTGTCCAGGCCGAAGCCGACTAGGTACCAGGCGGCGCTGTCCACGTAGGTGATCCGGTCCTGCTCCGCCGCGGTGGTGCCGTTGACGAGCTCGTTGTCGAGCACCTGCTGGGCGGCCTCGCCGCCGGACTGGCCGATGGCGGTGTCGCGGTCCAGCACGAAGAGGTGGTCGGGGTCCGCGGCGGCGATGGCCTCGAAGGAGACGGCCTCGCCGTGGGTGCCCTCGGCCTGGACGGCGGCGGCGGACTCGAAGCCCAGCAGGTCGAAGACGATGTTGCCGAAGCGCGAGTTCGGGCCGTAGGCGTTGACCTCGCCGGCGCTGGTCAGCACGAACATCGCGGTGCCGGCCTCGGCGGTCCGGGCCTTCGTCTCCTCGACCTGCTCCTCGATGGCGGTCAGCCGCTCCTCGACCTCGGTCTCCTTGCCGTAGATCTCGCCGAGGGTCCGGGACTGCTCGGTGAAGGAGTTCAGCGCGTCGGTCTGGTCGAGGGAGAGGTCCACGGTGGGGGCGATCTCGGCGAGCTGGTCGTAGAAGTCGGCGGTGCGCCCCGAGATGATGATCAGGTCCGGGGCGGCCTCGGCGACGGCCTCCAGGTCGGGCTCCTTCAAGGACCCGGCGTTGACGTACTCGTCCGACCGGTACTCGGCGAACTGCTCGGGCAGGCTGCCGCCCTTGGGCAGGCCCTGGACGTCCTCGTCCAGCGCCTGCATCGAGTCGAGGACCCCGAGGTCGAACGTGATCACGTTCTCCGGGTCCACGGGGACGTCCGTGGTGCCCTGCGCGTGCTCCACGCTGACGGTCTCCGCCGAGGCGGCGCTCGGCGAGCCCTCCTCGGTGGTCGCCGCGCCGGACGTCGAGCAGCCCGCGAGTGCCAGGACCGAGACGGCGGCCAGCAGGGCGGTGGAGCGGTGTCGGGGAGTGCGGTTCATGGTCTTCCTTCGTGCAGAGGGCGCCGAAGTGCTCCGGGGCGGAGCACACCGACGGGGTCCGGTGGGCGCGACGTACCCGCACACCGGTGTGCGGGGACGTCGGGGAGGGCACCGCTGCTCGGCCGAGGTAAGGGTTGCCTTACCGCTCAACCTAGAGGGTCGGGCGGGCGTGAGGCAAATCATTGGCGAACACCGGCATGACCTAATTGGTTCCGCGCCGTTCCCGGCAGCCCCGCCTGCTGGCACTCGCCTTGACCGACTGCCAGCCCCCTCCTACAGTTGGCCTTGGCACTCTCCGGGTGAGGGTGCTAAGGGCCAGGCGCTCGACCGGCACCGCGACGGCGGTCGGTGCGCCGACCGGCCCGAAGCCCGACGGCGGGCTCCGCCCGCGGTCGCCCACCGTTTTCCACCCCTACAGACAAGGAGAGATCGTGTCGGTCTCCATCAAGCCTCTCGAGGATCGCATCGTCGTCCAGCCGCTCGCCGCTGAGCAGACCACCGCGTCCGGTCTCGTCATCCCGGACACCGCCAAGGAGAAGCCCCAGGAGGGCAAGGTCCTGGCCGTCGGCCCCGGTCGTGTCGACGACTCCGGCAACCGCATCCCGGTCGACGTCAAGGAGGGCGACGTCGTGATCTTCTCCAAGTACGGCGGGACCGAGGTCAAGTACAACGGCGAGGAGTACCTGGTGCTCCCGGCCCGCGACGTGCTCGCCGTCGTCGAGAAGTAGACCGGGCCGCACCGACCCCGCGCAGACCGCGCAGTCCTGACGAAGGGTGCCCGCCGCACGCCCCGCTGTTCCGGCGGGCCCGCGGCGGGCACCCTTCGCCGATCCAGATCCCCGACATCCGCTGGCGACCCCAGCCACCCCAGAAGGAGCTCTTCGCCCATGGCCAAGCAGCTGGCGTTCGACGACGCCGCCCGCAAGTCCCTCGAGAACGGCGTCAACAAGCTCGCCGACACCGTCAAGGTCACCCTCGGCCCGCGCGGGCGCAACGTGGTGCTCGACAAGAAGTGGGGTGCCCCCACGATCACCAACGACGGCGTGACCATCGCCCGCGAGGTCGAGCTCGACGACCCGTACGAGAACCTCGGGGCCCAGCTCGCCAAGGAGGTGGCGACCAAGACCAACGACGTCGCCGGCGACGGCACCACCACCGCCACCGTGCTCGCCCAGGCCCTGGTCAAGGAGGGCCTGCGCAACGTGGCCGCCGGGGCCGACCCGCTGAGCCTCAAGCGCGGCATCGAGAAGGCCGTCGAGGCCGTCTCCGAGCGCCTGCTCGAGAACGCCCGCCCGGTGGAGGGTGCCAACGTCGCCCACGTGGCGACCATCTCGGCGCAGGACCCGGCGATCGGCGAGCTCATCGCCCGGGCCTTCGAGACCGTCGGCAAGGACGGCGTCATCACGATCGAGGACGGCTCGAGCACCGAGGTCGAGCTCGACGTCACCGAGGGCATGCAGTTCGACAAGGGCTACCTGTCCCCGTCCTTCGTGACCGACGCCGAACGCCAGGAAGCGGTCATGGAGAACTCCCTGGTGCTGCTGTACCAGGGCAAGATCTCCTCCGTCCCGGAGCTCATGCCCGTGCTGGAGAAGGTCCTCCAGGCCAAGAAGCCGCTGACCATCATCGCCGAGGACGTCGAGGGCGAGGCCCTGTCCACCCTGGTGGTCAACAAGCTGCGCGGCACCCTCGACGTCGTGGCCCTCAAGGCGCCCGGCTTCGGCGACCGCCGCAAGGCGATCCTGCAGGACCTCGCCGTCCTCACCGGCGGCCAGCTCATCACCAGCGAACTGGGCATCAGCCTCGACCAGGTCACCCTGGAGCAGCTGGGCACCGCCCGCCGCGTCACGGTCACCAAGAACACGACCACCCTGGTCGACGGCGGCGGCACCCCGGCCGAGATCGAGGACCGGGTCGCCACGATCCGCGCCGAGGCCGAGCGCAGCGACTCCGAGTGGGACCGCGAGAAGCTGCAGGAGCGCCTCGCCCGCCTGGCCGGCGGCGTCTCCGTGATCAAGGTCGGCGCGGCCACCGAGGTGGAGGCGAAGGAGCGCAAGCACCGCATCGAGGACGCCGTGTCCTCGACGCGCGCGGCCCTCGAGCAGGGCATCGTCTCCGGCGGCGGCACCGCCCTCGTGCAGGCCGCGAAGGTCCTCGACGAGTCCGACCTCGGGCTCACCGGCGACGCCGCGACCGCCCTCGGCATCGTCCGCCGCGCCCTCCGGCAGCCGCTGTACTGGATCGCCCAGAACGCCGGCCAGGACGGGGCCGTGGTGGCCTCCCGCGTGGCCGAGCTCGAGGCCGGCCACGGCTACGACGCCGCCACCGGCGAGTACGTCGAGATGGTCGGCGCGGGCATCATCGACCCCGTCAAGGTCACCCGCTCGGCGCTGCAGAACGCCGCGTCCATCGCGGCGCTCGTGCTGACCACCGAGACGCTCGTGACGGACAAGCCCGCCGACGACGACGGGCACGGCCACCAGCACTGACCGACAGCACCGACCCGGCTCGCACTCGGACCCGTCCCACCACCGGTGGGGCGGGTCCGTCGCCGTCCCGGGGTGCGCACCGCCGCCTCCGGTAGAGTGCGGGGGTCCGCCCGACCACTGCCGCGCCCCCGGCGGCACGGTGTTCCCAGGAGATGCCCATGACGACCCTCGGTGAGCAGAGCACGCCCGCCGGCGTCGAGCCGGCCACGGCCCGGCGGGTGGCCCGGTACTCCGGGTTCCGTCCGGAGGTGCAGGGGCTGCGGTTCGTCGCGGTGCTGCTCGTGGTGGTCTACCACGTCTTCCTCGGCCGGGTCTCCGGCGGCGTGGACGTCTTCCTGCTGATCTCGGCGTTCTTCCTGACCCTGTCCTTCGTGCGCAAGCTCGAGGCGGGGCGCCCGCTGGCGCTGGGGCGGTACTGGCTGCACGTGTTCAAGCGGCTGCTGCCGCTGGCGGTGCTCACCGTCCTGGGCACCCTGGTGCTGGCGTGGTGGTTCTTCCCGGAGGCGCGGATCGACCGGGTCCGCACGGAGGCCCTGGCCTCGGTGTTCTACGTGGAGAACTGGGCGCTGGCGCTGGCGCAGGTGGACTACTACGCGGCCGACGACTCCACGGCCTCCCCGTTCCAGCACTTCTGGTCCCTGTCCGTGCAGGGACAGGTGTTCCTGCTGTGGCCGCTGGTGTTCGGGGCGGCGTGGCTGGTGTGCCGGAGCGGGCGGTGGCGGCCGGTGCCGGTGCTGGCGGTGTGCTTCGGGCTGATCTTCGCGGTCTCCCTCGCGTGGTCGGTGCACACGACCGCCACGGACCAGGCGTTCGCCTACTTCGACACCCGGGCCCGGCTGTGGGAGTTCGCCCTGGGCTCGCTGCTGGCTCTGGCGGTGCCGTTCCTGCACCCGCCGCGGGCCGTGCGGGTGGCGCTGGGCTGGGCCGGAATGGCCAGCATGGTCTCGGTCGGGGTGCTGATCGACGTGCAGGGCGCCTTCCCGGGGTGGATCGCGCTGTGGCCGCTGCTCTCGGCGGCGGCGGTCATCGTCGCCGGGCAGTCCGGCTCCCCGTTCGGCCTGGACCGGATCCTGGCCTCCCGGCCGCTGGTGCGGCTGGGGGACGCCTCCTACGCGCTGTACCTGGTGCACTGGCCGCTGCTGATCACCTACCTCGTGCTGCGGGACCGGCCGGTGGCCGGTCCGCGGTCGGGGGTGGTGATCATCCTGGTCTCCCTGGTGCTGGCGGTGGCCGCCACGAAGCTGGTGGAGCGCCCGTTCCAGCGGTGGGCGTGGCCCGAGCGGGACAAGCGGCGGCTGGCGGTGTCCGTGGCGGTGAGCCTGGCGCTGGTCGCGGTGCCGGTGCTGGTGTGGCAGCAGGCCGACGCGCGGCGGGCGGCGGTGCTGGCGGAGCAGGCCGCCCGCAACAATCCGGGGGCCGCGGTGCTGGAGCCGGGCTTCGAGTTCCGGGGCGACCCCGACGTCCCGACCCTGCCCCTGGCCTCCGCGCTGCGCGAGGAGTGGGTGGGACTGCCCGAGCCCTGCTCCGGGGCGTTCGCCCCCGAGCAGGAGGTCCTCGATCAGTACTGCCGCCAGAGCCCGGCCCTGCCGGATCCCGAGCGCACGATCGCGGTGGTCGGCAACTCCCACATGGAGCAGTTCATGGGCGCGGTGATCCCCCTCGCGGAGGAGCGCAACTGGCAGCTCGTCGCCGTGCTGCAGCCGGGCTGCGCCTTCGCGGTGCGCCCGGAGGGGGACGCGTGCCACGAGGGCAACGACGCGGCGATCGAGTACGTGGAGCGGCTCGCGCCGGACGCGGTCATGACGACCTCGACCTACGCGGCCCGGATGGACGGCCCCGCCGAGGCCCTGGTCGGCGGGTTCCCGGAACTGGTCGACCGCCTCACGGGCCAGGGCATCGACGTCGTCGGCTTCCGGGACAACCCCCGGTTCGACTTCAACCCCTACGAGTGCGCCGAGCGCCACGGCCAGGACGCCGAGCAGTGCCGCGTCCCGGTCGAGCAGGTCCTGGCCCCCGTCAATCCGGCCGACGTCCTCCGGGACCGGAACGGCTTCGCCTCGATCGACCTCACCGACCTCATCTGCCCGGAGGGACTGTGCCGCCCCGTGGTGGGCAACGTGCACGTCTTCTTCGACCCGCACCACCTCACGTGGACCTACGCGCGGACGATGGCGCCGGCCCTCGAGACGCGGCTCCCCGGCACGCTCCTCCAGGAGGTGCCCTCGTGAGCACGGTGCAGGCCGGTGCCCCGCGTCCGGGTCCGGGGGCCCCGTCCGCGGACGGCCCCGGAGGCGTCGAGGCGGCCACGGCCCGGCGGGTGGCCCGGTACTCCGGGTTCCGTCCGGAGGTGCAGGGGCTGCGGTTCGTCGCGGTGCTGCTCGTGGTGGTCTACCACGTCTTCCTCGGCCGGGTCTCCGGCGGCGTGGACGTCTTCCTGCTGATCTCGGCGTTCTTCCTGACCCTGTCCTTCGTGCGCAAGCTCGAGGCGGGGCGCCCGCCGGCGCTGGGGCGGTACTGGCTGCACGTGTTCAAGCGGCTGCTGCCGCTGGCGGTGCTCACCATCCTGGCGACCCTCGTCCTGGTGGCCGCCGTCTACCCCGGCTCCGACGCCGGGCAGTGGCGGTCCGAGGCACTGGCCTCGGTGTTCTACTCGGAGAACTGGGCGCTCGCGCTCAGCGCCGTCGACTACTACGCCGCCGACCACTCGACCGCGTCGCCGTTCCAGCACTTCTGGTCCCTGTCCGTGCAGGGACAGGTGTTCCTGCTGTGGCCGCTGGTCTTCGCCGCCGCCTGGCTGCTCACGCGGCGGGGGACCCGCCGGCCCGTCCCCGTCCTGGTCGCGATGTTCGGCGCCGTGTTCCTGGCCTCCCTGGCGTGGTCGGTGCACAGCACGGCGACGCAGCAGGAGTTCGCCTACTTCGACACCCGCGCCCGGCTGTGGGAGTTCGCCCTCGGATCGCTGCTCGCCCTCGCCCTGCCGTACCTGAGGCCGCCGCGGACCGCCCGAGTGGTCCTGGGCTGGTTGGGGCTGCTGAGCATGGTCTCGGTGGGCGTGCTCGTCGACGTGCAGGGGGCGTTCCCCGGGTGGATCGCGCTGTGGCCGCTGCTCTCGGCGGCGGCGATCATCGTGTCAGGGCAGTCCGGTTCGCGGTTCGGGCTGGACCGGATCCTCGCCTCGGCGCCCCTGGTGCGGCTGGGGGACTCCGCCTACGCCCTCTACCTCTTCCACTGGCCGGTGCTGATCACCTACCTCGTGCTGCGCGACCGGCCCATGGCCGGGCCCCGCTCCGGGGTGGTGATCATCCTCGTGTCCCTGGTGCTCGCGGTGCTGGTCACCCGGCTGGTCGAGGACCGGGTCAAGGCCTGGGCGTGGCCCGAGCGGAACAAGCGGCGCCTCGCCGGGGTCGTGGTGCTCTGCCTCGCCCTGGTCGCCGCTCCCGTGCTCGCCTGGCAGAACGTGGAGGACCGGCGTGCCGACCGGATCCAGTCCGAGGCCGTCCGCAACAACCCCGGGGCTGCCGTCCTCGAGCCCGGCTTCGAGTTCCGCGGCGACCCGGACGCCCCGACCCTGCCCCTGCCGGAGGACCTGCCGGGACAGCCCGCCTCCCTCGGCGAGGCCTGCCCCGAGGACCTCGCCCTGCCGGAGGAGCTCCGCCGCTTCTGCCACGAGAGCGTCGCGCAGGAGGCTCCCGAGCGGACGGTCCTCGTGCTCGGCAACAGCCACCTGCAGCACTGGCTCCCCGCGCTGCGGCCCCTCGCGGAGGCCGAGCGGTGGCGGGTGCTGACCTGGATCCAGCCGGGCTGCTTCTACGCCGCCGCCGAGGACCAGCCGGGCTCGGAGAGCTGCCGGGCCTGGTTCGAGGGCGCCGGGCAGATGATCGGCACGGCCGCCCCCGACCTCGTCGTGGTCCAGTCGACGTTCACGGACCAGGAGGGGGAGTTCCTCCGGCCCGGCCTGGAGCAGCGGATCCGCGAGCTCACCGACCGCGGGATCCCCGTCGTCGGGATCCGCGACACCCCCCGCTTCCCGGAGGCGCCGGCCGAGTGCGCGGTGGTGCTCGGGGAGGACGACCCCCGGTGCACCTTCACGCACCCCATGGTGGGCACGCCCGATCCCGCGCTGCCGCTCGCCCGCGAGCTGCCGCTCTACTCGACCCTGGACCTCACCGACCTGATCTGCCCGGCGGGGCAGTGCCCGCCGGTCGTCGGCAACGTCTACGTGTACTGGGACGACGACCACCTCAGCCGGGTGTACTCGCAGAGCGCCGCCCCGATCTTCGGCGAGCGGTTCCGGGAGGCCCTCACCACCGACGGCCTCCGGCCCTGACCGGCACCCGGCCGCGGCGCCGGGACCCGCCGTGGGCACCGCACCGTGCTGCCGCCCCGTGCTGCCTCGCCGTGCTGCCTCGCCGTGCTGCCTCGCCGTGCTGCCTCGCCGTGCTGCCTCGCCGTGC
>NZ_JBHZTA010000020.1:0-27765 GCF_042879215.1 Kocuria arenosa | reverse complement strand
CCATGTTCTCCGCCACGCTCATGTGCGGGTAGAGGGCGTAGTTCTGGAAGACCATGGCGATGTCCCGGTCCTTGGACGGGACGTCGGTGACGTCGCGGTCGCCGATGCGGATCCGCCCGGCGTTCACGTCCTCGAGCCCCGCGAGCATCCGCAGGGACGTGGACTTCCCGCACCCGGAGGGGCCGACCAGGACGAGGAACTCCCCGTCCGCGATCTCGAGGTCGAGCCGGTCCACCGCGGGCTTCTCCCCGCCCGGATAGAAGCGGGTGGCGCTGTCGAACGTCACGGTTGCCATGATGTGTCCCTCCACGGGCAGGTGCGTGCCCGACGATCCGAAGTGAGTGGGTGCCCCGCCGTGCGGGGCAGGTGGAGCCGCGGGCGCCGGACGGTGTCGTCCGGCGCCCGCGGAGCGTGCGGGGGTCAGCTGATCGCCGACTCCATCTCGGACATCATGCGCTCGGCGGCCTCCTCGGGGGTCGCGCGCTCGAAGAGCACGTCGAGCTCGTAGCGGTAGATGATCTCCTGCAGCGTGCTGAAGCCCAGCGGCGGGACCGGCAGCGCCTCGCCCAGCTCGGGCTGGATCTCCTCGATGAACTCCGCGGCCGCGGTGTCCGCCTCGCTGAGCTCGGGCAGCACGGCCTCGCGCACCGTCTCGTTGGCGGGCAGGCCGCGGTCCGCGAGGTTGATCTTGCCGGCCTCCTCGCTGTTGACCATGAAGTCGATGAACGCCTTGACCTCCTCCGGGTGCTCGGTGCGGGCGGAGGCGGACATGAACATCGCCGACTTCTGGAAGAGCTGGTGGTCGCCGCTCTCCGTGCTCGGGAACCGGAGCGGGACCAGCTCGTTGCCGGACGCGGCGTTGAGGGCGCTCAGCTGGTTGGTCCACCACATGCCCATGGCCGCCCCGTTGGTGCCGGTCAGCGACTGGTCGGGACCCGGCTCCTGGTCCTCCGTGACCACCGAGGCCGGGGGCAGGGCGCCGTCCTTCATCATCCGGTGCCACATGCCCAGGTAGCCGGCGGCATCGCTCGCCTCGAAGCCGAGCTCGCCCTCGGGCGTGGTCAGCTCCTTGCCCTGCTGGCGCAACCAGATCTGGAAGCCGGCCGGCTCGTTCGGGCCGCTGGTGCCGTGGACGTCCGTGTTCTCGGCGATCTGCTGGGAGACCTCGGAGAAGTCGTCCCAGGTCCACGTGGAGTCGTCCGGCAGCTCGACCCCGGCCTCCTCGTAGATGGTCGGGTTCGCCATCATCGCCATCACGTTGACGCCCGTGGCCACGCCGAAGAGGCCGTCCTCGGTGCGGCCGCTGTCCACGACCCCCTCGTCGATCGCGGCGACGTCCACGTCGGAGAGGTCCAGCAGCGCGCCGTTGTCGGCGTACTCGCGCAGGTACTTCTCGTCCATCTGGATGATGTCGGGGGCGTCGCTGGAGGCCGTCTGGGTGGCCAGCTTGTCCCAGTAGCCGCCGAAGTCGCCGTACTCGCCCGTGATCGTGACCCCCGGGTTCTGCTCCTCGAAGGCGTCGATGATCTCCTGCGTCTGCTGGTGGCGGGTGTCCGAGCCCCACCAGGCGAAGCGCAGCTCGACGTTGCCGTCGGCGCTCGCGTCGTCGGCGGCGCCGCAGCCGGTCAGGGCCAGCGCCGACACGCTGAGGACGGTGGCGGCCTTCGCGAGAGTTCCCGTTCGCTTCATGCTGATCATGTCTCCTAGGGTCGAGGCAACGCGTTCTGGAAAGCGTTTTCCCGAGCGTAGCTGTGACCTGCCTCACGGGTCAAGAGGGCGCGCGGGATTTTCCGGCCGTGTCGCGCCGGCATCCCTGGGGCGCCGGCAAGGGGTCCTACGCGCTGCCGAACTCCACGCTGTCCGTGGTCCAGGCGCGGGCCTGGCTGCTGAGCGTGACGCCCAGCCCGGGACGGTCGGGGACGAGCATGCGTCCGCCCCGGGTCTCCAGGCGCTCCTCGAAGAGCGGGTCGAGCCAGTCGAAGTGCTCCACCCACGGCTCCCGCGGATAGGCCGCCGCCAGGTGCAGGTGGATCTCCATGGCGAAGTGGGGGGCCAGTCCCAGGCCGCGCTGGTCGGCCAGGGCGGTCAGACGCAGGAACTGGGTGATGCCTCCCACGCGCGGGGCGTCGGGCTGGATGATGTCGCAGGCCCGGCTCTCGATCAGGCGGACGTGCTCGGCGACGGAGGCGAGCATCTCGCCCGTGGCGATGGGCGTGTCCAGGGCGGCGGCCAGCTGGGCGTGGCCCTCGGCGTCGTAGGCGTCCAGGGGCTCCTCGATCCAGACGAGGTCGAACTCCTCCAGCCGGCGGCCCATGCGCAGAGCCGTGGCGCGGTCCCACTGCTGGTTGGCGTCGACCATCAGGGGCACGTCCGCGCCGATGTGCTCGCGGACGCCTGCGACCCGCCGCAGGTCCTCGGCGGAGTCGGGGAGGCCCACCTTGATCTTGATCCCGCCGATGCCCTCCTCGAGGGAGCGCGTGGCGCGGTCCCTGACCTCCTCCAGGGAGGCGTTGAGGAACCCGCCGGAGGTGTTGTAGGTCCGCACGGAGTCCCGGTGGGCGCCCAGCAGCTTGGCCAGCGGCAGCCCGGCCCGCTTGGCCTTGAGGTCCCAGAGGGCCACGTCGATCGCGGCCAGCGCCTGGGTGGCCACGCCGGAGCGCCCCACGGAGGCGCCCGCCCACAGCAGCTTGTCGTACACCTTGGCGATGTCGTTGGGGTCCTCGCCGATCAGGCCCTCGGCCACCTCCTTCGCGTGGGCGTACTGGGCGGGGCCGCCGGCCCGCTTGGAGTAGCTGAAGCCCACCCCGGTGTGCCCCTGCTCCGTGGCGATCTCGGCGAAGAGGAACACGACCTCGGTCATCGGCCGCTGCCGGCCGGTGAAGACCTTGGCGTCGGAGATCGGGGTGCTCAGCGGCAGGGTGGCGGTGGAGAGCTTGACGTGGCGGACGGCGTCCGGGGTGTACGGCATGGCGGGATCCTCGCGGGTCTCGGCGGCGGTGGTCAGGATGAATAGTACAAGTAATAAATTTGTATGACTAGTGCCTGCGGGTGCGCGCGACCGGTTCGGCATCGAAACACTCTGTACATAGTTATTGTGACCTGCAACACTGGCGACGAGACCGTGTGAACCCCACGCCCGCGTGGCCCGTCCCCGGGCACGCCCCGCGGAAAGGATGTGGATCGATGCCGATCGACACGCCCCGCACCGGAGCGGCCGCCGCGCTGCTCCGGGACTTCTCCCTCGAGATGACGGGCAAGGACGTGCCGGCCCTGGAGGAGGCCGCCGCCGTGGTCCCCCCGGGGACCAGGATCAACGTGACCTTCCTCGGCAACGAGGACCTGACCGTGCGCGTGGCCGCGGCCCGGGCGGTGCGGGAGCACGGGTTCGTCCCCGTGCCCCACCTCTCGGCGCGGAGGCTGCGCTCCCAGGCCGAGCTCGAGGAGTTCCTCGCGGCGCTCGCGGAGGTCGGCGCCGCCGAGCACGTCTTCGTGGTGGGCGGGGACCCCGAGACCCCGGAGGGTCCCTACGAGGACTCCCTCTCCGTCATCCGCACCGGGGTGCTCCAGCGGCACGGCGTGCGGGGGGTGGGCGTCAGCGGCTACCCGGAGGGCCACCCCGGCATCGACGACGCCACCCTGTGGTCCGCCCTGACCGACAAGACGGCCGCGATCCGCGAGCAGGGCCTCGAGCCCGAGGTCATCACCCAGTTCGGCTTCGACAAGGACCCGGTCCTGGAGTGGCTGGCCGAGGTGCGCCGCCACGGCGTCGACGCCCCGGTGCGGATCGGGGTGCCGGGGCCGGCGGGCGTCAAGCGCCTGCTCGGCTACGCGCGCCGCTTCGGCGTGGGCACCTCGGCCGGCATCGTCCAGAAGTACGGCTTCTCCCTGACCAACCTGCTGGGCACCGCGGGCCCGGACCGCTTCCTGCGCGACCTCGCCGCCGGCCACGACCCCGCCGTCCACGGGCAGGTGCTGCTGCACTTCTACACCTTCGGCGGGCTGCGGGCCACGGCCGAGTGGGTCCGCGAGTTCGCGGCGGACGGGCGGACCCCGTGAGCGCGGCCCGCCCGTCGATGCTCCGCCCGGACCACGCCAGCCTCGTGGTGCACGGCCGGGACCAGCCGGGGATCGTCGCCGTCGTCACCGAGGTCCTCGCCCGGCACGGCGCGAACATCGTCTCCCTCGACCAGCACTCGGACGACCCCGAGGGCGGGGCGTTCTTCCAGCGCACGGTCTTCCACCTGTCCGGCTACCCGGCGCTGCGCCCCGCGCTCGAGCAGGACCTCGGCACGGCCCTCGCGGACGGATTCGAGCTGGAGTGGCGGTTCACGGACCTCTCGGTGCCGCGGCGGGTGGCGATCTTCGCCTCGAAGTCCGACCACTGCCTGCTCGACCTCATCTGGCGCCAGCGCCGGGGGGAGCTGCCCATGACGATCGCCATGGTCGTCTCCAACCACCCCGACATGGCCGAGGACGTCCGCGGCTTCGGCATCCCGTTCTTCCACGTCCCCGCCCAGGACAAGGCGGCGGCCGAGGCGGAGCACCTGCGCCTGCTGCAGGGCAACGTCGACCTCGTGGTCCTCGCCCGCTACATGCAGATCCTGTCCTCCTCGTTCCTGGCCGAGGTCGGGGTGCCGGTGATCAACATCCACCACTCGTTCCTGCCCGCCTTCATCGGGGCCGAGCCCTACCGGAAGGCGAAGGAGCGGGGCGTGAAGATCATCGGCGCCACCGCGCACTACGTCACCGAGGACCTCGACGAGGGCCCGATCATCGAGCAGGACGTGGTCCGGGCCTCGCACCGGGACTCCGCGCAGGAGCTCGCCCGCCGCGGCGCGGACGTGGAGCGGCAGGTGCTCTCCCGCGCCGTGCTGTGGCACTGCCAGGACCGCATCATCCGCCACGACCGCCAGACCATCGTGTTCTGATCCCCGTCCCCGCCCCGTCGGCGCGAGCGCGGACGGGGCACCACCGCAGAGAAGGAGTTCACCGTGGCACCCCGCACTCTCCAGGACGTCCTCGACGCCTCGAACGGCACCGTCGAGCTGCTGCGCAACTCGCAGATCGGCGCGTACGTCTACCCCGTCGTCGCGCCCGAGTTCCACAACTGGCGCAGCGAGCAGAAGGCGTGGCGGGAGACCGCCGTGCTCTACGACCAGTCCCACCACATGGACAACCTGTTCATCCGCGGCAAGGACGCGCTGCGCCTGATCTCGGACACCGCGATCAACAGCACGAAGACGTTCCCCGTGAACAAGGCGAAGCAGTACGTGCCCACCACCCCGGCCGGCCACGTCATCGGCGACGGCATCCTCTTCCACCAGGAGGAGGACGAGTACGTCTACGTGGGCCGCGCCCCCGCCGCCAACTGGTTGCTCTACCACGGCGAGACCGGCGGCTACGACGTCGACATCGAGGTCGACCGCCGCTCCCCGTCCCGCCCGATGGGCAAGCCCGTGGTCCGGAAGTACTGGCGCTTCCAGATCCAGGGCCCCAGTGCGTGGCAGATCATCGAGAAGCTCAACGGCGGGCCGCTCGAGCAGCTGAAGTTCTTCACGATGGACCGCATGAGCGTCGGCGGCGCCCAGGTCCGCACCCTGCGCCACGGCATGGCCGGCGCCCCCGGCCTGGAGATCTGGGGCCCCTACGAGTCCTACGACCAGGTCCGGACCACGATCCTCGAGGTCGGCGCCGAGTTCGGCATCGTGCCCGTCGGCGCCCGGGCGTACCCCTCGAACACCCTCGAGTCGGGCTGGATCCCGTCCCCGCTGCCGGCGATCTACACGGGCGAGGGCACGGCGGACTACCGGAAGTGGCTCGGGGCGGACAGCTACGAGGCCACCAACGCGCTCGCCGGCAGCTTCGTCTCCGAGAACATCGAGGACTACTACCTGACGCCGTGGGAGCTGGGCTACGGGTCGTTCGTGAAGTTCGACCACGACTTCATCGGACGCGACGCGCTGGAGGCCATGGACCCCGCCGCGCAGCGCCGCAAGGCGACCCTGGCGTGGAACGCCGAGGACATGACGAAGATCTTCGCCTCCCTCTTCGACACCGAGGGCCCGGACTACAAGTACTTCGACCTGCCCCTGGCCAACTACGGCTCGTCCAACTACGACGCGGTGGTCGACGCCGACGGCCGCACCGTGGGCCTGTCCATGTTCACCGGCTACAGCTACAACGAGCGCAAGGGCCTGTCCCTGGCCACCGTCGACCCGAACGTGCCCGAGGGCACCGAGCTGAAGGTGGTCTGGGGCGAGCCGGACGGCGGCAGCCGCAAGACGACCGTGGAGCCGCACGAGCAGCTCGAGGTCCGCGCCGTGGTCAGCCCGGTGCCCTACTCCGAGGTGGTGCGCCAGGACTACCACGGCGGCTGGCGGACCGCCTCGGCCGGGCGCTAGCCGAGGAGCGGCCCGAGGGCGCGCAGCACGGGCCCGGGCTCCCACCGCCCGACGCCGTCGACCGCCCCGACGGGGTGCACGCCCGCCACCGAGTTGGTGACGAACACCTCGGTGGCGCGGGCGAGCTCCTCCCACCGCACCGGGCGCTCGCGGACGTCCGCGCCGGCGGCGCGCAGCGCCGCCAGCACGCGGGCGCGCACCACGCCGGGCAGGATCCGGCCGTCCGCGGGCGGGGTGAGCACGGCGCCGTCGACGACGACGAAGACGTTGGCCCGGCCCGTCTCCAGGAGCGTGCCGTCGGCGTCCACGAGCAGCGGGTCGCAGCTGCGCGACCACAGTCCCGGGACCGGCTCGTGGGCGAGCGCCCGGCGGTCCGCCCATTTGTGCCCGCCGAGGCCGCCGGGCAGCCGGACGGGGACGAGCCGCCACGGCGGCACCGGCTCCGGCGGGAGGGCCGTGGCCGTGACCGTCACGGTCAGGGCGCCTCCCGGGGCGGGCACCGCGGTGATCCGCAGCCGGTGGGGGCCGGGGAGCGCGGCGGCCCGGTCCACCACCTCGCCGTGGACGCCCGCGGGCAGGGCCGCGCCGCAGCAGGCGAGGCAGCTGGCGCCGAGCCGCTCGAGGTGGGCCTCGAGGTCCACGGGCTCGCCCTCGCGCACGAGCAGCGTGGTGAACACCCCCTCCGCCCGGACCGGCGGGAGGACCGGCAGGGCCGGGAGGAGCTCGAGGACGGTCGCGGGCCGGTGCCCGTCCCAGTCCCCCCGGAGGTCCTCGTCCAGCACGGCCCCGACGGCGTCGAGCAGGGGCACCGCCTTCACGAGCGTCTCGTGTGCCTCGTCTGCGGGGTCGGAGTCGGCCACGATCCCGCCGCCCACTCCCAGCCGGACCCGGTCGCCGGTGAACTCGAAGGTGCGGATCGCCACGTTGAGCACGAGACCGGCCGGGCCCGCGCAGCCGATCGCCCCCGTGTAGACCTCGCGGGCTGCGGGCTCGAGCGCGTTGACGATCTCCATGGCCCGGATCTTGGGCGCGCCCGTGCAGGACCCCGGCGGGAACGTGGCCCGCAGCAGCGCCCCGTCCCCGAGCCCCGGGGGCAGCTGCCCGTGCACGTCCGCCACCAGGTGGTGGACCCCGGTGTGGGGCTCCACCCGGGGCGCCGCGGGGGCCCGCACCGACCCGGGCACGCACGCCCGGGAGAGGTCGTTGCGCATCAGGTCCACGATCATGACGTTCTCCGCCCGGTTCTTCACCGAGGCGTGCAGCGCCGCGGGGTCGCTCGCCGCCGGGGCGGTGCCCTTGATCGGGGACGTCAGGACCGTCCGCCCGGTGCGGCGCAGGAACAGCTCCGGGGACAGGCTCGCCACCGCCCCCTCCGGCAGGCGCAGGAAGGCGGCGAAGCGCGGGGCCAGGGCCTCCTGGCCGGCGCAGAACAGGTCCAGCGGGTCGCCCTCGAAACCGGCCGCCAGACCGCGGCAGATGTTGGTCTGGAAGACGTCGCCGTCGCGGATGTGGCCCAGCACCGCGGTCACCGCGGCGGCGTGCGCGGCCGCCGAGGCGTCGGCCGTGAAGGGCCCGCACCGATAGGGCGAGGGCGCGTGCAGGGCGTCCGGCGCCGTCCGGGCGAGCTGCCGCGCGGCCGCCACCCGGGCCGGGTCCGTGCCGGGGAGCCACTCGAGCACCCAGGCGCCGTCCGCGGCGCGGTGGCGCAGGACGTGGTCGTAGTACCCGAGGTGGTGGTCCGGCAGCCGTGCCGGGCGCGGCGGGGCCGCGGGGAGCCGCTCGAGCCGCCGGGCCAGCTGGTAGCCGAGGTAGCCGATCCAGCCGCCGCCGAAGGCCGGCCCGGGGCCGTCCTCCCCGGGATCGACCTCCTCCGGGGCCTGGGCGTCCAGGGCGGCGAAGGGGTCCTCGTCGGGGCCCAGCACGCGCAGCGGCCGGACGCCGATCACGGTGTCGCCGTCGTGCCAGTCGCCGAACAGCCCCACCAGCCCGGGCTGGTCCCGCAGGGCCCGCAGCATCTGCACCGGGGACAGCCGGAGCCCGGTGAGGATCTCCTCCCTCGCCATGCCGGGCCTCAGCCGTTCTCCGGTGCGGTCGCGGACGGCCCGCTGCCGCCCGCCTCCGCCTCGAGCCGCCACCGGGAGTTCGCCAGGTGCGCGCGCATCGCCGCCGACGCGGCGAGGGGGTCATGGGCCCGGATCGCGTCCAGGACCGACCGGTGCTCGGCGGCGACCCGGGCCGCGCGCCCGCCGCCCGGGGCACCGTCCAGCCGGCGCGGCGGCATGGTGATCATCGCCGGCCCGAGGCCGGTCAGCGCGTCCACGTAGTACGGGTTCCCGCTGGCCTCCGCCACGGTCCGGTGGAACTCGAAGTCGTTCTCCAGGGACGCGGCCGGGTTGTCGACCTCCTCCTCGGAGCGCGCCAGGGCGTCCTCCATCCGGGCGAGCTGGTGCTCCTCCCGGGCCGTGGCCGCCAGCGCCGCGGCCTCGGACTCGACCCCGGTGCGGAACGCCAGCAGCCGGCGCCGGTCCTGCAGGGTCCGCACCGGCCGGCTCGTCCCGCCGGGCGCGGCCGGCGGGGTCAGCACGAAGCTGCCGCTGCCCCGCCGGGTGTGCACGAGCCCCTCCGCCTGCAGCCGGGCGACGGCCTCGCGCACCACCGTGCGGCTGACCCCGTGCTCCGCGATCAGCGTGCTCTCGCTGGGCAGGCGCTCGCCGGGGGAGATGCGCCCGCCGACGATGCGCGCCCGGAGGTCGTCCACGAGGGCGGAGGTGAGGTTGCGGCTCATGAGGACATGATCCCACCCCGGGAGCGGCCCCCGCAGCCCGGGATCAGGACCGGTGGCCGAGCTCCTCGACCACGCTGCGCCCGGTGCCCGCCCGGGACTCCCAGGCCCAGGTCTCGTGCAGGCGCACCCTGCCGTCCCCGAGCACCTCGATGCGGGACGTGCACGCCCCGCCGGCGGTCTCCCCGGCGCTGTCCAGGTGCGAGTAGCGGAAGCTCAGCCCGTCCCCGGTGCGCGTGCCGACGAGAAAGCCTCTGCGCACCGCGCCCCCCGCGTACTCCGCCCACACGAGGTCGTCCTCCTGCCGGTAGGCGAAGACCGTGTCGGATCCGACGTCCCCGTCGGCGGCGTTGGACACGCCCACGAACGTCCTCCCGTCGAGGTCCACGGTGTCCGGTGCGGTCGGCGGTGGCGGATCGGTCATGGGATCCAGCGTACGGGGAGCCGGACGCCGTCGTTATCGGTCCGCGATAACCTGCCTTGGCGGGCCGTTCCACGGACCGCGACACTAGCACTCAGAGTCCCGGGTGCTGCGGGGCGTCCGCGAGAAGGGAGCAGGGATGATCTTCATCGTCGTCAAGTTCAAGGTGAAGCCGGAGTGGGCCGACCGCTGGGTCGAGTTCTCCAAGGAGTTCACCGAGGCCACCCGTGCGGAGCCGGGCAACCTGTGGTTCGACTGGTCCCGCAGCGTGGAGGACCCCCACGAGTTCGTGCTGGTCGAGGCCTTCGCGGACGACGGCGCGGGCCCGCACGTGAACACCGACCACTTCAAGAAGTTCACGGCGGAGGCGCCCCAGGCGCTCGTGGAGACCCCGCAGATCATCAGCGAGCAGATCTCGGCCTCGGACTGGAACCGGATGGCTGAGCTCACGGTCGGGTGACCGCCCGCCGGCACGCCGCCGGCCCGGGAGCGAGGCTCCCGGGCTGTTGGCATGTGCAATCCGGCACGCCAGAATGTGAGGCATGACCGCACACGACACCGGCATGGCCTCCGTCCAGAAGGCCTTCGCCCTCCTGGACGTGGTCGCGGGGGACCCCCGCGGGGCCACGGCGAAGGACATCAGCACCGAGCTCGGGATGCCGCTGCCCTCGGTCTACCGTCTGCTGCAGACGCTCGTGGCCTCCGAGCACGTGGTGCACCTCCGGGACCAGCGCCGCTACGGCCTGGGCTACAAGCTCCACGCCCTCGACGCCTCCCTGCGCCAGCAGGTCGCCGTCCCCGCCTCCGTCCAGCGTGCGGTGCGGGAGCTGCACGGCAGCGCCGACGCCGCCGCCTACTTCGCGGTCTACCGCGGCGACGCCGTCGTGGTGGCGCACGTGGTCGACTCCCCGCGCCGGCCGCGCATCGACCCCATGGACTTCGGCTTCACGGGCGCCGCCCACGCCACGGCCTTCGGCAAGATCCTGCTCTCGCGCATGGACGACGACGAGGTGGCGGACTACCTGGGCCGCCACGGGATGCGCCTCCTCACGGACCGCACGCTCAGCACACCGGAGGAGCTGGGGCACGAGCTCGGGCGCGTGCGCGCGGAGGGCATCGCCGTGGAGCGGGAGGAGTTCGTGCCCGGCGCCTCGTGCCTGGCCGCGCCCGTGGTCGACTCCGCCGGGCGCACCCTGGGCTCCGTGGCCGTGTCCCTGCGGCCCGCCGACTTCGAGCGGCGGCACCGGTCGATCGCGCCGGTCCTGCGCGACGCCGCGGACCGGGTGGGGCGGGCTCTGCGCGCGGCGGGGGGCTGTCCGGCCGGGCCCGCGCCCGGCTGAGCAGCCCCCCCGCCGACCGGTGGCTACAGGTGCCGTCCCGCCAGCTGCTGGGCGATGTAGTCCGCCTGCCGGACGGCCAGGGCCACGATCGTCAGCGTCGGGTTCGCCGCCGCGCCGGTCGTGAACAGCGATCCGTCCGCGACGAACAGGTTCGGCACGTCGTGGGTCTGGCCGAACGCGTTGGTGACCCCGTCCTCGGGCCGCTCGCTCATCCGGGCCGTGCCCATGTTGTGGGTCGAGGGGTAGGGCGGGGTGTGGTGCACGGAGGTCGCTCCCACGGACTCGTAGAGCAGGGACGCCTGCTGGTAGCCGTGGTTGCGCATCGCGACGTCGTTCGGGTGGTCGTCGAAGTGCACGTTGGGCACGGGCAGTCCCAGGTGGTCGGTCACGGAGGAGTTGAGGGTCACCCGGTTGCCCTCCTGCGGCATGTCCTCGCCCACCACCCACATCCCGGCGGTGTTCTCGTAGCCGTCCAGCAGGGCCGTGAAGTCCGGTCCCCAGGAGCCGGGGTCCACGAAGCTGGCGAGGAAGGCGGGGCCCAGGGAGATCGTCTCCATGTAGTAGCCGCCGGCGAAGCCTCGGTCGACGTCGTGCCGGGACTCGTCCGCGACGAGTCCGGCCATCGTCTCGCCCCGGTACATGTGCACCGGCCGGTCGAACTGCGCGTAGACGGAGCCCGTGGTGTGCCGCATGTAGTTGCGGCCCAGCTGCCCGGAGGAGTTCGCGAGCCCGTCCGGGAACAGCGGGGAGCCCGAGAGCATGAGCAGCCGGGGCGTCTCGATCGCGTTGCACGCCACCGCCACGAGCCGTGCGCGCTGCCGCTGGACCTGGCCCTGCGCGTCGACGTAGAGGACGCTGTCGACCAGGCCCTTCTCCGTGTGGGTGATCTGCACGGCGTGGCAGTCCGGGCGCAGGTCGAGGTTGCCGGTGCGCAGGGCCTTGGGGATCTCCGAGACGAGCGTGGACCACTTCGAGCGGTTCTTGTCGCCCTGGAAGTTGAACCCGTCCTGGACGGACGCCGGGCGCCCGTCGTACGGCTCCGCGTTGGTCCCGTAGGGGCCGGTCGCGTAGTGCCGGTAGCCGAGCTTCTCCGCGCCCGCGGCGAGCACCTTGTAGTTGTTGTTCGCGGGCAGCGGCGGCCGGCCGTGGCGGTGGGTGCTGCCGATCTTCTGCTCGGCCCGGTCGTAGTACGGGGCGAGGTCCTCCAGGCCGATCGGCCAGTCCAGGAGGTTGGCGCCGTCGACGCGCCCGTAGACGCTGCGCGTGCGGAACTCGTGGGCCTTGAACCGGGGGGTGGCCCCGGACCAGTGGGTGGTGGTCCCGCCGACGGCCTTGACGATCCACGCCGGGAGGTTGGGGAAGTCCCGGGCGATCCGCCACGACCCCGTGGTGGTCCTGGGGTCCAGCCAGGCCATCTGGTGGAAGGCCTCCCACTCGTCGTTGACCCAGTCCTCGCTGGTGAGGTGCGGCCCGGCCTCGAGGAGCACCACCTTGATGCCCTTCTCCGTCAGCTCGTGGGCGAGGGTGCCTCCGCCGGCTCCGGAGCCGATGACGACGACGGCGGAGTCGTCGTCGAGGTCGATCCGTGCGGCGCGCTGCTGGTCCTGGGGCGTGGTGGTCATGCGGTCTCTCCGTGGTCGACGACGTCCGACCCCTTGAAGAGGTCGCTGAAGGGCTGCTCGGTGGTCTCGGAGGCGCCCTGCTGGTCCAGGTTCCACCCCTCCTTCGGGGCGGCGGTCGCCACCGGGTAGCCGAGGGCCCCGCACTCGGTCAGTTCCTCCTCGGACTCCTCGACGCGCGGGTCCGGCAGCCAGTCGAGGTCGTCGAAGCCGCGGTGCAGGTACCCGCCCCGGGAGAAGGACTCGCCCTCGTAGCCCAGGGCCTCCCACACCTCGTGGTCGTCGTAGAGGTGCAGCACGGTGGTGCGGCGGATGAAGCCGAAGAACTCGAGGTCGGCGATCCGCTTGAGCACCTTGAGCGCGGCGTCGTCCGGCAGCTCCGCGAACGGGGCGTCGCTGAGCGAGTTCAGGGTCAGCAGTCCCTGGGTCAGGGCCATCCGGAACCACGTGGAGTTCTCGGCCTCGGCGGCGATCTTCTCCGCCATTCGTTCGTACGGGCCGTCGGGGATCCGGGGGTGGGGGAACGCGACCCGGATGACGCGGGTGAGGGTGCGCTTCGCCTCGTCGGTCAGGGCGAGCGCGTTCAGGGCGGAGTACTTCGCGGGATAGACCATGGGTCTCCTCCTCGTCGGCGGTGACGGGTGTGTCTCGAAGTGTGAGCCAGCACACGTCCGCGGGCCAGGTCCGTTATCGCAGGACGAGAATCAGCACCCGTGAGAGCATGGGCCGACCGAAGGAGGCCGTGTGATCGTCGAACGACTGCCGGAGCCCCTGCACGGGGACGCCGTGTCCCTGTGGGAGGAGGCGGGGCTGACGCGCCCCTGGAACGACCCGCGCGCGGACCTGGACCGGGCGCTCGGGAGCCCGTCCTCCACGGTCCTGGCCGCCGTCGAGGAGGGACGTCTCGCCGGCACCGCCATGGTCGGCCACGACGGCCACCGGGGGTGGGTGTACTACGTGGCCGTGCACCCGTCCCGCCGGGGACAGGGACTGGGCCGCGAGCTGATGGCCGCGGCCGAGCGGTGGGTGGCCGGGCGCGGCATCCCGAAGATGCAGCTCATGGTCCGCAGCACGAACACGGGCACCCGGGAGTTCTACGAGCGGATGGGCTACGCCGTCCAGGACACCGTGGTGCTCGGGAAGTTCTTCGACCCCGCGCGGCAGGCCCAGCAGAGCGGCTGACCCCGGCTCAGCCGAGGGGGTCGGTCACGCCCTCCGGGCAGTCGTAGCGCGCGAAGTCCCAGGAGCTGCGGCGCGCCCCGGCGCGGTAGGCGCTGTCCCAGAACTCCAGGACGGCGCCGTGCGGATCGGGCAGCGCCCGCACGTCGTCGTAGCGCAGGACGGCGAGGTGGCCGCCGCCGCGCTCGCTCCAGAACGCGGCCTCCGGCCGCAGGGGCTCACCGGCCAGCCCGTCGGGTTCCGGGGCGGTGTAGGAGTAGAAGGCCGGTTCCGGGAAGGCGGGGTCCCCGAACCAGAACCCGGAGCTGATGACCTCCCGGGAGTAGGCCTCGCGGGTGACCGGGTCCGTGCCGGGCGGGGGATCCACGAAGCGGTCGGCGAAGCGGGTCACGGCGATGTCGAACGTGTGCCAGAAGTGGTGCACGGGGCTGGTCTTCCCGGACCAGCCGGCGGCGAACTCCTCCAGCAGCAGGTTCACCTGGCCCAGGACCCGCCAGTAGCGGGTGACGGCGGCGGGGTCGTAGGCGGCGTGCTCGGTGTCGGCGCTGAACGGACGCCCGGAGTCGGGCAGGTCGAACGGGTGGGGACGGGCGATGGTCACCTCCGCCCCCACCGCCGCCAGGGCGTGCAGGACGCGGGCGTGGAACTCGGCGACGGACAGCCCCGGAAGGGCGAAGGAGTGCCGGGCTCCGTCGGCGGTGCTGACGTCGAGGCGGTGGTCCAGGAAGTCGAAGTCGATCGTGAAGACCGGGTCCCGTCCCATCGGGCGGGTGGTGGTGCCGCGGCCGGTGAGGTGGAACGGGACGTTCCACCAGTGGTTGCGCCGCGGGGCGGACGCCAGCCGCACCTTGCCGACCACCTGGGCGAACCGGTGGACGGTGTCCAGGGTGTCCCGCCAGGACTCGTAGGGCATCTCGGGCAGAGCAGGGTGGGTCATGAGCGCCTCCTGTGCCCAGTGTGCGGGTGTCCTGCCGCGGAATCCAGGGGTGTCCGCGGTCCGGCGGAAGTGCCACAGTGGTGCCGGAGGCCGCGGTGGGCGGCGTCCTGCGCCGTGGGGGTGGTCCGCATGAGCCGCGACGACAGATGTCGCGACGACGTGAACGACATGGAGGACATGGACGAGGAGACCGGTGCGGGCGCCTCGCGGAGCGGTGCGGGACGCGCCGAGTGCCCGGCGCCCGGCGGGCCGCGGGGGCACCTGCGCCGGTGCGTCCACCGATGACCCGTCTGCCGAGCGCAGCACCATGACCGCCCCGCCCGGCCCCGGCGCCGCGCCCGAGCTGCTGTCCTGGGGGGAGCGGCGGGCCCGGTGGGTGCTGGCCGCCACCGTGCTCGGCTCCGCCTTGACCTTCATCGACACGACCGTGGTGAGCATCGCCCTGCCGGCCGTCGGCGCCGACCTGGGCGCGGGGAGCACCGGCCTGACCTGGGTGGTCAACGGCTACACGCTGACCCTGGCCGCCCTCGTCCTGCTGGGCGGCTCGCTGGGGGACCGGTACGGCCGGCGCAGGATCTTCCTCCTCGGCGTCGGCTGCTTCGCGGGGGCCTCCGCGCTGTGCGGCCTGGCCCCGGACGTCACCGTCCTCGTCGCCGCACGGGCCGTCCAGGGGGTCGGCGGTGCCCTCCTCGTGCCGACCGCGCTCGCGATCCTGCAGTCGTCCTTCGCCCCGGGACACCGGGCCCGTGCCATCGGCGCCTGGTCGGGGCTCACGGGGGTGGCCGCGGCCGTGGGGCCGTTCGCGGGCGGCTGGCTGGTCCAGACCACCTCGTGGCGGTGGGTGTTCCTGGTCAACCTGCCGGTGGCGCTCGCCGTGGTGCTGATCGCCCGCCGGCACGTGCCCGAGTCCAGGAACCCGGCGGCCTGCCCGCGGCTCGACGTGCCCGGCGCCGCGCTGCTGGTGGCCGGTCTCGGGATGCTGACGCTCGGGCTGACGGCCGCGGCCGGCGACGACCCGTCGGCGCCGGTCACGGGCGGGGCGCTCGCGGCCGGGGCGGGGCTGCTCGCGGCGTTCCTGCTCCGGGAGCGGCGTGCGGTGTCCCCGCTGCTGCCTCCCGCCCTGCTCGGGCAGCGGCTGTTCGTCGCGGCGAACGTCATCACCTTCGTGGTCTACGCGGGCCTGGGCGCGGTCTTCTTCGTCCTCGTCGTCGCCCTCCAGGTGGGGGCCGGGTTCTCGCCCGTGGCCGCCGGGCTGTCCCTGCTGCCCGTCACCGTCCTGATGCTGGTGCTCTCACCGTCCGCCGGCGCCCTGGTGCACCGGGTGGGTCCGCGGCTGCCCATGACGGCCGGTCCGCTGATCGCCGCGCTCGGGGTGCTCCTGCTGGGCCGGGCCGGGCCCGGGGCGCACTACCTCCTGGAGGTGCTGGTCCCCGCCGCGGTGTTCGGCGCCGGACTGACCCTCCTGGTCGCGCCGCTGACCGCCACGGTCCTCGGCGCGCTGCCCACGGAGCAGGCCGGGCTGGCCAGCGGGGTCAACAACGCCGTGGCGCGCACGGCGGGCCTGCTCGCGGTCGCGGCGGTCCCGCTGGTGGGCGGGCTCGGGGAGACCGGCCTCACCGATCCGGCCCGGCTCCGCGAGGGCTTCCCCGTGGTCATGGGTCTGTGCGCGGGCCTGCTCGCCGCGGGCGGGCTGCTGTCCGCGGTGGTCCTCCGCCGTCCCGCGGCGCGGGGCGGCCGGCGCGGCCTTCGCGCCGCGACACATCCTTGACCACCCGATCGGCGCGCTCCTAGCCTGAAGCCCCTGGTGGCACGGCGGTGGGGCGCGGAGGCCGGGGGCTGCGGGGCGCGGGGCGCCCGGGGGCCCGGCGGGCCGCGAGGCCGGTGGCAGGGGTCATGACGTGCGCGTCCGCGCTCGTGCTCGCGCACCGGCGTCCGGCCGGTCCGACCGAAAGCAGTGGTGAGCCATGCGTTCTGCCGAGAACGGCCGAGGCCCCGACGACATCCCCGGTGCTCGCGGAAGGAGGCGCACGCGCCGGGCGGGCTCCGCCCTGGCGCTGGCCGTGCTCCTGACGACCGGTCCGGTGGGCGGGGCGGCCACGGTCGCCGCGCCGCCGCCCGGCGTCGTCGTCACCGCGCAGGTGCCGCCCGGGCTCGAGGACCTCTACGCCCAGCAGCTCGTGTGGAGCCCGTGCGGCGTGGCGGCGGAGTGCGCCCAGGTGCAGGTGCCGCTCGACCACGAGAACCCGGCCGCCGGGCGGATCCAGCTGGCGGTCACCCGGGTGGTGAGCACCGACCCCGCCGCCCGGCAGGGCTCCCTGCTCGTGAACTTCGGCGGCCCGGGCGGATCCGGCACGGCCTCGATCGAGGCGTGGGCGGCCGGCCTGGACCCGCGCGTCCGGGCCGCGTACGACATCGTGGGCTTCGACCCGCGAGGCGTGGGCAGCTCCACCGCGGTGGAGTGCGTCGACGACGCCACGCTGGACGCGATGCGTGCCGGCACCGGGGACCCCGACACCCCGGAGGGGCTGGCCCGGGCCGTCGCGGCGGCCGAGCGGTTCGCCGCGGCGTGCGCGGCGAACACCGGCCCGCTGCTCGGCGAGGTCGACACGGTCAGCGCCGCCAAGGACCTGGACATCCTGCGGGCGGTGCTGGGCGACGACCAGCTCGACTACCTCGGGTACTCCTACGGCACCCTGCTCGGCGCCACGTACGCCGACCTGTTCCCCGAACGGACAGGCCGGTTCGTCCTCGACGCGGCCATGGACCCCTCCCTGGACGGCTCCGGGCTGACCCTCGACCAGGCCGCCGGCTTCGAGCGGGCCCTCCGGGTGTACGTCGAGACCTGCCTCCCGCAGGACGGATGCCCGTTCGAGGGGACCGCCGACGAGGGCCTGGCCGAGATCGAGGCCCTGCTCCGGCAGATCGCGGCGCAGCCGCTGCCGACCGCCGACGGACGGCCGCTCACCGTGGACGACGCGGTCAGCGGGCTCATCAAACCGCTCTACGATCCGCGCATCTGGTGGTTCCTGACCCAGTCCCTCGCCCTGGCCACGGAGCACGGGGACGGGACGGGACTGATGCGCCTCGCGGACATCGCCTACGGCAGGGGACCCGACGGCACCTACACCAACGCCTATGAGGCGAACATCGCGATCGACTGCCTCGACCGTCCCGAGAACGACGACCCCGCCGCGATGGCGGCGCTGGACGCGCAGCTGCAGGAGGCGTCCCCGACCCTCGGCGACTGGTTCAGCCACGGGGCGGTCACCTGCGGGGCTTGGCCGCACGAGCCTGTCAGCGCGCCCGCTCCGATCGACGCCGCCGGTGCCGGGCCGATCCTGGTGGTCGGAGGCACGGGGGACACCGCCACCCCCTACGCGTGGTCGCAGGCGCTGGCCGCGCAGCTCGAGGACGGGCACCTGCTGACCCGCGTGGGCGAGGGGCACGGGTCCTATCTGAGCGGCAACCGGTGCATCGACGAGACGGTCACCGCCTACCTCCTCGAAGGCGTGCTGCCCGCGGAGGAGACGACCTGCTGATCCGGAGGAGCCCGTTGCGGAGAGGACAGAAAGCGGCCGGTACGAGATCGCCCCCGCACCGGCCCAGCCGCCAGGGAAATCAGGAAGATCCGGCAGCTTCGGCCCATCCTACTGAGACGCGGGTCACGGATCACCACTTGATTTTCCGGACCGCGTCCGGAACCTCGCAGGGCACGGCCGCCGGGCGAACGCCAGGGGTGCGGACGGTGGGCGAGGAGGACATGAAGAACCGTGACGGGCTCCGCCGGTGCGGGGCCGTGGCCGCCGTGGCCGGGGGGATCCCCAGGGGCGTCACGGAGGACTGCGGAACGGCCGTCCTCGGCCGGCGCCCCGGTGGAGCCCGGGGCGCGGCAGGCCCGGCAGCTGTCCGGCCAGGGAGGCGACCAGGGCCAGTCCGAACCCCGCGGCCTGGAGGCCCGTGAGCGTCTCGTCCAGCAGCAGCAGGCCCAGGACCGCGGCCGTCACCGGGGTCAACGGGATCAGCAGGGTCAGGCTCGTGGACGGCACGCGCCGGCCGGCGTGGAACCACGCGGCGTAGGCGATGGCGCCCCCGGGCAGCGCCAACCAGGCGTAGCCCAGCACGGCCGGCAGGTCCAGGACGAAGGCGCCGGTGTCCAGCAGGGGCACGAGCGGAGCGATCATCAGCCCGCCGAGGGTCAGCTGCCAGCCGGTCGCCGCGAGCCCGTTCATGCCCTCGGGCAGTCCCCACCGGCGGGTCAGGACCACCCCGGCGGCCATGACCGCGGTCCCGGCGAAGGCCGCCGCGAGCCCCAGGGCGTCCAGGGTGACGGTGCCGGCGAGCACGGCCACGGACACGCCCGCCACCGCGGCGAGCGCCCACAGCACCCGGGGGAGGGGCGTGCGCTGCCGGAACGCCAGGAGCAGCAGGAGCGCCGCGACCAGGGGCTGGGCGGAGCCGACGACCGCGGCGAGACCGCCCGGGAGGCGGTAGGCGCCGAGGAACAGGAGGGGGAAGAACGCCCCGAAGTTGAGCAGCGCGAGCACCGAGAACCGTCCCCACCAGTCCCGCGGCGGCAGCTGCCGGGTCAGGGCGAGCAGCAGGAGCCCGGCCGGGAGGGCCCGCAGCAGGGACGCGGTCATGGGCCGGTCCGGCGGCAGCAGCTCGGTGGTGACCACGTAGGTCGTCCCCCACACGACCGGCGCCACGGCGCCCAGGAGGATCAGCCGGGCATGGCCGGCCGGGGCGTGGTCCACCGGCGCACCTCCGATCCGCTCCGCGACCCCGTCCGGGCTGGATGCCCCGATCCTACGGGGCCGGTCCGGCGGTGACGGGAGTAGATTGCCACCATGGACATCCGCGGGGGGATCGTGAGCACGCTGTCCGTGCTCGTTCTGCTGCTGAGCGCCTGCGCCCCGGACAGCGGCGGGACCATGGCGACCGGCAACCGCCTGGGGACACCGGCGGACGCCCCCGCACTGGACGTCGAGGTCGTCGTGGACGACCTCGAGCTCGCGTGGGACGTGGCCCTCACCCCGGAGGGCACCGTGCTGGTCACCGAGCGGGCCGGCCGGCTGCTGGCCCACGACGAGCAGGGCACGCGGGAGGTTGCGGCCGACCTGGACGACCTGTTCGTGGGCAGCGAGGCCGGGCTGATGGGCCTGGAGGTCTCCCCGGACTTCGCACGCAGCCGGGAGATCTTCCTGTGCCACGCGACCCGGGCCGGCGACGGCCGGCCGCGCGACGTGCGGGTCACCCGCTGGCGGCTCGACGAGGGCGCCGCGGCGGCCGAGCGCACCGGGACGGTCGTCGCAGGCCTGCCCATCAGCTCCGGCCGGCACAGCGGCTGCCGGCTGCGCTTCGTCCCGGACGGCACGCTCCTCGTCGGCACCGGGGACGCCGCGCAGGGTGAGAACCCGCAGGACCCGGACTCCCTGGGGGGCAAGACGCTGCGGCTCCACCCCGACGGCACGATCCCGGAGGACAACCCGTTCGCCGACCGGGACGGGCCTGCGGCCGCCGTCCACACCCTGGGCCACCGCAACGTCCAGGGCCTCGCGGTGCAGCCCGGGACGGACACGGTGTGGTCGGCGGAGCACGGCCCCGGCACGGACGACGAGGTCAACGTCCTCGAGCCCGGCGGCAACTACGGGTGGGACCCGGCCCCCGGCTACGACGAGTCCGTGCCCATGACCGATCTCGAGAAGTACCCGGACGCGGTCCCGGCGGCGTGGTCCTCGGGGCGCCCGACCGTCGCGCTCAGCGGGGCCGTCTTCCTCGAGGGGCAGCAGTGGGGCGGGTGGGAGGGCGCGCTGGCGGTCGCGGAGCTGAAGAACACCGGCGTGGGGGTCTACCGGGTCGAGGACACCGAGGTCACCGGGCGGACGCGCATGGCGGAGCTGGAGAACGAGTACGGCCGGCTGCGCTCGCTGACCCTCGACGACGAGGGCGCCCTGTGGGTCACCACCTCCAACGGCGCCGACGACGCCGTCCTGCGCGTCACGGCGAGCACCGGAGACTCCTGAGCGGTGTGCGGCCTGCTCGCGCCGTGAGGTCCCGGCGCCGCTGCGGGGGAGCTGGGGGCCGTCTGGACCCGGCACCCGGAGGCCCGGGCCGCCTCGGCCCGCATCTCCGGAGGGGTGCGGACGACGTGCGGCGGTGGTCCCGCCCGGTTGCCCACCGGCTCAACCCTGGACGGACGCACCCTGCCGTGCTGCGCGTCGCCTCCCGGCCGGTCGACGGTGGATCGGCGCCCCGGCGGGTCCGTCCCCGGGCGGATCCGCCGGGTGCCGGAGCCGGGCAGAATGGACCCGTGCCCGCTCCTGCCCCCGGCCCCTCCCGCATCGCAGCCCTCGACGTGGCCCGCGGTCTCGCGATCCTCGGCACGCTTGCCACCAACATCTGGATCTTCAGCCACCAGGGCGGCTTCCTCGGCTACCTGACCGATCCGCTGGCCGGCACCGCCGGCGGATCGGCGCGTGCTGCCCAGGCGCTGCTGATGGCCGCGGCCAACGGCAAGTTCCTGGGCCTGCTGATGCTCCTCTTCGGCATCGGGCTCGCCGTCCAGCACGCCTCCGCCCGGCGGCGCGGACTCGCGTGGCCCCGGTCCTACCGGGTGCGGGCGGGGATCCTGTTCCTGGACGGGCTGCTCAACTACCTGCTGATCATCGAGTTCGACGTCCTGATGGGCTACGCGCTCACGGGGATGGTCGCGGCGTGGCTGGTGACCACCTCGGAGCGGGTGCAGCGCGGCGTCGTCCTGGCGTGCGCCGCCGCGCACGTCGCGGTGATCGGCGCGCTGACGGCCGTCCTCGTCGTCGTCCCCGCCGGGGACCCGGCCGAGGCCCTGGCCCGGCCGAACCCCTACGCCGACGGCACGTGGTGGGAGCTCGTGCTGCTGCGGGTGGACGCCGTCGTCCTCTTCCGCGCCGAACCCGTCCTGATCCTCGGGCTGGGGGTGGTCATGTTTCTGGCCGGGCGGTTCCTGTGGCGGGCCGGTCTCTTCCGCCCGGACGGGGACCGGTGGCGGCGGCGGCTCATGGTCCTGGGCCTGGTGGTCGCCCTGCCCGTGGACCTCGGCCTGAACGTCCTGGGCGGGCAGGCCGGTGCCTTCTTCGCCCGCTACACCACCGCCCCGGTCGTGGCGCTGGGTCTGCTGGCCCTCGTGGCGCACCTCGGTGTGCGTCGTCCCGGACACCCGCCGTCCTGGGCCGCACGGCGGCTCGCGGAGGTCGGACGGACCGCCCTGAGCTGCTACCTGCTGCAGAACCTCCTGGCCTCGGCGCTGTTCTACGGCTGGGGCGCGGGCCTGGCCGTGGCCACAGCCCAGCACCGGCTGCCCGCCACGGTTCTCGGCTGGCTGCTGGTGTGCGCCGCCGTGCTGGTCTTCGCGCACCTGTGGCTGCGGCGCTTCCCGCGCGGCCCGCTGGAGGAGCTCACGGCGCGCGCCGCCGGCGCGCGCCGGGCCCCTGCGGCCGTGGCCCGCGAGGACTGAGGCCCCGGACCCCGGTGTGGGCGCGCGCCGCCGGGCAGCGACCCGGTGCGCGGCCGCTCAGGACTCCGCCTGGCCCTGCCGCCAGTAGCCCATGAAGGAGACGTGGTCCTTGGGGATGCCCGCGGCGTCGACACACAGCCGGCGCAGCGCCTTGACGGTGCCGGACTCGCCGGCGAGGAACACGTAGGGCACGTCGGCGCGTCCGGGGGCGGCCACCGACCACGCGCGAGGCTCGGCGGCGTCCTCCGCGACCGGCAGGACGGGCGTCCCGCGGTCGCGCCGCGGGCGGCGGCCCGCCAGGACGTCGTCCACGGCTCCACCGGGCAGCTCGAGCAGGCGCGCGAGGCGCACCGCGGCCCGGTGCCCGTGCCCGGCCGGCTCGGCGCCCCCGGCGCGGGGCAGGACGTGCAGCCGCACGTCCGGCAGGTCGGCGGGCAGGCGGTGGGCGGCCACGTCCTCGGGGTGCGGGACCTCGAGCACCACGTCGAGGCGGGGCCGGACCCCGCCGGCGGGCAGCCCGGAGCGGGCGTCCGTGAACTCCTCCGCGACGGACATCAGGGCCGGGGCGGCGGTCTCGTCCCCGACCGCGAGGACGCGCCGGGCACCACCGTGGTCCCAGGCCGCCCACGGCCGCTCCTGCGGGCCGGGCCCGAGCAGGTACACGCGCTCGCCGGGGGACACCGCGGCCGCCCACCGGCTGCCCGGGCCGTCCTGGGCGTGCCCGCCGTGCACCACGACGTCGATCACGAGCTCCGGGACCACCATCCCGCAGAACGTGGTGCGCCGGACGCCGCGCACGGTGTAGGTGCGCATCCAGCCGCGCTCCTCGGCGGGCCGGGCGAACCAGCCCTCCCGCAGGCCCAGGGACAGGTCCGCCCGCTCGGGCTCGCGGCCCGGGGGCGGGACCAGCAGCTTGATGTAGGCGTCGCGGCACCGGGTCCGGTCCCCGGCCCCGATGAGGGCGGGGGACAGACCGGCGAGCTCCGGGCCCGCCAGGGTGATCCGGCGGAAGGACGGGCACAGCGGGGTCACGGACGTCACGGCGGCCTCGACGCACAGCACGGGGGCGGCGTGGGCGGCGGCGGTCTCGGGGGTGGGGGCGAGGGTCACAGCAGGGTCCTTCCGATCTCGGCGGCCGCCCGGGGCCCGGGCTCCAGGAACACGGGTGCCGGAGGTTCGACGGGGTGGGAGCCCTCGCGGGCCCGCCCGCGGGGCAGGACGACGGGCCGCCCGCCCACGGGGTCGCGGGCCACGTCCGCGCGGAGCCCGAAGACCTCGGCCAGCAGCCCGGGGGTGAGCACCTCGGCGGGCGTGCCCACGGCCACGATCCGTCCCGCGGCCATCGCCACGAGCCGGTCGGCCACGCGCGCGGCCAGGTTCAGCTCGTGCAGGACGGCGACGACGGTGGCCCGCCCGGCCCCCGGCCCGTCCGGGTGCTCCAGCCCCCGGAGCATGTCCAGCAGGTCCACCTGGTGGGCCAGGTCGAGGTAGGAGGTGGGCTCGTCGAGCAGCATCGTCCGGGCCTGCTGGGCCAGGGTCAGGGCGATCCAGACCCGCTGGCGCTGCCCGCCGGAGAGCTCCTCCACGGGCCGCGCGGCCAGGGCCGTGAGCTCGGTGAGCTCCATGGCCCGGGCCACGGCCGCGTCGTCGTCGGGGGAGGGGGCGCCCCACCACCGGCGGTGCGGGTGCCGGCCGCGCTCCACCAGCTCGGCGACGGTCAGGCCCTCCGGGACCACGGGCGACTGCGGCAGGAGGCTGACCGAGCGGGCGTACGGGCGGGCGTGCCACTCGCGCACGCCGCGGCCGTCCGCCTCGAGCGTGCCGGCGAGCGGGCGCAGCTGCCGGGACAGGCCCTTGAGCAGCGTGGTCTTGCCGCAGCCGTTGGCGCCGATGAGCACGGTGGTGGCCCCGTGCGGGATGTCGAGGTCCACCTCCCGCACCACGGTGCGGTCGTCGTAGCCCAGGGACAGGCCGCGCATCCGGAACGCGGGGACGTCGGCCGCGGAGTCCTGCACGGGGCGCAGGTCGGCGCGCAGCTCGGGGCTCATGCCAGGGCTCCTCTCCGCTGCCGCACGAGCAGCCACAGCATCACGGGGGCGCCCACGGCGCCGGTGACCACACCGGCCGGCAGCTGCACCTGCGCCGGCAGGCCCGCGCCGATGGAGTCGGCGACCACCACGACCACGGCGCCCACGAGGGCGCACGCCACGATCGAGGTCCGCCCGCGGGTCAGGGCGGTGGCCACGGGCGTGGACATCAGTGCCACGAACGCGAGCGGTCCGGTCGCGGCCGTGGCCACGGCGGCCAGCAGCACGCCCAGCCCCAGCGCGAGGGCCCGGCTGCGCGCCGGGCGCGCCCCGAGGCCGGCCGCCAGCTCCGGGCCGAGCTCGGCGGGCTCGAGCGCGCGGTGCACCGCCACGGCGGCGGGCAACGCCAGCACCAGGCACGCCGCGAGGACGGTGATCCGGTCCCACGTGGCGGCGTTGAGCGAGCCCGCGGTCCAGAGGGCGGCGTCCTGGGCGGAGTTCAGGGACAGCCGCACCAGCAGGGCCGCGGTGAGGGCCTGGGCGAGCGCGGCCACGCCGATGCCGGCGAGCAGGAAGCGCTCGCCCACGATCCCGCCGGTGCGCAGCCGCACCGAGGCGCCGGCGATGAGGGCCGCGGCGAGCAGCGCCCCGGCCAGGGCGGTCCAGGACACCGCCGTGCCCCGCAGGCCCCACAGCGCGGTGCCTGCCACGGCCCCCGCCGCGGCGCCGTAGGTGATGCCCAGGATGTCGGGGCTGGCCAGGGGATTGCGGAGCACCCGGCGGAACAGGGCGCCGGCGCAGCCGAGGGCGGTCCCGGCGAGCGCGCCCAGCACGGCGCGCGGCAGCTTCTCCTGCAGCACGATGAAGCTCGCCCCGGGGATCTGCTCCCCGGCGAGGATCGCGACGAAGTCGGGGACCGTCACGGTGTAGCGCCCGAGCAGCACGCGCACCGCCAGGGCCGCGAGCAGCGCCAGGGCCAGCAGGGCGATCGCCCGGCGGGTGCGCCGGGTCCGGTCGCGCCGGACGCCGCGCACGAGCCCGGCGGCGCCGGGCTCCTCGGGGACGGCGGGCGCGGGGGCGAGCATGGTGCCGGTCACAGGGTCACGCTCCGTCCCCGGCGCAGCAGCGCCAGCAGCACGGGCACGCCCAGCACCACGGTGGTGACGCCCACGTGGATCTCCTGGGGCGGGGCCAGCACCCGGCCGAGGACGTCGGCCAGCAGGAGCAGCACGGGGCCCAGGACCGCGCTGAACAGGACGATCCAGCGGTAGTCGCCGCCGAGGAAGCGGCGCACGGCGTGGGGCACGAGCAGCCCCACGAAGGCGATGGGACCCGCGAGCGCCGTGGCCGAGCCGGAGAGCAGGACCACGCCCACGAACACCAGGAAGCGCTGCACGCCCAGGTCCACGCCCAGCCCGTGCGCGAGCTCGTCGCCCAGGGCCATGGCGTTGAGCCCCGAGGAGCCGCCGAGCACCAGGAGCACGCCGAGCAGGACGAGGGGCGCCACGGCGGCGAGGTCGGTGGACTCGGCGCGGGCGACCGAGCCGATGCTCCAGAACCGGAAGCGGTCCAGCACCGCGGGCAGGACGAGGACCACGGAGGTGGTCAGGGCGGTGAAGCCGGCGTTCACGGCCGCGCCGGACAGAACCAGGCCCGTCGGGGTCGGGGCGCCGCCGCCGAGCCGGGACGAGCCGAAGACGAGCGCGGCGGCCACGGCCGAGCCGGCGAGGGCCAGCGCGGTGAGCTGCCACGTGGCCACGAGGCCGAGCCAGCCGATCCCGAGGACCACCGCGCACGCCGCGCCGGCGGTCAGCCCGAGCAGGCCCGGATCGCCCAGCGGATTGCGGCTGACCCCCTGCATGCCGGCGCCGGCCACGGCCAGTGCCGCCCCCACGAGCACCCCGGTCACGGTCCGGGGGACCCGGCTCTGCACCACGGCGGCGTCGATGCCCAGTCCGGCGGAGACCTGCGACCAGCCCCCTTCGAGCAGGGCGCCCGGCAGGCCGGTGAGCACGGCGACCACGGTGGCCGGGTCCACCGAGCGGGCCCCCCAGAACAGGGAGGCCGCGGCGGCGGCGGCCAGCAGCAGCACGGCCGCGGACAGGGCGGGTCCCCGGCGCCGCAGTGCGGTGCCGGGGACCCGACGGGTCGGCCGGGCGGGGGAGACCGTGCTCGTGCTGCTCACCGGGACCGCGGTCTCACCGGCCGCCGGTGGAGGCCGCGGCCTCGGCGATGTCCGGCAGCACGTTCTCGAGGGCCCACGGGATGCTCAGCGGGGAGGCCGCCGAGACCGAGAGCACCTCCTGCTGGTCGCTCTGGAGCACCAGGGCGTCGTCGGCGACCGCGGGGATGCGGCTGAGCAGGGGGTCGTTCTCGATGGCCTCGCGCACGCCCTCGTCCTCGGCCCAGCTGACGAAGACGTCGGAGGTGAGCTCGTCGGCGCGCTCCGGGGACCAGGTGATGAAGAACTGGTCCTTCTTCTCCTCGGCGGCCTGCTCGACCGCCTCGGACTGGACCATGCCGAGGGACTCGAGGAACTTGGGGCGGTTGTCCACCGCGGTGTAGGCGAAGATCTGGTCGGCCGCGGAGGGGTCGAGCGTGCCGTACACGAACGAGGTGCCCTCCAGCTCCGGGTGCTCCGCGGCGGCCTCGGCGATCTGCTGCTCCACGTCCGCCACGACCTCCGCGGCCCGCTCCTCGCGGCCCAGGGCCTGGCCGATGAGCTCCGTGGAGTCCTGCCAGGACGTCCCGTAGGCCACGGCGTCCTCGGGGTAGCCGACGACGGGGGCGATCTCGGAGAGCTTGTCGTAGTCCTCCTGGGTCAGCCCGGAGTAGGCGCCCAGGATGACATCGGGCTGGAGCGCGGCGATCGCCTCGAAGTTGATGCCGTCCGTCTCGGCGTAGGTCTCCGGGGCCTCGGCGCCGGACTCCTCGAGCGCGGCGTCGAACCAGTCGGTGGACCCGTTCTCGTTGGCGCCGAAGTCCAGGGCGGGCACCCCGACCGGGACCACGCCGAGGGCGGTCGCGACGTCGTGGTTGACCCAGGACACCGTGGCCACGCGCTCGGGGGCCTCCTCGATGGTGGTCCCGCCGAAGGCGTGCTCCACGGTGCGCGGGAACTCGCCGGTGGCGCCCCCGGCGGCCGCGGACCCGCCCCCCGACGCCCCGCCCGCCGGACCGGTCGAGCACCCGGTGAGCACCAGGGCCCCGGCGGCCAGCAGGGCGGCCGGGGCGAGGACACGGCGGCGCGCGGCGGACGGGGCGGGGAACAGCGGGCGCGGAGCGCGGGCGAGCAGAGAGGCCACGGCCACCCTTTCGGACGTCGACGGAGGGGCCGTCGGTGCAGATCGGGGTTAGGCAAGGGTTGCCTAACCAGCAGGACAGGGATCACCCTAGGACGTGATCCGGCCAATACGCAACATGGGTATGACCTAATGGATCCGGCGACGTGGTCGGGTGCGCCTCGTCCTGTGAGGGGGGAGCGTCCGGGCGGCTCCGTGGGGTCCGTCACTGTGCTTTCCGGCGAACACCTGTAGAGTCATCACCAGTTGTTGAAGTTTCGTTCTT
>NZ_JBHZTA010000019.1:0-29064 GCF_042879215.1 Kocuria arenosa | reverse complement strand
CACCCCCATTGCGGCCGGGGCGCCACCTAAGTCATGGAGACGACCGACCAGCGAAGGAGCCACCGTGGGCAACAGAGGGGAGACCGAACCGAACCCTTCGGCTTTACATATGGCCGGCCGCGGGCAGAGGTCGTTGCGGTATGGCTTGCCGTATTCGGCGGTCCCGTGCAGCGCTTCCCGATCAGGATGCGCGGCACGCGGCCGGTCAACCTGGGTGCGGAGGCATGCTCCACGGCTTCCGCGCGCTGGACTCAGATCCCGAAGGGCTCCGCGTAGCGCACGGTGCCGGCTGGCAGGGCCCGGTCCGGATCCAGCGACAGCGCCATCAGGGCCTCGTCCGGGACCTCGATGCTCAGCCCGACGCCGTGAATCGAGGCCCGCTCGTAACCCAAGCGCTGGTAGTACTGCTCGTGGCCCAGGACCACGACGAAGGCCTCACCTCGTTCCCGTGCCGCCCGCTGGGCAGCACGGATCGCCGCGGAGCCGGCCCCGGTGCGCTGAGGGGCCGATAATACCGCGCACGGTGCCAGGCACAACGCCGGGACCACGTCGATGTGGCAGCGGGTCAGCAGGACATGTCCCACCACGGTGCCGTCCTCGGTGGTGGTGACCATGGAGAGCCCGTCGATCCAGGCCGGGTCCTGGCGTAGCGCGTCCACGAGCTCGGCCTCCTCACCGGCGGGGAAGGCGGCGCGGTTGAGGCCTTGGATGGCCGGGATATCGGCCGGTATTTCGGCGCGCGTGATCCACTGAGGGTGAGTCTCCACGAGGGGTACCCGTTCGTGTGTCGGAGCCCAACAGGCGAGAAGGCTGTGGGCAAGAGGTGAAAGACGAGGTCAGACTGCCGCCGCAGGTGCGGGGACGGTCATCAACCCCACCCACTTCCCGGTCTTTGTCGACCAGGTCCTGACCGGGGGCCGGTTCTGCGCAAAGCATGGTGCGCACCCGATCCCTCGCCCGAATCCAGCGCGCCCCGGTGGCGGTCACTCACCCGAGCGCCCTCGGTCGCGTGATCGCAACCCTCAGGGGCCTTCCTCATCAGGTAGCGCCATGCGGGGGCAGGATTAGTCCTCATGGGCGTGCTGGCCGTGCTTGCACGCTCCCAGCAGGGACGCTGTCACTGAAAAGCAATAGGTCAGGAGTCGTCGTCCTGGCTCCACAGCCAATGCAGGTAGATGGCGCCCCAGCCCGGGCCCAAGGCGTCCACCAGGGCGTTGGCCACTGTGCGGGCGTCCACCCAGGGGTACCGCTGACCGATCCGCGTCGCTTCCTGGCAGATTCTCTCCGGATCGTGGCCCTCGTGGTGCAGGGCGACCGCGGCTTCACTGACCCGGGCCTCGAAAAGCCGTCGTTCTGTCAGGGGCACGGGCTCAAAGGTGATAGACATCAGACTCCCTCAGAACAACGATCGCCCAAGGGAGCCGGAGGTGCTCCCACGAGCAGCTCCGCAAATGGTGGAGACATAGTAAGCAACATCACACTCGAATGGCTATTCGAGGCATTATCCCGTGTGGTATCTCTCATGACGCTCTCGCCGGCCCCTTTCTTTGGAAGCGGCGTTGCAGGCGGGGTTCCGCTTATGGGCTGACTGGACGTACCTGAACGCTCTCCACGCCGACGCTTGAGCCTTCCCACGAGCGTCGCCGTAGGGGTTCACCGCGCCGTGCACGGCACCGGGCGACCCCTGCTGTTCACCCGAGCACCTCTTCCCGGCCAGGGACCGCCTCTCTACAGTTGGCGTTGGACGACCGATGGGGCGCGTCACGCCCCGGGAGGTCCCTTCCGGGAAGTCTGCTTTCCAGGAGGTCACCACCCATGAGCGTCTTGAGCACTTTCACCCAGACCGACCCCGTCCCCGCGACGGGACCGTGTTCGGCGCAGCCCCCTGCCCGGTTGCGCCGTTACCGGATGCTCGCGGACCGGCCGGGCCTGAAGCTGCGCGCCGGGGAGCTTGTGCTGTGCATCGACTACGAGTACGCCCCGCATCAGGCGGTCGTGCCGGTGCGCTGCGAGGCCGATGACTACGCCCCCGGCGCGTTGCTGGCGCGGGTGGATGTGGAGTTCCTGGAGCATTCCGACGAGGTGTTTGGTGCGATGTCCTGGGGTAAGCCCGGAGGCCGACCCTGAGATCTGCTCCGTCGGTGCAGTGCTTCACGTAATGCACCGCAGACACTGAGGAATCTGAGCGTCCCCACGCTGTTCACCGTCCCCTTCTTCCCACTGTGCTTCTCGCTCTCATGCGCCCCGAGCTTTACATATGGCCCATTATGGGAGAGCCGCCAGGTGGTAGAACTTAAAAGTGCACTAACAGATGCTTTTGATCCCAGGGTTCCGCCCGTGTTCCAGGCGGCAAATTATTGGAGTCAAAGCGCTTGAATGCCCATCCAGCGGGACCAGCCAACCACTCCACGAGCCATGTTTCCCGAGTGGAGGCATTTGAATCACACCCTTCCGCGTACGAAACGATAACTAATTCATCAAAGTCTGTTAAGTCCTCACTAGGAAAATATCCTTTTAATCTCTCTTTGAAGGCAAGACGCTTTACGTGATTATCGAACATGGCTCGCTTCCCTCCGTGCCGGGATTGGGAAGACGACGACCCGGAGGTGGATCGCCGCGCCCACTAACTGCTTCCCACGACAACAGAGTCGGGTCTTAAGCCCCGTCTGTCATCCTCAACCATGGTTAGTCGGATGAGGCTTGGCTGGGTTTCACGCGGGCTGGTTCGCGGTGAGGGTTCCTCCACCTATATGGGCGCACTTCCGGTGCGGATGAGGGCTGGGTGGGTCCGGCAGGCGGACCCGGTGCCGGTGGTCGGTGAGTCGAGGCTGTGCCGGGACGACACCTGGGGTGCGTCGTCGTAGCGGGAGCAGGTCCTGGGGGGCATCACCGTAGGAAGCGAAACGTGACGTCAGAACACCGATCAGGATGATTCGTTCTTTCGACGGTATTGGCCTCGTCCTAGCATGGTGGGTGCAGGACCTCGCGCCGCGGCGTGGGACGTTGCGGCCTGATCATCAGGAGAAGCCATGAACATCGCCCTGAGTGAATCGATCGAGCGGTTCACCGCCGACCCGGCCGCCGGGCAGATCTCCCCGAAGGTGACAGCAACGCTGACGCAGGGCCGCACCCGTCTGGGGGCCGGCCCGTTCAGCTGGGAGACCGACCTGCCGCAACCGGTCGGCGGCTCCAATGAGTCACCGAGCCCCACCGCCTATCTGCTCGGTGCCCTGGCCGGGTGCGCGGTGGCCTTCATCCACGACACCCTCGCCCCCCAGCTCGGGGTCGAGATCACCGAGCTCAGCGCCACAGCCAGTTGCACCACCAACCTCGGCGGGCTGCTGGACGTCCACGGCACCACCCCGGATCTGCAGCAGCTGCGCATCGAGATCACCGTGTCATCGACCAGCCCAGCCGAACAGGTGGAGGCGATGCAGCAGGCGTGGTTGGCCCGCTGCCCGGTCTACCTCGCGCTGCGCAACCCCAACGACGTCGAGGTCACCTTCACCTCGGCGTAACTTGCGCAGTCCCCGATCCACCGTGCGGTGGGGCGGGGAAGGCACCCAGGCGCGAAGATCCGGTCCCCGACGCCACCGCACGGCGGTGGTGTCCGCTGTTGTGGAGACGGATTCCCCACAAGTGCGGATGGATTGCCTGCTCAGCGCAGTTCACCATGGGAAATCTGATGTATCTGGGGGGATCAGATGGTGAACGACGTCAGGTGGGTTTCGACTGAGCCAGCCGGTGGGCAGGCATGGTGGTCCGTGCGGATGCTCGGGTCGTTGCAGGTGCGCCGGGGGGAGCACGTGCTGACGGCCAAGGAGCTTGGGGGGCCGCGTCAGCGTCAGGTCCTGGAGATCCTGCTGCTGGCCCCGGGGGTGCCGGTGTCCAAGCACCGTTTGCTGGAGCTGCTGTGGGGGCCGCACCGCTGGTTCCGGTCATCGTCCTGGTGCTCGCTGTGGGCCACCACCTCGACCACATCATCCGTGGCAATTACGTCGGTTGGCCGCTTACGGCACAGGTGAACGCTTTCACCGTCAGCTTGATCTTCTACCCGCTGATCCTGACCGGACTGGTCCTCGCCCGCGCGGGAATCATTGGTCCCGGGACCTGGGTCTTCCTCTCCGGTGGCGGGGCGATCTTCCTGATCGTCATCCACTTCGGGCCCTGGGTCATCGAGCCACCGGGCGACATCATCGAACCCTACGCCCCGCCGTTGATCGGCTGGCTCGCCTTCGGATGGTTGCTGGCCCTCATCGGAGTCCTGAGCGCCTCAACGATCTACGAGGTGCGCCTCTGGCTCCAGGACCGTTCCCTCCGGCGCAGCGGACAGCCACCCGATCGCGCCGTAGTTGTTGCAGTTGGGGTTTCGTTGCGGGCCGCACCCCGGCCACCGGCGTTGCCGACGGACCGGGCGAGAACTCCTCGGTATCCACCCACACGCGGTGCGGTGCGGGAAGCATGGGATCCTGCATTCAGTAGTGACAGGAGCAGTCGAGGAAGGGGGGTCCGGTGCGTTGTTCTCAAGCTGAACGCCGGAGGTCCCGGCCTGACAGTGCCCGTGCTCGGCGGAGTCGGAGAACAGTGGTGCTCCTGGGCATCGACGGGGCCGGCAAGACGACCACGGCGGAAGCGCTGGTGGCGGCTGCTCGGGAGTCGGGACGACCGGCGATCGTGCTGCGCAACCGCTCCGGTCGCCGCTGGTTGGCCCGCGTCTCGGCACGCTGCGGGCTGGAGCTGCCTGTGAGATGGGCGGACCGGTTCGAGACCGTGGTGCGCATCGCCAACGTCGCGGTGTCCCAGGTTCCGGCCGGCCACCGTGAGGGTCTGGTGGTCATCGACCGTCACCTGGTGTGCCAACTGGTGCTGCGCCAGGGCCGAGGCTTGCCCCCGGGGCGCGTGCTGCCGTGGTTGGCGGCCCGGTGGATCCGCCCGTACGCGGTGGTCGTTCTCGACATCCCAGCCCAGACCGCCCAGCAACGGATCCTGCGCCGCGGAGAGGATCACGAGTCGCTGGACTACCTGCGGACCGCCCGCACCGCCTACCTGGAGCTCGCCCGCACCAGGGGCTGGCGCGTGGTGGACGCAACCGGAACGACCGACGTGCTGGTCGCCCGGATCGCTGAAGCGGCCGACCTCTGATCGAGCGGCAGCACCACGATCATCCCCGGGGGAAGGGCCGTCCCCTGGTCGGCCGACGGCAAGGACCGCAGACAATGCCTGTTCTCATCCCCCCGGGGCGTGCGCTGTGCTCCCTCGCCCAGGGTGACGGCGGCGCCAGTAACCATGCTGGTGAACATCACCGCCCGAGCGGACGATCTCGTCAGCATCGCCAATGACCTGCCCCGCGAGCATGTCGGAGACGGCAGCCACCACGCAGACCGCCCCGACAATGAGCAGGTGGAGCCACCCCCAAACCAACACAATTTACATATGGCCGGCTACCGGTCGCGATCTACGAGGGTGACGTTGCAGTTTGGGTTGGTTTTCATCGTGTTTGCCAGGGAGAGGGCCGAGAGGTTTTGCGGGTTCAGATGAAGAGGGCGCGGTTGAGGCGCACGCCGTATGCGGCGTCGGGGTTGGTGGTGGCGTCCCCGACTCGTTCCTGGATGGCTGCGACGGCCAGGTCGCGTCGCTTCGGCGATCGCCTCGCGTCCGCTGCAGACCACTTGTCCGGCATCTCTTCGAGGGTGAGGTCGGTGCAGTAGCACGGGGTGCCCGGCTGCTGGCGCCACGATTGCGCCAGTGGGCCCGCGTCGAAGGCGTCGAAGCCGGTGGCCTCGACGAGGGTCATGCCTACGGCTCGGTCGTGGTCGTCATCGGCTGACACGGGGATGGCGATGCGGTCCGTGCCGCCCGCCGGCTTGTCTTTGGCTGCGAAGGAATGGGAGCCGATGGCGTTCCACGCCTTGACCACCGGTCGTCCCAACTGTTCAACCACCCACAGGCTCTCGACCTGACCGGCCTCGATGGCCTCGATCCTGCCGTCGCGCTGCGGATAGTAGTTCGAGGTGTCGATGACCACGGTGCCCGTCGGCACACCGGTGAGCAGCGGCGTGAGCTGCGGAAGACGGTGCAGGGGAACGGAGAGGATCACGACGTCGACGCCCACCACGGCTTCTGCCGCCAGGACCGCGCGTCCGCCTGAGGCCAACGCCTCGGGCCCGATCGTTTCGGGCCCGCGCGAGTTGGCGACCTTCACGTCGTGTCCGGCTGCGCTCAACCGTTGGGTCAGGGTGGTGCCGATGTGCCCGGTGCCCAGGACGCCGATCTTCATGGTCTGTCTCCTTGCTGCAGGTGGATGCCCCGATGGGGGCGAGGGGCTGTGGGTCAGGCCGTTGCCGCCGAGTCGCCGGGTGTGGGTTCTGAGGGAGTGCGCGGGTCGACCGATCGGGGGCGGCGCACGAACAGGGTGGCGAGAGCCGAGACGGAGGCGATGACGGCCGCGGCGGTGAAGGCGGCCTGGGCGGCGGCGACGGCCTGGGCCAGGCCCAGGGGCCCGGTGCCGTGTGCGCTGGATCCGAGGGTGTAGGCGGAGACGAGAACCGCGGTGCCTGCCGCGCCACCGAGCTGCTGGATGGTGCCGAAAGCTGCGCTGCCGTGGGGGTAGAGGTGGGCGGGCAGCGCCGACAGCGCGGCCGTGGTCAGCGGGCTCCACATCAGGGCCTGGCCGATGATCATGGTGATGTAGGCGATGAGCAGAGTGGAGACGGCCGTGCCGGAATCGAGGCGGCTGAGGAACCACAGGGAGGCGGCCACGATGAGCGCTCCGGGGATCGCCAGGGGTCGGGGGCCGAGACGGTCGTAGAGCCGCCCGCCGATGGCCGACACGACGGCGATCGTGATGCCACCGGGCACGAGGAAGAGGCCGATCTGCAAGGTGCCCAAGCCGCTGACACTGCTCAGCAGCAGCGGGAAGACGACTCCCGTGCCGAAGGCGGTCATGGTCAGCGCAAGCATCACCAGCAGCGGCAGGGTGAAGGACCTCACGGCGAAGATCCGCACGTCCAGCAGCGCGTCGTCGGTGCGCTGGAGCGCCCGCTGCCTCAGGACGAACGCTGCGACGCCGAGGACGCCCACAAGGATCGGCAGGTAAGGGGGGGCAGGGGTGTGGCCCGAGGTAGATTCCCCGATGGTGGCCAGCCCATAGACCAGCGCACCGAACCCCACCGCCGAGAGGACCAGCGAGAGGACGTCGAGGGTGACCGGTTCCGGTGTGGTGACGTTGCGCAGCTTCACCGCGCCCAGCACCAGCCCGATCAGCGCGATCGGCACCATGAGGATGAACAACCACCGCCAGCTCAGCTGCGACAGCACCAGCCCGGAGACTGCGGGGCCCAGGGCCGGTGCGGCGGAGGAGACGATCACGACCAGCGCCATGATCCGGCCCTGGCGGGCCGCCGGGACCAGTCGCATGGTGGTGGCCATCAGCAGCGGCAGGAAGACGGCGGTGCCCACGGCCTGGATGATCCGGCCGGTGAACAGGACCCCGAAGCCGGGGGCGAGGGCGGCAAGCACCGTTCCCAGAGCGAACAAGGACATCGCGGTCAGGAAGATGGTGCGCAGAGGGAATTTGCGCATCACGAAGCCGGTGGCAGGGATCAGGACGGCCAGGGTGAGCAGGTAGCCGGTGGTCAGCCACTGCCCGGTCGACGCCGTGATCGCCAGCTCCTCGATGAGCGTGGGCAGCGCAACCCCCAGCAGCATCTCGTTCAGCAGCACGATGAAGGTCGAGGCCATCAGCAGCCCCAGGACGAGGCCATCACCGGGGGCGAGCTTGTCGGGCGCACCGGCGCCCGGCGAATTGGCCAAGACGTGGGGGCCGGTATCGGGCTGTGGGTCGATCGACGCCTGGCGGGTAGTCATCGGGGGCTCTTTTCTGATGCGGTGGGCTCAGCCTCCCGGAGGGTTCCGGGCAGACCGGGTCCTGTGGTCGACGGCGAGGGATGGGCGTATCCTCAAACGGAGGGCGCCTCCACATCAGTAAACCGGAGAGTGTCTCCCTTTGGCAAGTGGCCGTCCCCATCGCGCCCGCCATTGTCACCACGGCTGGGGTGGCGACTGGGGCATGGGGGTGACGGCGCAGCGGTAGGTGTCAGGGTGTGGGTCACCTGCGGACTGCGCGCTACGGATTCTCGATCGAGTCCTCGGGCGTGGTGCAGTGCGGAGGTGGGGGGGATTCGGCTGAAGGTTGAGTGTGGGGCGTGCCGAGTGGAGCACCTCGAGTACTGGCTGTGGGGTTCACACTTGCCTTCGGCGACTATACGGAGATAGTCTCCACTTAATCGAGGAGAGGAACCGGACCATGACCGAGGCAGAGACCGGCGCACGCAGGCCGCGCACCGACGCCCGACGCAACCGCACACGCATCCTCGAAGTCGCCGAGGAGTTCTTTGCCGAGGCCGGCATCACCGGGTCCCTGGACGCCCTGGCCAAGCGGGCCGGTGTCGGGGCCGGGACCCTCTACCGGCACTTCCCCAACCGCGACGCCCTGCTGGCTGCCCTGCTGCAGGCCCGCAACGAGGAGCTGGAGGCCCAGCGCGAGGCCCTCCGGCAGGAGACCGACTCGGCGGTGGCTCTGGAGCACTGGCTGGACGCGCTGGGAGAGTGGGTGACCGCCTTCGACGGGCTGCCCGATCCTCTGCGGGCTGCACTGTCCCAGGAATCCTCCCCCCTGGCGATCACCTGCCAGGGCTTCATCGCGACCACCGAGGAGTTCCTCAATGCGGCCCAGTGCGAGGGCACCGCCCGGTCGTGGGTGCGTGGGCAGGACCTGTTCCTGGCCGCCCTGGCCACGGCCTGGGTGCGCGGAGCCGCCATGGCAGACGAGGCCTCGACCCAGGCCGTGCGCGAGATGATCCGCTCCGGCTGGGCCACACCCCGCCCCGACAACACCCCGGCGACCTGACCGGCACCAGCAGCCACAGGGGCGCCCGCGCAGCCCAGCGCTGAGCGCGATGCTCCTCAGGACGAAGCGACAACAGCCGCGGAGTCCGTGATGGCGCTCAGGCATCGGCCCGCCGGCACGTCGTGAACCGCCACGACGGGACGTGCGCCCGAGCGGACGTCACAAACCTCACTCCGTCCCACCTATCCCAGAACGAGGACTTGTCATGCCCACTCTTGGCATCATCGGCAGCGGAAACATCGGCGCGGCCATCGCCCGCCTGGCAGTGGCGGCCGGCACCCCGGTCGTCATCGCCAACTCCCGCGGCCCCGAAACCCTCACCGAACTCGTCGCCGAGCTGGGCCCGCTGGCCACCGCCGGCGCCGTCGAGCAGGCGGCCGACGCCGGGGAGCTCGTGGTGCTGTCCGTGCCGCTGACCGCGGCAACCGCCCTCCCGGCGGAGCTGCTGGAAGGTAAGACGGTGGTCGACACCAGCAACTACTACCCGTTCCGCGACGGGCGCATCCCCGTCCTCGACGCGGAGGAGGTCACCACCAGTGAGCTCGTCCAGCGCCACGTCGCCGGAGCCCGGCTGGTCAAGGCGTTCAACAACATCCTCGCCCATCACATCCCCGCCCTGGCTCGCCCCGCCGGATCCCCCGACCGCACCGCCCTGCCGATGGCGGGCAACGACGCCGCGGCGAAGGCCCAGGTGACGGCACTGATCGACCGGCTCGGCTTCGACACCCTCGACGCCGGCGCCCTGACCGAGAGCTGGCGGTTCGAGCCCGAGGCCGCCGCCTACACCCGCCTCTACCTCGCCGATCCCGCCACCCCCGATGAGCGCCTGCTCGAGGCCCCTGCCTCCCCCGTCACCGCCGCCCGGTTGGCCTTCGCGCTCGAGGGGGCGCCGCGGGTGCGGGTGGCCGAGCGCACTTTCTGACCCGGACCCGGTGGCGCACCCGCCTGCCGGTAACGACGGTAACGACGGTGATGACCGCCCGGCCCACCCTTGGGTCGGGCGTGCGTCGCGGGGATGCCCAGCCCGGACGATCATGCACAGGGTGGTGAATGAGGCCTCATCCGCAGCCCCGGCGTCTTTCCTCCGAACCGCGCCGATTGAGGACGGGGGCACCGGCATGGCACGGGGGTGGGGGCGGGGTGTGGTTGTGGAGTCGCCTCGGTGCTCACGACAACGTGCCACCCCGCACACCGGTCCTCCTGGCAATCGTCGGGAACGAGGCGCCAGCCCTGTGGGGGCGGGGGCGGCGCCGGGCCGTCGCCCGGATGTGGGCACGGTTGCCCACTCCTTCGCCCGCGACATCCCTCCCCGCGGTGGCCCAACGCTCATCTGCCTCTCCGGACCGGGGGTTCCGCCCCGTTGACAATGTGGAGACAGTCTCCGTATCTTTGGGACAGCAAGCGGAGAAACATTCCGTTTAAGTTCCCTCTCACCGGAGAATTCTCGATGACCAGCCCGCAGATGATCCTCGGCATGCAGCTCGGCAACGGCTACGGCTCCCAGCCCGCCGCTTGGCGGGCCCCCAGGGTGGACCCGTCCAACTACACCGACTTCGATGCCCAGGTGCGCTACGCCCAGGCCGCCGAACGCGGGAAGTTCGCGTTCCTGTTCCTGCCCGACTTCCTGGCCATGAGCGGCAACCTGGAACATGAGGCGCCCATGCTCACCCTGGAACCCCTGATGACGCTGGCGGCGATCGCCCGGGGCACCCAGCGCATCGGGCTGGTGGCCACCGGGTCCACGACCTTCAACGAGCCCTACAACCTGGCCCGGCAGTTCAAGGCCCTGGACGTGATGAGCCACGGCCGGGCCGGCTGGAACGCGGTGACCACCAGCGATTCTGCATCGGCGGCCAACTTCGGCCGGCAGATCGCCGCTCGCCCGCAGCGCTACCAGCGCGCCCACGAGACCATCCAGATCACCCAGGCGCTGTGGGGCAGCTGGCAGCGCGACGCCTGGCTGAAGGACCCCGCTACCGGGCGTTTCGCCGACCCGGGCAAGATCCAGGCGATCAACCTGGGCGGGGAGCACGTCGCCTCCCAGGGGCCGTTGCCCATTCCGCCCTCGGAGCAGGGCCAGCCGGTGATCTTCTCCGCCGGCGGCGGGGAGAACGGACTCGAGATAGCCGGCCGGTACGCCAGTGCGGTCATCGGGGCGGTGTTCACCATCGAGGACGCCCGGGCCCAGCGTGAGGCGATCCGTGACGCGGCGCGCCGGGCCGGACGGAACCCTGATGAGGTGAAGTTCTTCGCCGGGGTGATGCCGGCCATCGGTCACACCAAGCGCGCCGCCCTGGACCGCCGCGTGGCCCTGGGTGAGCACACGTTCCCGGCCCGTGTCCCGTACCTGGGGTCCATGCTGGGACTGGATCTGGAGGTCAGTCAGTTGGACCGGGCGCTGAGCGCCGCCCAGCTGGCGGCCGCCCGACCCAGCCCCTTCGATCCCCGCTCCTCGCGCGCCCTGCAGGTCGCCCGGCAAGGGTGGACCATCCGCGACGTCCTCGCTCACGGGGTCATCGACTACCACCCCACACCGGTGGGTCCTGCTTCCGCGACGGCCGATCACCTGCAGGAGTGGTTCGAGGCCGGGGCCGCCGACGGCTTCTGGGTCTCCATCGACGTCTACGAAGACGGGATCGACACCTTCGTCGACGAGGTCGTGCCCATCCTGCAGGAGCGCGGACTCTACCACCACGACTACGAAGGCCCCACCCTGCGCGAGAACCTCGGTGCCCACGCCCAGTACGGGCTGGACCCCCGGCTCACGGACCCGGCCCGATGACCCCGACCATGCACACAGCAGTCGACCGGCAGGACATCGATCCCCGGGCCTTTCGCGACGCCCTCGGGCTCTATGCCTCCGGGATCACGATCATCACCGCCAGTGATGAGCACGGCCCGATGGGGTTCACCTGTCAGTCCTTCTACAGCGTCTCCACCGACCCGCCGCTGATCTCCTTCAGTGTCATGAAGACCTCCACCACCTACCCCCGGATCGGGCAGACCGGGAGGTTCGCGGTGAATGTCCTCTCGCATCTCCAGCAAGGGGTCTCGAACCAGTTCGCCCGCCAGGGTACCGACAAGTGGGCGGGCATCCGATGGGGTTCGACCCGGGCGGGCAACCCGGTCCTGGAAGACACCCTGATGTGGCTCGACTGCGAGATCTGGGCCGAGCACGACGCCGGTGACCACCTCATCGTCCTGGGCAGGGTCATCGAGATGAGCCCGGCCACCCAGCCCGTGCGCGAACCTCTTGTGTATTTCCAGGGTCGATACCGTTACCTGCACCCGGACGAGGCGCCCTGAGGTGCGTCACCAGATGTGGTGCCGGCATGGTGAGCAGGCCTCTCAGCGGCCGGCGGGTGCGGTGCTGGTGCGGGTGACGAGCTGGGCGGGGAGCACGACGTGCTCGCCGGTCACGGCGGTGTCCTCCGCGGTGGCGTCGAGGCGGCGCAGCGCCAGGTCCACGGCGGTGCGGGCGAGCAGGCGGGGGTCCTGGGCGAGGGTGGTGAGGTCGAGGTAGGGCAGGGAGGCCTGCTCGGAGTCGTTGAAGCCGACCACCGACAGATCCCCGGGCACGCACCGGCCCAGGAGGCGGGCCTGGCTGATCACTCCGACGGCGCAGCGGTCGTTGAAGGCGATGACGGCGGTCGGGGCGGGATCCCGGGCCAGGAGCCCGGTGATCGCGGCGGCACCGCCGGCCTCCGAGGCGGCCCCGGGCACGATCAGCAGCTGCTCGCCCAAGCCCGCGGTGGTCATGGCGTCCTGGTAGCCGGCCCGGCGCCGGGCCCCGCCGGCCTCGCGGTCGGCGTCGACGTAGGCGATGCGCCGGTGCCCCAGGCCGAGGAGGTGCTCCACGGCCAGGACCGCGCCGCGGTGGTCGTCGGTGGCCACGCTGTCGAAGGCCTGCGCGTCGAAGGCGCGGGTGACCGGGACGACCGGCAGGGTCGCACTGATCTGCTCCAGCCGGTCCTGCGGCAGGGCGGTGCCCAGCAGGACCAGCGCCTCGCACCGGTCGCGCAGCAGCGCCTCGAGGGCGGCGCCCTCATCCCGGTGGCGCGTGACGGCCGAGAGCACCATGTCGTAGCCCCGCTCCTGGGCGGCGGTGTGGAGGCCGTCGAGGATCTCCCCGTGGAAGGGCTGCACCGGTTCGAAGGCCACCCCCAGCAGCCGGGAGCGTCCCTGGCGCAGCAGACGGGCCCGTTCGTCGCGGCGGTAGCCCAGCTGCTCGGCCACGGCCAGCACGTGGGCGCGGGTCTCCTCACTGGCCCCGGGAACATTCCGGAAGACGATCGAGACCAGCGGCTGGGACACCCCGGCCTCCCGCGCCACGTCGCGCATGGTCACGCGACGCCCGGAGGGGCGGCCGGGGGTGTCGCGGCCCGCAGCGTCAGTGGTCACGGGCAGGGCACGGTGAAGGCGTCCCGGAAACGTTCCAGCGCCACCTCGGGGTCGGTGGCGGCGAAGGCCTCCATCGCGATCACTCCTTCGTATCCGGTCTCGGCCAGGGCGGCGGCCACCTTCGGGTAGTGGATCTCCCCGGTGCCGGGCTCGCAGCGGCCGGGCACGTCGGCGACCTGGATCTCTCCAATATACGGAAGAGCCCGGGCGCACAGTTCCACCAGGTTCCCCTCCCCGATCTGGGCGTGGTAGAGGTCCAGGTTCAGCCGCAGGTGCGGGCTGTCCACCGCCGCGACCAGGGCCAGGGTGTCCCCGGCGGCCCCGAAGGGCACCCCGGGGTGGTCGAGGGCGGTGTTGAGGTTCTCCAGGGTGAACACCCGCCCGTGGCGCTCTCCCAGCCCGGCGAGGTGCTCCAGGGTGCGGGCCGCGGCCAGCCAGTCCGCCCCGGTCACGACCTCGTGCGGCACCACCGGGAGCCCCTGGGGGTCGAGGCCGGTGCCGTGGACGTTGAGCCGGGGGCAGTCGATCACCTCGGCGGCCTGCAGGGAGTCCTCGGCGGTCCGCAGGAGTTCGGCCGCCCCGTCCGGGTCCACGAGGGCCCCGCGCACGTAGCCGGTCATCGAGCCGAACCGGGCCCCGGTGGCGGCCAGGACGGGCAGGTCCTTGGTGGTCCAGTCCCAGATCTCGACCTCGAAGCCAGCTTCGTGCAGCCGCCGCACGCGTTGCTCGAAGGGGAGGTCGGTGAAGAGCATCTCGGCGTTGGCCGCCAGGGTGAAGCGGCTCACCGGGTGGCCCCCACCGGGTCCAGAGCCACCGGGGCGCCGGTACGGCAGGACTCGATGCAGCCCAGCGCGATCCGCAGCGCATCGCGGGCGGCCTCCACCCCCGGGCCCGGCGCGAGGTGCCCGAGGGCGGTGTCGGTGAAGGCCTGCAGCTCGGCGGTGTAGGCGCCGCGCATGGACTGGGTGTCGGCGCGCACCGTGTCGGCGGCGAGGCCCTCGGGCCCGTAGTAGCGCATGCTCGAGGCCGCCAGATCGCCTGCGGTGACCATGCCTGCGGAACCGAAGGCCTCCGCCCGGGTGTCGTAGCCGTAGGCGGCGGCGAAGTTGGCCTCGGCGGTGGCGATCGCCCCGTTGTCGTAGCGGATCGTGACCACCGCGGTGTCCAGCAGCCCGGCGTCCCGGTAGTCCGGGGCCACCAGGGCATCGGCCACCGCATACACCCGCACCGCTCGCGCGGCGGGGTTGAGGAAGTTCAAGGTGTCGAAGTCGTGGATCAGCGTCTCCAGGAAGATCGTCCACGGGGCGACGGCCGCCGGGTTCGCCAATCCCGGGTCCCGGGTGATCGAGCGCAGCAGCTGCGGGGTGCCGATCCGCCCGGCCCCGATCATGGCCCTCGCCTGCGGGAAGCCGTCGGCGAAGCGGCGGTTGAACCCGATTCGGAACAGCACGCCATGGGTCTCGACGGCCTGGTGGACCCGGTCGATCTCCTCCAGGGTCATTCCGGCCGGCTTCTCGCAGAAAATTGCCTTGCCCGCCGCGGCGACCTGTTCCACCAGGGCCGTGTGGAAGCGGGCCGGGGCGGTGATCACCACCGCGTCGATCTCCGGGTCGGCCAGCAGCTGGGCCGGGTCGGTGTAGGCGGCAGGCACGTGCAGCGCGGTGGCCAGGCGCGCCGCGGCGCCCTCGACCGGATCGGCGATCGCGAGCAGTCGGGCGTTGGGCACGGTGCGCGTGATCAGTTCGGCGTGGCTGGAACCGATCCGGCCGGCGCCGATCAGACCGATGTTCAAGGTGCGGGGCTCGGACACGGGATTCTCCTTCACATCAGGGTTGGAGCGCGGACGGGGTTGCCCGGGAACGATGTCCTCAACATGTCCTGACAAACCCTTGGCAGAAACACTAGTACGTACTAGTGTGATCGGCAACACAAACTCAGGGGCGAGCTGAAGCAGTGCACTGAGGCGCAGCCACCCTGCCGTGGAAGGAGATCTTCGTGACCGCACGACATGTTCCCACCCCGCCCCGCACGCACCTTTCGGAACCACTGATGGCCGCACCCTTGTCCCTGCCGATCGACAGGAACTCCCCGGTTCCCCTCTATCACCAGCTCGCTCTGGCCCTGGAGGGTGCTATCCGCAGCGGGGCTCTGGCGCCCGACACCAGGCTCGACAACGAGATCGAGCTGGCGGCCCGATTGCATGTCGGCCGCGTCACCGTGCGCAGCGCACTGGCACGCCTGGCCGATGCCGGTCTGGTGATCCGCACACGACGAGTCGGCACCTACGTCACCTCTCCCCACCAGTGGGTGCGCCCTCATGCGCCCGCCACGGTGTAGCAGAGGTTGGCCGACGGTCGCTCCACGCCCCTCGGGGCGGCCACCCACCGGAGTCACCGCCTGATGACCCGGACGATCGAACCGCACTCCACCTGCACCCGCCACAGCACCGCGCAGCGTTCTGCCTCCTTGGCCGAACCGCGAAGCCAGCATGACGAACGACCCATCATCGGACCGGTGCCATACGCGATCCACACCTGCTTCATCAGGTCCTCAACCAAGGAGTCCACATGTCTCACCACTCTCCGGGCGACAGTCGGGTCGCCCTTCCACCGCTGACCAGTGGGCCGCATCGCAAGCGGCTCGGATTGATCTCGGTCGTGGCCTGCCTGGGCGGGCTGCTGTTCGGCTACGACACCGGTGTGACGAACGGCGCCGAGGGGCCGATGGCCCAGGACCTGGGCTTGAACCTGATCCAGTTGGGGGTGGTGGTCAGTTCGTTGATCTTCGCGGCGGCGGTCGGGGCCCTGGTCTGGGGCCGGGTCTCGGATGGCTGGGGCCGGCGCAAGACGATCATCCTGCTGGCGGTGCTGTTCTTCCTCGGTACCCTGCTGGTGGTCTTCTCCCCGGCGTCCCCGGAGCCGGGAACGTTCTCCCTGACGGGGTTCACGGTCCTGGTCTGCGGGCGGATCATGATCGGCCTGGCCGTCGGTGGAGCCTCCACGGTGGTGCCGGTGTATCTGGCCGAGCTCGCCCCCTACGAGATCCGCGGGTCGATCACCGGCCGCAACGAACTGGCGATCGTGTTCGGACAGCTCTCCGCCTTCGTCATGAACGCGATCATCGCCGTCACGCTCGGCGACGTCGTGGAGGGCGTGTGGCGCATCATGTTCGCCGTCTCGGCAGTGCCGGCGATCGCCCTGTTCATCGGGATGCTGCGCATGCCCGAATCCCCGCGCTGGCTCACCGAGAAGGGCCGGTACGACGAAGCCCTGGCAGTGCTCGAGACGGTCCGTCCGTCCGATCGCGCGAAAGCCGAGCTGCAGGAGATCGAGCACGTCGCGGCCATGGAGATCGAGACGCACCAGGTCGGGCTGAAGGCGGTCCTGACGAACAAGTGGCTGCGACGGATCATCCTGGTCGGCATCGGCGTGTCCATGACCCAGCAGCTGACCGGCATCAACTCGGTGATGTACTACGGCACCCGCATTCTGGAGGAGTCCGGGATGACAGAGCAGCAGGCCGTGCTGGCCAACATCGCCTTCGGTGTCGTGGCCGTGATCGGCGGAATCATCGCCCTGTACAACATGGACCGGCTCGACCGGCGCAAGACCTTCATCATCGGATTGTCGTTGACCACGACCTGCCACCTGCTGATCGGGATCGCCGGCAACCTGCTTCCCGAGGGCAACCCCGCCCGCCCGATCGTGATCCTGATCCTCGTGGTCGCATTCGTGCTCTCGATGCAGACGTTCTTGAACGTCGCCGTCTGGGTGTGGCTGGCGGAGATCTTCCCGTTGCACATGCGCGGACTGGGCATCGGCATCTCGGTGTTCTTCGGATGGACCATGAACGGCTTCCTAGCCCTGTACTTCCCGACCCTGGTGGGCACGGTCGGGATCTCGGGCACGTTCTTCCTCTTCGCGGGCATCGGCGTGGTGGCCCTGATCTTCGTCGCCACCCAGGTCCCCGAGACCCGGGCCCGCTCCCTCGAAGACCTCGAGGAGGACGTCTCCACCGGAGCGATCTACCAGGTCGCCAAGCCGGCTGACGTCCACCGGTCCTGATCCCAGAGCTCTGCTGCCCAGAGCTCGATCCGCCGGAGCCGTGGGGCAGGTCAAAGTGACCTGCCCCACGGCTCCCTGACCCTCCGGGGCCTGTCGGTCGGGCGGGCATGGCCGGCGGGTCGTGGGTGACCGGGGGTTCGTAACTCAGCCGTGAGTGACGCCGTTGACGGTGGTGGAAGATCTCCATGCCATCGACAATCACGTTGGCCAGGTCGATCCGGGTGGGCCATCTTTTCGGCGGTCAGCAACCCGATCCGCAGTGACCACCAAAGGGATTGCCGCACGATCAGGTGTCACCTGATCGTGCGGCAGTCCCTTGCTTCAGATGCTGGCAGGCCGCCAGTCGGGGGCCTCGACCAGGACGACCTGCTTCAGCATGCTGGCGGCCCGGGTGACACCTTCGATGGAGTTGACCAAGGTGTCCTCGTGCTCAATATTGAGCGTTCCGTCATAGCCCACCGAGCGAAGGTGGTAGACGAAGTCGGCCCAGAAGGCAGCCCCGTCCGGATGTCCCAGCCCGAGGGTGACGTAGTTCCAGGCCCTGTCAGCCGCCTGCTCCATCGGCACCGTGTCCAACAACCCATCCCGGGAGGCAACGGGTTTGTTGATACGAATGTCCTTGGCATGCACATGCGTGATCGAAGATCCCAGCGCCTGGATGACGGCGGGGATGTCAGCACCCATCCACATCAAGTGGGAGGGATCGAGGTTCGCGCCGACAACGTCGTCACCGACAGCGTCGATCAGCCGCAACAGGGTGGAGACGTTGTGAACCAGCTGACCACCGCAGGCCTCCACGGCCAGCCGGACGCCCTTGTCCCGGGCGAAGGCAGCCAGCTCCCGCCAGTAGGGAAGCGCGACCTCATTCCACTGATAATCCAGAACCCCGAGGTTCTCCGGCGGCCAGGAGGAGGTGATCCAGTTCGGGGTCGCGTCACCGCGAGCTCCGGGAAGCCCGGACATCAACACGACGGTGGGGGCGCCCAACTCACTGGCAACACTGATGGTGTCGCGGACCACCCGGTCCTGATCGGGTCCGCTGACGGGGTGCAATTGATTGCCGTTGGCGGTCAGCGCGCTGAGACTCAGCCCGCGGTCGGCGATCATCCCGGTGAACTCGGCTCGGGCCTGGGCTGAGGAGACCAGGGCGGGCAGATCGGCATGGGGACTCTCGGACCAGTTGCCGGTAGCCACCTCGACGGAGCTCAACCCCAGGGTCCGGGCCAGGTCCAGGGCTTGTTCGAACGGCAGATGGCTGACGGAGTCGGTGATGAGTCCGAGTTTCATAGGTGGTTCCTCACTGTTCTGGGTGTGCGTGTCGACAGCACATAGCAGAGGAAGAGATGTGTCGTCCATCACACTAGTACGTATTAATGTTATGAACCATGGCTCATTGAAGAGGTCTTCCGCGAAGCACGTGGTGGCCTGGGCGACTCTTCCTCGCGCGAGTCCCCTGCAGGTCAGCGAAGGGGCCGAGGACAGTGGAGCACCGCATGTTGGCTCGACCCGCAGGGAGCGGGCAGCGCGGGTTCAACCGTGGGCAGCGGGTGCCGGAGCAGCTCGGACCCTCCGGCTTTACCCATGGCCCCGATATAGGCCGGTCATCTGACGTCTCAGGGGCGGCAGGGGTGGCGGAGCTGGCGGTCGTAGGCGCTCAGCATTTTCCGTTTCCGGTTCTGGGGTCGCGGATCCACACGACCTGGGACATCGGCATTGGCGCCACGACGATGCCGCTGTACGTCGGGAACCCGAACTGGTGGATGTCGAGGCGCTCTCCTCTTCGGAGATCGGACAGTCCATCCGACGCCGGTCCCCGGAGCACGATCGAGGTCTCGCCGCATCTCGACGGAAGTCTCTACGTCGGCAGGGCGCCTCCCAATGTTCGAAGGAGGCGCCCTGCGGGATGACAGTGGCGATCAGTGCGCGGGCTACGCCCTCAGGCGGAACGTCAGGCGACGGTGGCGTGCTGCTGGGCGCCTGCGACGGCGGAGCTGCCCAGGTCGCTGCCAGGCAGGAGCTGCCGGGTGTTCAGGGCCTCGACCCAGGCGTCCGTCGAGGCGACGGCGGCCCAGTTGGAGTGCAGCAGGGTCATGAGCGTGGTGTGCACGGTCTCGGCGTCGGCGGAGCCGGCGTCGTTGGCGAGGTTGACCGCGCCCGTGGCGTCCGCGAGCACCTCGGTGGTGAAGCCGAGGGCCTCGCCCTCGACGGCCGAGGCGAGGACGCAGTTGTTCGTCATGTATCCGACGAGCGTGACGGTGTCGACTCCCTGCTCGCGCAACCAGGTGGAGACGTCGGTGTCGGCGTAGACGGAGCCGTACTGCTTCACGACGGTCTTCCAGTTCTCGGTGCGGCGCTGAGCCACCTCGGGGCGCAGCTGGAAGCCGGGCTGGGTCGGGTCGAACACCGGCGCGCCGTCACCCATCGTGTGCTGGACCGCGACGACGGGGATCCCGGAGGCGTGGGCCGCGTCGATCGCCTGGGCGATGCGGGGGAGGGACTCGGTGTGGGGCGGGTGCTGGATCTCCAGTGGGCCGCCGCCGAAGTAGTCCTGCTGGACGTCGATGAGGATGAGCGCGCGCTGAGGGCTGGGCATGGGGGACTCCTTGGGGTGGTGGCGGTCGCGGAGCTGCGACCGCTGATGAGCACCCCTCCATCCTGTGGGCACCCGCCAGGAACCAACAGTGGCGTGAAGGTCGACGTACGATGAAATCACGCCAAGAATGAGGGGGAGCCTATGCGGATCGGGATCTACGCCTTCGACGGAATCACCATGTTCCACCTCTCGGTCCCACAGATGGTTTTCGACGAGGTCGCCCGGCAGGGGCTGGGCGACTGGGAGACGTTCCTGTTCGGTGACCGTCCCGGCGGGATCCGCACCGCGGAGGGATACGGCGTCGAGGGCATCCAGGGCCTCACAGCCGCAGGGAGCGCCGATGTCCTGGTGATGCCGTCGTGGTTCCTCGACGGGCGCCCGGCCGGTGAGGCGGTGCGCGCGACGCTGAGGGCAGCACATGCCGCCGAGGCCACAATCGTCGGTCTCTGCCTCGGAGCGATCCCGGTGGCCGATGCCGGGCTGCTCGCCGGGCGCCCGGCGGTCACGCACTGGCAGGCCTTCGATCTGCTGGCGCAGCGGCATCCGGAACTCGCCCTGGACGAGTCGGTGCTCTACATCGACCACGGCGACGTCCTCACCTCGGCGGGCACCGCATCGGGGCTGGATGCCTGCCTGCACCTGGTCCGGGCACGCCTCGGGGCCGACGCGGCGAACAAGGTGGCTCGGAGCCTGGTCATCGCCCCGCACCGTGAGGGCGGGCAGGCCCAGTACATCGAGCGCCCACTGCCTCCCCGGCCCGATGACACCGCGATCTCCCGGGTCATGGACTGGGCCGGGCGGCGTCTGGGCGAGCCCCTGTCGATCGAGGTGCTGGCCGCTGCGGCGCACATGAGCACGCGGACCTTCGTGCGCGCGTTCCGGGCGGCGACCGGAACGACGCCGGCCACCTGGGTGAGGACGCGGCGCCTGGAGGAGGCCCGTCGGCTGCTGGAGACCACCGACCGGCCGATCGACACGATCGCGGCTGAATGCGGCATCGGCAGCCCCGTCACACTGCGCCAGAACTTCTCGGCCGCCTTCAAGACCTCACCCTCGCAGTACCGTGCGCGCTTCCGAGCAGAGGCGACAGGCACGGGGTAGTGACCCCGCCGGTTCCGACGGGCGGGCGGTCGCTGCCCAGGCGCGTCAACGATCTTTTCTCGGGTGGGCTTGCGGGGAGGCCGGGCTGCGACTGAGCGGTCCACTGACGGGGCGATGCCCTTGTCGAGGAGCCGGGACAGTGACCGCTGATCTTCACCCCGTTTGACGTGGATACCCCTGGGGTAACAGTAGGGCGCAGTGTTGCCCCTGGGGGTATCACGTGGTGGCGCGGTGGTTCCCGTGCACCCTGTCCTGAGGAGTTCTCCGATGTCTTCTGCCGCCTCCGCCGTCGTGCGGCCTGACACTTCCAGGGGCTCCCGGGGTGGGCTGGTCCCGCTATTGGTGATCGCCACCGCCCAGCTGATGCTGGTGCTCGACGACTCGATCGTGAACATCGCCTTGCCGTCCATCCAGCGCGAACTCGACGTCTCGGCGGTGCACCTGCCGTGGGTCGTCAACGCCTACATTCTCGCCTTCGGGGCGCTGTTGCTGCTGGGCGGGCGGATCGGGGACCTGTGGGGTCGTCGGGCCACCCTGCAGGTCGGCATCACCGTCTTCATCATCGCCTCACTTCTTGGCGGCCTCGGGCAGAGCACTGCCATGCTCATCGTGGCGCGGGCCGTGCAGGGCCTCGGGGCGGCCATGACCGCACCGAACGCCCTGGCCCTGATCGCCACGACCTTCTCCGATCGCAGGACGCGCGACAGTGCGCTGTCGCTCTACGGGGCGATGTCCGGTCTGGGCATCGTGGTCGGCCTGCTGTTGGGCGGAGTGCTCACCGGAACCCTGGGGTGGCGGTGGGTGTTCTTCATCAACGTCCCGATCGGCCTGCTCGTCCTCCTGGGCTCCCGCACCCTGGTCGGTGCCGAGCAGCACACCGGCCGGCTCGGCGCTGTGGGGGTGGGCCTGGGCACCGGCGGGATGGTCGCCCTGGTGTACGCGATCACCCGGTTCGGTGAGGACGGGTTCGCCGATCCCCTCGCCCTGGGCCTCGTGGCCGCCGGGGTGGTGCTGCTGGGCGCGTTCACCCTCGTGCAGTCGCGCAGCCGCAGCCCCCTGGTGCCGTTGAGCCTGTTCCGCGACCGGAACCGCTCCGGGGCCTACCTCACCATGCTCCTGGTCGCTGTCGGCCCGATGGGCACCTTCTACGTCATCACCCTCTACCTGCAGCAGGTGCTCGGGTTCAGCCCGCTGCGCACCGGGATCTCCTGGCTGCCCTTCGCCGTCGGCATCGTCGTCGGGGCCGGCACCGCACCCACGGTGCTGCTGCGCGTCGGCCCGCGCTACATCGCAGTCGCCGGCGCGCTGCTCAGCGCCGCGGCGACCTTCTGGCTCTCGAGGATCACCGTTCAGGCGAACTACTGGGTGGATCTGGCCCCGGCGATGTTCCTCCTCGCCGTCGGCTTCGGGTCTGTGGCGGTCACCCTCACCCAGGCCGCGGTCTACCGGGTCGACCCGGACAAGGCCGGCATCGCCTCAGCACTGCTCAACTCCGCCCAGCAGATCGGCGTCGCCCTGGGCCTGGCCGTGCTGGCCGGGATCGCCGCCACCGTCACCGCCGCCCCCGAAAACGAGGTGTTGCCGACGGGGGAGGCCCTGGTCGCCGGATACGGCACCGCGTTGACCGTGGCCACCGGGCTCCTTCTCGCCGCCGCAGCACTGGTCCTGATCACCCTCAACACCCGACCAGTGACCGATGAGGACACCCACGATCCTGCCGACGCCCTGCCCGAAACGACACGCTGAGACAGGCCCCAACGCGGCCTGCGCCAGAGTCGCCTCCTTGGGCGCCAACTCAGGCTGAGGCCTCCGCTGTACATGTGGCCCGGCTGCCGGCCACTCTCCGCGAGAGCGATGTTGGGGTAGGGGCTGCTGTGCAGGCATCGTCGGTCGACCCAGAACATGCTGGCCTCTGCCGACCAGTTGCGGGGGAGGGTCGTGGGATTGCGGGTGCTGGATCTGAGCGGGAGAGACGTGGCCGCAGACCCCCGGTGGGCTGGATAGCTTCACTGTCATGGCTGCCGGGCCGCTCGACGAAAACCCTGGACACACTTCTCGGGCCCCTGAGCAACCCTCTGCCCTATCCGTGATCAGCTGCGCGTCGCAATCCTGAACTGCGCAGGGGACACTCCGAATTTCTGCTTGAACAGCCGGGAGAAGTGCGCGGCGTCGGGGAAGCCCCATGCCGCCCCGACGCGGGAGACCGGGCGGTGGTCGTGGCCCGGGTCCAGCAGGGTCCGGCGGCACTGCTCGAGGCGCCGGTGCCGGATCCAGGCCGAGAGGGTGTACTCCTCGCCCTGGAAGATCTCGTGCAGGCGCCGGACCGAGAGGAACAGGTGGGTGGCGATCATAGGCGGACCGAGCTGCGGGTCGGCGAGGTGGTCCTCGACGAAGGCCCGCGCCACGGCGCGCAGGGCCTCGTGGCCCTCGGTCGTGGCGTCCGCGGCCACGGCCCCGGCCATGTCCTCGGCCCGCTCCGTGAGAACTGCTCCCACGAGGTCCACTGCGGAGCGCCCCAGGCGAGCGGCGGAGCGGCCGCTCAGCACGTGCATCCGGTCGGAGAGTCCGCCCAGGAAGTCCGCGGCCAGCGCGCCGACGCCCTCGTCCCCGCGGAACCGGGTCGCTGTCACGGACCCCACTGCGCTCGGGGACAGCTCGAGGCCCGTGCCGGGAAGCATGAGCACCAGGAGCCGGGCCTCCTGGGGGAAGTCGAGCCGGTAGGGGCGGTCCGTGTCGTAGACGACCATGTCCCCCGGCGCCAGCACGGCACTCCGGCCGTCCTGCTCGACCACGCACGTGCCACCGAGCTGGAGACCGAACTTCACCGAGCCGCTGGTTGCGGCGGGCGACAGGTCGTGCTCGACGACGTGCCGGGTGGCGTGGATGTGGCTGATCTCCACGTGGCCGGTCGGGCGGTGGTCCAGTTGTGCGCGGAAGGTGACGCGCTCGGTCGTGTCCACCTCCAGCGGCACGAACACCTCGGAGGCCAGGCGGGCGAAGTCGGTCGCCGAGGTGGCGAGCACAGGACGTGCCGGACCGGGCGCGTCCCGCTCCATCACTCCTGCTGCCACCACCCGGACCCCCTTCCGCTCGTCGGTCTGCGACCTACATCATCGCGGGGTGCGGGCGGCTTGTCGACGTGCCCAGGTCAGGAGGAGATGACCTTCGGCACCCCGAGCGCCTTGAGGCCCTCCACGCCGAACTCCACTCCCTGCCCGGAGCTCTTGATCCCGCCGAAGGGCATGCGCGGGTCCACGGCGCCGTGCTTGTTGATCCACACGGTGCCGGCCTGGATCCGGGCGGCGACCTCGCGCGCCCCCTCGAGGTCCGAGCCCCACACCGAGGCGCCGAGACCCACGTCCAGGCGGTTGGCCATGTGGACGGCCTCGTCCACGGTGGAGTACTTCACGATCGGCAGCGCGGGCCCGAACTGCTCCTCGACCACGAGGGCGTTGTCGTCGTCGAGATCGGCCACGAGCGTCGCCGGATAGAAGTACCCCGGCTGCTCCTCGACGGGATCACCGCCGAGCAGCACCCGGCCCCCGCCTGCCCTGGCCTGCTCCACGAGATCGGACACGATCTCGTACTGAGCCTTGTTCTGCAGCGGGCCGAGCACGTTCTTCTCGTCCCGTCCCTCGCCCATCGGCATGGCCGCGGCGACCTCGGTGAGGGCCTCGCACACGGCGTCGTAGACGTCCTCGTGGACGTAGAGACGCTTGAGCGCGGCGCAGGTCTGGCCCGTGTTGATGAACGCTCCCCAGAACAGCCCCTCGGCAATGGCCTGCGGGTCCGCGTCCGGCAGCACGATGCCGGCATCGTTGCCGCCGAGCTCCAGCGTCAGGCGGGTGAGGGAGTCCGCGGCCGAGCGCATGATGGCCTTGCCGGTGGCCGTGGAGCCGGTGAACATCAGCTTGTCCACCCCGGCGTGCTGGGACAGCGCCTCGCCGACCTCCCGACCGCCCGCCACCACGGTGAGCAGGTCCTCGGGCAGGACCTGGTTGAGGACGTGCGCCAGCCCCAGGACGGAGAGCGGAGTGTACTCGGAGGGCTTGGCCACCACGGTGTTGCCCATGCGCAGGGCCGGGGCGATCTGCCAGACGGAGATCATCATCGGCCAGTTCCAGGGGCTGATGGACCCGACGACCCCGATGGGCTCGTAGCTGAGGACCGCCTTCCCGGACTCGTCGTCGAAGAGCGTCTCGGGCTCCAGGGGCAGCGACGCCGTGGCGCGCAGCCAGCCGACCGCGCCGCCGACCTCGAACAGGGCGTTGGGCCCGTTCTGCACCGGCTTGCCCTGCTCGCGCGAGAGCAGCTCGGCCAGGGCGGCGGCGTTCGCCTCGACGGCGTCGGCGGCCCGCAGCAACAGTGCCGACCGCTCGGCGTCCGGGACCGCGGCCCACTCGGGCTGCTTTCCCCGGGCCCGGGCCAACGCCTGCTCGAGATCCTTGACGGTGGACTCGTGGACACGGCCGACCAGCTCCCCGGTGGCCGGGTCGAGGATCTCCCGGCCGTCGGGAGCGGTGATCGCCGCGAGCAGCTCGTCGTAGGTGAGCGCGGGAACGGGGGAGGGCGTCATCGGGGTGGTCGTCGTCGTGGTCACGGTGGGCTCCTTCGGTGGAACGGGTCGATGCTGCTCCCATCGTGACGCACACCACACCGGGGCGCCTTGTCCGTGAGGGCACGGTTCTTGACGCAGAGTGCGGGATCTCCGCCGCCACGGCCGCGCTCATGGTCAAGGGGTCTGCGCACCCGGACAAGTCGTACGTGTGTGGCCGCCGTCACACTGATCCCATGAGCACATCGACCAAGACCTACATCGTCGTGGGCGCCGGCACCGCCGGCAGCATCCTGACCCGCCGCCTCCTCGACGCCGGCCACGAGGTGACCCTTCTCGAGGCCGGCGACCATGACCGCAATCCCGCCATCCACTCCGTGTCCCGCCTGGGCGAGCTGTGGCACTCCGCCGAGGACTGGGACTACTTCACCGTGCCCCAGAAACACGCGGACGGCCGGGTGATCCACTGGCCTCGCGGCCGGGTGCTCGGTGGCTCCCACGCCCTCAACGCCACCATCTGGGTGCGCGGAGCGGCCCAGGACTACGACGCCTGGGCCGCCGACGGGTGCCCCGGGTGGTCCTGGGCCGACGTGCTGCCGTGGTTCACGGCGCTGGAGACCTACGTCCCGCCCACCGGCGCGGTGCCGGACGAGAGCCGCGGCACCGAAGGCCTGGTACCCGTGGTGCAGGACTACCCGCTCAACCCGATCTTCGAGTCGATCATCGAGGCCGCCGAGCAGTTGGGCGTGGCCCACAAGGAGGACTACAACGCCGGCACGCTCGACGGCGTCTCCCAGCAGCAGGTCAACGTTCGGGACGGGAAGCGCTTCAACACCTGGATGGCCTACGTCAAGCCGGTGGCGGACCATCCGCGGCTGAGCGTGCGCACCGGCGTGCTCGTGCAGAAGGTCCTGGTCGAGGACGGCCGCGCGGTCGGCGTGGCCGTCGTGCCTCTCGGCGACCCGGACGGCACGCCCGAGGAGATCCGCGCGGACGAGGTGATCCTGTGCGCCGGAGCGCTCGACTCGCCCAAGATCCTGCTGCGCTCGGGCATCGGTCCCGCCGGGCACCTGTCCGAGGTCGGGGTCCCGGTGGTCCATGACCTGCCCGGGGTCGGGGAGAACCTCCACGACCATCTGCTGGCCCCGGTCATCGCCGAGGCCACGGGACGCACGATCGAGCACCCCGAGTCCGACTGGTCCGTCACCCAGACCCACCAGTTCTGGCGCTCCCGTCCCGACCTCGATGTGCCCGACACGCAGCCGATCCACTTCTCGGTCCCGATGTACGACGACGGGATGGCCGGTCCGATGAACGCCTTCACCCTGCACTCCGGGCTGGTCCGCCCGTACTCCCGGGGCACGGTGCGGCTCACCGGACCGGGTGCATCCGACCCCGTGGAACTGGACCCGAACATCTTCGAGGACCCGCGCGACCGCGAGGCACTGCTGGCCTCCTTCCGCCAGGCCCGCGAGATGGTCCGCACGCGGCCCCTCGCGGAGGACTGGGGCGCCGTGGAGCTCTACCCCGGCCCGGAGGTGCGCACCGAGGACGAGGAGATCGCCTACATCAACAAGTTCGTCACCACCTACCACCACCAGGTCGGCACCTGCCGGATGGGCACCGGCCCCGACGCAGTGGTCTCCCCCGAGGACCTGCGTGTGCACGGCCTCGACGCTCTGCGAGTGGTGGACGCCTCGATCATGCCCCGGGTGCCCAGCGGCAACACCAACGCGCCCACCGCGATGATCGCCGAGCGCGCCGCGGCCCTCATCACCGGCGGGCAGGCGGAGGGACCTGCCGAGCAGGCGGTGGGGACTGCTCGCTGACAGCTGTGGCCGCGGGCTCTGGGAGGACGGTCGAGCGGTTCAGCTCATCGAGCCACCACTGAACCCGTCACGGGACAAACGGGGAATCCATTCGGACATCCTTCGGCGCCGGCATGAGGCGAGGCCGATGGTTCGATCGGGCCTCACACGTCAGGCACTCGGTCGCGGAATCGCCATGGGTGCGCCCCGGTCCGGGCAGGTGTCACCGGTACGGTGCTGCACCGGGAGCTCATGAGGAGCGGGGAGGGATCGCGTCGAGATCACCGGGTCCCGTCGACGTGTGACGGCGTAGGCTGGTGTGCAAGGCTGGAGCGGACCATTGGCATTTCGTCAGCGCGGGGTGGCGCCAACGGGTCGGCCGGTGATGACGACGACATGGCGGTGACGATGATGGACCGAGATGCATCAGCGAGGACCCCTGAGGCTTCGGTGGATGATCTGACCACGGTCTTCGCCCGGATCCAAGGCATGCTGCTCAGTGTTCAGGACGCGACCGCGGCGGTGGAGCAGCTGGCCGAAGTGGCCCTGGGCTTCGTGCACTCGGCCGTGGGTGCCGGTGCCTCGTTGATGGACGAGGCCGGCCACCGCACCTCCACCGCCACCACCGACCGGATCGCAGCCGCCGCCGACGCCCTGCAGTACGAGCTGGGCGAGGGCCCGTGCGTGTCCGCCTGGGCGGCCACCGCCGTGCAGCGCGTCGACGACACCGGAACCGAGTCCCGCTGGGCGCAATGGTGTGCGGCCGCGGCCGGGCTGGGGGTCCGCTCGGCGCTCAGCGCCCCGATGGTGTTCAAGGGCACCGCGATCGGCGCGTTGAAGGTCTACAGCACCAGCATCGACAAGTTCACGGCCGAGGACGAACGGCGTCTGGTGCTGCTGGCCGGGGCCGCGGCCACCCTGTTGGGGATCGCCCAGGACCCTGAGGCCCCGCGCCGGCTCTCCGCCGGGCTGCAAGCAGCCCTGGCCGATCGGAAGGCGGTGGAGACGGCTACCGGGATGCTGATGGAACGCCACGGCTCGGACCACGACGTCGCCCGCGGCCGGCTGATGACGGCCTCGCGCGCTCAACGTCGGCCGGTGGCCGAGATCGCCCGCGACCTCGTGGCTCGCGCCGCGGACCCGGCCATGTAGGTGGCCCACTTGGACGAGGACGCCCAGGGACGGGAGCAAGCCCGCCTGCTGCGCCGCGCCATGGACCACGCCGGCCTGGACCTGCACGAGGTCTGGATGCACTTCTTCAGCATCGGCGGGGACGTGGGGGAGCTGGAGGTCGAGGCCTACCTCCACCACTCCCTGACCCTGCCCGGGATCCAGCGGGACATCTTGGCCCATGCTGTCAACGAGATCATCGACCACGGACCCGTTCTGCACGCCCCCTACACCTACGACCTGACTGACTCGGCTCAGGACGCCGACCACATCGCTCAGCACGAGACCGAGGACGGCGACACCCCAGGACAGTGACCCGCCCCAGGCGCCGACCACCACAGCATGGGACCCAGAACAGCACGTGGATCGTTCCGACCCTGCGCTGTGGAGTCCGGGCATCTCGGTGATCGTTGCTCAGGAGGGGTTGTGGTGGGGCCGGGCGCGCAGGACGAGCTCGAGCTCGA
>NZ_JBHZTA010000018.1:0-31363 GCF_042879215.1 Kocuria arenosa | reverse complement strand
AAGTCTCCGGCTCTTCCCACGCTAGGAGCCTGGTCCGTCGATGGCAATGGGCGGCTCGTCATGACCGTGGCCCACTTGCCACCCGTTCCGTTCGCGGGATTCCGGGAGGAGGGCGCTTGCCGTTCCCTCGCGGTCATTGCTATGCCGGTGGCCAGTAGTTCCGGGGGACAGCGACGCCGGCTTCCATGCCGGCTGCGGCCTTGATCCACTGCCGATCCGCGTCGATGAGCGTGATCGACGCTACGGGCACCTTGAAGATCACCCGGACCAGGGCCACGATGCGATCGAAGCGTTCCTCAGGGGCCGTGTCGAGCAGACCCAGCTCGTGCAGGGCCGCCAAACGCGCGGCCTCCGCAGCGTCTGGGAACGGTGCGTCAGCCAACGGCTTGTCGGGTTCCGATGGCCGGGCAACAGAATCCATCACGACGACTGTACGGACTCGTCCCCGCCCACGAGACCGGCGCATCAGCCCTTGACAACACGGTCATGGTCTCCGGCGACCGACCTGCCGGGCGATCTGGCGGATGAGGATCAGTTCGGCTCCGGTGGCCAGCAGCGCCGATCCTACGAGCGGGCCGGCGGCCGCTGCGCGGAGCGCCCGGACCGTTGTCGGTTCAGGTGTGCGGAGACCACCATGGCGCCGTGGCTGGCGAGGATCCCGCCGGCCCACAGGGCTTGCCCGTCGAAGGCGTCGCGGGCATCGGAGTACAGGCTCAGCCCGACCGTCGTCGCCGGGTCCTCGGGCAGCGGCAGCCGGTAGGCCAGGAGGCTGGCCACCCCGAGTCGCTGGCTCACTCGGGTGCCGAATCGCGGCCACCTGGGTTCCTGGGGCAGGTTGGAGATCAGGTGGACGGTACCTGCCAGGTTTGCCTCCACGCCCGGGCCGGAGGCGAGTTCGTGCTGGAGGGCATCGGCTTGCTGGGCCACCGGGGCGGTGGCCACCAGGGTGCGGAACTGCCCTTCCCGCAGCACGGTGACACTGGCCCACCGGGCGCCGGGGAGATAGTCCACAGCGGCCTGGGCTACGGCGGCCACCGCGGCGCCACCGGAGAGCGTGTGCAGTCGTTGGTTCAGTCCGGTCAGTACCCGGTTGATCTCGGTGACCTGGACTGAGGAGTTGCTCATTGGGAAGAGGGGACTGCTCATGCTGACCTCCAAAGGGTGTGAATGGTTCGGGGCCGCGTCAGTGGTCCCACCACCGGTGTCATGGGACGGGCACCCCGCTCCTGGAGAAGTGGAGGCAACGGTGACGCGCCCGTGCAGACACGTCCTCCGATCCAGGTGCCGTGCAGGGGGAGGGGCCGCCGATCCCATGGCCGCGATGTCCCGCCTGCGGCGGTACCGGTTCCGCCGCGGGAGTGCCTCGCCGACGTGCTGTGAGAGCTCTGGCGCGCCGGTCAATGGCACCAGGCCGGGTTTCCTCTTCGGCCACTGGGGTCGGTGCCCGCCGTAGTGAAGGGCATCAGAACGTAAGGCTCTGCCCCGGTCGGGTGGGCGGTACTTCCACTCATATCGACAGTTCGGAGCGAACCCCTGCGCGGATGGGTGGTTTCAGCGAGATGTTCACCCCGGGCAGACTCTGCTTTACATATGGCCGGCTACCGGCCACTGCCTAGGAGAACGATGCTGCAGTTGGCGTTTCCCTGTGGACCACCTTTGTATCGGCGTCTCTAGGATTTGCTCATGTTGACCGCTTAAGTCGGGACTGCCATTTCCCCTGCTGTGTCATTTCCGCTGGGGCGGAGATCCAGCCGTAGACGGCTTGTCCTGCTCCTCGTGCATGAGGGACAAATCGGCGGGGATGGGGTGGCATCGTATTCCTGACCGGCTGGTCGTGAAATACGTATTTCTACGGATGTGGTCTGCGCCACAGGCGCTTAGATTCTGGTGGCATCCGTCGATGCCGAGACGCGGCGCGGGGGAGAAGGGAGCCAGATCATGACCGAGACCGCAATCATCCGGCCTGTTGTCCCGCCGCCGTCGGTGGCGGAGTCCGGCCCGCACGCCGCCGAGGTGGCGGCACCGCTGACCGAGCAGGCGCGGGCCATCCGCGACGGTGAGCTGAGCAGCCGGGAACTCACGCAGATGTACCTGGAGCGCATTGAGGCGCTCGACAAGGCTGAGACGCTCAACGCTTTCCTGCTCTCGCGCGGCGATGAGGTGCTGGCGGAGGCCGCCCGGATGGATGAGCTGCAGGCCTCCGGGGAGATCGCCGGGTCGTTGCACGGTATTCCGCTGGGCATCAAGGACGCCCTATTCACGGCCGGCACGCGCACCACGGGCGGTACGGCCGTCTTCAAGGACTTCGTCCCGACCGAGGACGCCACCGCGGTGCGTCTTCTCAAGGAGGCCGGTGCGCTGGTGCTGGGGAAGACGAATCTGCACGAGTGCGGGTTCGGGATCACCAGCAACAACCCGCACTTCGGGTCGGTGCGCAACCCGTATGACCCGCTGCGTATCCCGGGAGGGTCCAGTGGCGGTTCGGGGGCGGCGGTGTCCGCGCGGTTGTGCTCGGGTGCGATCGGCACTGACACCGGGGGGTCGGTGCGTATCCCGGCGGCTCTGTGCGGGGTGGTGGGGTTGAAGCCGACGCTGGGGCGTGCCAGCCGCGGGCGGATGTTCGGGTTGTCATGGAGCTATGACGTCCTGGGCCCGATCACCCGCACGGTGGCCGATGCCGCCGCGTTGTTGCGGGTCGTGGCCTCCGGTCCGGACCCGCTGGATTCGTTCGCAGCCGATGACCCCTCCGGGGCGAAGCTTCCGGAGGCCATCGAGGAGGCCGGTGTGAGTCTGCGGGGAGTGCGGATCGGTATTCCCGAGGGGTATTTCGCCGAGGACAACGCTCCGGACGTGGATCGGGTGCTGGCGGATAACTATCGGCGGCTGGAGGAGGCCGGGGCGATTCTCGTGCCGGTGACGATCAAGGACGTCGAGCAGGCCACGCACACCGGGTTCATGACGGTCATCCCCGAAGACGTCGTGCTGACCGAGGAGGCGCTGCGCGCAGCGGGCGTGGGCGGCGGTCTGGTGGCGCACCTGGACTCTTTCGGTGCCGATGTGCGTGCGGCACTGGGCAGTCAGATCGGCCCCGAAGCGCAACCTGTTCCCGCGTTCGCCTACGCCGAAGCAATGTCGCGCACCGTGCCGGCGATTCGGCGAGGCTTCGCCGAGGCCCTTGCCGGCGTCGACGTGCTGCTGACGGCCACGACACCGGCGACCGCGGTTCCGATCGCCGAGGACATCACGATGCAGCACAACGGCCGCAGCGTCGACACCTTCGAGACCTTCATCCGCTACGCCTTCTGCCTCTCGGTGGCAGGTCTTCCTGCGATCTCGGTGCCTGGCGGTGTGGGGGAGACTGGTCTGCCGGTGGGGTTGCAGCTCGTCGGGGCGCCGTGGAGTGAAGCCCGCCTCGTGGAGATCGCCCTGGCTTATGAGCGTCTGGTGGCCCGGTCCTGAGTCCTCGACTGACTCGTGATCGGGAGGAGATGGACGTACTCGGCCAGCCGGCCTGCGCGGGTGGGGTCTCAGCCGAGTAGCCGTAGGCCTTCTGCTTCCGTCCGAGCCGCGCATCCTGCGCGGCTCGGACGGCCCAGTTTGCGCAGGATGTGCTCGACGTGGGTCGTGACGGTGCGCACGCTGAGCCCCAGGCGTGAGGCGATCTCGGCGTTGCTCAGACCGTCCGCAATCAAGGTGAGGACGTGCAGCTCCCGGCGCGTCAGCCCCTCGGGCGGGCCACCAGGTTCTGCCGTCACGACAACCACATCCGGTTGGGACAGGGAGACGTCTTCGCTGCGGGTCATCACCACACGCCACCACTGGCTGTCGTGCCAGACGTAACCGGAGCGAGCCACCGCTTCAGTGCTCAACAGGCTGATCGCGGCCTGGGTCAGATTGGGCACTTCGTGGCTCAGGCGGGCCGCGGCGGTGTCCAGGGGGCGGGTGTCCCCATCGGCGGTGACGACCATTGCCAGGGTGGACGGCGCACCCCGGGCGCGGAAAAGGCGCATGCGGCCCTGGTCGTCGACGATTCGCGCGAGCATCGGGGCGAGAGCGGAGAGGAAGACTCGCCGTTCATCATCGATACCGGCTGGATCACGCTGGCTGATGACCAGCATGCCGGCTTGGGTGGTAGTGCCGCTGCGACGCAGGACCGCGGTGGCCCCTTCCGCGAAACCGGCCGGTCGCAGGATCTCGCGGTAGGTGGGGAGGTCGTGAAAGTCGAAGGGGTAGTCGCGCATGCGCATCGGTATCGGGGAATCTAGGGACACCCCGTAGCTGGGACAGGCCAGATAGTCGGAGTTGGCGAAGGACGCCACCCGGTTGTCGTACCCCACCTGGGCCAGACGGCGATGCACGCCGCGGACCGGGTCGTAGGCCGAGAGCATCGCCGCGTCGAAAGGAATGATGCGCCGCAGACCGCGAAGCACCTCGTCGACACCTGCCGCCCCGAGCAAGACCGCCGAGACGACCTCGCCCAGCTCAGCCGTCGCACGGAGCTCTGCTGAGAGTTCAAGGACAGCCTGCTCTGCAACTGGTTGAGCCTCGTTCGCTGAATTCACATGACCCTCCTGGCCGTATCGGCCGCGCTGATGGTTCGTCGGTGACTCATGATCGGAAAACGTCGCCGTGGGTGGACATGATGCCACCCGGGATCGCAGCTCACTAGGGTGGGAGCATGGTCAAGATCTTCAGCTCAGGTGCTGGGCGGTTGCGGCAGGGGAAGCCGGCCGCCAGCTCCCTCGATGCGCCCGCGACACCCCAGCCCGAGGAGAAACAGATGGCCCCCGCGACCTTCGACGAGCTGCTCACCCGCCAGGTGGGCCACGAGTTCGCCGCCTCCCACCAGTACATCGCGGTGGCGGTCTGGTTCGACAGCCAGGACCTCCCGCAGCTGGCCCGGCACTTCTACCGGCAGTCGTTGGAGGAGCGCAACCACGCCATGATGATCGTCCAGTACATCCTGGACCGGGACCTCCCGCTGACCATCCCGGGGGTCGGTGAGGTGCGCAACGACTTCGCCGACGTCGGCGAGCCCCTGGCCCTGGCGCTGTCCCAGGAGCAGGAGGTCACCGAGCAGATCAAGGCGCTGTTCGCCGCCGCCCGGGCCGAGGGCGACCCGTTGGGGGAGCAGTTCATGCTCTGGTTCCTGAAGGAGCAGGTCGAGGAGGTCGCCTCGATGACCACCCTGGTGAACATCGCGCGCCGGGCGGAGAACCTCTTCGACATCGAGAACTACCTGGCCCGCGAGCAGGTCGGTGACGGCGGCCACCACGGCGGTCATGGCCGGGACTCCGGGATGCCGGAGGTCGCCGGCGGAACCGTCTGACCCGAAGAGAGAACGGCGCGCAAACAGGGGCGCTGACGGGCGGACGGCGTCGCAGGAGAACCCCTGCGCGCGCTGGCTTTACAGATGGCGGATTAGCGGCTGGCTCCGGCGCGATGACCGCTAGGTGAACCGTGGACTCCTCGAGTCAGGCGCCGCTCTTCCGCAGTTCGACCGAGTACTGTCCATGCCGAGCATCTGAGTTGCCGACCGGTCCAGGTCGGGTTGATCTGTGAGATCAGGTGAGGACGACGACGTAGGTGCCCAGAGAGCCCAGGACAACCGTGGCCGCGGTGAGGCTAAGTACCCCCAGAACGTCGGCGGCGACGCGATCGGTGGTGATCCCGGTGGAGCTGCGGGCGTAGCGGGTCCGTTGGGTGAGATAGATCGCCGTGCCGGTGATGACGGCCACGGCGAAGAGCGTCAGGACGAAAGCCCCGTGGTGGGAAATCCAGCGCAGGCAGATGGCGGCGACGGTGATCAGTGCCAGCACGGTACGTCCCCAAGCCAGTGCGGTTCGTTCGGGCTGCAGACCAGGGTCGTCGTGCGCCGGACCCGGTGTCCGGGTGCTCGGTAGCTGTCGGGAGGAGCGGCTCATCGACTGGCCTCGGTCAGGTCTGCAGGACGAACACGATTAGGGCCCCGGAGGCGATGGCCCCGCCGATGCCTAGCAGAGGAGCGATCAGTGGCAGCGGCAGGGGTGCTTGGCGCCGCAGGCTGCGTTCCACGCCCACCCAGCGCCAGGCGGCGCCGGCACTGATGAGCACCCCGAGCAGCAGCAGGATCACCGCCAGGAAGGTGCGCATCGGCTCGGGGAAGAGGTCCTCCGTGAAGGCTTCCACCGCGATGCCACCGGCCAGGAAGGCCAGGGAGGTGCGGATCCAGGCGAGGAAGGTGCGTTCATTGGCCAGGGTGAACCGCGGGTCCGGTTCGGTTCCACCGCCCAGCATGCGCGCCGAGAGGCGGCTGCGGTCTTGCGCGGGCATGGACTCATTCATGGGGTGCCTCCAGGGCCGCCCACGGGTGCCGCACCGGACACGACGTCCGTGCCTGTGGGGTCGGCAGAATGCTCCGGAGCATCAGGGCGTACCGGCCAGCGGCGTCAGGCGCAGGGGCATGCGGGCGAAGCCGCGCAGCACGTTGTGGATCCACGGGGAGGGGTCGCCGGTGAGCTCGATCCGGTCCACGCGCTTGGCCAGCGCCTGCAGGACGAGCTCGATCTCGATCCGGGCGATGGGCTGGCCCACGCACTGGTGCAGTCCCATGCCGAAGGCCACATGGCCGGAGGCGCTGCGGTCGAGGTCGAAGACGTCAGCGTCCTCGCCCCACTTGCGGGGGTCCCGGTTGGCGGCCCCCATGAACAGCAGGATCTTCGAGTCCGCGGGGATCCGAACGCCTCCGATCTCGGTGTCGATCGTGGAGGTGCGGTGGAACATCTGGAACGGGGACTCGACACGCAGCGCTTCGTCGACGGCGAACTTGGCCAGCTTCGGGTTGGCTTTGAGCTTCTCCCACTGCTCGGGGTGCCGAGCAAGGCTGTAGAGCGTGTTCCCGATGCCGAAGATCGTGGTGTCCACCCCTGCAGAGAGTAGGGCGCGCACCAGCAGGGTGGCCTGTTCAGGGGCGATGCGCCCCTCCTCGGCGACCTTCCAGATGTCGGCGCCCAGGCCGGTGATCGATAGGTTCTCGCGGGCGCAGCTGTCCATGATCCACGCAGCGACCTTCTCGCCCTCGGTGAAAGCCTCGGCCCTGATCTCGTTGTCCGCGCCGAAGGCGTTGAACGCCATCGCACCGTAGGGGAGCAGGTTCTCCCGGCCTCCTGGGCGCAGGCCCACCGCGTCGGGGAACACCTTCAGAGGGTAGGGCTCGGCGATGTCCTTGATGCCGTCGACATCCCCCTGGGCCACCACCCGCTCGGCCAGTTCCTCCGCGAAGGGGGTGAACTGCTCCCGCAGCCGGCGCATGGTGGACGGGGAGATGACCCCGGCCAGGCCCCGGCGCATCACGGTGTGCGTGGGCGGGTCGGACTCCAGGATCGAGGGCGGGCGCCACTCGGGTTCCTTGCGGATGTCCTTAGGGCCGAGGCCACCACTGGAGCAGTAGGACTCGAAGTCGGTGAGGATCTCGTAGACCCACTCGTAGCGGGTCACGGCGTAGCAGCCGTACTTCTCCAGCCACACCACGGGTCCGGCTTCCCGAAGCTTCTCGTGCAACGGGTAAGGATTCGAGATGTTCTCGACAGAGAAGGGGTCGTCGGGCAGGGACACGGCTTCATGCCTCGTGGCGGTGACAGTCATGGTGGCTCCTGTGGCGGGTCGGTGGTTCAGAGTTCGAGGGTGAGCTTGCGGCACCCGGCCGCGGCGCGAGAGACGCAGATCATCATGGCGTCGCCCGAATGCTTCTCCTCCTCGTTGAGGATCGCGTCCCGGTGCTCGACCTCCCCTGCCACCACTCGGGTTTCGCAGGTGCCGCACACTCCGGCGCGGCAGGAGGAGAGCACACGAACCCCGTGTTCTTCCACCACCTCCAGGATGGTGCGGTCCGTGGGCACGGTGACGGTCTTGCCCGTGTCGGTCAGCTCCACCTCGAAGGGCTCGGCGCTGGCCCCGGCGTCGAGGTTGGCCGCGACGAAGCGCTCCAGGTGCAGGGCACCGGGGGGCCAGCCCATGCAGTAGTCCTCGATCACGCGCAGCAACGGGTTGGGCCCGCACGCGTAGACCAGCATCTTCGCCCGGGGAAGGGCCAGCAGACCCTCCAGGTCGATCCGCCCCACCTCGTCCTCCGGGTAGAGCAGGACGCGGTCCCCGTAGGTGGCCACGAGCTCATCGGCGAAGGCCATCGAGGCCCGGCTGCGTCCGCCGTAGGCCAGGCGCCACTCGCGGCCGGCCGCTTCTGCGGCCTCGATCATCGGCAGGATCGGAGTGATGCCGATGCCACCGGCCACGAACAGGTACTTACGGGAGTCGACGTAGGGGAAGTTGTTGCGGGGCCCATTGATGTGGACCGTGTCGCCCTCTGCCAGAGTCTCGTGCACGTAGGCGGAACCACCACGGGAGTCGCGGGTGCGCAGTACTGACACCTGGATCCGGCTGCGGTCGGCCAGCGGCGAGCACAGGGAGTACTGGCGCATGTGGTGGGGCAGGATCAGATCGATGTGCGAGCCCGGTTCCCACTGCGGGAAGTCGGAACCGTCGGGCATTCGCAGGGTCACTCGGCGAACGCCCTCGGCCACGGTCTCGAGCTTCTCGACGAGGACTTCTTCGACCTCGTGCCGGTAGCCGTTCGTGGTCTGGCTCCCGAGGACGGGGGTGGGAACGGTGTTCACGGTGGTCATGGTCCCTCTGCTCAGGCGGTCACGGACAGCGAAGCGGCCACCGTGCGGTGAGCGCTTAAGCCGCCGTCGACGCAGACGTCGGTGCCATTGATCCAGGCAGCCTCGGGGCTAACCAGGAAACCGATGGCGTGTGCGATGTCGGCCGGCTGCCCGGCCCGGCCCAGCAGAGCGACGGCACCCTCGACCTTGTCGCGACCGTGGTCCATCTTGAAGTCCTCCAGGATGGGGGTCTGGACGGGGCCGGGGCTGACCGAGACGACGCGCGCTTTCCCCAAGGAAGAAGCGGCCGCCTCCAGACTCAGCCAGCGGACACACTCCTTGGAGAACCGGTAGGAGTTGCCGGTGACCTCCGGATCCGCACCGGCCAGCTCCAGTGCCGCCTCCCGGTTCTCGACGGAGGTGAACGCGATGATCTGCTCGCGGCGCCCGGCCCAGCCGCTGGCCACGTTGGAGGCCAGATTGACGACCACACCGCCTCGGACGAGCTTGGGCAGCAGGGCCCGGGTCAGATCCCGGACACCGAAGACGTTGACGGACAGCACCAGGCGCCACGGGGCGGTGCCGGGAACACCGGCGATGTTGAGCAGTCCGTTGATCCCCTCCGGGATCTGGCCGGCCGCCGCGGCCACACCCCCAGCCGTGGAGAGGTCCGCCTGGACGAAGGCCCCCGGGAAGTCCGCGGCCGTGTTGCGATCCACACCGATCACCTCCGCGCCGGCATCGCACAGAAGGGCTGCGGTGGCAGCACCGATACCGGAGGCGGCGCCGGTGACAACGAATGTCTGTCCGTCGAGGGTCATGGACGTGGTCCTTCCAGAAGTGTGGCCCCCGCACGCTCGGGGGATCCTTCGCATGCGGTTCGGCTGGTTCGACTCCACTATGTGGCCTGGCGCACTCCCGGATCATCTCTCCTTTTCACTGGGTGGAAGATGGCGTGTGTCCGGTCATAGGGGGGCTCGAAGCTAGAAACAGGGGAAGTCCGTCCACCGACCGGTAGACGCTCCCAGAACATGAGCGAGAAGGAGATCCGGTGCCTGCCACCTACGAAGTCATCGACCCGGCCACGCTGGACCCTGTCGGAGAAGTTCCGTTGCATCAGCCTGCGGACGTCGAGCGGGCCATTGCCGCCGCGGCCGCGGTCGCCCGCCCCTGGGCCGCGGATCGTGAAGCCCGCCGGTCGGCGCTGCGCCAGGCCTCCGAGGCGGTGCTGGCCGAGGCCGAAGACCTCGGCCGGATCCTGTCGCTGGAGCAGGGCAAGGTCTGGGCCGAGGCCACCCAGGAGTTCAAGGTCGCAGCCGGGCTGCTGCGCCACTACGCCGACCTCGACTGGGACCTCGTGGAGACGCTGCCCGTCCGCGGCGACCGCTCCGTCCAGGTCCAGTACGCCCCCGTGGGGCTGGTCGGTGCCATCACGCCCTGGAACTTCCCGATCTCCCTGCTGGCGGTGAAGCTGGCTCCGGCGCTGGTGGCCGGATGCACCGTGATCGCCAAGCCCTCCCCATCCACCCCGATGTCCACCCGGGCGCTGGCCGGAGTGCTCAACCGGTTCCTGCCCGAGCACGTGCTGCAGGTCGTCACCGGCCGCGGTGTCCTCTCCAAGGCGCTGTCCGAAATGCCGGGGGTGCGGAAGATTTCTTTCACCGGGTCCACGGAGATCGGGGCCGCCATCATGGCCCAGGCCGCACCCACCGTGAAGAAGGTGACGCTGGAGCTGGGCGGCAATGATCCGGCGATCGTGCTGCCGGATGCGGACCTCGAGTTCACGGCGCGTCGGATCGCCGGCTCCGCCTTCCGCAACGCCGGCCAGGTGTGCATGGCGGTCAAGCGGGTCTACGTCCCGCGCGCCCAATCGGCGGCGCTGACGGAGGCCCTCGTGGAAGCCGTCTCCGCGCTGCGGATCGGCCACGGCGTGGCCGAAGGCACCACCATGGGTCCGATGCACACCAGCGGACAGCAGCAATTGGTGAAGGACTACGTGGCGCGAGCCGTGGCCGAAGGCGGGCGCATCGCCCACGGCGGAGACCACGGCACGGACCTGCCGGGATACTTCCTGGAGCCCACCGTCGTCGCCGACGCCCCGCACTCCACGGATCTGGTGGCGTGCGAGCAGTTCGGTGCGGCGCTGCCGGTCGTGGCCTACGACGACCTGGACGCCACCGTGGAGGAGCTCAACGCCCAGGAGTTCGGCCTGGGCGCCTCGGTCTGGTCCCCGGACCTGGAACGAGCCCACGAGGTGGCCTCCCGGCTGGAGGTCGGCACGGCGTGGATCAACCAGCACACCGTCGTGGAACTGGACGCCCCGTTCGGAGGGTGGAAAGGCTCCGGGCTGGGACGTGAGCGCGGCCGGTGGGGGCTGGGGGAGTACCTGGAGCCCCGCACCGTCAACGCCCGCCCGCACACCGGCTGACACCGGTCGCACGGACGACGAAGGGGCCCCGCACCGTTCCCGGTGCGGGGCCCCTTTGTCGGCCCAGATGAGGCAAGGCCGCTCAGGCCTCGATGCCCAGCCGGAGGCGTTGCTTCTGCTGGTTGACGAACGCCAGGGCGAGCACGCCGAAGGTCACCAGCAGGATGGCGGTGACCTGGAAGGCCAGCCGGTACCCGTCGGCCGGGGTGGTGGCTCCACCGATCAGGAAACCGCCGATCGCCGGGGCGAACACGCCGCCGGTGGTGAGCACGGCGTTGGCCACATTGAGGTGCCCACCGCGCTGGGAGATCGTGGTGAGCTCGCCCACGATGAGGTAGGTGATGGCGAACATGGCCGGGGCAGTGCCGAAACCGATGCTCATCAGCGCCACCCCGAGGACCGGGGAGGAGACGAACGTGGAGGCCAGCAGTGCGGTGCCGGCGCCGGCCCCGGCCAGACCCAGGGTCCAGCCGCGCGAACGGCGGCTGGGCACGCCCCTCTGGTCCATGCGCTGGATCAGGATGCTCAGGCCGATCGTGGCGACGACGCCCCACGCGGCCGGCAGGGCGATGAGAGAGCCGGCCTGCTGCCCACTGAAACCCATGACGTTCTGGAAGTACGCCGGGCCCCAGGACATGGCCAAGGTGAAGGTCCAGTAGGCGAAGAACGATGCCATGACGGCGAAGATCCACGTCGGGTTCAGGATGCTGCGGAAGAAGGGAACCTTCTCCTCATTGACCCGGGAGGCCCCGGGGGCGGAGACCGCGATCTCGGTGCCCTCGATCTCTCGCTCGGCCGCCAGGGAGGTGTACGGCCCTTCCTTGCCGAGGATCATCCACGCTGCGCACCACAGCACGCCCACCACGGCTAAAATGACGAACGCCGTGCGCCACCCGTGCTGAGCAATTACCCAGGCGAGCACCGGAGCGAACGCGACAATGCCCAGCGTCACGCCGGAGGAGGCCACCGCCGCCGGGGTCGCCCCCTTCTTCGAGGGGAACCACTTGTAGACCGCGTGCATGAGCACCGGAGCGAGCGGACCCTCACCGGCACCCAGCGCCAGCCGGGACACCCACAGCGCCGGCAGGGTGGCGAAGACCACCACCGGCATCACCGACAGCGACCAGATCAGGCACAGCACCAGCAGGATGGTCTTCGCCCTGAACTTGTTGGCCAGCGGGGCCGCAACCAGCTGGGCCAACCCAAAGGTGAGGAACATGGCGCTGGCGACCAGACCGAACTGCTCCGGGGTGATGTTCAGCTCCTCCATCAACGGCACCGCGGCCAGACCCAGAACAGCCTTGTCTGCCCAGCTGAGCATCATGAGGAACAGCAGCATGAAGGTCAGCATCCAGGCGTAGCGGGAACGCTTCTTGCTGCTCCAGTGCCGCGGGTCCTTGGGATCGATGCCCGATCCCCGAGGGGCCGGTTGGGCGGAGTGGGGTACGGCGGTGGTGGTCATGGCGGTGGTCTCCCGTCGTGCACCCTCAGAGAGTGCGGGCCGTGGTGAAGTGTCTCAGCGAATGTAGGAGCCTGTGAACTGGAGCACATAGGACGTTTTCCGACCAGTGAAAATCACGCGTTCTCCCGACCAGGACGCTCGGGCAGAGTAAAACCACTTCACCTGCCTGCCTGTGCAGGCCGCGTCCGATCGGAAGGCCCTCCCATGACTGACCGCGTTGCCCTCGACGCCCCCCTCGACCAGGCCCGCGGGCTGCACGTGGTCACGCTCGGAACCGCCGCCGGCCCCGCGATCCGCTCCGAGTGCCCCGGCATCGCGACCGCCATCGTCGTGGACGGCCGGTTCTACCTGGTGGACTTCGGTCTCGGCGTCACCCGGGCCGCCCACGCGGCGGGCCTGCGCGGGGAGAACCTGAAGGCCTGCTTCGTGACCCACCTGCACTCGGACCACGTGGCCGAGATCCCCGCCTACCTGCTGTGGAACTGGGGCCGGCCGGTGCAGGGCTTCACCGAACCGGTGCAGATCCTCGGTCCCGGCCCGGCTGATCCCCGAGCCGGGACGGTTGGGACCGCGGGTCTCGTGGAGCACGTGCTGCAGGCCTACTCCTACGACATCGACGTCCGAATCGTCGACGAGGGACGTCCGCCACTGTATGACCTCGTGCAGGTCGAGGAGATCGAGCTGCCGGCCACCGCGGCGGGGGCGGACGGGGAGCACACCCCGCAGATGGACCCGTTCATGGTCTATGAGGACGAGTTCGTGCGGGTGAGCGCCATCCTCGTGGAGCACCCGCCGATCTTCCCGGCCTTTGCCTTCCGCTTCGACACCGCCTACGGGTCCGTGGTGGTCTCCGGGGACACGACAGAGAGCCTGAACACCTCCAAGCTGGCCAGCGGCGCGGACCTGTTGGTGCACGAGGCCGTCAACCTCGACTTCTACCGGGCTCGGGACTTCGGACCGGAGTTCCTCAATCACCAGGAGATCTCGCACACCACCCCTGCCGGTGTGGGTCGAGTGGCCACCCGGGCCGGGGCTACCAGGGTGGTGCTGTCCCACCTGGCCGGTGTCGCTACCGACGCGGAGTGGACCGCTGGTGTCGCGACCGAGTACGCCGGGCCCGTGAGCGTGGCACGTCCGGGGGAGGTCTACACCGTTGTGCCTGCCGAAGCCCCCGCCACCAGTCCCGCCTGACTCGCCGGGCGGGGGGTCAGGCGGGGATGCCCAGTGAACGGGTGATCGCTGCGGACGCCACCTGCAGTGCAGGAACGATGCGCTGAGCGTCCTTGATCCTCGCCAGGGTGACGATGCCCAGAGCAGCGAGCACGCCGCCTTCCACGTCACGGATCGGCACCGCCAGTCCGTGCGCGCCGGGGGAGTGCTCCCCGTCCGTCGTCGCGTACCCCCGCGCACGCACCGAGGCCAACTCCTGTTCCAGCTGAGGGACGTCCACGATGCTGCGTGAGGTCTCCCGCACGAGCGCCTGGGTGCAGGTCTCCCACAGCTCGGCGGGCCCGTAGGCCAGCAGCACTTTCCCGCCGGCGCTGGTGTGCAACGGCAGCTTGTCCCCGGGGCGAGCGATCGGGGCGCCGACATGAGTGCCGGCGATCCGGTCCAGCAGCAGCGCCTCTGTCCCGTCCAGCACGAAGAGGTTGACGACCTGGCGCGTGGCGAAGAGAACATCTTGCATATAAGGAGCCGCCACCTGGCGGAGCCCTCGTTGGATCGGGGCGAGCATCCCCAGCTTGGCCAGGCGAGGACCCACCGTGTACGTGCCGTCCGGTTGACGGCTTACCGCTCCCCACCCGGACAGCTCCTTCAAGAGGCGGTGACAGGTGGCGACCGGGATTCCGCTGCGCCGGGAGATCTGGGACAGGCTCTGCCGGGTGTGCGTGGGATCGAAAGATCCCAGGACATCCAGAACTCGAGAAGTCACGGAACGCCCCGGGGTGGTCGCGTTACCGGCCATGGTTCCCTCTTCCACTGGGTGGAAATTTGAAGCTACTCTACTGCGGTTCCTCTTCACAATGAGCCGTATGGATCTGCAGACCGTCACCGACGCCGTCGCCGCCGTGGCAGTCCCGCTGTTCGCGGTCACCAGCATGGTTGCGGTGGGTTTGGGGCACACGGTCCGGCAGTTCCTCACACCCCTCCGAGATGCGCGGCTGGTGCTGGCGGGGCTGGCGGCCAACTTCGTGATCGCCCCGGCCGTGGCCGTCGCCGTCATCACCGTCTTCGGCATCCCGCAGGAGGCCCGCATCGGCCTGATGGTACTGGCCTGCGCCGCGGGGGCGCCCTTCGTGCTCAAACTCTCAAAGCTCGCCCGCGCAGACATGGCCGTGTCTTCGTCGCTGCTGGCGGTCATGCTGCTGGCCACCATCGGCTACATGCCTGTCGCGCTGCCCGTGCTGCTCCCCGGTGTCGAAGTCGCCCCGGGTGCCATTGCTTCTGTGCTGCTGTTGACCATGTTCTTGCCCCTGGTTGGGGCGGTACTGCTGCGTCAATTCACCCCGACGGCCGCGCGCTTGGCGCAAGGGCACGTCGGGCGATTGAGCCTCGTAGCCATGGTCGTGATGCTGGCCAACCAGTTTGTTGCCGATCACCGGGAACTCGCCGGGCTGATCGGCACCGGCACCATCGTGGCGATTCTCGCGTTCATCGGCTTGAACTTCGGCTTCGGATGGATTCTGGGTGCATGGAAGACAGGGGGTGGGGCTGTCCTGGGCATCTCGGCATCCCAGCGGAACATGGGCGCTGCCACCGTGGTGGTGGTCGCCAACTTCGAGGACTCCCTGGCCGTACCGACGGTGGTACTGGCCGGCTTCCTTGCCCTGATCGTGCTCATCCCCGTGGCCCGATGGCTCGGTCGCGGTCCCGACCCGCAGATCGGCAAAGCACTCCCCACTTACTGAGCGATCGGCTCGCGCTCGTACACGTTCGGGGTGGAGGTCCGGGAACAGGGGCGGTCCCTCAACCCAAGGAACCCCGAAGGGAAGGTTTGTAGGTATGCGAACACTGTGAAATTCCGTTGACCAATACAACTGTGGCTCGCTCACAAAGCGTTGCAACGCTGAAGCCAACCCCACCCATTCAACTAGGAGTAGTCATGAGCGCACAGCGCACTGTTCTCACCACGCCGGTCGGCATCGTCGGGGGTGGCCCGGCCGGGCTGATGCTCGCCCACCTGCTCGGCCGCGCCGGCATCGACAGCATCGTCGTCGAGAAGCGGGACAAGGACACCATTTACAACACCCACCGGGCCGGGATCTTGGAAGCTGACACCGTACGGATGCTCACCGAGACCGGGGTCGAGGGCCGGGTCCTGACCGAGGGCCACGAGCACGAGGGCACCGTCCTGCGCCTTCAAGGTGAAAGCCACCGCATCGACTTCCAAAAGCACGTGGGCCAGTCAGTGTGGCTTTACCCGCAGAACGAGGTGTTCTGGGACCTCGCTAGCGCCCGGGAACGCGACGGTGGAGACATCCGCTGGTCGGTCACCGACACCGAAATCCTGGACCTGACCACCGGCACCCCGAAGATCCGCTTCACCGACGCAGCGGGCGAGGACTTCGAGATCCACTGCGAGGTTCTCGTCGGCGCCGACGGCTCCCAAGGCATCTGCAAATGGGCCATCCCGCAGGAGGAGCGCACCGACAACTTCATCGAGTACCCCTTCGCCTGGTTCGGCATCCTCGCCGAGGCCCCGCCTAGCGCCCCGGAGCTCATCTACTCCAACTCCGACCACGGCTTCGCTCTCATCTCCCAGCGCAGCGACACGGTGCAGCGCATGTACTTCCAGTGCGACCCGAACGAGGACGTCGAGGCCTGGGACGAGGAGCGTATCTGGGCCGAGCTGCAGCGCCGCGTCGACGGTCCCGACGGGTTCACGCTCAAGCGCGGGCCGATCTTCGAGAAGACCGTGTTGAAGTTCCGCTCCTACGTCTGCGAGCCGTTGCGCTACGGCAACCTTTTCCTCGTCGGTGACGCCGGGCACACCGTCCCCCCGACCGGGGCGAAGGGCCTGAACCTGGCCTTCTGCGACGTGCGCGTGCTCGCGCCGGCGCTCGTGGAGTTCTTCCGCTCCGGCGACGGCGCGGGGCTGGTCGGGTACTCGGCCACGGCGCTGGAGCGCGTGTGGAAGGCGCAGAACTTCTCCTACTGGGCCACCCAGCTCATGCACACCCAGCCGGGGGAGAACCCTTTCAACCAGAAGCGCCGGCGCGGCGAGTTCAAGGCGATCACCGGCTCCGATCGCGGGGCAGCCTACTTCGCTGAGTCCTACACCGGCTGGCCCAGCACCAGCTCACAGCACCGTCAGGACATATCAACGGGCGAGCCCGCCGCCGCCGTTCGGTGACGTTCAGTTGTGGAGCGACCAAAGCCGGGTGCTTTGGAAGAGCGGGGAACACTTTAACTGGGTCTGTCTACCCATTGGGACTGCCGCGCGATCAGGTGTTATCTGACCTGGCTTGCTCCAGGGGCGGCTCACAGGAGTAAGGCAGGCACCCAAGCTCACGACCAGCATGGGCATTGCAGACACTCCGCTTTACATATGGCCGGTTAGCGGTTGGTCTTCGCCAAGGTGGTGGTAGCCCTCGGGGACGGCGACACGCTGATCATCATCGGGTTGGACTGTTTGAGACGGTCGGGGCAGAGCACGCTGGCCTTCGCCGAGGCCCTGCGGGGGAGGTGCTGGGTTGAAGGTGCTGGATTGGGGGGGCGTGGGCATCCACACCCCGGTGGGGTCGATGGTCTTCACCGGGATGGTCGCTCTCGCTTAGGTGGAACCGGAGATCAAAATCGAACGCAGCACCGGCTCGACGGCAAACGCCGGGTCCCCGGCAGGGATCTCGGTGGGCGGCGCCTGACCGTCACTGATTTCACAGGCGACGTGAGTCTTGACTATTCCTTTCGCGGAGCTTCAGGCTTCGCGTTGTTCGGCCGGGGACCGGGAGCGGGAAGGGGTGCCCCCGGGGCTTCGAGGGTGGTCGAGGCCGTCTCCATCCCCAGCCCGGTGTCGGTGCGCGTGCCTCGGTCCTTGAAAAGCAGCAGGAAGGCCAGTAGGACAACGGCTGCGATTCCGGCGGGAACGAGCCAGATCTGGCGCCACTCGTGGTTGTCGGGGATGGCGAAGTTGTCGACGATGGGTCCGGCTACCAGGGAGCCGATGAGGATGCCGATGCCGTAGGTGGCGAGGGTGATGAGTCCTTGGGCAGCACTGCGGAACCGGTCGCCGGCGAACTTGTTCGTGTAGATCTGACCGGCGACGAAGAAGAAGTCGTAGCAGATGCCGTGCAGGAGGATGCCCAGCAGCAGCATCCAGTACATGCCACCGGTGTCGCCGAAGGCGAAAAACACGTAGCGCACCACCCACGCCGCCATGCCGATGGCGAGGGTCCATTTCACGCCCAAGCGCTTGAGCAGGAACGGCAGCAGGAGCAGGAACACCACTTCGGAGGCTTGGCCCAGGGACTGGACGGCAGCCGCAGCATCCACGCCGATCTCGTTGAGGAACAGGTTGGTGAAGTTGTAGTAGAAGGCCAGCGGGATGCAGATGGCGATAGAGGAGAGGAAGAAGACCAGGTAGGAGCGGGACTTGAGCAAGCCGAGAGCTTCGAGCCCGAGCATGTCGCCGATGCTGGATTTGCCGCCCTTCCGGGAGGGGGGTGTCGCGGGGAGGGTGAAACTGAATACTCCCAGGACCAGGGAGGCGACGGCGGCCATTTTGAAGGTCAGCGACAGGTCACCGCCTTGTTCCCAGCCCAGCCACCCGATGGTGACACCGGCCACGATCCAGCCGATGGTGCCCAGCACGCGCACTGCGGGGAACTGCTTCTCCGGGTCCTGCATCTGGCGGAACGACACCGAGTTGACCAGGGCGAGGGTGGGCATGTACAGGATCATGTAGGCCAGGATGACCGGGAAGAACGAGCCGAAGTCGGTCATCGTCGAGGCGAACCACAATAACGCGGCTCCGGCGATGTGCAGCACCCCGAGGATCTTTTGGGCTGCGAAGAACTGGTCGGCGATGAGCCCGATGATCAGCGGGGCAGCGATGGCGCCCAGTGACTGGGTCAAGTAGGCCAGGCTGATCTGGCTGCCGGAGGCGGCCAGTCCCTGGCCCAGGAACGTGCCCATGGTGACGAACCAGGCGCCCCAGATGAAGAACTGCAGGAACATCATCAGCGACAGTCGCAGGCGGATCCCACCGGTCATGCTCCCGCTGCCCCGGTCGACGGCTGCCGGCACATCGTCGCCTTTACCGTGACGCGGGCCTTGGCCGGCCGAGCTTGAGTCGTGGGTCATGACAGCTCCTCAGGAAACGATGAGCGGGCGCAGGGTGCGGTGGGCGACGCGCAGACCGGTCTGGATCCGGTCCTCGGTGCCACCCCACAGCGGGTCTTCGTGTTCGACGGAGAGCACGAAGTCGAACCCGCCTTCGTAGAGGGCGTCGATGACCCGGGTCCAGTCGACCTGGCCCAGGCCGGGGACGCGGTATCGCCACCAGCCCACGTCCCACGGGTCGGGGCGGTTCACGGAAATGCCGGGCCAGCCATAGCGGGTGCGCTGGTCCGGGAACAGCTCGATGTCCTTGGCCTGGGCGTGGGCGACTCTGTCGACGTAGGGGCGCAGGGCTGCGACCGGGTCGATGCCCATCCACATCAGGTGCGACGGGTCGTAGTTCAGGTACAGGCCCAGGGAGAACATCCACTCCCACAGCTCCGGGGAGTAGGCCAGGTTGCCGGGGTAGCCGTCGGGGTGCCAGCCCTCCATCACGCAGTTCTCGATCACGATCTTCACGTCGCGTTCCCCGGCGCGCTCCACCAACGGGGGGAAGATCTGTGCCGCCTCGGTGAGGTTCTCCGCGACCGGCTTCGTCGGGTCCCGGCCGATGAAGGTCCCCACCGTGGGACAGCCCAGCAGCGCTGCCGCCTCGATGCACTTGTCCACGTGCTGGTTGATGTCCGCCCGCTGCTGCGGGTCCGGGTGCAGGTTGTTGTCGTAGAACGACAGCGACGACAACGTCAGCCCGTGCCGATCGAAGACCTGCAGCACCTGATCGGCCTTGCCCTGGTCGAAGTCGCTGACGTCGATGTGGCTGGCGGTGAACGGCCGATTCCCCAGTGCCGGCCACGCGGCCACTTCCAACGCCTCGTAGCCATTCTCACCGGCCCAGGCCGCGATCTGCTCAAGACTCCATTGCGGCAGGCATGCCGTCAGGAAGCCCAGTTTCATGCCGCTACCTCCACCCAAGCCCGGTGCCGCGCGGAATCGACGACGGCTTCACTGAGGACGGCGGCCCGCAACCCGTCAGTGAAGCCGGGCAACCCCTCCGGCCGGTGTCCGGCGATCGCCGCGAACGAGTCGGCGACGAAGGCGTTGAACGCGTCCTGGTAGCCCTGCGGATGTCCCGCCGGCAGTCGCGCGTATCGCGCCCCGGCCGCCGAGAGAGTGTCCGGTCCACGCACAACAATGCGGTTCTCGGCCTGCTCGCCGACCCACAGCGAGTCCGGGGACTCCTGGTCGAAGGCGTAGGAGGCGAGGGAACCATCGAAGGAGAACCACAGCCGGTTCTTCCGCCCCGGCGACACCTGGCTGACCACCACCGAGCCGCGCGCCCCGTGATCGGTGACGAAAAGCATCACCGCCCCGTCTTCCGTGCCGACCGTGTCCGGGCCGCCGACCTCACCACAACGTTCAGGAAACGCCTGCCCTGTCGCCGCGGTCAGCGAGACGATGCGATGGCCGGTGACGAACTCCATCAGGTCGCACCAGTGCACCCCGATGTCCCCAAAAGCCCGCGACGCCCCGCCCAGAGCCGGGTCCACCCGCCAGTTGGTGGCGTCGCTGCTGGCCAACCAGTCCTGCAGATACGACCCGTGCAACAGCCACAGCCGCCCGGCCTCCCCGGCGGCGATTCTGGCTCGCACTTCACGCACGGTGGGGTAGAACCGGTACACGAATGGCACCGTGGCCACGACGCCGGCCGCCTCCGCGGCCGCCACCAACCGCCGGGCCGCATCGACGGTCGTGGCCAGTGGCTTCTCACAGATCACCGGCTTGCCGACCCGCAAGGCCAGCTCCGCCAGGGCCGCGTGCGTATGGTTCGGCGTGCAGATGTGCACAACATCGACGTCGTTCGACTCCATCAGCGCCTCAGCCGACGGAGCACCCCATGCCGCGCCGAGCCGTTGCGCTGCAGCGGCGGAACGCTCCGGGGAGGAGCCGGCGACGGCCGCCACGACACCACCCGCCGCCCGAACCGCGCGAGCATGTACCTCACCGATGAACCCGGGCCCAATGATTCCCGACCGCAGGCCGCTGACGCCCATGCAGGCAAAGTAGGTAGAACGCCAATCCAAGTCAACGGTTCACAGACATATGTAGGGGGTTCCGGGGATTGAGTCAGGGGCGTCGGGTCGGGCGGATATCCCAACGGTGCCGAGCCCACCCCTGGCGGATCAAGCCCCGGATGATAATGGCGTTGACGAAGGCGGTGAACGCCTCGACGACGCGGCTGCGTCCCACGGCGCAGATGGCCACCTCTTTGAACCCCTGGTGGTGCCAGAAGTTGGCCCCTGCGCGACATCCAGGCCTACGACCACGTCCCCCTGGGGCCTTGCCCGGGCAAGCTCTTCGCCTCGTCGATCTCCCTGCGGGCCGTCCCGCTTCAGGCGCTGGACGCCACCCGAGTCGCACCCCCGGCCCCTGGAGCACGCCCTGGGCGCGTACCTGGACGGACCACCCTCGCATGGGTTCGCACCGTGCTGGCCTCTATCGCGACGGCCGCCGTGTGCCAGCGCTGGGCGTCCCACCGCGGCCCACTCGTCACGATGCTGTTCACCCTAGCAACGCTGACGGCCGTGACCATTCCAATGAACAAACGCGACTTTACATAGGGCCCGTTAGCGGCCGTCCCAGTAGCGCTTGTTCTGGGTTTTTGCTGAAGGTTTCTGGCATCGGCTGTAACGCTTCTTGCATGGCCGTGATATTGCCGAATTGGAAGCCGAGCTGAGTTGTGTAGGACGCGCAGGCGATGAGCTTGGCTTTCGTCTCAGCAGGGGTCGATAAGCGCTTGTGGACACCTTTGGTATGGGGGGATAGGCGCAACGCATAGGGCAAGTCATCCCACTGGACCACGGCAACTTTGTGCCGGTGCGAGAGCATGTCCAGGGCGTCTCGGACGTGCCGGTGGTCCACATGGTCTCCCAAGGCCGCCGGGCCGAGCACAAGGTCCGGCGGTCGCATTCCAGGACGCGCCAGCTCCGGCTCCAGCGCATCGCGCACGTCCTCCGGGGTGGTCTCGTCTGCGGCCAGCACGGGGCCGAACAGCGCCGTGGCGCTGTCGTACCCGCGGTGGGGGGCTTCGGCGAGACCCAGATGAACTGCCTGAGCTCCGAGGGCGGCCATAGCGGTTTCATCTTCTGCCCGGCGCAGCGCCATGTAGTCGACGCTGGGGGAGAGGCCTTTGTCGGTCTGGCAAGCGAGGGCGAAGCCCTGCGAGTTGGGCGCTCCGGCGGTGAAGACGGTGACCACCCGCACTCGGGCGCCCCTCGCCGCCAGCCCGGCCAGCAGAGCCCCGGCCGAGAAGGCGGCGTCGTCCAAGTGCGGGGAGACGGCCAGGACCACAGGTCCCCCGGCGCTCTGTGATGTCACGGGCCTGCTCACAGCAGGTGCGGGGCGGTCAGGTAGGGGCAGTCCGCTCCCTGGGCCGGTTCTACTCCCCGGCCACCTGAGGTCGGACGCTGCGCCGCTGGCAGCAGTGTCCAGGACGTATCTCCCGTGGCTCCCAGCACCCGGTCGTACACGTCCTCGATTCGTTGCGTCAGCGCCGGCCACGACCACTTCTCGCGCACCTCGGCGAGGGCCTGGGCGGCCAGGGCCCGGGCCAGGGGCGGCTCGTCCAGTAGCCGGCGCAACGTCGCCACCAGCTCCTCGACGTCCCCCACCTCGTGCAGCAGGCCGTTACGGCCGTCCTGCACGCAGTCGACCACGCCCACCGTGCGGGTGGTGACCACGGGCAGCCCGGAGGCCATCGCCTCGAGGATGGTGTTGGAGAACCCTTCGGACTGGGTGGGCGAGACGAACACGTCTCCCCGGCGGTACACCTCGGGGGCGCCGGTGTAGGGGGTGTAGCCCGTCTGCTCCACCGCGTCCTGCAGACCCAGCTGCCCGACCAGCTCCGAGACGGCGTCCACGTCGGGGCCGATGCCTGACACGATCAGCCGCACGGCGCGTCCCTCCTGGCGGAGGACAGCCAGGGCGTGCAGCAGGTCCAGCACGCCCTTGCGCCGGTCCACCCGGCCGTGAAACAGCAAGGTGGTGACGCCGTCGCCGTCGCGGTCGAGGTCGCCCGCGACCCGGTCGTCCGGTCCCGGGGTGAACGCGCCGGTGTCGGTGGCCCCGCCTATGAGGGTGCACCGCTCCGGCAGCGTTCCGTGGTGCTCGGTGACCTCCTGCGCGAAGGTCTCGGAACCGATCAGCACGGCGTCGGCCCGGTCCAGCACGGTGCGGATGCCCACGGAGTGCTCCGCGCAGCACAGGCCCACCCAGTGTCCGTCCCCGCCTTGCACGCTGATCACACCGGGCAGGCCCAGTTCGGCCGCTGCCTGCAGGGCAGCCATGCCGGTGGGCCAGGCGTACTGGGCGTGGATGACGTCGAACGGTTCCTCTGCGTGCAGCCGCAGCACGGCCTCGCGCATGGCGGCGATGTCCTGCTCGAAGTCGGCAGGCAGGCCCTCGGCCACCCGCTGCTCGCCCAGCGACTCGAGCCCCACGGACTGCACGCCCTCCGGCACGCGCTCCGCCGGGGGCGGTCCGCCGCCGTAGACCGCGCTGCCGGCGGCGTCGCCGCGGTACTGCGAGATCAGGGCGACGTCGTGGCCGTGGGCGCGCAGCTGCGCGATGAGGTTCTCGGCGTACACGCTCATCCCGGACACCGCCGGCCAGTAGCGCCGGCTCAGGAAACAGATCCTCACGCGGCCCACCCCTTCGCTCGGGCGACGGCTGCCGCGTGCAGGGCGGGCTCGCGGTAGAGCGGGTACAGGTCCTCGCCCACCACCCTGTCGATCGCGGCCCGGTCCAGCCAAGCCGGTCCGCCGAGCCGCTCCTGGGCCTCGGCGGTGAGGTGTACAGGCACGGCCGTGACCGGCACGCCCCGTTCTCTCGGCGCCCCGAGTCCGACGATGCCGTGCAGCCCGGTCCGGCCGTCGCCGCGGGCCAGCAGGTCCGCGACGCCGCGTTCGCCCACGCGCCCGTAGCTCATGATCTCGACCTCCAGGCCCGGGACGATGACGCGCACGGCGGCCACCTCCGCGCCGGGCTCGGAGCAGTCGAGCACGAGTACCTCGAGGCCCTCGGCCTCCAGGGCGTCCACGAGGTGGGCGCGCAACGCCGCCTGCTCGTCGGTCCCCTCCGGCGCCCGCCAGGTCGGCAGGCCGGTGAACGGGACGCTGGATCGGCGGGCCAGGACGGTGGGCTCCAGCAACCCGCGCAACTCGTCGCTGCCCATCTCGAGCCAGCGCAGCATGCCCCGCAGCGCCCGGGGCTCCTCGCCGGCCGGGTCGGCCGCGTAGCGCTCCAGGTAGCCATCCGGGGCGATGGTGCGCACCGCCTCGAGGGAGCCGTGGGTAAAGGCCTTGCGGGAGCGGGCGGCCACGAACTCCAGCAGTGCCTTGCGCAGCGCGACCTCCCGGTCCGGGTGGGCGGCCTCGCCGGCGGCGGTGACCATCACGGGCTGCAGCGGGTTGTGGTCGGCGCCGACCACGAACAGGCCGACAACCCCGAGGCCGACGCCGGCGAGCTTCACCATGACGTCCACCCCCTCCGCCCGCAGTGCTGCGAGGGTCCGGCGGGTGACGGGGTCGGCGACGTCGCGGTCGTCCGAGCCGAGGTCCACGACCACCCCGGTGTCCATGGCACGGAACCGGGTGCCGTTGCCGTTGCGCTGCAGCAGCTCGCCCAGACCGTGGGCAATTGCCCGGTCCAGGGAGTCCCCAGCCCCCATGCCGTTGCCCATTCGTGTGACCAGCCGCTCCTCGGGCGGATCGTCGACCATACCGGGGGGGATCAGGTGGCGGTCCCGCAGCACCATGTCCGCGGGCACCCACACGGCGGTGCCCGTGGACAGCCGTTGCACGGGCATCCAGTTCAGCGGAGTCTCGGGGGAATAGCGGCTGCCGGCGTCCAGGCACAGAGCGGGCGGATCCACGACCGCGTCCGCGCCCTCGGCCGACCGCAGACCCGTGTAGGAGTCGCGGCGGAAGGGCATTCCGACGACGTGGCGGGAATGCAGTCCGATCTCGGCCGCCTCCCCCCAACTGGAGCGGCGGGCGTCGGCGTCCGTGCCGCCGTAGCCGTGACCGGCCGACACACCGGCGCCGTGGGAGGCGACCGTCCACCAGGAGGGCACGCCGACCGTGTCCAGGCGGTAGGTCGGGAACTCCACGGTGTCGTCCTGACCGGCGGCACTGCGGTAGTTGCCCGTCACGGGATGGTCGTCACCGGTGCTGAGCTCGTGGTCGACAACGAGGGGATGCTGGGTTCTCATGCGATCACCGCCGTCGCGGGACGCAGCTCGTCCATGGGCACGGGACTCGCCGAGGGCGGCCGGGAAAGCATGTGGTCGATCAGGGCCACCACGTGAGCGGTGGTCACCCCGGAAGCGAACTCGAAGGGGCTGAAGACGGTGTCGAAAGACAGCGCCCCCACGATCTCGCGCATGTGGTTCAGCTCGCCCCGGGACAGCGGGATCTGGGCGTGGAACGCCTTGTGGGCGCTCAGCGCCCGCGCGCTGCCGTCGGGGTTCAGGTCGATCTTCAGGGAATCGCCGCAGAAGAGCAGGCCGCGCCCGGCGTCGTGGAGGACGCTGTGGCCGGGGAAGTGCCCGCCGGTGCGGTGCAGGGTGATGTCCTTGGCCAGCAGCAGCGTCTCGTCGGACGGGTAGGTCACGCGGAACGCCTTGGTCCAGGGCAGGTCCTCCACCCCGATCGCCAGCACGGGCGGGTCGAGCTCGTCCTGTAGCTGCCACAGCGCACCGAAGCCGTGCACGTGGCTCGAGGCGAGGGCGGAGAAACCGCCGCGGCGGCGCAGCTCGGCCAGGGACTCCCGGCTGTACCAGCCGGTGGCTTCGAAGCCCAGTAACCCGGAGTCCGTCTCCAGGACCCAGCCGCGGCTGCCGAGGCCGATGTCCGGGTCGCTGTAGAACTCGGTGACGCCCGGCACGGCCTCCCGCCAGGACGTGCTCACCAACCGGTCCACCTCGGCGGCAGTGCGGAAGGTGAAGCCGTCGCGGGGAAGCTCGTTGCGCACGTCGGCGCAGACGGGGCACAGGGGCGGTGGAGAGGCGGCGAACCAGCGCTGCCAGTGGCCGCAGTTGTCGCAGGAGTAGGCCACGTGGGCGGGGTTCGCCCGGGTGGGCAGCACGGCCAGTTCGGCGTCGCGCTGGCCCCTCGCCTCGTGGGCGGTGTTCGGGTCGGTCATCGGAGAAGCTCCTCGAAGTCGTTGGACGTGGTCACCGGTACGGCGTCGTGCATGAGTTCCAGCAGGCGCAGGTCCCGGCCCAGGGGGTACGGCCACGGGGTGCTGCCGGTGAGAGCCGTTTCCACGGCTTGGACCTGGGCGGTGAAGGGCGATAGCCCGGTGTCGAAGGGCACCGGGGCGCAGCTGCCGTCGGCGGCGTCGATCAGCTCGAGCCGCCCACCAGCGTCCTGGCCCATCGTGTTCGTGGCCATGAGCTGGCCGCGGGTGCCCACGATCTCCAGGCGCCGCCGGGGCAGCGTGTCGGCGGTGTTGTAGGAGTTGTGGATGCTCACGAGCACGCCGGAGGCGGTCGTGCCGACCAGGACGGAGCCGTCGTCCACCGGGTAGTCCTGGACCCGGCGCTGCTGGTGCGTCGCCGCCCGGACGATGTCCTCCCCGAGCAGGGCGCCGACGAGGTCGATGCCGTGCGGGGCCAGGTCCACGTAGGCGCCGCCGCCGGCCCGTGCCGGGTCGGCCCGCCAGTTGTCGTGCCCGGGGTGGTTCTCGGGCACCCAGTCCGGCGGCAGCCAGCAGCCGTAGACGATGCGCACGGCCGTCACCGTGCCCAGTTCCCCCGAGGCCACCAGCTGCGCGGCGGCCCGGTGGGCGGGATGGAACCGCTGGTCGTAAGCCGTGGCGGCGAAGATCCCGGCCGTCGAACACGCGGCGACCAGCTGCTGCGCGTCGGAGAGCGAGGCCGCCAGGGGCTTCTCGCACAGCACCGCCAGCCCGGCGGCCGCGGCGTCCTCCACCACAGGGCGGTGGGCATGGTTGGGGGTGGCCACGTAGACCACCTGCGCCCCCGGCACCTCGGCGGCCCCGGCCACGTCCCGGCAGGCCCGAGCCCCGGGGAACCGGGCTGCCAGCCGCTCGGCGGCCGCGAGGTCACGGTCCACGACGGCGACCACCCGGCTGCCGGGCGAGGCCGCGATGGCCGGCGCCATGTGGTCGCTGGCCACCCAGCCGGCCCCGGCGATGACCCAGCCCACCGGCTGCGGCGCGCTCATCAGATCCCCAGTCCCGCGTCGGCGAGCACGCCGAGCTGGTAGGTCTGGACGGTGCCGGGGTGCACGATGTCGAGGTCCTCCAGCGCCTGGGACGCCGTGAACGCCGCGGCCCGCGCGTGGTGATGCACCTGCAGGACCCGGTCGAGGACGTCGGCGGCGTTGAACACCCGCCCCACCGGGGTCTCCGCGGTCTCGCGCTGCGGCAGCAGGGTGCGGAGCCGACCGGCGAGCTCCTCGGGCAGCTGCGCCAGGGAACGCTGCTCCAAGGCGTCCAGGATGCGCAGATAGTGCTCGCCGAGCAGCACCTCCCCGGCGTACCCGGCGTCGGGCAGGTCCCCGTTGGGCAGGTGATGGGCCATGGCCACCACAAAGGCGTCCCCACGGCCCACGCCGTGGCGCGGGGCGAGCAGGGCGGAGTAGACCGCGGTGACGAAGCAGTGGTCCCCGTGGCTCTCGGGGGGCTCCACGATGATCCGGGGGGTGCTGGGGTGGGTGGCCCCGGCCCGCGGCTGGTCCACGAGAGCCAGCACAAACGACGGCACCCGGTCCCGGTCGACCTCGGGGGCGTCCTCGGCGTCCACAAGCTGCGGCAGGGCGGCGCGCAGGTCCTCGATGTCGCCCAGATCCGGGCCACCGACTTCCAGGGCGGCGTCGAACGCCCGCTCCAGCACCTCCAGGGCCTCGGCCCGCTCGAGGCCGGCCCGGCGCAGCACGGAGCCGTCCACGCCGGCGAGCCGGGTGGCCACCAAGGCCCGGGCCGTCTCCTCGGCGGCGATCCGCTCGAAGTCCTCGCCCTGCACCAGGCGCCGCCATCCGCGCACGAAGGCCCGGTCCGCGAGGGAGCCGAGCCCACGGGCGTCACGCAACCGCTTCAGGTCACCGAGCTGGCGCAGCAGCGTGGTCCCCACGCCCACCCCGCTCAATGGCGGGCTCCCGCGCGGTCGAGACCACCGAGGGAGGGGAAACGGTCCAGGAGGAACCGGCGGCTGTCCGGGACGGAGCGCTCGTGCACGTGATCATGGTCGTAAAGCTCCACGCTGATCCAGCCGGTGAACTCCTCCTCGTACAGCACACGTCCCACCGACTCGAAGTCGATGTCCCCCTCGCCGGGAACCAGGTGGGCGTGGACGCGCCCTGCGATGTCCTCGACCTGCAGGTGGCGGGTGACGGGCAGGTAGCGCCGCAGGGACTCCAGGGCGTCCTCCTCGACCACCACGGTGTGCCCCAGGTCCTGGCTCAGCCACAGCGCCTGGGAGCCGGTGCGCTCGATGAACTCCGCGACCTGCGCGTTCGTCTCGAGGAGGAAGCCCGGCTCCGGCTCGACTCCCAGCACCGTAGAGTCTGGGGACGCGCCGGCCGCCTGCAGCTCACGCTCCAGCACGCCCAGCAGCTCTGCCACGGACTCGTCCAGCACACCCAGCGCCTGTTCCCGGTCCGCACCTTCGGCGAGCCTTCCGGTGGAGAAGACCACGATCGGCACACCGATGCGCACACCGATGCGTACGGCGCGGCGCAGTAGGTCCAGCCGCCGCTCTCGGGCCGATGGGTCGAGGTCCACGAGGGCGGGCTCGAACGGACGCTCGCTCAGCAGCAGCGGGTCCCCGGTGGCGAGACTGCACGCCACCACCCCAGTCTCCTCCAGCACGCCCCGTAGCTCATCGACGTCAGCGTCCGTGAAACCCCACGGATCCACATGCTGACGGTTAAGGGACAACTCGATGCCGGTGTAGCCGCAACGAGCGAGAAATCGAACCGCGCTGAACAAGGACAACGAACGCAGACCATTGGCGTTGTAGGCAAGGCGGGGACTGTGGGTGATCTCAAAAGGCACAGCAGCTCCTGTCAGGGTGTTGGAAGGCGGCTGGCCCTGGAAAAAATCCACCTACACGCAAGACAGCGCCTCTCACCGGGGATGACCGCCGGGGTGGCTCGTGGCCGGACAGGTTGCGCTCCGACCACCACTCGAATCCCCCAGATGGACACTAACGCCGAAGTCAGACAACGACTAGTGGCGCTCATCACCCCCGGACGGAACGGAACGGCCGCAGGACCAGCGAGCCTGCCCCGCTTTCCCGTGTAATGGTCACAACTAAGGTCCAGAGGCGTCGCCGTGCAACCGCTGATCGGTCCGTGAACATCGAATGCAGAAAAACACCTTTTTACAACTACACGTAAGGCGGATGAGCGGCAGACCATGGTGCGGTGGAGATTACGTTCCGCCTTCGGGGGTGGAGCTGGATCCGCTGGCCGGCGGTGACTTAAGCAGGGCGAACTGCACCGGCTTGGTGGGGTGCTGGATCTGATCCAGCGCCACCTCCCAGCACAGCAGGTCCAAGGCTGCGGCCTCGAAGTGGGTGACCGCTGTGAGGTCGACGATGACCTGGGTCTGGGAGGTGGGGGTGCGGGCGCGGTGGATCAACGGGTGGAGCATGTGCTGGTTGGTCTCGGTGAGGTGCCCGCTGGTCACCAGGCGGGCGTGCTTCTCGTCAGCGGTGACCTCGACGGACACGGAGAGCTGAACTTCCATTCCGGGGCTCCTGGGCCGGGAAGGGATCGTGGCCGGCTGCTGGACCTGCTCCCAGACTAGGAGCGTTGTCTCCGGTGGGCCAGGTGTGTGGCCGTGTTCTTCTCCTGGCGGCGCCGTGGGAGGTCTCGCCCATGGTGGAGGAGCGACAGGCGAAGTGCTCACCGGTCGGGGCCTCGGCCAGCGCAGCCCAGGGGCGGGCGTTGCCGGGGTTCTAGACCTGCACGCTCACATGGTGCCGCGCGGGCAGCACCGGGACATCGCCGTCCCCTCCGGGGCTGGTCCGCCTGGTCATCTGGACCCAGGGCAGGTCCTGGGCGCGCCGGTAGCTCAGCGCCCCAGGAATCCGGCCCTTCTCCTCCAGCGGGGTCCCACGGGCGAAGTCGGCCCACAGCCGGCGGACCTGGCGGCCGTGGGCGTCGATCTCCTCCCACTCAGCCCCGGCGACGAGGCCGGTGCCGGCCCAGGTGTGCTCGTGGCCGAACAACAGCGGCAGGTCGATGGCGTGGGAGGCTCCGTACTCGTTGCCCGGGGCTCCCCAGGAGATCTCGTAGGTGTGGGCGGTGCCTCCGGCGCGGGTGTGGCGGGTGGCGAAGCGGCGGATGGCCCGGGTGTAGACGGCTGCGCTCACGTAGTCCACGACGGCGCGGCGGATCAGCGGGCCGATCAGCGGCAGTTGGACCCATCGTCGCAGGCGGGGGGCGCCGGGGATGTGCAGGCGGGCTTCTTCAGCGGTGTGACCGATGAGGACGTCGATGTGCGGAGCCACCCGGTCCCAGGCCGCCTCGATCCCGTCCTCCTCCGGCAAGGGGTGGTGGCCGTACTGGGTGCCGAAGGCCATCGCGCCCATCAGCCCGAAGGCCGCGGCGTGGGCGGCGACCTCGGCTTGGAGGGCCACGACCGTCTCCGCCGGGGTGGTGGCGGTGACGATCTCGGCGGCCTGGTTCATGGCCTCGTTCATCGCGGCCCGGCCCCGGGTGATGCCCAGCGGGGGGCTCTGCAGGATGGCGCGCCGGAACAGCGAGGGAGCTTCGGGGGTGGCCATGAGGTGGGCCACCGCATCCGCCCCGGCGGACTGACCGAAGGCGGTGACATTACTGGGGTCCCCGCCGAAGGCGGTGATGTTACGTCGCACCCAGCGGAAGGCTTCGAGCTGGTCGAGCAGCCCGAGGTTGGCCGGGCGGTGGTGGCCCGAGCCCAGGTAGCCGAACAGACCGAGCCGGTAGGTCACCGTCACCACCACCACGCGTTGTTCGGCGACCAGCCGGGCCGGGTCCATGATCGCCGCGTCCCCGGCCCCGGTGGTGTAGGAGCCGCCGTGGATCCACACCATCACCGGCAGCCCCTCGTCCACCCGGACGTCGCGGGGCAGCGTCACGGACAGCCGCTGGCAGTGCTCGTCCCGGGGCAGACCGGCCATGGCCCCGCCGAGGACCTCCTCCAGAAAGGGAGAGCGGACCTGCGGACACGCCGGGGCCGGGGCGGTGGCGGCGAAGGGCTCCACCCAGTCGGTTGCCGGGGCGGGGGCGGTGAACCGGCCGGCCGTGGCGTAGGGGATCCCGGTCGCCCGGGTCACCTCACCATCGACCCACCCGTGGATGGGCCCGCAAGGAGGGGTGAATGTGAGGGTGGTGGTCATTGTTCCTGTTCTGGCCGGTCATGGGTAGGGAAGGTGGGGGTTGCACCCGCCAGGGGCAGGGGCTGGCGCGGGAATGGTCAGCCGATGACGGTCAGGGCGGAGGGGGCGGATTCGACCCGGACGGTGGTGTTCGCCGGGACGGAGCG
>NZ_JBHZTA010000017.1:0-34018 GCF_042879215.1 Kocuria arenosa | reverse complement strand
AGGGCCCCCAGGCCGCGAACATCACCGTGCTTGCGTGAGAACGCTCTGATCTCCTCGTGAGATCACCGGCGCCGGGCTGTCCAGCCTGACGTCACCCCAGGAATCGCCACCCGGTGCGCCGGGTGGCGATTTCCGTGTGTCGGCCGTGCATCCGTCGGCGCGGCGCGTGCGCCGCTCCGCCGTCCCCGGCCGGTCCCCGATTCTTCGAAAGCTCCATCATGAAACACACCATGTCCGTCCTGGTCCAGGTGGACCTCGACGGCACCCACGTCCGAATATCCGTCACCGGATGCGTCACGCAGGCCAACGCGCACGTGCTCCATCCCTTGATCCGCCGCGCCCGTGCGCTCACTGCCGCCGTGCACGTCCAGATCGACCTGGACGCCGTCCAGCACCTGGAACCCGCGGCGGTGGCCCTGCTGCGCGCGGCCGCCGACCACGGAGCGACCACCTCCGGGACCGGGTCCGTGAGCATCGCGGTGCCCACCGGCCCCCGCGCCCACCCGGTGCGGGAGCTGCCGGTCCGACCGCTCCGGGACGCCGCGCCCCTCCCCGCCCGGGCCGCCTGAGCCCCGCCCGAGCGGTCGCCGAGTGGCGTTTCCCCGGGTCCTGCCCCAGGATTGAGCGGTGTCCGACGACCGTTCCGCCACCACCGCCGACCCCGCCCCCCGCCACGAGCGCGGCCACGAGGCCCACCCCGAGCCCGTGCCCGAGCTGCTCGTCGGCCTCGTCCTCTCCCCCCAGATCGCGGGCGCCCTGCCCAAGGACCTCGCGGCCTCCCTGCCGGGGCTGCTGCACGAGCGCTGTCCCGGGGTGCGCTGGCGGGTGGCGGCGGTGACCGACCGGCTGGTCGTCCCGCCCGCCGAGGGCCTGGACCTGCTCGAGGCCGCACGCGACCGGATGCTCGACGAGGACTGGGACCTCGTCGTCGTCCTCACGGACGTCCCCCTCAAGGACGGCCGCAGCCCCGTGCTCACCCAGCTGAGCCCCGTGCACGGCGTGGGCCTGGTCGCCGTCCCCGCCCTCGGTGCGCTGCACGTGGGGCAGAAGGTCCGGCAGACGACCGTGTGGGTGGTCGGCCACCTGCTCGGCCACGACGCGGAGGGCGCGGACGACGCCGACGCGCAGGAGGAGCTCGTGCGGCGGGCACGGCAGCGGTCGGAGGACCTCGAGGACCGGCCCGAGGACAACGCCGTGCAGTTCACCGCCCGCGTCCTGGGCGGCAACGTGCGCCTGCTGCTCGGGATGATCCGCGCCAACCGGCCGTGGACCCTGGTGGTGCGGCTGTCCCGGACGCTCGCCCTGGCCGCGGCGACCGGCGTGCTCACCCTGGTCGCCTCGGACCTGTGGCTGCTCGCCGCCGCCTACGGGCCCTGGCGGCTGGGGCTGCTGGGCCTGCTGTCGATCGCCGCGGTGACCGGCGCGCTCGTCGTCGGCGCCCGGCTGTGGGAGCGCCCGCGCCGGCGGGCAGAGCGCGAGCAGGTGGCCCTGTTCAACCTCGCCACCGCCGCCACCGTGGCCATCGGTGTGTCCGTCTTCTATCTCGCGGTCTTCGCCCTGTCCTGGCTGGGGGCGCTGCTGCTCGTGGACGGCGACGTCTTCGCGGACGTGATCGGGGCCCCGGCCGGGGCGGTGGAGTACGTCAAGCTCGCGTGGCTGACCGCCACGCTCGCCACCGTGGGAGGGGCCCTCGGGGCCGGGCTCGAGGACGACGACGCCGTGCGCGCCGCCGCGTACACCCGCTCGGAGCCCTGACCGGGACCGCCGATCACCTCCCCGAGGGCGCCGACAGTCAGTAGACTTGGTGTTCCCGGGGTGGTCCCGGAGCCGATCCGGAGGGACACCATGGCCGCCACGCAGCACAGCCCAGCGAAACCCCGCACGCCCCGACTGCGGCGCAGCAACTGCCAGCGTCCCGGGATCACCCGCCGCGGGTACGGCAAGGGCTTCGTCTACCGTCTCGCCGACGGCACGAAGGTCGAGGACCGGGACGAGCTCGGCCGGATCCGCGGGCTGGCGATCCCCCCGGCCTGGAGGGACGTGTGGATCAGCCCCCAGCCCAACGGGCACATCCAGGCCACGGGCGTCGACGACGCCGGGCGGCGCCAGTACATCTACCACCCCCGGTGGCGGGAGCTGAAGGACCGGGAGAAGTTCGACCGCGTCCTCGACTTCGGCGACACGCTCCCGCAGGCCCGCCCGGCCGTCACCCGGCTGCTGCGGTCGGAGGGCACCACGGAGGAGAAGGCCTGCGCGGCGGCCTTCCGGCTCATGGACGACTCCGCCCTGCGCGTCGGCAACGAGGAGTACGCCCAGTCGAACGGCTCCTACGGGGTGACCACCCTGCTGGTCCGGCACGTCCGGGTGGACGGGCAGGACGTGCACCTCGACTTCCCCGGCAAGAGCGGGCACCGCTGGACGCTGACCGTCCGGGACGCCGACCTCGCCGCCGCTCTCGCGCCCATGCTGGAGCGCGGCCCGGACGAGACCGCCCTCGCCTACCGCGACGAGGACGGGCAGTGGACCGGCATCACCAGCGCCCGGCTCAACGACTTCGTGCGGGACCGGTGCGGCTCCGACTTCACCGCCAAGGACTTCCGCACCTGGCAGGGAACGGTGACCGCCGCGATGGCGCTCGCCGCCCGCGCCGGCACCCGCCCCAGCGAGAGCGCCCGGAAGAAGGCCGTGTCCGCCGCCATGCGGGAGGTCGCCGAACACCTGGGCAACACGCCCGCCATCGCCCGCAGCTCCTACACGGACCCGCGGGTGATCGACCGGTTCCTGGCCGGCGAGACCATCGACGCCGCCACCTACCGGGCCGCGGAGCGGTCCCTGCGCGCGTTCCTCACCTGAGCCGCGGAACCGGGGCGGCCCGGCGGCCGCCCCGGGCCCGTGCTCAGGACAGCCCGACGTAGGTGGCCGAGTACCCGAAGCCGACGTCGTCGTCGCCGCCGTCCCCGTTGACGTCGGCGAGCTCGCGCACGTGCTGGCCGACCCGCCAGCCGTCGACGTCGGAGAGGAATCCCTGGGCGGACCCGGCGTGGCCCGGCGTGAGGTCCTTCCATCTGGTGGCCTGCCTGGTGCCGATGCGCGTCATGGTCGTCCTCCCGGTGCTCGGGGACCGGGGGTCCCGGCGGCCGCGCCGTGGGCGGCCCGTGGCACTCATGCTGGTGCGGGCGCCGCCGGCAGCCAACACCTGCCCCGGCACCCGGGCTCGGGCGCCGGTCAGACGCTGATGTCCGGCCACAGGACGCGGAACGCCACCGCCCAGCCGGCGACCCAGGCCAGGGACAGGGCCAGCAGCGCCGCCCCGGCCACGGCGACCACCCCGCCGCGGCGCCTGACCGTGCCGGCCAGGTGCCACGCGGCGGGCACCACGCCGAGGACGCCCAGGAGCAGGACCCCCTGCCCGAGGCGGGTGAGGGGCCGCATCAGGGACAGGTCCGGCTGGACGCTCGCGGCGAACAGCACGAGTCCCGCCAGCACGGCCACCGGGGCCGCGTAGGCCAGCCGCCGCACCCGCCGGGAACGGGCGCCGGTGTCCGGCGGGCCCCACCGCCGGCGCCGCCGCAGGCGGTTCACCGGCCAGGCGGCCAGCGTCAGGACGAGGACCAGCAGCGCCGCCAGCAGCAGGAGGTGGGGCACGAACCATCCGTGCCAGGCGCTCACCCTGCCCTCGGTGCGGTAGGCGACCAGCGCGACGTCCCGGACACCGTCCTCGCCGGCCCGCGCCGCGAGGGTGGCCGAGCCCCCGATCTCCCGCCACAGCCACGGCTCGACCTCGCGCATCGTGGTGGGAGGAGCCCCGAGGGATCCGACGCGGATCGTCCCGTCCTGGCCGGCGGTCACCGTGGTGATCGCGAGCGCCCCCACCAGCGCCGCGGCGCTCGACTCCGCCCGTCGTTCGCCGCGGTAGTGGCCGGCCACCGCGGCGGCCCGCTCCGCGGCGCCGGGCGGGAGCGCCGGTGCCGCCGGCTCGGGCGGGGCGACGTAGCGGCGGGCGAACTGCTCGACCAGCTGCTGCCGCAGCACCGCGGTGCTGGGGGCGCGCACCCCGTTGCCGTTGAGGGAGACGAACAGGCCCGTGTCCGCGTCGGGGAACAGGGCCAGCTCGCTGTGGAACAGGTTCGTGTCCCCGCCGTGGGAGAGCACCCGCTCCCCGAGGATCTCGTGGCCCCGGAAGCCCAGGGTCATCTGCTCCGCGGCGCCGAGCCCGTCGAGGGACGCGGGCGGCAGCGCCGGGGCGTGCATCGTCGCCAGCGCCTCGGCGCCCAGGACGCCGTCGGGGCCGTGTCCCAGGTGCAGGTTCAGGAACGCGGCCATGTCCTGCGCGGTGCTGCTCACGGACCCGGCGGGCGGGACGGAGAGGTGCTCGAAGGGCGCGGGCTCGGCCCCCGGCGCCGGGAAACCGTCGGCCATCCGGTTGGACAGCGCCGGCGGCAGCGGCTGCTCCGCGGTGCTGGAGGTCATGCCCAGCGGGTCGAGGACCTCCCTGCGCACGTACTCCTCGAACGGGACACCGGTGACCTGCTGGACGACGTAGCCGGCCAGCGCCAGGCCGTAGTTGGAGTACGCCGGGGTGGTGCCCGGTGCGAAGAGCTGCTGCGGCGGGTCCTCGGCCAGCTCGGTGCGCAGGTCGCGGACCTTCTCGGCGTCCGGGGTGATGAGGTGGTCCACGCGCTCCTCGAAGCCGGCGGTGTGGCTCAGCAGGTGCCGCAGCGTCACCGTCCCGAGGGGGAGCTCGAGCGGGAAGTCGAGGTGCTCGCGGACGTCGGCGTCCAGGTCCAGCGTCCCGCGCTCCACCTGCTGCAGCACGGCGGTGGCGGTGAAGAGCTTGGACACCGAGCCGAGCCGGAACAGGTGCTCCTCGGGGTCCACGGGGGTGGCCCCCGGCACGGACCGGGGGCGGTCCGCCGCGCCGAAGCCGCGCAGCGTGACGATCTCGCCGCCGGAGACGGCGGCCACCGTCGCCCCCGGGAGCCGTTCGGCGTCCAGGAGGGCCGGGACCAGGCCGTCGAGCCACGTGTCGACGTCCTCGGTGGTCAGCTCCCGCACGCCCTGCCCGTCCCGCCCGCCGCGCTCCTGCGCGGCGGCCGGAGGCGGCGCCACCAGGTGCGCGAGCAGCAGCAGCGCCGCGAGGACCAGCACGAGCACCGCCCCGGGGCTCCTCGGGGCGGCCACGGGGAACGACGACGGTGCCGGGAGCCGGTGCACGCGCATGGGGCCATCCTGCCCCTCCACCGGCTCCCGTGTCCGAGTGTGACCGAGGATCCCCGGCGTCCGCGAGGTCCGGCGCCCGGAGCGGGACCGGTGCCGGTCCGCCGGTCTAGCCTGGGGGCATGACCCGGTCCCGGACCCTGTCGCAGACCGCTCCCGTCCCCGCCCTGTGGCCGGTCGCCGGGGCGGCCGCCGTCGTGGTGCCCAGGAGCCGGTCGTGACCCGGCGGCTGCCGCGCGGTGCCCGCCGGCACTGGGCGGAGCTGGAGCGCCCGGGCCACCTGGTGCCGCCCCCGGTGGACACCGCGGCGATCGCCGGCCTGCCCGAGCCCGCGCGCCGCTGGCTGGAGCGCGCCGTGCCGTCCGGCACCCCCGCGTGGGCCGTGGCGGAGCTGTCGATGCGCGGCGAGATCCGGCTCGGCGGCTCGTGGCGCGCCTTCTCCGCCCGGCAGATCATCGCCCCCGGGATCGGCTTCGTGTGGGCCGCCCGCACCCGGGTCCTCGGCCTGCCGGTCACGGGCTACGACCGGTACGGCCCCGGCGGGGGCGAGCTGCGGTGGCGCCTGCTGGGCCTCGTGCCCGTGCTGTCCGCCGCGGGCCCGGACATCACCCGCAGCGCCGCCGGGCGGCTCGCCGGCGAGGGGATCACCGTGCCGCCGGCCTGCCTGGACGCCACGTGGTCCGAGGGATCCTCCCCGGACACCGCCGTCATGTCCTGGGTCCTCGACGGGGAGCGCGAGGACGCCCTGATCCGGGTCGACCCGGAGGGCCGGCTCCGGGAGCTGAGCATGCTGCGGTGGGGCGATCCCGACGGCACCGGGTACGGCCGCCACCCCTTCGGGGTCGCGCTGTCCGAGGAGGCCGATTTCGCCGGCGTGCGCGTGGCCACCGTCCTGCGCGCCGGCTGGGCGTGGGGGACCGACCGGCAGGCCGAGGGCGAGTTCTTCCGGGCGCGGATCGAGGACGTCCGGTTCCGTTGAGGGCCTTTCCCGGCACGGGGCTCCCCGAACGGCATGACCGGCCCGGGAGGCCGTCCGGTCAGCGGTCCGGGCCCTGGTCGACCGGCCCGTCCCCGGGCCGGTCCTGCCGTCGCTCGTACGGCCGGTCGTGCGCCGGGGAGGACCAGGGCACCGGCGCCGCCGCGGAGGACGGGGGCTCGACCGGCCCCTGGTCGAGCCGGAACGGCGGGTACTCGTCTCGCAGGAGCAGCACGTAGGCGAGGACCCGGTTGATCCAGCGGTTGATGCCCACGACCAGCGCGAACAGCTCGGGACGGTACCGGCCCGTGAAGAGCAGGACCACGGCGGCCACCAGCACGAGCAGCCCGAGCAGGGACGGTCCCCAGCTGGTGGTCGTCGTTCCGTCGTCGCCGCTGCGGGAGGTGCTCCACGTGCCGCCGCCGCCCGTGAGCACCCCGAGGATCAGCAGGTGCGGGATCGCCAGGAGCCACCACTTCACGAGCACGAGGCCGCGGGAGAGCCGCTCCGGGTAGGCGACCTCCAGCTGCGCCGGATGGTCCGCACGGGCCAGAGTGAAGGGCGGGTACCGGTCGGTGCCCAGGGCCGAGTAGGAGTAGAACGCCACCCGCCAGCTCCACCGCAGGACCCCCACGCTGAAGGAGAACCACGAGGGCGGGTACCGGCCCGTGAACAGGATGGCGAACCCGGCGGCGACCGTGGTGACCACCAGGGCGAACCACAGCACGGCCAGCACGATCAGGTGGGGGATCACCAGCAGCCACTTGATCAGCCACAGCCACCGGGACAGCCCGGTGTCGAGGAAGCCGACCAGGCGCACGGGGGACACCGGCTGCGGGGCCCGGTCCCGCCCCGGGTTCTCGGCGAGCGCCGCTCCCGGGCCCGTGCCGCGCGGCGGGGTGCGCGGGTCGATGTCCCGGCCGAGTCCGGCGGCGCCGAGCAGCAGCAGCGGGACGCCCACGACCAGGCCGGCCAGCCCGCCGACCAGCTGCCCGCCGGCCAGGGGGCCCAGGAGGTCGGAGCGCGCTCCGAGCTGCAGGTCCGCCCAGACCGGCCGGGTGGCGTCGGCGTTCATCACCACGAGCGTCCAGCTGCCCGAGCGCAGGTCCAGGGTCAGCTCCCGGGTGCCGGGGCCCTGGTCCGAGTCGGCCCAGAAGGTCTGGTTCCCGGGCCGGTCGGGCACCCGCTCGCCGGGCACGCGGGCCCGGGTGTCGTCCCCGGACTCCGTGGCGCGGCCGAGCTCGGCGTGGGCGACGCCGTCGAGGTACCGGTCGACGTCGGCGGTCTCGGCCACGCCCACGAAGATGTCCTGCTGCGGGTCGGCCGCCGTCACGCGCACCTGCACCCGGCCGAGCTGGTCGAGGAAGGGCACGGGGGAGAGCTGGGCGTCGCCGACGTCGAGCACGGCGGGCGGGCCGACCAGGGCGTAGGTGATGGTCTGGTGCCGGTCCGGGGACGCGGTGAGGAAGCGCCCGTCCTGCTGGGCCGCGGCGGCGCCGGCGAGGACGAGACCGCTGACGAGCGCCGCCAGGCCCAGGGCGGTCAGCAGGGTGCCCAGGACCAGCAGCACCCACTGCCCGGGTCTGGTGCGGCGCGGGGCGTCCTGCCGGTCGGCCGGGCGGGGCGGGTGGGAGGCGGGGTGCTCGTTCACGGGAGCTCCTGAGGGGTCGGACGGTGGCCGGCGCCCGGTGCGGGGCGTCCGGGGATCAGAGGACGGCGGCGAGATCGCGGCCCCTCCGGCGGGCACGCTCCTCCTCGCCGGGGCCGGTCGCGGAGCCGTCCACGTCCAGGTGGTGGCGGGAGGCGTCCCGCACGGCCTGCTCGTGGGAGTCCTCCCGGCTCAGTCGGTGGCCGTGGGTGGGGGGCGCCGACCACCAGCACGTCGCCGACCCCCGGTTGCTGCTGCTGCGCCTCGGCGGTCGAGCGCACCTCCGCGGGGACCCCGGCCTCCGTGAGACCGCGTCCGATCGCCTCGGCGATCCGGTGGGTGTTGCCGTACACGGACTCGTGGACCACCAGGAAGGTCACGGCGGGTCTCCTCTCTGCGGTCTTCTGCGGGTGGTCCCCGCGGTGCGCTTGCCCGGGTCCGGTCCCGCGGTTCCCTCCCCGAGGGCTCGTCCCCGGGGCCTCGGTCGCGCGGTCCCTTCTGCGCGGTCCCGGCCGGACCGTGCCCGGGTCCACGGCTCACACGCGCAGGACGGCGGCGCCCAGTTCGCGGGCCAGTTCGCGCACCGCCTCCGAGCGGGTCATGACGTGCACCTCCGCGCCCTGGTGCAGGGCCACCTGGGCGGCGAGGTGGGCGGACGCGCCGAAGCCGTAGATGCCCAGCCGACCCCCGGGCGGCAGCCGGGCCCGCCGCAGCGCCCGGTAGCCGATGATCCCGGCGCACAGCAGCGGGGCCGCGTGCTCGTCGTCGAACTCCTCGGGCAGGCGGTAGGCGAAGGCCTCGGGGCCAGGGTGAGCTCCGCGTAGCCGCCGTCCTGGTCCCACCCGGTGAAGCGCGGGGCCGTGCAGAGGTTCTCCCGGCCGCGGCGGCAGAACCGGCAACGGCCGCAGGTGTGCCGCAGCCACGCGACGCCCACGCGATCGCCCGTCCGGAACCGGGCGCAGCCGGGGCCCCGGCGCACCACCTCGCCGACGATCTCGTGGTCCGGGATCACGCCCGCCCGGTGCAGGGGCAGATCGCCCTCCACGAGGTGCAGGTCGGTGCGGCACACTCCGCAGCCCCGCACCCGGAGGAGCAGCTCCCCGGCCCCCGGCACGGGGTCGGGGCACTGCCCGAACCGCATCGGTCCGCCGGCTGCGGGACCGGGCTCATCGATCCACCATGCACGCATGCTGTCCTCGTCGATCCCCCGGGGAGGGCTCCGGCCGCGGCCGTGACCCCTGTCCTCGCTCCGAGTCTAGGAACGGATCGCGGCCCCCGTCGGGAAACGAGGAATGTTAACGCTCGTCCCGCTCCCCGGGAGCCGTGCGGGCCCCGGCCCCGGATCTCGGCGGGAGGTGTTCCCAATCGGGACGCGGGGGACGACCATGGGGGGACGAAGGACCGCGCGGGTGCGGCCAGCGTCGCAGGCACCCGGGCGGAAGCCGTCCCGGCGCGCGACGAGAGGACTCAGGCATGACCGAGCGCATCGACCGATGGCCCGCGGGAGCCCCGTGCTGGGCGGACATCATGGTCTCGGACCTGGACCGTTCCATGGACTTCTACGCCACCGTGCTCGGGTGGCGGTTCACGCCCTCGGACCCGGCCTACGGCGGCTACTGCAACGCCCTGGTGGACGGCGAGCCGGTGGCGGGGATGTCGCCGGCGCTGCCCGAGATGGAGGACGACCCGCACGCGTGGGCGGTGTACCTCGCGTCCGACGACATCGTCGCCACGGGCAGGGCCGCCGTGGCGGCCGGCGCCCGGCAGCTGTTCGAGCCGATGGCCGTGGGCAGCTTCGGCACCATGGGCGTGTGGATCGACCCCACCGGAGCGGCCTTCGGGGTGTGGCAGCCGCAGGAGCACACCGGGTTCAGCATCGTCGGCAAGCACGGGGCCGTGGCCTGGTGCGATCTCCTGACCACCGACCAGGCGGCCGCCGAGCGGTTCTACGCCGAGGTCTTCGGCTACACCTACCAGGACATCGGCACACGGCACGAGGCGTACGCCGTGTTCACGGTCCCGGGCCTGGACCGTTCGGCCGGCGGGATCGGCGTGCCCGCCGAGGACATCGACCATCTGCAGGAGGCGCCGCCGCTGTGGTGGGTCTGCTTCGAGGTCGACGACGCCGACACCGCCGCCGAACGGGTCGTCGCCGCAGGGGGCGCGCTGATCCAGGAGCCGGAGGAGTTCGGCTACGGGGAACTGGTGTTCGCCGCCGGCCCGGACGGCGAGCGCTTCGCCATGATGGGCCCCTCCTCGGAGGACTGGACGGAGGAGGACGACGAGGACGTCGACGAGGACGACGGCCGGTCGTGAGCGCGGGCCCCGGCCGGTGCGGCGCGGGGAGTCCGGGGCGGGCGGTCCGGCCTCAGTGCGGGTGGCTCAGGACAGGAGGCTCAGAACATGCCCACGACGGCGCCGACGAACCACAGCACCACGAACAGCGCCACGAGGCCGATGATGACGGCGAGTGCGATCTTCCCCTTCGCCGAGTCGCCGGGCCGGTCGACGTCGAGCTCGTGGTTGGTGGGGCCCACGCCCGAGCCGGCGTCGGGCGGGGTATCCCCCTCGTAGCTCAGGCCGGACTCCTCGTTCAAGGCGTCGCCGGCCTTCTTCGGGTCGTTGCGTGCCTGCTCGGGATCGATCTCGGCCACGGGGTCCTGCTTTCTCCGGTCGGACGTGCTGGGACGGGTGCTCCCATCAGAATAGCAAGCTTGCTGGTGAAATGGGCGGGCCGGTGGTTCCGCCCGGCTGTGCGCGAACGGAAACATGCCCGTCACGCGGACGTGAGAAGACTTGAGTGCAACTCGTGGTATCACTTGTACCGTGTGGTACCCGTCACACGCCTGTCGGCACGCCGGGGACCCGCGCCCCTGCTCCGTCACCCGGAGCCGGTCCTGCCGCTCGCCCCTCCAGGAGTCCGTTCATGCCCACGCCATTCCGTCCGGGGCGCGCCCGCCGCCCTCTCTCCGTCACCTCCCTGGCCGCCGTGGCCGCCCTCGTCCTCACCGGCTGCCTCTCCTCGGACCGCGAGGAGGGCGGCTCCGACGCCACCCAGGCCGCCGGGGGCGGCGACGTCGACGGCACGTTCGTCTTCGCGGCGTCGTCCGACCCGAAGACCCTCGACCCCGCGTTCGCGCAGGACGGCGAGTCCTTCCGCGTCTCCCGCCAGATCTTCGAGGGTCTCGTGGGCGTGCAGGAGGGCTCGGCGGACCCCGAGCCCCTGCTGGCCGAGTCGTGGGAGCAGTCCGAGGACGGCCGGACCTACACGTTCCAGCTCAAGGACGGCGTCACCTTCCATGACGGCACGGCGTTCGACGCCGAGGCCGTCTGCGCGAACTTCGAGCGCTGGTACAACTTCGAGGGCCTCCTGCAGTCCGAGAACATGGCCTACTACTACGGCTCGCTGTTCAAGGGCTTCGCGGACGCCCCCGAGGAGGCCATCTACTCCGGCTGCGAGGCCACGGGCGACCGGGAGGCCGAGGTCACCCTGAACAAGCCGTTCGCCGGGTTCATCGCCGCCCTGTCCCTGCCGGCGTTCGCCATGCAGTCCCCCACGGCCCTCGAGGAGTACGGCGCGGACACCGCCGGCGGCACGGAGGAGTCCCCGGAGCTCTCCGAGTACGCCCAGGGCCACCCGGTGGGCACCGGGCCGTTCCGGTTCGACTCCTGGGACGTGGGCAACCAGGTGGTCCTGTCCGCCCACGACGACTACTGGGGCGAGCAGGGCCAGGTCACCGACGTGATCTTCCGGATCATCGACGACCCCCAGGCCCGCCGCCAGGCCCTCGAGTCCGGCAGCGTGGACGGCTACGACCTCGTGGCCCCGGCCGACACCCAGGCCCTGACGGACGCGGGCTACAACGTGGTCACCCGCGACCCGTTCACCATCCTGTACCTCGGCTTCAACCAGGCGCAGGAGGAGCTCGCGGACGTCGACGTCCGCCGCGCCATCGCACACGCCATCGACAAGGACGCCCTGGTCTCCCAGACGCTGCCCGAGGGCACCACGGTGGCCACCCAGTTCATCCCCGAGTCCGTCAACGGCTACAACCAGGACGTCACCCAGTACGAGTACGACCCCGAGCGGGCCCGCGAGCTGCTCGCGGAGGCCGGCTACGCCGACGGCCTGGAGCTGGACTTCAGCTACCCGACCGGCGTCTCCCGTCCCTACATGCCGAACCCCGAGCAGACCTTCACCACGCTCACCGCGCAGCTGGAGGAGGTGGGCATCACCGTGAACCCGCAGCCGGACAAGTGGTCCCCGGACTACCTGGACCGCATCAACGGCACCCCGGACCACGACCTGCACCTGCTCGGCTGGACCGGTGACTACAACGACACCGACAACTTCGTGGGCGTGTTCTTCGGGCGGGAGAAGCCCGAGTTCGGCTTCGAGGACCCCGAGCTGTTCCGGGCGCTGGCCGAGGCCCGCGAGCTGACCAGCGTCGAGGAGCAGACGCCGGTCTACGAGGACATCAACGAGCAGATCATGCAGCAGCTGCCGGCGGTGCCCCTGGCCAACCCGGCGCCGTCGCTGGCCTTCGACTCCCGGGTGGAGTCCTACCCGGTGAGCCCGGTCAACGACGAGGTCTTCAACAAGATCCAGCTCAGCGAGTGAGCCCGGGCCCGGGGCGGCGCACCGCGCGCCGCCCCGGGCCGCCCCCGCCGTCCTCCCGGCGGTCCTCCCCAGCCCCTCTCCGTCCGGAAGGACCGGAATGCTCCGCGTCATCGGCAAGCGGCTCGCCCTGCTCGTCCCCACCCTCTTCGGCCTGTCGGTCCTGCTGTTCGCGTGGGTCCGCGCCCTGCCCGGCGGCCCGGCCACTGCGCTGCTGGGTGACAAGGCCACCCCCGAGGCCGTGGCCCGCATCAACGAGGTCTACGGCTTCGACCGCCCCCTGCTCGAGCAGTACGTCGTCTACATGAGCCAGCTCCTCCGGGGGGACTTCGGCGCGTCCATCGTGACCGGCCGGCCCGTCGTCGAGGAGTTCCTCACCCGCTTCCCCGCGACCCTCGAGCTCGGCCTCGTGGCGCTGGTCTTCGCCGTGGGCATCGGGGTCCCGCTCGGCTACGTCGCCGCCCGCCACCGCGGCAGGCTCCTCGACCACTCCTCGGTGGTGCTGTCCCTGCTGGGCGTCACCGTCCCCGTGTTCTTCCTGGCGTTCATCCTCAAGTGGCTGCTCGCGATCCAGGTCCCGCTCTTCCCGGCGGACGGACGGCAGGACCCGCGCATCGACGCGACCCACCACACCAACTTCTTCGTCCTCGACGGCGTCCTCACGGGCGAGTGGGACGCGGCGTGGGACGCGTTCCTGCACCTGATCCTGCCGGGCGTGGCCCTGGGCACTATCCCGCTGGCGATCATCGTGCGCATCACGCGCGCCTCGGTGCTGGAGGTGCAGAGCGCGGACTACGTGCGCACCGCCCGCGCCAAGGGCCTGACGCGCGGCCTGATCCGCGGCCGCTACATCCTGCGCAACGCCATGCTCCCCGTGGTCACCACCATCGGCCTGCAGACCGGCCTGCTGATCTCCGGGGCCGTGCTCACCGAGACCGTCTTCGCCTTCAACGGCATCGGCCGGTTCCTGCGGGACGCGATCTTCACCCTCGACTACCCCGTGCTGCAGGGCTTCATCATCTTCATCGCCCTGGCCTACTCCCTGATCAACCTGCTGGTGGACATCTCCTACAGCCTCATCGACCCCCGGGTGCGTGTCCAATGAGCGCCACACTTCCTCCCGCCCCCTCCGGCCCCTCGCACACCGAGGGCCCCGAGGCCGTCACGACCACGCCGGGCACCACCGCGGCGGTCGGCACGAGCCTGTGGCAGGACGCCTTCCGCCGGCTGCGCCGCAACCCCGCGGCCATCACCGGGGCCGTGATCGTCGGCGTCTTCCTGCTCGTGGCCCTCCTGGCCCCGTGGCTCGCCCCGTTCGGCGGCGAGGAGCTGCCCGGGCGCACCGACATCACCCCCACCACCATCCCCGGCCCCGGCGACGTCGCGGGCCACCCGCTGGGCCTGGACCGCTTCGGCGGGGACCTGCTGTCCAAGCTGATCTGGGGGGCCCGCGCCTCCCTGGTCATCGGCGTGGTCTCCACCGCCCTGGGCCTGGTGGGCGGAATGGTCCTCGGCCTGCTGGCCGGCGGCCTCGGCGGCTGGGTGGACAGCGTCATCATGCGCTTCGTGGACATCCTGCTCTCCGTGCCCAACCTGCTGCTGGCGGTGTCCATCGCCGCGATCATGGGGCAGAGCCAGTGGGCGGTGATGATCGCGATCGGCGCCTCCCAGGTGCCCATCTTCGCCCGCCTGCTGCGCTCCTCGATGCTGTCCCAGAAGGGCGCGGACTACATCCTCGCCGCGCAGACCCTGGGCCTGTCCCGCCGCACCATCACCATGAGCCACCTCCTGCCCAACAGCACCGGGCCGGTCATCGTCCAGGGCACCCTGACCCTGGCCACCGCGGTGATCGACGCGGCTGCCCTGTCCTTCCTGGGCCTGGGCGGCGGCGTGCCCCAGACCGCCGAGTGGGGTCGCATGCTCACCTACGCCCAGGCCGAACTGTCGATCGCGCCGCAGCTGGCGTTCCTGCCCGGCCTGTGCATCGCCGTCACCGCCCTGGGCTTCACCCTGCTGGGGGAGTCCCTGCGCGAGTCCCTCGACCCCAAGTCACGAACCGCGTGAGGTGCACCGACCGATGAGACCGGAGAACACCGCCCCGGGGGCCGACGCCGCCCCGCTGCTCGAGGTCGAGGACCTCGCCGTGGCCTTCACCACGATGACCGGCCCGGTCCAGGCCGTACACGAGGCGTCCCTGACCCTGCGCGAGGGCCGGACCCTCGCCATCGTGGGGGAGTCCGGCTCGGGCAAGTCCACCACCGCCATGTCCGTGATCGGGCTGCTGCCCGGCAACGGCCGGGTCACCCGCGGCTCCGTCCGCTTCGCGGGCCAGGAGCTCGTGGGCCTGGACGAGCCCCGGATGCGGCGGATCCGCGGCCGGCAGATCGGCCTCGTCCCGCAGGACCCCATGTCCAACCTCAACCCCGTGACCACGGTCGGCCGCCAGGTGGCCGAGACCCTGCTCGTGCACGGTCTGGCCACCCGCCAGGACGTCGACGAGAAGGTGGTGGCGGCGCTCGCGGCTGCGGGGCTGCCCGAGCCCGAGCGGCGCGCCCGGCAGTACCCGCACGAGTTCTCCGGGGGCATGCGCCAGCGCGCGCTCATCGCGATCGGGCTCTCCTGCCGGCCGCGGCTGCTCATCGCCGACGAGCCGACGTCCGCCCTCGACGTCACCGTGCAGCGCACCATCCTGGACCAGATCGAGCGGATGACCGAGGAGATCGGCACGTCCGTGCTGCTCATCACCCACGACCTGGGCCTGGCCGCCGAGCGCGCCCAGGACATCGTGGTGATGCACCGCGGGCGGATCGTCGAGGCCGGCCCGTCCGCGCAGGTGCTCGAGGACCCGCAGGACGAGTACACCCGCCGCCTCGTGCAGGCGGCGCCCTCGGTGGCCGCTGCCCGCGTGGGGCGGCAGGCCACCCCCTCGCCGGGCTCGACGGGAACGGGCCCGGCGGGAGCGGGCTCGACGGGAGCGGGCGTCGCGGGAGCAGGCTCGACGGCGGCCGGCCCGGCGGGAGCGTCCCCGACGGCGGGAGGCGCCGCGGCCCCCGTCCGCCCGGAGACGGACGACGCTCCCGTCCGGGAGCCGCTCGTGGTGATCGAGGACCTCACCAAGGTCTTCAAGGGCCGGCTGGGCCAGGCGGACTTCACCGCGGTCCAGGACGTCTCCCTCACGGTGCCGCGGGGGAGGACCGTGGCGATCGTGGGCGAGTCCGGGTCGGGGAAGACGACGACGGCGCGGATGCTGCTGAAGCTCTACGAGCCCACCTCCGGGTCGATCCGCTTCGACGGCCAGGACGTGACGGGACTCCGGGGCAGGCAGCTGGCCGCGTTCCGGCAGCGCGTCCAGCCGATCTTCCAGGACCCGTACTCGTCCCTCAACCCGATGTTCACCATCGGCCGGATCGTCGAGGAGCCGCTGTCCACCTACGGCCGCGGCACCCGCGCGGAGCGCCAGGACCGGGTGAAGTGGCTGCTCGAGGAGGTCGCCCTGCCGCCCTCGACGATCAGCCGCTACCCCAACGAGCTCTCCGGCGGCCAGCGCCAGCGCGTGGCGATCGCCCGGGCGCTCGCGCTGCAGCCGGAGCTCATCGTGTGCGACGAGCCGGTGTCCGCGCTGGACGTGCTCGTGCAGAAGCAGATCCTGGACCTGCTGGGGCGGCTGCAGGACGAGTTCGGGCTGTCCTACCTGTTCATCTCCCACGACCTCGCGGTGGTCCGGCTGATCTCGGACGAGGTGTGCGTGATGAAGGACGGCCGGCTGGTGGAGGCCGCCGCGAGCGAGGAGATCTTCACCGATCCCCAGCACCCGTACACCCGGCAGCTGCTGGCCTCGATCCCCGGCAACGAGCTGCGCGTCGGCGCCTGAGACCGGGCGCGGGGCCGGCGCGGCGGCTCAGCGGCCCCAGCTGCGGCGCAGGGCCGCCACCAGCACCGCGAAGTCCTCGGCCATGTCCGGGTGGCCGGGATCGGCGAGCCACTGGATCTGCAGGCCGTCCATCGCGGCGATGACGCCGCGCACGATCGACTCGACCGGCGCGTCCCCGGCCAGCCGGCCGTCGTCGGCGGCCTCCGCCAGTGCCGCGCGCAGCTGCTCCGCGGTGGTGCGGTGGTGCTGGCGCAACCAGGCGTTGGCGGGGTGCCCGGGGTCCACGGCCTCGGCGGCCACGGTGGTGAACAGGCGCACGATGCCGGGCTGGGTCTGGTTGTGCCGGACGAGGTCCACGAGGCTGTCGAGGAACGCCCAGCCGCGCGGCCGCCCGGCGCCCGGGGGCTGGACCTGGGCGAGGTCGATCTCGTCGCGCCGGTCCAGCACGGCCTGCAGCAAGACGTCCTTGGTGGGGAAGTAGTGGGTGAGACCCGTCTGACTCATCCCGCACGCCCGGGCCACCTCGCTCATCGAGGTGGCCCGGTAGCCCTCCGCCGAGAAGACCTCCGCGGCCGTCGCCAGGATGTCCTCCCGCCGCGCGGTGCTGTCGGCGCCCCGGGGGCGTCCCGGGCCGCGGCGGGGCCGCGGGGACGTGGTCTCGGGGGCCATGGGGATCTCCTGACGGACGGGGAGGGGGCGGCCGGCCCGGCGGGCCGACCGCCCCCGTGCCGGTGCTCAGGCCAACGATACCCGGGCCCGGACGTCGCCCAGCCCGCGGGCGACCACGAGCTCCCCGCCCCCGGCCAGGGGCGCCCAGGTGCCGGCGGCCTCGTCCCAGCGGCGGAGCAGCCGGTCGTCGCAGGTCACCGGAACGACGGCCGTGGCCCCGGCGGCGACGTCCGCGCCCCGGTAGCCGACCAGGCGGATCGGCTGGTCCTCCTCGGCGGGATCCAGGTAGACCTGGACGGTCTCCCGCGAGTCCCGGGCGGACGTGTTGGTGACCTCGACGGTGACCTCGACGGTGACCTCGAGCCCGGCCTCGCCCGCGTGGGCCTGCACGGTCCCGTACTCCCAGGTGCCGTAGCCCAGGCCGTGCCCGAACCAGAACAGCGGGGCGGGGGCGTGCCCGGCGTGGTAGCCGCGGTGGCCGATGAACGTGCCGTCGTCGTAGGACAGGACCAGGTCCTCGCCCGGAACCAAGTCCCAGGCCGGGGCCGCCCCGTCCGCGGCGGGCCAGCTGGTGACCAGGCGCCCGGTGGGCTCCAGCGCACCGGTCAGGGCGGCGGCCACGGCGTGCCCGCCCTCCTGGCCGGGCAGCCCGGCGACCAGCACCGCGTCCACCTCCGCCAGCCACGGCATCAGCACGGGGGTGGCCGCGTTGACGACCACGACGGTCCGCCCGGCGGCGGCCGCCACGCGGGCCACCAGCTCGTCCTGGCGGCCGGGCAGGGCGAGGGTCTGCTTGTCGGCGGCCTCGGTCTCGTCCTCCTCGGTGAGCCCGACGACGACCACGGCGGTTCCGGCGGCGGCTGCCGCGGCCTCGGCGGCGGCGATCAGCTCGTCGTCGGGGCGCGGGGCCGGGGCGGCCACCAGGGCCGTGAGGCCCAGGGCGGTCATGTCCAGCAGGTGGCTCTCCTCGGCCAGGCCCAGGGCGGGGTCGCCCAGGAGCAGCTCACGCCAGTCGACCGGGTCGAGGGCCACGGTGGCCGTGACGGTCGCCGCGGCCGGCAGCTCCACGGTCTCGGCGAACGCCGGCGGGCGCAGCATCGTCTCGCCGGGGTCCTTCCCGGCGAAGCGCAGCCGCGCCGAGATCTCCCCATCGCCGCCGGCCACGGTCCAGGCGCCGGCGCCGATCGCGCCCAGCAGCACCGGCCCGGCGTCGTTGGCCAGGGTCGTGGTGAGCACCGCGGTGGCCGGGTCCTGATCGAGGTCGTCGTCCCAGCCGATCGAGATCGCGGAGGAGTCCGAGTGGTACCGGGAGAGCTCGGTGCCGTCGGCGGCGAGCAGCACCACCTGCATCCCGGGGGTGCCGGTGGCCGGGTCCGTGAGGAAGGTCGGGTCCGCGGCGACGGGCCGGCTCCGCACGGCCACGCCGTCGGTCACGCGCACGCGGTCCCCGAGCAGGGCGGTCAGCCCGTCGGCCACGGTGGACTGGTACGGCGGGTTGACCGTCGCCGAGCCCCCGCCCATGTCCACGGTGTCGACCGCGTGCCGGCCGATCAGCGCCACGGCGCCGTCGGCTCGCCCGTCCGCGGCCAGCGGCAGGACGCCGCTGTTCGCGACGACCGTCATGCCGCGGGCGGCGATCCGGCGCAGCTGCTCCTGGCGGACCGGCGAGTCCACCGCGGGCAGGTCCTGTGCCCACCGCCGGGGCTCCTGCCCCTCGGGGGTGAGCCCGCCGACCCGGTCGGCCAGGCGCAGCAGCCGCACCACGTGGTCGTCCACGGCCTCCTCGGCGACCTCCCCGGCGCGGACGGCGGCGACGAGCCGATCGCCCCACGGGCCGTCGGGGCCGGGCATGACGAGGTCCAGCCCGCCGTTGGCCGAGGCCGCGGTGCGCTTGGTGGCGAACCAGTCGCTCATGATCAGCCCGTCCCAGCCCCACTCGCCCTTGACGATCCCGTTCTGCACGTGGTCCTGCTCCGTGGCCGGCACCCCGTTGACGTCGTTGTAGGCGGCCATCATCGACCAGGCGCCCGCGTCCTGCACGGCCATCTCGAACGGGAGGAGGTACAGCTCGCGCAGCGCGGTCTCGGAGACGCGGGAGTCCATGAAGTTGCGCAGCGTCTCGGACTCGTTGGCCACCAGGTGCTTCAGGCACGCGGCGGTCCCGCGCTGCTGCATCCCCCGCACGTAGGCGGCGGCGGTGCGCCCGGTGAGGTACGGGTCCTCGGAGCAGGCCTCGAAGAGCCGCCCGCCCAGCGGGGACCGGTGCAGGTTGACGGTGGGGCCGAGGACCACGTGGATGTGCTGGCGCTGGGCCTCCTCCGCCAGCATCCGCCCCACCTCCTCGGCGATCCCGTCGTCCCAGGCCCCGGCGATCAGGGTGGCGCTGGGGAACAGGGCCACGGCGTCCCCGCCGATGAACTTCAGCCCGCGCACCCCGGTGGGCCCGTCCGAGAACGCCAGCGGTGCCAGTCCGATCCGGTCGTTGCCGGGGAGGGTGAACGCGGTCTCACCCGTGAGCAGGTGGACCTTCTCCGCCAGGGAGAGCCGGCCGACGAGCTCGGCGAGGCGGGTGGTGCGGTCGAGGGTCTGGGTCGTGTCGGGCATGATCACTTCGCTTTCTTGATGGGGAGGACGACGAGGGCGCCGGCGAGGGCCGCAGCCGCGGCGGCGCCCAGGAGCAGGCCGTAGTTGGGGGCGCCGGCGGCGACGCCGACGGTCAGGAGCCAGGCGCCGGCGAAGGGCGCCAGGGACTGGGGCATGGCGTTGGCCATGTTGAACACGCCCAGGTCCTTGCCGGAGTCCTCGGGGTGGGGGAGGACCTGGAGCACGAGAGCCATGTCCACGGCGAAGTAGATGCCGTAGGCGACCCCCAGCAGGGCCTCGACCAGGTAGAACTGGCCGACCGTCTCGACGTGCATGAGCAGGTAGGTGCCCACGGCGAAGACGACCGGGGCCAGCGCCACGGGCAGCTTGCGGCGGCCGGTGCGGTCGGAGAGCCACCCGGCGAGGTACCCGGCCGCCACGAGGGCGACCGTGTAGACCAGCACGCCCAGGAAGACGACGCCGGCCGCGCCCACCTCGTCGATGCCCAGCCGGTCGACGATGAACGGCAGCCGGAAGGAGGTGAACATGAAGCCGGCCAGGATCATCAGGAACCGTGACCACCACGCGAAGCCGAAGTCGCGGTGCATGAAGGGGTTCGTCCAGAAGGAGCCCAGGACCTCCCTGGCGGTCAGCCGCGGCGGCTTCTGCTGCAGCACGGGGTCCGGCAGGACCACGGCGTAGAGGACCAGGCCCGCCACGCCCACGAGGGCGGGGACCATGAACAGCAGCAGCATGTTCGTGGTGAACAGCGTGGCGAACCAGGAGGCCACGAGCACGCCCACGTTCTGCATGATCCCCACGGTGGCCGAGACCCGCCCGCACTGCTTCTCCGGCAGCTGGTCGGCCAGGGTGGCGATGAACGGGCTGAACGCCGCGTTGGCGCCGAGCTGGGCCACGAACCACCCGGCCATCAGCATCCCGGCACTGGTGGCCCGGCTGATGCCGAACAGGGCGACGGCCATGACCAGCGAGCCACCGACGATCCAGGGCCGGCGGCGCCCGAACCGGGAGGTGGTGCGGTCGGCCTCTGCCCGCAGGCGAGGCCGGTGGGCCGCTGCCCGCGCGTGCGCGGGGCGAGGACGTTGTGGTTTCCGATGGACATCGTGGTCTCCGGTGGGTGCGGGGCCGGTGGTGGCCGGAAGTGCCGGGCTATCAGCGGAACTACTAATAGTGAATACGCACTATTCCATGGAGTGACGCGGATCACCAGAGCTGTCGCGAGATGTCGTGGAGGTGTCGCTCAGCACAGAGGCGCGGCCGCGGCCAGCCCGGCGAGCACCGCGAGCACGGTCAGCGCGCCGGTGCCCGCGGCGTTGAGCACCGCCCGGAGCGCCTGCCCATCCCGGGCCAGCCGCACGGTGTCGGCCATCGCGGCGGAGAAGGTGGTGTACCCGCCGCAGAAGCCGACCACGGCGGCCGCCGCGGCGGGACCGCCCAGCGACCCGGCCAGCGCGGCGCCGGACAGGAGCCCGGCCAGGAACGAGCCGCTCACGTTGACGACCACGGTGCCGGCGGGGAAGGACGTCCCCCACCGCTGCCGCACGGTCCCCTCCACCGTGAACCGGGCCATCGCCCCGAGCCCGCCGAGGAGGCAGATCAGCAGGGCGGTCACGCGCGCCGGACCCGGGGCGCGAGGACGGTGCCCGCGAGGCAGGCCAGGAACCCGCAGACCAGCGAGATCCCCACGTAGGCCAGCGCCTGTCCCGCGGCCCCTCCGGCCAGCAGCCGCTCGGCCTCGAGGGCGAGCGACGAGAACGTCGTGAACCCGCCCAGCGCCCCGGTGCCCCCGCCGAGGCGCAGCAGCATCCCGCGGGGGGTCTCCGCGCCGCGCCGCACGAGGGACTCCAGGAGCATCCCGAGCAGGAACGACCCGAGCAGGTTCGCCGTCAGGGTGGCCAGGGGCCAGCCGGCCACCGTCGGCAGCAGCAGGGCGAGTCCGTGGCGGGCCCCGGTGCCCAGCGCCCCGCCCACCCCCACGGCGAGGACCAGCAGCAGGCGCCGGTGCGGCGGTCGGCTCACGGGGCTCCCTCGGGACGGGCTCCCGGGGGAGCGGTCGGCGGCTCGATCCTACCGGCCGGTCCGTAGGATGTCCGGGTGCAGACGATACGCGGCGCCCGGATCCTCCTGGCCCTCAAGACCTCGCTCGCCGTGGCCGTGTCCTGGGCGGTGGCCCAGCGGATGCCCGGGGTGCTCGACGAGTATCCCTACTACGCGCCGCTGGGTGCCATCTCCGCGATGTATCCGACCGTGCTGGGCTCCGTGCGCGCCGGACTGCAGACGGTGGCCGGCATCGCCCTGGGCATCCTGCTGGCGGCCGGGGTCCTGCTGGTCGGCGAGCCCAACCTGATGACGGTCGCCGCGGCGGTCGGCGTGGGCGTCCTCCTGGCGGGCATCCGCCGGCTCGGGGCGGGTGCGGAGTACGTCCCGGTCGGCGCCCTGTTCGTCCTCATCGTCGGCGGCCAGGACGCCGAGGGCTTCTCGGCGGGCTTCCTCGTGCAAATGTCGGTGGGCGTGGCGATCGGGCTGATCGTCAACGTGACGGTCTTCCCGCCGCTGGACTTCCGCACCGCCCGCCTGCAGCTCGACCGGCTGCAGCGCGTCGTCGTCGACTATCTCGAAGACGTCGCCGCGGAGCTCGCGGAACCCGGGACCACCGGGGGACGGGACTGGCGCCGGCGCAACCACGCCCTGGTGCGGATCACGAGCGAGGTGCGCGAGGCGGTCGACGAGTCGGCGCGCAGCGCCCGCGGCAACCCCCGGATGGTGCTCCGGCGGCGACGACACCGCACCACGGACCCGGGGGACCCCGGCTACGACTCCCTGCTGAAGCTCGAGAACGTGGTCTTCCACCTCCGGGGGTTCACGGACGCGCTGCGGGAGCTCTACGACCACGAGCAGCACGACTGGCTGGTGCCCGCGGCCCTGAGCACCCGGCTCGCCGAGGCGGCACAGTCCGCCGCCGACGGGGTGCGCGCCTGGTCGGACGGCGAGGACCCCGAGGAGGCCGTGGAGCGGGTCCGTTCCCTCGTGGGACGGCTCCACGCCGACCTCACCGACCCGTCCCGGGCGGAGGACCGGCTCGTCCTGGCCGCGGCCCAGGACCTCGCCCGGCTCGTGGCGGTCCTGGACCCGCCGACCGCCCCGACGGCCGGCAGCAGCGCCGTGACCCGGGGCTGAGGCCGTCGCCCGGCCGGAGGCGGCGCCGTCCCGGCAGCCCCACGGGCTCCGGGACGGCGGGCGGCTCAGGCCCGGCTGCGCCGCCGCAGGTGCATCGCGCCCGCCGCGCCCGCGGCGGTCCCTGCGGCGAGCAGACCGGCGAGCAGGCCGGTGGCGGGCCGCTGCTCCGGCTCCGCGGCGGCCGTCTGCATGTTGAGGCCCGGGTTGACGGCCGCGGGCACGGCCTCGGCGGGCGCCTGGACGGGTGCCGCCACGACAGGCGCCGGGGCAGCCTCCACCGGGACGGCCTCCACGGGGACGGCCTCGACCGGCGCGGGGAGCACCGGCGCCGCGACCTCCGGGACCACCACGGGGGCCGGGGCGGCGGGCCCCTCGCAGGCCATGACGGCCTGCTCGAGGAGCACGAGGAGCTGGTTGAACGTGGCCTCGTCGAGGGCCAGCTCGGCCAGGAGCGCCTCGAACGTCACGGCGGCGTCGGCGAGGGCCTGCTCGGCCACGGCCGGGTCGAGCGTGCCGAGCGCGGCGGTGAGCTGCTGGTCGAGCTCGACGAGGCGGGCCTCGGCCTGGGCGACGGCCTCCGGGTCACCGGACTCCTGCGCCGCCATCAGTGCGGCCGCGGCGGCCTCCAGCTCCTGCAGGCTCGGCCCGCCGGCGCCCTCGACGAGCGCGGCGTACTGCGCCTCGGCGGCGGCCACGGCCTCGGCCGACACGTCGAGCGCCCCGAGCGATGCGGGGGTGAGGCCGGCCCCGGCCAGTGCTGCGTCCAGCTGCGCCGTGGCCTGGAGGCAGGCGGGGTCCCCGGGGGCCGCGACGGCCGCCGGAGCCCCGAGGAAGAGGCCTCCGGCCAGCATCGCGGCGGTGGCGCCCGTGGCCGCCCATGTCTTTCCAGCAGTCATGTCCTGTGTCTCCCGTGCTCGGTCGTCGCCCCGGGGTCACCCCGCGGCCGGCAGCGCGCGGCATGACCTCCCCCCGCGTCGCCGGTCCGCGCGCGGTGGCGGGGGCGACAGGAAATGCCGTGCTGCTGGTCGTGGGGCGTGCACCGTGGAACTCGCGGAGATCCGGAGCACGTCCGCCGGACTGCTGTGCCGTCAAAATACTTGCCGGTAGCCCGTATTGGCAATAGTGAACACGCCTGGTGGGGTGAGGAGCGGGCCGGGCCACCGGCCGCCGTGCCGCGGCGGCGGACCGACGCCCGGTCGGCGTCCTGTGCGCGCAGGACGGCGACCGGGCGCGCAGGACGCCGCGTCCCCGGGTGCGGTGGCACCGGGGGACGCGGCGTCGGGAGTGGCTCCTCCGCCGGAGCGGAGCGCGGGTCAGCGGGGGGAGGTGGACTCCAGGGTCCTCTGCCGGGCGGACCAGGCGGCGTAGGAGCCCTCGAGCTCCGCGACGTCGTAGCCGGCGTGGCGCAGGGTCGAGGCCACGACCGAGCTGCGCAGCCCGCTCTGGCAGTAGGTCACGATCGTGCCCTGCTCCGGGAGCCGGTCCGGGTTCCACAGGACGCGGCCGCCGTGCAGCTGGGTGGAGCCGGGGACGTGGCCCGCGGTGTGCTCGCTGACGGCGCGCACGTCCAGCAGCAGGGCCTTGTCGAAGCCCTCGACCTCCTCGGGGGCAACCAGCTGCGGAGCGGACTGCGGCAGGCCCTCGACCCCGGTGACGTAGCCGGCCACGGCGTCGATGCCCACGCGCACCAGGTGGTCCCAGAACTCCTGGGCCTCCTCCTGGCCGGGGGCCAGCAGCACGAGCGGCCGCTCGTCGGTCTCGGGGTCCACGGCCCAGGCGCCGAAGGTCGCGATCGACCTGCCGGCCGGGATGTTCAGTGCCCCGGTCACGGTCCCGGTGTGCACCTCGTCCGCGGAGCGGGTGTCCACGAAGGTCACCTCGCCGGCCGCCAGGCGCTGCGCGACCTGCTGCGCGTCGAGCTCGGGCAGCGGGGCCCGCTCGCCCATCACGGCCGGGCCCCGGCGGTTCTGGTTCTTCATCCGCCCGAAGTAGAACGGGGCGTCGGGCTGGCCGTCGAGCAGCTCGGCGACGAAGCCGGCCTCGTCGTCGGCCGCCAGGTGGGGGCCCCACCAGGCGTAGAGGCGCTCGTAGCCCACCGTGGTGGACGGGATCGCGTCCAGGGCCTTGCCGCAGGCCGAGCCGGCCCCGTGGCCGGGGAAGACCTGGACGTGGTCGGGCAGGGTCAGGAACTTCTCCTTGAGGCTGGTGAACATCTGCTTCGCGCCGACGAAGCGGGTGTCCACCCCGCCGGCGGCCTCGTCCAGCAGGTCCGGGCGGCCCAGATCGCCGGAGAACACGAAGTCGCCGGTGAGCAGGTAGCCCGGGGCGTCGGCGAAGGCACCGTCGGTGACCAGGAGGGACAGGTGCTCGGGGGTGTGGCCCGGGGTGTGCACAGCGGCCACCACGATGTTGCCGATGCGGATCTCGTCGCCGTCGTGCAGGCGGGCGGCCTCGAACCCGTACTGCCAGTCCTCCCCGCCCTCACCGGAGACGTGGATGCCCGCCCCGGTGGCCGCGGCCAGCTCGCGGGTGCCGGAGAGGTAGTCGGCGTGGATGTGGGTCTCGGTGACCGCGGTGATCTCCATGCCGTTCTTCGCCGCCACCTGGAGGTAGACGTCGATGTCGCGGCGGGGGTCGACCACCAGCGCCTGGCCGGTGGCCTGGCAGCCGATCACGTAGCTGGCCTGGGCGAGGTCCTCGTCGTAGATGCGCTCGATCAGCATGAATCTCTCCTTCGTCCGGTGGCTGGTGACGCGTGCCCCGGAGGGTCCCCCGCGTCGTCCTGAGCACAACGGTAATACCCCTGGGGGTATAGTTCAAGTACCCCCAGGGGTATCCGTCCGGTGGGGCGCCGGGACCGTTCCCGGCGGCTCCGGCGCCGGTCGGCCGCCTGCTCGCAGGACGCCACGAGGCACTCGGTCGCGGCCGGCCGCGGAAGCCGTCGCCACCGAGGATCGCGATCCTCACCGGTGCCGATTTCCCGGCCCGGCCGGTGCCGGACCCGTCGTGCCGGTGCCGGCCTCAGCGTGGAGGCTGCGTGCGAACCGGGAGTGAACGGTCCTGGACCAGCTGCTGGTGCCCGAACGAACCGGGGCCGACCTCCCAGCCCGGGCCGGCCAGCTCGCGCAGCTCGTGGGGCAGATAGGCGCGGCGCAGGGACCGCAGCCCGTCGGTGCGCAGGAAGGACCCCGGGGCCAGGGGCAGCACGCCCACCGAGTACAGGCGGTAGGCCGCCGGGCTGCGCACGAGGTCGTTGTGCACCACGAGCCGGCCGGCCAGTCGCTCCGAGTCCGCTGCGAGGTCCCGCACGGGCCCGGGGTCCAGGTGGTGGAGCAGGTGGTTGGAGACCACGACGTCGAACGTCTCGCCGGCCGCGACCAGATCCCGGCTGGTGACCCGCCGAAAGACCGGCGGCGCCGCCCGCGGGTGCCGGGTCGACCAGCGGGTGGTCCGTGCCGAGGCCCAGTCGTGGGCGCGGGCGTCCGGGTCGATGCCGGTGATCCGCAGGTCGATCCCGTCCCGCTGCGCCCACCGGGCCAGGGCGCGGGCGACGTCCCCGCCGCCGGAGCCGACGTCCAGGAGGGTGAGCGGCCGGCCGGGCTCGGCGAGGGGGCGGATCCTGCGCCGGTAGGTCGCGCACCACCCGGCGACCAGGGAGTTGACGAGGTCGAAGCGCGCGTAGGTGCGCTGCAGCGCGGCGAGGTCGCAGGAGGGGTCGTCCATGAGCTCGCGCAGCTCGGCGTCCCGCCGGGAGAGGTCGGGCCGGGCGTGCGGCAGGACGGAGGGCATCTGCCCATTCTCCGTGGGCCGACACGATCCGCCAAGGAGCACGGCGGGCCGGGAACGGCGCCCGGTGCCGTCACTAGACTGGGGCTCCCGGCCGGTGCCGGGCAGGACCGGACGGCAGGAGGGGACCGCGTGGGACACACCGTGCGCGCCGTGGGCTCGCGGCCCGGCCCGTGGATCGGCCTCGCGAGCGTGTGCTGGGCGGCCAACGCCGCCCTCGGGGCGTCCGTGGGTGCGGGGCTCGTGCACACGGGCCGGTTCCGCTGGGTCCACCACGCCCTCTACATCACCACCACCACGACGACGGCGCTGGCCGCGGTCCTCGCCGCCGGCTCGTCCTCGGCCGCCGGGCGCGCGGCGGGCCGGGCCCTGGCGCCGGCGCTGCTGCCCCTGGCCGCCCTGCCGCACGTCGGCACGCCCGCCCAGGGGCACCCGCGCCGCCACGCGCTCGCGGCGCTGTCCGCGGCGCCGTTCTACGCCACCGCCCTGTTCCGAGCCCGCGCCGCCCGTGCGGGCTGATCCGCCCGACCTGACCCGCCCGACCTGACCGGAGAGCACATGGAGTTCCTCGACGTCGTCTTCAACCGCCGCACCACCAACGGCCCGTTCCTGTCGGACCGGGTGTCCCCGGAGCACCAGAAGCTGCTGCTGCGCACGGCCGCGGCCGCGCCCTCCCAGTTCAACAGCCAGCCGTGGCGCTTCGTGCTGATCGAGGACCGGGGGACCATCGACCGGATCGCCCGGATCAGTGCCGACTCGATGACGCAGGTGATGGCCGAGGGGACCTTCTTCGACCGGTACAAGCGCTACTTCCGCTTCAGCAAGCAGGAGATGGAGGAGCAGCGCTTCGGGATGCTCTTCGACAAGCTGCCCACGGTGCTGCGCCCCTTCACCAGGAAGGCGTTCACCCCGGGCGGGCAGGCGATGATGAACCGGCTGCGGGTGCCCCAGACCCTCGGTGCGGAGAACCACAAGCTCGTCACCGGGTCCCCCCTGCTGCTCGGCGTGATGCTCGACCGCCGCGAGTACCGGCCCGGGGAGCTCTCGGGGTTCTACTCGCTGTTCTCGATGGGTGCGGCCATGGAGAACCTCTGGCTGACCACCGTGGAGCTCGGCATGGGCATCCAGTTCATCTCCTTCCCCATGGAGGCCCCCGCCCGGTGGGCCGAGGTCGTGGACCTCCTGGACGTGCCCGACGACCTCGAGCTCATGGCCGTCTACCGTCTGGGCTACGTCCCGGAGCAGCACCGCCGCCCGGCCATCGACTGGTCCAGCCGGGAGCGGCGCCGGATCTCCCAGTACGTCTTCCGGGAGTCCTGCGCCACGCCGCAGGAGGGCTGGGACGACTGAGCGCCCCCCGTTCCCGCCGAGCTCACCGGTCCTGCCCGAGAGCGACGGATGTCTGCCGGGATCCCGGGCAGGACCGGTGACGTCGGCTGGGCGGGCAGGGAGTCCTTCCAAGAGTGTGTGACACACACTGATGTGCAGCCATGGCAGCTGAACCGGTCGACGAGATCGTCGCGTCCCACTTCCAGGAGCTGCGCCGTGGCACGGTGGTCCTGGCCTGCCTGCTCGTCCTGGACGAGCCCCGCTACGGCTACGCCCTGCTCCGGACCCTCGGCGACGCGGGGCTCGACGTCGAGGCCAACACGCTCTACCCGCTCCTGCGCCGCCTCGAGGCCCAGGGCCTGCTCGAGAGCGACTGGAACACCGACGAGTCCCGGCCCCGCAAGTTCTACCGGACCACCGGACCACCGGGCCCGGGGTCCGCGTCCGGGACGCCCTCGAGGCCGAGCGGCTCCGGCTGCACGCCGCCCTGTCCGCCCTGGCCCGCCCCACGTCTCCCGAGGACTGATCGCCATGTCCGCCAGCACCGCACCGAGGGCTATCTCCACGAGGTCGCCCGGCGCCTTCCGCCCAGAGCCCGCGAGGACGTGTCCCGGGAGCTGCGGGGCACCGTCGCCGACATGGTCGACGACGGTGTGGCGCAGGGGATCCCGCCGGCCGAGGCGGAGCGCCGCGCCCTCGAGGAGCTCGGCGACCCGGCGCTGCTGGCCGGGGACTGCGGCCCCGGCCCGCGGCCCCTGATCGGGCCCGCGCACTACCACGACTTCCTCGAGCTGCTGAAGATCCTGGTGCCCGTCCTGGCCGGTCTCTTCGGCGGGCTCACCCTGATCGGCCGGCTCTTCGGGGAGGCGGGGCGCGAGGACCTGGTCACGCACCTCGTGCTCTCGCTCGCGGTCGGTGCCGCGATCCAGGGGGCGCTCACGGGGGCGGGCATCGCCGTCGTCGTCTACGCCGTGGTGGAGCGCACGGCGATCGCGGAGGCGGTGCGGCGCGGCGCCCGGGGCGAGACCGGGGCGGCGGTGGAGGAGGCCCGTGCTGGACGGTCGAGCAGCTGCCGCCGCCGCGTCCCGAGCGGGACCCGACCGTGGGGGAGCCGGTCTGGGCCGGCATCGCCCTGGGCCTGGCCTTCGCCGCGCCGTTCCTGCTCTCGCGGCCGCTGTTCCGCGAGGGCCCGCTCGCCGGCGAGCCCCTGCTCGACCCCGCCGTGTGGACGCCGTGGGTGCCGCTCTACCTGGGGCTGCTGCTGTTCGCCTGGGGGTGGGAGCTGCTGCGCTTCTTCCGCCGCCGCTGTCGGGGGACAGCACTCGGCCCGCGGGAGCTCCGAGGAGCTCCCGCGGGCCGGAAGAGGGCCTCTGCCGCTGCGGGGTGCCGAGCGGCGCGGGACGCGGGGCGCTTCGTGGGCGACCGGCGTCGGCCGGGATGCGCCCAACCGGGTGAGGCGGCGCACCGTGTGACCATCAGTTGACACCGTGGTCGGCACCGTGCGCAAACGTCTACTCTGGAACTGATCAGATCGATCAGATCGGGACGGCGAAGAGGGGGTGCTGTGGTCAGCATGACGAACGGCGGGGCCGGCACGGGTCCGCTGGACGCGACGGACCGGAAGATCCTGGCGGCGCTGGACGAGGACCCGCGGATGACGGTGCTGGCCCTGGCCCAGCGCACGGGCCTGGCGCGCGGGACGATCCACGCGCGGCTCGAGCGCTACCGCGCGAGCCCCGCGCTGCGCCCGCACAGCACCCGGGTGACGCCCGCGGCGCTCGGCTACGGCCTCGCCGCGAGCGTGGCCGTGGAGCTCGACCAGCACCAGCTCGACGAGGCGATCGCCGGGCTGCAGGCGATTCCACAGGTCATCGAGGTGTTCGCCCCGGCGGGGCAGACGGATCTGCTGTGCCGGGTGGTGGCCGAGGACCCGGAGGACCTCTACCGGGTCTCCGAGGAGATCCGGCTGTGCCCCGGCATCCTGCGGACCTCCACGAGCATGTTCCTGCGCACCGTCATTCCCTATCGGGTCGCACCGCTGCTCGCGGGGGACGAGGCGCCGGGGAGGACCGGGGGAGGGGTCAGTTCCGGGCGGCCGCGCCCATGACCTCGGCCCGCAGCCGGCCCAGGTCCACGGCGTCGCCCTCGTGCAGGCCGTGGGTGCGGACCCACGCGCGGGCGCTGAGCATGATCTCGTCGTAGTACTGGTGCGTCTCGCAGTGGGCGGCCCCGATCCGGGCCTGGGCGCGGTGCTCCCGGCAGTCCTCCGTGAAGGAGATGACGGCCACCGGGCTGAGGGCGAGCCCCACCACGCCGCGGACGGCCGTGATGGTGCGCCCGTGGAACGTGTCGCCGGGGGCGAGGTCCCAGGCCCTGGTGGCGGGGTGCTGATGGGTGAGGTCCATGATCGGCTCTTGTGGTGTGGGGAGGCCGTCCCCCTGCGCGGAGCGCCGGGGGGCGGCCTCGGGGACGTCGGGTGGAGTGGGAGCCGGGGGAGGCTGGTGCCCGGCTGCCCCGGGTGCCGTCCGGTCAGTGGTCGAGGCCGGTCCAGTGGCTGGTGTCCTTGTGCCAGCCGGACCAGTGCTTGCCGTCGTGGTAGCGGTACTCGACCACGTGGTAGACCTTCTTGGCGTCGTGGTGGTCAAGGTGCTTGTAGTGCCCGCCGCCCCAGGAGTTGCCATGGAAGTAGTGCTTGTAGTGGTCATCACCGATGTCGTGGTGCTTGCCGTGCTTGTCCACCGCGTAGTAGTGCTGCTTGACCTCCACCTTGTAGTCCATGTGGCACTTCACGTGGAACGGGTACTTGACGACCTTCTTCCCGTGGTGCCACTTCCAGGAGGGCTTGTGGGCGTCGACCGAGCAGTGCTTCTGGTGCGGCTTGTGCGACGCCGTCTCGAGCACCGAGGACTGCGTCGAGGCGGCAGGCACCGCGGCGGCCTGGGCCGGGGCGCCCAGCAGGGGGAGGGCGCCTGCGGCCAGGGTCAGGGAGGCCAGGGAGAGCACCGCCTTGCGGGCGTGGCGGCGGGCGCCGGCCGGCTGCGGGGCTGCGGACGGGGTGGTTTCGATGGACATGGCGGATCTCCTGCGGAAGAGAGATTTCGTGGGTGCCGGCGGTTCCTTCCCGGGGTCCGGAGGGGAACCTCTCGAACCGACAGGACAAGAGTCGCAGTCGGGGGCACCCCCCGGCGTCCACCCCGGAGTTGAACTGCGGCGTACAACCGGGGTGGTACGCGCAGGGGGTCAGAATCGGTCCGTGGGCTTGACGAGCCCGCTCTTGAACGCGGCCGTGACCGCCTGGGCGCGCTCGCTGACGCCCAGCTTCAGGAAGATCCGGTGGACGTGGGTCTTCACGGTCGCCTCGCTGAGGAACAGGCGCCGGGCGATCTCCGTGTTGGTCAGGCCGTGGGCGACGGCGACCAGGACCTCGCGCTCCCGCCGGGTCAGCTGCTGCAGCTGCTCGGGCGGAGGGACGGACGGGTCGGGGTGCCGGCTGAACTCGGTCAGGAGCCGGCGGGTCACGTCCGGGTCCAGCCAGCCCCCGCCGCGGGCGAGGGAGCGGACGGCGTCCGCCAGGACCTTCGGCGCGGAGCTCTTGAGGATGAAGCCGGAGGCGCCCGCCCGCAGGGCGGCGTGGACGGCGGCGTCCTCGTCGAAGGTCGTGAGCATCAGGACGGCGGCGACGTTCGGCACCCGGTCCAGGAACGCGTCGGACGTGAGCACCCGGGTGGCGGCCACGCCGTCCGTGCCGGGCATGCGCACGTCCATGACCACCACGTCCGGCTGCAGGCGCGCGGTCTCCTCGACGGCCGCCGCGCCGTCGGTGGCCTCCCCGACCACGGTCAGGTCCGGCTCGGCCGTGAGGAGCATGGCCAGCCCGGAGCGCACCATCGCCTCGTCGTCCACCAGGAGCACCCGGACGGGTGCCGGCTCCGTGCCCCGTGTCATCCGGTGCCCTCCCCGCGGCCGCCGGCCGCCGTGGTCGTCGCGGCGTCCTCCGCCGCGGCGTCGTAGGGGTCGGCCGGGTGGGCGGGCAGCCGCGCGGACACCAGGTACCCCCCGTGCGGATCGGGACCGGCCGTCGCCTCGCCGCCCACCGCCCGGGCCCGCTCCGCCATCCCTCGCACCCCGTGACCGGTCGACAGCCGGGCGGAGAGGCGGCCACGGGCCCCGGCGCCGTCCGTGCGGACCGAGAGCTCGACGTCCCCGGGGCCCCAGGCGAGGGCGACCCGGACCGGGCGGTCCGTGGCGGCGTGCTTGACGGCGTTGGTGAGGGCCTCCTGGGCGATGCGGTACGCGGCCTCGTCCACGGCCGGCTCCAGGACCCCGGGCTCGCCCGCCACGCAGAGCTCCACGTCCCGGCCGGCCGCGCGCAGGCGGTCGAGCAGGCGGTCCAGGTGCTGCAGGCCCACGGGCTGCTGCGCGGCCTGCGCCGGTGCCGACGGCGCCGGGGAGAGCAGGCCCAGCATGCGCCGCAGCTCCGTGACGGCCTGCTCGCCGAGCTCGTCGACCTGTCGCAGCGCCGTCCGGGCCCGCTCCGGGTCCCTGTCCATGACACGCTCGGCCCCCGCGGCCTGGAGCACCATGAGGCTCACCGCGTGGGCCACGACGTCGTGCAGCTCCCGGGCGATGCGCTGGCGCTCCTCGGCCTCGGCCCGGGCGGCCGCCAGCCGGGCCACGAGCGCGCGCTGGACCACGCTCCAGCGGACCCACCGGCCCACGCCGAAGACGACCGCGTGGGCCACGGTGAGGAACAGTGCGGCGACGACGAACGCGGCGACCCGCATCGACGGGTCGGGAGTGTCCTGGACTGTGGCGTGCACGCTGGTGGCGACCGGCAGGAACGCCAGCGCCAGGCCGAGGAGCGCCTTCCGGTCCGAGCCGTGCGCGGCCGCCGCGAAGAGGGCCAGCCAGACGCAGAAGATGGGGTGGAACCCGAATCCGAGCAGCGCGACGGCCGCGGCGCCCAGGGCCACCAGGGTCAGCACCGCCAGGGGCCACCGCCGGCGCCAGAACAGGGGCAGGTACAGCAGCGCCGCCGAGAGCACGACGACCCAGGTGGCGACCGCGTCCGGCTCTGCCGTGCGGTCCCACGTGATCTGGAGCTCGATGCCCCACAGCACCGGCACCGCGACGAGGTCCAGGGCCAGGCGCGACGGGTGCCACCGGAATCTCATCGGCTGCCGCTCAGCTGCACACCGACCTGCCGAAGACGGTGCAGATCCACATCCGCTCGACGGGAGGAGCGGGCAGGCGGCAGTCCTCGACGATCGAGTGCCGCCGGATCTCCTCCCACGCCACCACGGGGCGCAGGGCGTCCTCGGTGCAGTCCGGGGCCTCCTCGGCGGGTGCGGGGCCCAGCGCCGTCTCCACGGCCGAGCACAGTTCGGCGCCCGTGGCGAGCCGGCGGTCGGAGCCCGCGCCGTCCGGCGGGCCCTGTGCCGGGCACCCGGACTGGCGGTCGAGCCGGATGCCCGTCATCTCGGACGCCGGGTCGTGCAGGACGCCGTGCAGCTGTATCCGGGCGATCCTGATCCGCTCGACCTCGTCCGTGCGCCCCGCCGCGACCCGGGCGATCAGCACCTCGGGGTCGACGTCCCGTCCCAGCCAGTCCGGCGGGCCGTGCACCAGCACGTAGTCGCTGTCCACCAGGCGTCCCCACGCCAGGTGTCCCTCGATGGCATCAGGTGCCCGCGCGTCCTGGACCGACACCAGTGTCCGGAATTCCGTCTCGAGTTTCGCCATGTCGAGCCCCCCGCAGGTCGTGCGGCAATTCTCCCCGTCCGCCCACGTCAAGTCCATAGTCGGCGGCCGGGCGCGCCGACCGGTGCCTCGCGGGGGCCACCCGGGCCGCGGAGCCCTGGCCACACGGCCCTCCGGGCGGTACCGTAAGCCCACTGGCGAATTGGCGACTTTTCGCCGGCCCTGATCGTCGAGACGGATCGAAGGAGATGCCATGAGCACCAAGGTCGAGAAGACTGTCGTGGTCGACGTGCCGCTGAGCACGGTGTACAACCAGTGGACCCAGTTCGAGGACTTCCCGCACTTCATGAACGGCGTGAAGAGCGTGACCCAGCTCGGCGACGACCGCCTCGAGTGGGTCGCCGAGCTCGGTGGTGTGCGCCG
>NZ_JBHZTA010000016.1:0-34479 GCF_042879215.1 Kocuria arenosa | reverse complement strand
AGGGCCCCCAGGCCGCGAACATCACCGTGCTTGCGTGAGAACGCTCTGATCTCCTCGTGAGATCACCGGCGGGGGGCTGAACGCCCCGGCGTCGACCTGACATCGCCACCCGGCTCCGGCCGGGTGGCGATGTCTTTTTCTGCCGAGCCGGAGGGAGGGCCGACGATGCCCGGGGTCGAGGTGCAGCCGACGGCGGCCCAGGTGCGCCGCCTGCTGGAGGAGCAGCTGCCGCAGGAGCTCCGCGAGCTCCTGGACCGGCCGCCGACGCCGGTGGCGCAGGGCTGGGACAACGCGCTCTTCCGGCTCGGTCCCGCCCACGCGGTGCGCCTGCCGGTGCGCCGCGCCGCCGTCCCGTGCCTCCTCCACGAGGCGCGGTGGACGGCCGTGGCCGGCGCGCCGCTGGCCGCGCTGGGGGTCGCCGTGCCCTGGCCGGTGTTCCGCGGCCGGCCCGGCGCGGGATACCCGTGGCCCTGGGCGGTGGTCCGGTGGGTCGAGGGCGAGGCCGTCGCGACCCTGCCGCTCGCCGGTCGCGGGCGGCTCGCGGAGGACCTGGCGCTGGCCCTGACCGCGGTGCACCGGCCGGCGCCGGAGGACGCCCCCCACAACCCCCACCGGGGTGTTGCCCTCGACGCGCGGCTCCGCACGGCGCCCCCGTCCTGGCCGGCCGCGGCCGCGGTGCTCGGCGCGCGGCGGACCGGGCGGCTCCGCGGCGTCGTCGACGACGGTCTGCGCGCCGCCCCCTGGTCGCGGCCGCCGGTCTGGCTGCACGGCGATCCGCACCCGTGGAACCTCGTGCACCGGGACGGCCGGCTGGCCGGTCTCATCGACTTCGGGGACGTCTGCGCCGGGGATCCCGCGTCCGACCTCGCCGGCGCGTGGCTGGCCTTCGACGCGGACCAGCGCTCCCGCTTCCGCGCCGTCGTCGGCACGGCCGGCCGGTACGACGACGACGTGTGGCGCCGCGCCGCCGCCTGGGCCGCCCTGTACGTCGCGGCGCTGGTGGCGAACCCCGGAACCGGCCCGGACTTCGGTGCGGTGGTCCGGCACGCGGCGGCCCAGCTGGACCCGGGCTCCTGAACCCCGCTGGATCACCCACCACCGGTCCGAGGACAATGGGCCTCCCAGCGCACGGGGAGGGGCAGCTCATGGACATCGTCATCGTGCCGACCGCCGCGGACGTCGCCACGCACGCGGCCGACGTCGTCGCCGGCCGGATCGCCGAGAAGCCGGCCACCGTGCTGGGGGTGGCCACCGGGTCGTCGCCGGTCGGGATCTACCGGGAGCTGGCCCGGCGCCGGGCCGAGGGCTCGCTCGACCTCGCGCACCTCACGTGCTTCGCCCTCGACGAGTACGTCGGTCTCGCACCCGAGGACCCGCGCAGCTACGCCGCCTACCTGGACCGGGAGGTCGTCCGGCCCTTCGGTCTGGCCCCGGAGCAGGTCCGGGTGCCCGACGCCGCCCGCGCCGATCTGGGCGGGGCCGCCGAGGAGTACGAGCGGGCGATCGCCGCGGCCGGCGGCATCGACCTCCAGATCCTCGGGATCGGCAGGAACGGCCACATCGGCTTCAACGAACCGATCTCGTCGCTGTCCTCCCGCACCCGCGTCGCGGCCCTGTCCGCGCAGACGCGCGCCGACAACGCCCGCTTCTTCGACCGGCCCGACGACGTCCCCACCCACTGCCTCACCCAGGGGCTGGGCACGATCCTCGAGGCACGCCAGGTGCTCCTGGTCGCGCAGGGGGAGCGGAAGGCTGCGGCCGTCGCCGCGGCCGTGGAGGGTCCGGTGGCCGCCCGGTGCCCGGCGTCGGTGCTGCAGTTCCATCCCTGGGCCACGCTGGTGCTCGACGAGGCCGCCGCGAGCGGGCTGACGCTCGGGGAGGGCCACAGCCCTGTCCCGGACCAGGGGGATGGGCGGGGACCGGACGGTTCCGCGCCCGCGTCATGAAACGCACAGCATGCATCGCGATGCACCCGGTCGGAGCGGAGATGCCGGATCTCCGCCGGACACCGGGCCCGCCGCGCCGCGCGGAGGACAGCATCACGGTCCGACCCGTGACGTTGCAGTTGTGAACTGCCTACGATGCGCTTGCACATCAGCACTCCCAGAAGCGAGGGAACACCATGAAGAACAGTGCAGCGGGCGTGGCGACGGCGGCGGCGATCGGGCTCGTGGCCCTGACCGCGGCACCCGCGGCGGCCGCACCGGGTGATCCGATGGTCTTCACCGACTGCGCCACGGCGGCCGGGTACGGCGTCCACAACATCCCCGTGGGATCGGTCAGCCACAGCTCGAGCCTCGTCGACGACGACGGCGACGGCGTCGTGTGCGAGAGCGCCGAGTGGGCCTACGACCCCACCCGCATCCCGGTGGAGAACGAATCGGGGGGGTACACCCACACCGTCGTCGACTGGGTCCCCGGCGCCGGCCCCGGGCCGGACGCCCAGCCCGGCGAGGTGCCCGGGGTGGACCCGTACACCCAGGTCGACGAGGTGCCCGTGGGCGGCGCCGACACCGGTGCCGCCGCGGACAGCGGATCCGGCGGTCCCGTCCTCGCCGGCGGCCTGGCCCTGGTCGCGGCGGCCGCCGCGGTGGCCGTGCGCCGGCGCGGCACCGGCCGGGCGTAGCCGCTCGGAGGAGCCGATCCCCGTGACGGATCCGACCGCCGACCGTCGCAGGGGCCGCCTGGTCCCTGCGGCGGTCGTCCTCCTGCTGCTCAGCGGCTGCGCGGGCGAGTCCCCCGCGCAGCCCGCGGCCTCGTCGTCGTCGGCGGCGTCCGCCTCGCCGACGACGGCGGCGCCCTCTCCGGCGGCCGCGCCCGCCACGCCGGCCCCCGGGCCGACCGCCGCCCCGGCGCCGGAGGCGCTGCCGCCGGTGCTCACGGCGTCCGCGCCCGTGTCCGTGCGGATCCCCGCGGTGGGGGCCGAGTCAGAGCTGCTGCACCTGGGCCTGCGCCCGGACGGGTCCCTGGAGGTGCCGCCCACCCACCCCGGGGCCCCGGCCTCCTGGTACACGTCCTCGCCCACACCGGGGGAGCGGGGACCGGCCGTCCTGCTCGGCCACGTCAACGCCACCGGCGGCGGGCCCGGCGTCTTCGCGGGGCTGCGCGGCCTCGCCCCCGGCGACACCGTGGAGATCGCGCGGCAGGACGGCAGCACGGCGGTGTTCGTCGTCGACCGCGGGGAGCAGTACGCCAAGGACGCCTTCCCCACGCGCGCCGTCTACGGCAACACCGCCGGAGCGGAGCTGCGCCTGATCACGTGCGACGGCTACGACCCCGCCACCGGCCTGTTCGACGACAACTACGTGGTCTACGCGACGCTCGCCGCCTGAACCCCTGCTTCCTTCCGCGAGGTCGCATCTGTCGGCGACCGCGGGCGCCGGCGTCGCCGGCACGTGCCGTCCCGCGGACGCAGGGCGGGGACACGCCTCGTCCTGCAGGCGGAGGTGCGATCGCACACCACGGGGGAGGATGGGAGGGCGTTCCACCGTCCCGTTCCCGTTCGACCGAAGGAGATCCCCATGAGCAACCCGTATCCCCAGCAGCCCGAGGGCGCCCGCGGCGGCCCGCCGCAGTACCAGGCCACCGGTGACCAGTACGGCGCCGGTCACGGTGGCGGACATCCCGGTGCCGAGCCCCCGGAGGTCAAGCGGCTCCTGACCCTCACCCTCGTCTCGGCGGCCGTCTACCTGCTCAACGACATCGTGGGGCTGATCGTCTCGACCACCGCGGACACCACCGCGATGTACCGGGAGATGGGCCTGTCCGCCGACCAGATCGCGGTGGCCGACCAGACCGCGGGTGTCGCCACGGTCACCGGCATCGTGATGCTGGTGATCGCCCTGGGCCTGTACGCCCTGGTCTACGTGTTCCTGAAGAAGGGCAAGAACTGGGCCCGCGTCCTGGGCATCGTCCTGTCCATCCTCAGCGTGGTCGGGACGCTGATCGGCCTCCTGGGGGCCATGGCCTACGGCGGGCTCGGGATCGTCCTGCTGATCCTCGGGCTGCTGCTGGTCGTGGTGAACGTCCTGTGGCTCGTGACCGCGTTCAAGGCCCCGGTCAAGCACTGGTTCGCCCCGCGCCGCACGGCCTGATCCGCCCCGGCGCCCTCCGGGCGCCCGGCAGTCCCCACCGCAGCGCCGCCCGGCCGCCGAGGCCGGGCGGCGCTGCGCCGTGGCGGGCGGACCGGTCCGCTCAGTCGTCCGGCCCGATGACGCGGTCGCGTCCGGCGAAGAGGGCGACGACGCACAGCACCACCATGAGACCCGCCATGAGCAGCAGCGGCGGCTCCCACCGCCCGCCGGCGTCGTAGAGGGCGCCGAAGACGGCGGGGGCGATCGCGGCCAGTGCGTAGCCCACGGACTGGGCCATCCCCGACAGGGCCGCCGCCTGGCGGTGGTCGGTGGACCGGAGGCTGAACAGGGACAGCGCGACGACGATGAGGCTGCCGCAGCCGATCGACCCGAGCACGATCCACAGCAGCGTCAGCTCCGGCGCGGCGGCCAGCCCCGCGAAGGTGGTCAGGGCCAGGGCGCTGCCCGCGAAGGCCACGGGCCGCTGGTCGCCGAGCCGGTGCATGAGCGCCCCAGTGCCCAGGCTGGCGCCCATCCCGATCAGCAGGAACAGCGCCATGTGCGTGCCCGCGGCGGTCGCCGAGACGCCGTGGCTGCGCTCGATGCTCGGCAGCCACGCCATGAGCACGTAGAACGCCACCGACTGCAGGCCCATGAACAGAGTGACCTGCCAGCCCAGCGCCGACCGCCACGGGGACCGGTAGGGGCCGGGCTCCTCCTCCGGGGCCGCCGACCCGGAGCTCCCCGACCGCAGCCCGGGGGAGAGCACCACCAGCGCCACGACGGCCGGCACCGCCCACACGGCCAGGGCGAGGCGCCACCCGGCCGGACCGGCGTGGGCGATCGGGACCACCAGGGCGGAGCCGGCCGCGGCCACCGCGCCCTGGATTGACGTGTACACGCCGGTCACCTGGCTCACGCGCAGCGGGAACTCCCGCTTCACCAGCGAGGGCAGCAGCACGTTGAGGAACGCGATGCCGATGCCGACCACCGCGGTGCCCACCCACACGGCGCCCTCGACCGGCGCGGAGCGGCCGACGATCCCGGCCGTGAGCAGCAGCAGCGACAGCCACAGGGCCCGGTCCAGGCCCGTCCGGGCGGCCACCGCCGGGGCCACGGGGGAGAACAGGGCGAACATGGCCAGCGGCAGCCCGGTCAGCAGCCCGGCCTGGCCCGCGGAGATGCCGAGGTCGCGGCTGATCTCCTCGAGCAGCGGGCCGACGGTCACGAACCCCACGCGCAGGTTGACCGCGATCAGCACCACGCCGAGGAAGCCGAAGCCCAGGCGGGCCCGCCGGCCCGTGGCCGATGACGCGTTGGTGAGCACGGCGCACCCTTTCAGGAGGCAGGACGGAGGATCTCCGGACAGCGTAGACGGGGCGGCGCGCCCCGGCACGCCGCCCCGTCTCCCGCCTCCCGGAGATGATCAGCCGAGGATGAGGTTCAGGATGAACAGCAGCGGGATGGACCCCGCCCAGACCGCGGTGGTGATGCCGGACCAGCCGCGCAGCGCGTCGGTGCCCTGCAGGCCCGTGAAACGGGTGACCACCCAGAAGTAGGAGTCGTTGAAGTAGCTGAAGCACATCGAGCCGGCGGTGCACGCCACAGCGGCGACGACGGGGTCGATGCCCAGCGTGGTCACCAGCGGCGCCGAAACGGAGGCCGCCGTGATCATGGCGACCGTCCCGGAGCCCTGGGCGATGCGCACGAGCGTGGCGATCAGGAACGGCACGAGGAACGCGGGCAGCGGGGTGGAGGCGATGGCCTCGGCCAGGGCATCGCCCACCCCCGAGCTGCGGAGCACCTGGCCCAGGGCGCCGCCGGCACCGGTGATGAGCAGGATCAGACCGGCCGAGGCCGCGGCCTCGGCGAACCAGCCGTGCGCCTTGTTGCGGGGCGTCCAGCGGGGCAGGAGCACGTAGAGGGCCAGCACCATGCCGATGATCAGGGCGACCACCGGGTTGCCGATGAAGGCGAACGGGACCACCCAGGAGGAGGGCTCGTAGTCGTCGCCGCCGATGACGCCCTGGGCGTTCTGGTCGATCGCGCCCGTGACGGTGTTGAGGATGATCAGCAGCAGCGGGATGAGCAGCGGCAGGGACCCGACGAACGCACCCACCCTGTGCGGCTTGGCGCCGGCCGGCGGCTCGCCGAGGTCGAAGGCGGGGTCCGCGGTGGGACCCTCCCGCGCCTCGTCGTCGAGACCGTCCCGGGGGCCGTCGTCGAGGGCCGTGCTCGGGGTGTGGGCCCCGCCGCCCCCGACGCCTGCCGTGGCGACGGTGCCGTAGACGGCCTCGCGCACGTGCTCCTCGACCTTGGGCTCGAGCTGGGGGCCGATCCAGCGCGCGTAGATGACCACGATGGGCAGCAGCAGCACGGTGAAGGCCAGGCCCGCGAGGATGATGGCCCCCAGGTCCGCGCCGAGGATGCCGGCCACGGCCAGGGGGCCCGGGGTGGGCGGCACGAGGTGGTGGGTGAGCGTCATGCCGCAGCCCAGCGCCAGAGCCAGGGTCACGTAGCCGGCCTGCTTCACCCGGGCGATGGACCGGGCGAGCGGGTTCATGATCACGTAGCCGGAGTCGCAGAACACCGGGATGGAGACCAGGGCGCCCACGCTGCCCATCGCCCACGGCTCGCGGCCGTGGCCGAAGACGCGGAGGAAGGCGAGCGCGAGCGCGTTGGCGGCCCCCGACACCTCGAGGATCTTGCCGATGCCCACGCCGAGGCCGATCACGATGCCGATCGAGGCCAGCGTGTTGCCGAAGCCGGTGGTGATGGCCGAGACGATGTCGAGCACCGGCTGGCCCGCGACCACACCGGTGACGAGGGCGGCGATGAGCAGCGCCACGAAGGCGTCCAGGCGCGTGCGGAGCACCAGGACGATGATGGTGGCGATGCCCAGCACGAGTGCCAGGAGTAGTTGCAGATCCACGGTGATCGGCTCCTCGGGGACGTGGGAGGTCCGGCTGCTGCCCGGACGCGGGAATTGACGAGATCGGCGCTGCATGTGAGGCTAGTCACACATATGACGTCTGACAAGAGGCAGGTGATCGCCGTGGCCCCTGACCCCGACGTGCGCCCCGTCGCCCGCGTGAGGACCACCGTGGAACGGCGCGCCGATGGCTAGGAAGTCGCTGGTCGAGGCCGTCGCCGAGGACCTGCTCGAACGCATCCTCGAGGGCGAGGTGGGCCCGCACGAAGCCCTGCCTCCCGAGGCCGAGATCGCCCGGGAGGCCGACGTCAGCCGACTCACCGTCCGAGAGGCCCTCAAGGCCCTCCAGGCGCAGAACATCGTCTACGTGCGGCGCGGGCTCGGGACCTACGTGAACCCGCCCGACGCGTGGACCGGTCTCGAGGCGATCCTCAAGGCGGCCGCCCGGGGCACGACCTCGCACCAGGTGGCGCTGCGGCTGCTGGAGGTGCGGCGCATGGTGGAGACCGGCTCCGCGGAGCTGGCCGCCGTGCACGTCACCCCGCAGGACCTCGTCGCGATGGAGGACTCGGTCCGGGACCTCGAGCGCGCGCACGAGGCGCAGGACCTGGACGAGGTCACCCGCGCCGACATGGCCTTCCACGACGCCGTGCTCCGGGCCTCCGGCAATCCCTTCGTCCCCGTCCTGCTGGCCCAGCTCTCGCAGCTGCTCTACGTGGAACGCCGGGCGACCTCCGCCTTCCCCGAGGTCCAGCGGCACGCCATCGAGCACCACCGCCGGGTCCTGGAGGCCATCGGCACCCGGGACCCCGAGACCGCGCGCAAGGCCATGGAGGCCCACATCGACCAGACCTACACCGACTACGAGCACTACATCGGCCGCGGGGCCGCGCCCGGCGACCCCGCTCCCGCGCCGGGCCGGGCACCCGACCCGGCGCCCGGACCCGCCCCCGAGAGCCCCGGACCCGCTTCCCGCAGCACAGGAGATGACTGACATGACCGAGACCACCGCCTTCCCCGCCGAGCGCACCGCCGTGCTCACCGGCGCCGCCTCCGAGCGCGGCATCGGCCGCGCCACCGCCGACCTCCTCGCCGGCCAGGGCTGGAACGTCGCCGTCCTCGACATCGACGGCGACGCCGCCGCCGCGGCCGCGCAGGACATCGCCGGCCGGCACGGGGTGCAGGCCCTCGGGCTGCGCACGGACGTGTCCGACCAGGACTCCGTGAACGAGTCCGTGGCGCGGGTCGAGGCGGAGCTCCCGCCGGTCGTGGCCCTCGTCAACCTCGCGGGCATCAGCTCGCCCACGGAGTTCATGCAGGAGACCCGGGAGGCCTGGGACCGGGTCTTCGCCATCAACATGACCGGCACGTTCATGATGACCCAGCGCGTGCTGGCCGGGATGATCGAGCGCAAGGTCGGCCGTGTGGTCAGCGTCTCCTCGATCTCCGCCCAGCGCGGCGGCGGGACCTACTCCAAGGTCGCCTACAGTGCGTCCAAGGCCGCGATCATCGGCTTCACCCGGGCCGTGGCGCGCGAGATGGGCGAGCACGGGATCACCGTGAACTGCATCGCCCCCGGTCCGGTGGACACCGACATCATGGGTGGCACGCTGAGCGACGAGCGCAAGGCGGACATGTCCCAGGACATCATCGTCGGCCGCGTGGGCACCGTGCGGGACATGGCCGCCCTGCTCGCGTTCCTCGTCGGGGAGGACGCCGGATTCATCACTGCAGCGACATATGACATCAACGGGGGCCTGCAGATCTCCTAGTCGCACTGCATTCCCGGTCGCCGCGGCCGGCCCGGGGGCCGTCCCGGTCGACGCACGCCACGACGCCGGGGGCCGGTGCCCGCTCGGCACCGGCCCCCGGCGTCGTGGCGGCCCGTCCCGGCGCTGCCGCGGCGGGCCCGGACGGGCTCACCAGCGGGGGTGGATCTCCTCCCGGAAGAAGGTGTCGTAGATCCTGCGGACGCCGGCGTCGATCTCACGGCCCAGGTCCCCGGCGTCCGCCGCCGATGCGTTGCCGCGGACCTGCTCCACGCTGCGGGCCCCGGGGATCACGGTGCTGACGCCGTCCTGGGCGATGATCCACGCGATCGCGGCCTGCGCCGTGGTCACCCCGTCCGGGAGGAGCCCGGCGAACTCGCGGACGGCCTCGAGGCCCCGCTGGAAGTCCACGCCGGAGAACGTCTCCCCGACGTCGAAGGCGTCGCCGCTGCGGTTGTAGTTGCGGTGGTCGTTCTCCGCGAACCGGGTGTCCGCCGTGTACTTCCCGGACAGCAGCCCCGAGGCCAGCGGGACCCGGGCGATGATCCCCACCCCGGCCTCCTCCGCCGCCGGCAGCACGGCGTCCAGCGGCTTGAGCCGGAAGGCGTTGAGGATGATCTGGACGGTGGCGGTGCTGCCGCGGGCGATGGCCGCGAGCGCCTCGTCGGTGCGCTCCACGCTGACGCCGTAGTGGCGGACGGCGCCCTCCTCGACCAGGGTGTCCAGGGCGTCGTAGACCTCCTGGTCGCTGTAGACCGGCGTGGGCGGGCAGTGCAGCTGGACCAGGTCGAGGGTGTCGGTGCCCAGGTTCCGGCGCGAGCGGTCCACCCACTGCCGGAAGTTCGCGAGCGTGTAGTTCTCCGGGACCTGGTCCACACGGCGGCCCATCTTCGTGGCCACGGTGATGTCCAGGTCGGGGCGCTCGCGCAGGAACGCGCCGATGGTCTGCTCGCTGCGGCCGTCGCCGTAGACGTCGGCGGTGTCGAAGAACGTCACCCCCGACTCCACGGCGGCCTCCAGCACGGCGGTGGCCTCGGCCGGGTCGACGTCCCCCCAGTCCGCGCCCAGCTGCCACGTGCCCAGGCCCACGGTGGAGACCTTCCGTCCGGTCCTGCCGAGTGTGCGTTGTTCCATGCGTAGAATCCCGTTCCGCGATCGGTGGAGGGTCTCCCGGGAGCCCGGGGGACGGCGGCCCGCGGATGCGGGAGCGCCGGGGACCACCATGCGGTGCGACATGTCCGCCGCGCAAGCACCGGGGAGGGCCCGGTGCTTGCGCGGGCCTGCTCCACTGGGTCCGTCCGGTGCCGTGCAGTACCGTTCTGGCCATGACCGTCGAGGGTGGTGCGAACTCCGCACGGCCTCCGCGCGCCCCCAACATCCGGGACGTGGCCCGTGCGGCCGGGGTCTCCCACCAGACCGTCTCCCGGGTGATCAACGGGCACCCCGCGCTGCGCGACTCGACCCGTCAGCGGGTGCTGCAGGCCATGGAGGAGCTGCGCTTCCGGCCCAACCGGGCGGCTCGCGCCCTGGTCACGAGCGAGTCCAGGACCATCGGCGCCCTCGTCTCCTCGGGCGCCGAGTACGGCCCGTCGGCGAGCCTCCGGGCGGTCGAAACGGCTGCCGACGAGGCCGGCTACGTGGTGGACACCGCCCACATCGACCACGCGGACCGCGCCTCCATCGAGTCCGCCCTGGACCGGATGGTCGCCCACGCGGTGGAGGGGCTGGTGATCCTCGCGCCGCAGTCGCGCACGCTGGAGGTGATCGAGCAGCTGTCCATCCGGATCCCGTTCGTCACCGTGCACTCCCTGCACAGCGAGGACCACCGGATGTCGGTCGACCAGCTGGCCGGTGCCCGGTCGGCCACCCGTCACCTGCTGGAGCTGGGGCACCAGCGCGTGGTCCACGTCCCCGGTCCCGAGGGCTGGGTCGAGACGGACGCCCGCCGGCAGGGCTACCGCGAGGAGATGACCGCCTGGGGGTTCGAGCCCGTGGTGGTCCCCGCGGGTGCGTGGACGGCGGAATCCGGCTACCGCGCGGGGCTCGGACTGCGCGGGGGGAGGGGGTTCAGCGCGGTCTTCTCCGGCAACGACCACATCGCGCTGGGCCTCGTCCACGCCTTCGTCGAGGCCGGCCTGGACGTGCCGGGGGACGTGAGCGTGGTGGGCTTCGACGACGTCCCGGAGGCCGCGCACTTCCTGCCGCCGCTGACCACGGTGCGCCAGGACTTTCCCGAGCTGGGCCGGCGGTGCATGGCGGTGCTGCTCGCCGAGCTGCGGGGGGAGCAGCCGGTCCGGCCGGGGGACGTGGAGCCCGTGCTCGTGGTGCGCGGCTCCACGGCCGCGCCCGCGATCACATCCGGCGGGGGCCGGTAGGCGTCGGGCACAGCCGTTACCAAACCGTTATCGAGTGATGTGGGACACGTGGTTCCGCGCTGGGGTAGGTTGGCCCGAACATCAGATGTGACCGTTCACATTCCGAGAGGGCACGGCCGGTGGCCCCCCTCCCGGAGCGTGCGGCTCGAACGACAACGAGGTCCTCCGTGAGCCAGCCCAGCCCAGATCCCACGTACGTCATCGGCGTCGACTACGGCACCCTGTCGGGGCGGGCCGTCGTCGTGCGGGTGCACGACGGCGCCGAGATGGGCTCCGCGGTGCACGAGTACCGGCACGCCGTGATGGACACCGTGCTCGCCGCCACGGGGGAGCCCCTGCCGCCGGAGTGGGCGCTCCAGGTGCCCGCGGACTACGTGGACGTCCTGCGGCAGGCGGTGCCCGCCGCCGTCCGCGCCGCCGGCGTGGACCCCCGCGCCGTGGTGGGCGTGGGCACCGACTTCACCGCGTGCACCATGGTCCCCGTCCGGGCCGACGGCACGCCCCTCAACGAGCTGCCCGGTCTGGCAGGACGTCCGCACGCCTACGTGAAGCTGTGGCGCCACCACGCCGCGCAGGGCCAGGCCGACCGCATCAACGAGCTCGCGGCCCGGCGCGGGGAGCGGTGGCTGGCCCGCTACGGCGGCCTCATCTCCAGCGAGTGGGAGTTCGCCAAGGGCCTGCAGCTGCTCGAGGAGGACCCCGAGCTCTACCACCTCATGGACCACTGGGTGGAGGCCGCCGACTGGATCGTGTGGCAGCTGACGGGCACCTACGTGCGCAACGCGTGCTCCGCCGGGTACAAGGGCATCCTGCAGGACGGCGAGTACCCCGACCGCGAGTTCCTGGGCTCCCTGAACCCCGAGTTCGCCGGGTTCGCGCAGGACAAGGTCGACCACCCGATCGGGGCCCTCGGCGCCGCTGCGGGCACGCTCAGCGCGCAGGCCGCGGAGTGGACGGGCCTGCCCGCCGGCATCGCCGTGGCGGTGGGCAACGTCGACGCGCACGTGAGCGCTCCCGCCGCCCGGGCCACCGCACCGGGGCAGATGGTGGCGATCATGGGCACCTCCACCTGTCACGTCATGAGCTCCGACACCCTGCGCGAGGTCCCGGGGATGTGCGGCGTGGTGGACGGCGGCATCATCGACGGGTTCTACGGCTACGAGGCCGGGCAGTCCGGGGTGGGCGACATCTTCGGCTGGTTCACGGCCCACTTCGTGCCGGGACAGCTCCAGGAGGAGGCCGCCGCGCGCGGACTGAGCGTGCACGAGCTGCTCACCGAGCAGGCGAGCCGCGAACCGGTGGGCGCCCACGGGCTCCTGGCCCTGGACTGGCAGTCCGGCAACCGGTCCGTGCTCGTGGACCACGAGCTCTCCGGACTGCTCGTGGGCCTCACCCTGGCCACCCGCCCGCACGAGGTGTACCGGGCCCTCTTGGAGGCCACCGCCTTCGGGACCCGCACGATCGTCGAGGCCTTCGCCGCCGCCGGGATCCCCGTCACGGAGTTCGTGGCGGCCGGCGGGCTGATCAAGAACTCGTTCCTCATGCAGATCTACGCCGATGTGCTCGGCATGCCGATCTCGGTGATCGGCAGCGACCAGGGCCCGGCCCTGGGCTCCGCCATCCACGCGGCCGTGGCCGCCGGCGCCTACCCGGACGTCCGGGCGGCGGCCGCGGCGATGGGCCGGCTCGAGCGCAACGCCTACACCCCGAACCCCGCGCACACCGAGGCCTACTCCGTCCTGTACGAGGACTACACCGCGCTGCACGACCACTTCGGCCGCGGCGGCAGCGACGTCATGCGCCGGCTCAAGGCGCTCCGGCGCACCGCCCGCTCCACCCAGGAGATCTCCGCATGAACGCCCTGACGCCCGAGCTCGAGGAACGCGTCGCCCGCGTGCGGCGCGAGGTCGCGGACCTGCACGCCGAGCTGGTCCGCTACGGGCTGGTGGTCTGGACGGCGGGCAACGTGTCCGGACGGGTCCCCGGCACGGACCTCTTTGTGATCAAGCCCAGCGGCGTCAGCTACGACGACCTCGCCCCGGAGAACCAGATCCTGTGCGACCTGGACGGCCGGCCGGTGCCCGGGACCCCCGGCGCGGAGCGCACGCCGTCCAGCGACACCGCCGCCCACGCCTACGTCTACCGGCACCTGCCGGAGGTCGGGGGAGTGGTCCACACCCACTCGCCCTACGCCACCGCCTGGGCGGCCCGCGGCGAGTCCATCCCCTGCGTCCTGACCGCCATGGCGGACGAGTTCGGCGGGGAGATCCCCGTGGGGCCCTTCGCGATCATCGGCGACGACTCGATCGGGCGCGGCATCGTGGAGACCCTCTCCGGCCACCGCTCGCGCGCGGTCCTCATGCTCAACCACGGGCCCTTCACCGTCGGCAAGGACGCCCGGGACGCCGTCAAGGCCGCGGCCATGCTCGAGGACGTGGCCCGCACCGTGCACCTCTCCCGCCAGCTGGGCGAGCCGCTGCCCATCGAGCCGGCCCACGTCGACTCCCTGTTCGACCGCTACCAGAACGTCTACGGCCAGCAGCCCGCCGCCGTCCCAACCACCCCAGGAGCGCCCTCCCGTGAATCCTCTGCCCACCGCCCTTGACCACTACGAGGTCTGGTTCCTCACCGGCAGCCAGGACCTCTACGGCGAGGACACGCTGCGCCAGGTGGCCGAGCAGTCCCGCGAGATCGTCCGCATGCTCGGCGAGGCCGGGCTGCCCGTCGAGGTGGTCTGGAAGCCCACGCTGAAGGACGCGGACTCGATCCGCCGCACCGCCCTCGAGCTCAACGCCGCGGACGGCGTGATCGGCGCGATCGCCTGGATGCACACCTTCAGCCCGGCCAAGATGTGGATCACCGGCCTGGACGCGCTGCGCAAGCCGCTGCTCCACCTGCACACCCAGATCAACGTCGCGCTGCCCTGGGGCGAGATCGACTTCGACTTCATGAACCTCAACCAGGCCGCCCACGGCGACCGCGAGTTCGGCTACATCCAGACCCGGCTCGACGTCCCGCGCAAGACCGTGGTGGGCCACGTCTCGACCCCCGGCGTCACCGCGCAGATCGCGTCCTGGCAGCGCGCGTGCGCCGGCCGGGCTGCGGTGCAGGGGCTCAAGGTGGCCCGGTTCGGCGACAACATGCGCAACGTCGCCGTGACCGAGGGCGACAAGACGGAGGCCGAGCTGCAGTTCGGGGTCTCCGTGAACACCTGGGGCGTCAACGACCTCGTGGTCGTGGTGGACGCCCAGTCCGAGGACCGCGTGGACGAGCTCGTCGCCGAGTACGAGGAGCTCTACGACGTGGCCCCCGAGCTGCGCCGCGGCGGCGAGCGCCACGAGTCCCTGCGCTGCGGGGCCCGGCAGGAGCTCGGGATGCTCCAGTTCCTGGAGGAGGGCGGCTTCGGGGCCTTCACCACGAACTTCGAGGACCTCGGCGGGCTGCGCCAGCTGCCGGGCCTCGCCGTGCAGCGGCTCATGGCCCGCGGCTACGGGTTCGGGGCGGAGGGCGACTGGAAGACGGCCCTGCTGGTGCGGGCCGCCAAGGTGATGGGCGCCGGGCTGCCCGGGGGCGCATCCCTCATGGAGGACTACACGTACCACCTGGTGCCGGGGGAGGAGAAGATCCTCGGGGCCCACATGCTGGAGATCTGCCCGAGCCTCACCACGGCGCGGCCCTCCCTCGAGGTGCACCCCCTGGGCATCGGCGGGCGGGAGGACCCCGTGCGCCTCGTGTTCGACACCGACGCCGGCCCCGGCGTGGTCGTGGCGATGTCCGACCTGCGGGACCGCTTCCGGCTCACCGCCAACACCGTGGACGTCGTGCCCCCGGACGCCCCGCTCCCGCACCTGCCGGTGGCCCGGGCCGTCTGGCGGCCGCACCCCGACCTCGCGACCTCGGCCGCGGCCTGGCTCACCGCCGGCGCCGCCCACCACACGGTCCTCACCACCGCGGTGGGCGCCGAGGTGATCCAGGACTTCGCCGACATGACCCGCACCGAGCTGCTCGTCATCGACGACTCCACCACCCTGCGGGAGTTCCAGCGCGAGGTGCGGTGGAACGCGGCGTACCACCGGCTCGCCCAGAAGCTCTGACCGCGGGCACCACGACTCCGCACGACCACTGCGACCGCTCACGGACACCACGACCGCTCACGACCACCACGACCACCGGGCAGTGCGGCCCGGACCGACGAAAGGCACGACCATGACACTGAAGAAGACCCTCACCGGGGTGACCGCCCTGACCCTCGCCCTGGGCCTCACGGCCTGCGGCGGCAACCGCGGCGCCGGCGCCGAGGAGAGCTCGAACGAGGGCGCCCGGATCGGCGTGGCCATGCCCACGCAGCAGTCCGAGCGCTGGATCGCCGACGGCGAGAACGTCAAGGCCCAGCTCGAGGAGCTCGGCTACGAGGTGGACCTCCAGTACGCCAACGACGACATCCCCACGCAGATCTCGCAGATCGAGAACATGATCAACGGCGGGGCCAAGGCCCTGGTGGTCGCCTCGATCGACGGCACCACGCTGACCAGCGTGCTCGACACGGCCGAGACCCAGGAGATCCCCGTGATCGCCTACGACCGCCTCATCAACGAGTCGGACACCGTGGACTACTACACGACCTTCGACAACTACGAGGTCGGCGTCCAGCAGGGCACGTCGCTGCTCACCGGGCTCGGGGTCCTCGACGAGAACGGCGAGCCGACCGGCGAGAAGGGCCCGTTCAACGTGGAGCTCTTCGCCGGCAGCCCCGACGACAACAACGCGACCTTCTTCTGGAACGGTGCGATGGACACGCTGAAGCCGTACCTGGACGACGGCACGCTCAACGTCCCCAGCGGCCAGACGGAGTTCGAGCAGGCCGCCATCCTGCGCTGGCTGCCGGACACCGCCCAGGACCGGATGGAGGACCTCATCACGGTGGGCGGCGGCGACCAGCTCGACGGCGTGCTCTCCCCCTACGACGGCCTCTCGATCGGCATCATCTCCGCGCTGCGCTCCGGCGGCTACTCCCAGGACGAGCTGCCCGTGGTGACCGGCCAGGACGCCGAGGTCGGCTCCGTGAAGTCCATCGTCAACGACGAGCAGTACTCCACCATCTTCAAGGACGTCCGCGAGCTCGGCGAGCGCGCGGTGCTCATGGTGGACTCCCTGATGAAGGGCGAGGAGCCCGAGGTCAACGACGAGGAGACCTACGACAACGGCGTGAAGGTGGTCCCCGCCTACCTCCTCGAGTCGCAGATCGTCACGAAGGACAACTACCAGGAGGCCCTCGTGGACAGCGGCTACTACGAGGCGTCCGAGCTCGAGTGACCGCGAGCGGCCGGGCGGCCCGACGCCGCCCGGCCGCTCCACCCCCCCCACCATCCAGCTCGAGACGAGGAGGCCCGCATGAGCGAGCACGTTCTGGAGATGCGCCGGATCAGCAAGTCCTTCCCCGGCGTCAAGGCGCTGCAGGACGTCACCCTGGCCGTCGCCCCCGGCGAGGTCCACGCGATCTGCGGGGAGAACGGCGCCGGCAAGTCCACCCTCATGAAGGTGCTGTCCGGCGTGTACCCCCACGGCACCTACGAGGGGGACATCGTCCTGGAGGGCCAGACCGTGTCCTTCCGGGACATCAAGGACAGCGAGCGCAGCGGGGTGGTCATCATCCACCAGGAGCTGGCGCTGTCCCCGTTCCTGTCCGTCGCGGAGAACATCTTCCTCGGCAACGAGCGCGCCACCCGCGGGGTCATCAACTGGAACGAGACCAACGCCAGGGCCGCCGACCTGCTCCGGCGCGTGGGCCTCGACGTGAACCCGAGCGTCCCCGCCGGGGACATCGGGGTGGGCAAGCAGCAGCTCGTGGAGATCGCGAAGGCGCTCTCCAAGGACGTGAAGCTGCTCATCCTCGACGAGCCCACGGCGGCCCTCAACGACGAGGACTCCGCGCACCTGCTGGGTCTCGTCCGGGGGCTGCGCGAGGACGGGATCACCTGCATCATCATCAGCCACAAGCTCAACGAGATCCGGGCGATCGCCGACTCCGTGACGATCCTGCGCGACGGGCAGACCATCGAGACCCTCAGCCTGCACGACGGGTCGGTCACCGAGGACCGGATCATCAAGGGCATGGTGGGCCGCGAGCTCACCAACCGGTACCCGGCCCGGGTCCCCGAGATCGGCGCGGAGGTGCTCCGGGTCGAGGACTGGACCGTGCACCACCCCCGGGAGCACTCGCGGGTGGTCGTGGACGGGGTGCACCTGAGCCTGCGGGCGGGGGAGATCGTGGGCATCGCCGGGCTCATGGGCGCCGGGCGCACGGAGCTGGCCATGAGCATCTTCGGGCGCAGCTACGGGGCCAACATCACCGGACGGATGTACAAGAACGGCCAGGAGATCACGGCGCGGACCGTCAGCGAGGCGATCCGGCACGGCATCGCGTACGCCACGGAGGACCGCAAGCGCTACGGGCTCAACCTCATCGACGACATCAAGCGGAACATCTCCTCGGCGGCCCTGGGCAAGCTCACGTCCGCCGGCTGGGTGGACGGCGGGCGCGAGACGCTGGTGGCGCAGGAGTACCGGACCAGCATGAACATCAAGGCGCCCTCGGTGTCCTCGATCACCGGCAAGCTCTCCGGCGGAAACCAGCAGAAGGTCGTCCTGTCCAAGTGGATGTTCGCCGACCCCGACGTGCTCATCCTCGACGAGCCGACCCGCGGCATCGACGTGGGCGCGAAGTACGAGATCTACACGATCATCAACGCGCTGGCCGCGCAGGGGAAGGCGGTGCTGGTGATCTCCTCCGAGCTGCCGGAGCTGCTGGGGATCTGCGACCGGATCTACACGCTCGCCGAGGGCCGGATCACCGCCGACCTGCCCATCGCCGAGGCCACCCCCGAACGACTCATGCAGCACATGACCAAGGAAAAGGACTGACCCATGGTTTCCACCCTCGCCGACGAGGAGCGGGCCCTCGCCAGCAGAAGCCCCCAGAAGAACTCCACCGTGGCCGGCGCCGGCCGGTTCCTGATGAGCCGCCTCCGCCAGATCGGCATCTTCCTGGCCCTGCTGGTGATCGTGACCCTGTTCCAGGCCCTGACCGGAGGGGCGCTGCTCCAGCCGGACAACGTCTACAACATCATCGTCCAGAACAGCTACATCCTGCTGCTGGCGATCGGCATGGTCATGATCATCGTGGCCGGGCACATCGACCTCTCGGTCGGCTCGGTGGCCGCGTTCGTGGGCGCCATGTCCGGGATCATGATCCGGGACTGGAGCCTGCCGTGGTGGGTGGCCCTCGTCGCCTCCCTCGCGGTCGGCGCGCTCGTCGGGGCCTGGCAGGGCTTCTGGGTGGCCTACATCGGGATCCCTGCGTTCATCGTCACCCTCGCCGGCATGCTCGTCTTCCGCGGTCTGACGCAGATCGTGCTCGAGAACCAGCGGATCACCGGCTTCCCGCAGGAGTACCGCCAGCTCGGCGGCGGCTCCCTCTTCCCGGGCCTGTTCCCGCCGGCGACCAACATCCTGGACTGGACCACGGTGGGCATCGGCCTCATCGCCACGGCGCTGCTCGTGGTCAGCCAGCTCCGGGGCCGGGCCAACCGCGCCAAGCTCCAGCTCGAGGACGAGCCGCGCGCCTGGTTCCTCACGCGCCTGGTCTTCGGCGTCGTCGTCATCCTCGCGCTCACCTTCCTGCTGGCCAGCTCGCGCGGCGGCACGCCGATCGTGCTCGTGGTCCTCGGCGTGCTGGTGGTCGCCTACAGTGCCGTGATGAACCGGACGGTGTTCGGCCGTCACGTCTACGCCCGCGGCGGGAACCTCCAGGCCGCGCAGCTCTCCGGCGTGAACACCAAGCGCGTCGACTTCCTGCTGTTCGTCAACATGGGCGTGCTGGCCGCCCTCGCCGGCCTGGTGTTCACCGGCCGGCTCAACTCCGCCGGTCCGGGCGCCGGAAGCCTGTTCGAGCTGGACGCGATCGCCGCGGCCTTCATCGGCGGCGCCGCCGTGACCGGCGGGGTGGGCACGATCATCGGCGCCATCACCGGCGGTCTCATCATGGGCGTGCTCAACAACGGCATGTCCCTCATGGGGGTGGGGATCGACTACCAGCAGTTCATCAAGGGCCTGGTGCTGCTGCTGGCGGTCGGCTTCGACGTGTTCAACAAGCGCCGCGCCTCGAACGCCCTGAAATGACCACGCCCGCCCCGGGGTCCTTCGGGACGCTGCCCGGCGGGCGGGAGGTCGCCGTGCACACCCTGACCGCCCCGGGCGGACCGGTGCTGCGGGTCCTGGACCTCGGCGCCACGGTCCAGGCCCTGCACCTGCCCGACCGGGCCGGGGGCCCGGGCACCAACGTAGTGCTGGGCCACCCGGACGCCGCCGCCTGCGCAGCGGCCCCGGAGGCCTTCCTCGGGGCGGTGGTCGGCCGGTACGCCAACCGGATCGCCGGCGCCCGCTTCCCCCTCGACGGGGAGCTCGTGCAGCTGGCGGCCAACGAGGGCGGCAACACCCTGCACGGAGGCCCCGACGGCTTCCACCGCCGGCTCTGGCGGACGGTCTCCGCGGGCCGCGACCGGCTGGTGCTGGAGCTGGTCAGCCCGGCCGGGGACCAGGGCTTTCCCGGAGAGCTCACCGTGCGCGCCACCTACACCGTGAACGGCCGCACCGTCGCCCTGGACCTGGAGGCCCGCACCGACGCCCCCACCGTGGTCAACCTCGCCGGCCACGCCTACCTCAACCTCGCCGGCGAGGGAGCGGGGACGGTCGAGGACCACCTGCTCACGGTCGCCGCCGACCACTACCTGCCCGTCGGCCGGGACGGGCTGCCCACCGGCGGCCTGGCCCCGGTCGCCGGCACCCCGCTGGACCTCACCACTCCGGGGCGGCTGGGGGAGCGGATGCGCTCGGAGCACCCGCACGTCGCGGCCGTGGGCGGGATCGACCACTCCTTCCACCTGCGCGGCACCGGGCTGCGCGCCGCCGCCCGGCTGGAGCACCCGGCCGGCGGGCGCTCCGTGGAGCTGTGGACCGACCAGCCGGCCCTGCAGGTCTACACCGGCAACGCGCTCGACGGCGCCATCACCGGCCCCGGCGGGCGGGGCTATCCGCGGGGCGCGGGCCTCGCCCTGGAGCCCCAGCGCCACCCGGACTCGCCGAACCGGCCGGAGCTCTCCGACCCGGTGCTGCGGCCGGGCGAGACCTACCGCTCCCGCACGGAGTGGCGCTTCCGGTACTAGCGGCCGCCGGCCTTCTTCTCGCGACGCTTGGCCATGACACGGCTGAAGAGCGCGGTGCCGACCATGAAGAGGATCTTTCGCATGCTGATGCTCCTTCTGTGCTGTGGTGCCCGGATGACGTGCTCGGTCAACGCTACGGGCTCTTCCCGCAAAAGGTAAGTGAGCTGAAGAGTTTTCGGCCGAGAGCGAGCACACCGGAAGGCTCCCCGGGTCAGCGGGCGCGGGGGCGGGGCCGTCCGTGATCGTGCTGAAGCGCAGCGCCACGGCCACGAGCAGCCCGCCCAGGACATTGCCCAGACAGCACAGCCCGAGCAGGCGCACCGCCCCTCCGGTGCCGGGCCGCGGCTACGGCCGGACCGCGCGCAGGTGCGCCAGGACCGCCGCGGCGACCTCCTCGGGCCGCTCCTCGGCGAGGAAGTGGCCGGCGTCCAGGGCGTGCCCCATGGCCTGCGGGAACTGCCGCCGCCACAGCGCGAGCGGGTCCTCCCGTGCGCCGACCCGTCCCCGCGAGCCCCACAGGACGAGAGCGGGCAGGTCCCGCCGCTCGTGCTCGTCCGCCTCGTCGATCTCCACGTCGGGGCCGGCCGCCGCGCGGTAGTCGCGGCACCAGGCGTCGACCACGGCGGGATCCCGGGCCGCGTCCTCGTAGGCGGCGAGCGCGGCCGGGTCGAACGGGACCTGCGTGCCGCTGAGCCCCTGGAGCGTCCGGCGCACGAAGTACACGGGGTCGTGGCCGATCAGCGTCTGCGGCAGCCCCTCGCCCTGGGCGAGGAACGCCCAGTGGTAGTACCGCTGGACCAACCACGCGTCCATCGACCGCCACACCTCCAGCGTCGGCAGGATGTCCAGCAGGGCCACGGACGCCACCGCGCCCGGGGCGTCGAGGGCCATCCGGTGGGCGGTGCGGGCGCCGCGGTCGTGCCCGACGACGGAGAACCGGTCGTGGCCCAGCGCCCGCATGAGCTGCACCTGGTCGGCGGCCATCGCCCGGAAGGTGTAGTCCTCGCTGCTCGTGCGCGAGCGGCCGTAGCCGCGCAGGTCGGCCACGACCACGGTGAACTCCTCGGCCAGCACGGGGGCCAGGAGGTGCCACATGGCGTGGGTCTGCGGGAAGCCGTGCAGCAGGAGCACGGGCGGGCCGTCGCCGCCCGTGCGGGCGTGGATCGTGCCGTCGGCCACGGGGACGTCGTGGGCGGTGAAGTCGGGAAACACGGTTCCTCCTGCGGATCGGGGACAGGGGCGGGGACAGAGGCGGGGGCGGGCCGCGCGGCGCGGGGCCGGGACTGGAATGCGGGGCCCGCGGTGTTGTACGTGATGGGCTGGACCGTACATGCTCCAGACAACACCAGCGAGGAACCGGGAGAAACCCCCATGAACCACGCCCCGACGCAGTTCGTCGACCCCGCGGCCACGGCCGGTCACGACGCGAGCTCGCGGGAGCTCGTGGAGACCGCCGAGCGGTACACCGCCCGCACGTACTCCCCGCTGGACGTGGTGGTGGCCCGGGCCCGGGGCACGACCGTCACGGACGTGGAGGGCCGGGAGTACCTCGACTTCCTCGCCGGCTACTCGGCGCTGAACTTCGGCCACGGCCACCCGGCGGTCCTCGAGGCGGCCCGGACCCAGCTGGAGCGCGTGACGCTGACCAGCCGCGCGGTCCACAACGACCAGCTCGGCCCCTTCGCCCGGGACCTGTGCGCCCTGCTCGGCCAGGACATGATGCTGCCGATGAACACCGGCGCCGAGGCCGTGGAGTCGGCGATCAAGGTCGCCCGCAAGTGGGGCTACGAGCGCAAGGGGGTGGCCCCGGACCGGGCGCAGATCGTCGTGGCGGCGGGCAACTTCCACGGCCGCACCACCACGGTCATCAGCTTCTCCGACGACGACGAGGCGCACCGCAACTACGGCCCCTACACGCCGGGCTTCGTGACCGTCCCGTTCGGGGACCTCGCCGCGCTCGAGGCGGCCGTCACCGAGGACACGGTCGCCGTGCTGCTGGAGCCGATCCAGGGCGAGGCCGGCGTGATCGTGCCGCCCCCGGGGTACCTGCAGGGCGTACGGCGGTGCACGGCCGAGCGCGACGTCCTGCTCGTCGCGGACGAGGTCCAGTCCGGGCTCGGCCGCACCGGCCGGACCCTGGCGTGCGAGCACGAGGGCGTCGAGGCGGACCTCTACCTGCTGGGCAAGGCCCTGGGCGGGGGAGTCCTGCCCGTGTCCGCGGTGGTGGGCCGTGCCGACGTCCTGTCGGTGCTGCGGCCCGGCCAGCACGGCAGCACGTTCGGCGGCAATCCGCTGGCCGGCGCCGTCGGCCGCGCCGTCGTCGCCCTTCTGGCCACCGGGGAGCCCCAGGAGCGGGCGCGGGTCATGGGGGAGAAGCTGCACGCCGGGCTGGCCGAGCTGGCGCCGCTGGGCCTGACCGAGGTGCGGGGGCGGGGGCTGTGGGCCGGGATCGACATCGATCCGCGGCTCGGCACCGGCCGGAAGTGCTGCGAGCGGCTGGTGGCCCACGGTGTCCTCGCCAAGGACACCCACGGCTCCACCATCCGGCTGAGCCCGCCGCTGGTGATCACCGACCGGGAGCTGGAGCGGGGCCTCGCCGCCCTCGGGGACGTGCTGCGGGAGATGGCGCGCCGCTGACCCGCCTCAGCTCACCCCGGCGGGATCCTCCCCGGCGGGCTGCTCCCCGTGGGCCAGCGCCGACTCGATGCTGCCGGCGAGCTGCGCCGGCGAGGTCTTCGGGGCGAAGCGGCGGATCACCCGTCCGTCCCGGCCCACGAGGAACTTGGTGAAGTTCCACTTGATGGCGTCGCCCATGATCCCGCCCCGCTCCTCGCGCAGCCACGACCACAACGGATGGGCGTCGGGGCCGTTGACGTCGACCTTCTCGAACATCGGGAACGTGACGCCGTAGTTGCGGCTGCAGAAGTCTGCGATCTCCTCCTCGCTGCCCGGCTCCTGGTGCCCGAACTGGTTGCAGGGGAAGCCCAGGACCACGAGGCCGTCCTGCTTGAAGTCCCGCCACAGCTGCTCCAGGCCCTCGTACTGCGGCGTGAACCCGCACTCGCTCGCGGTGTTGACCACGAGCACCACCTTCCCGGCGTACTCGGACAGCGGCTGCTCGCGCCCGTCCAGGGTCGTGGCGGTGAAGTCGTGCAGCGTGGTCATGGGAGCCTCCGGGGCGGTCGAGGACGGTGGTCTGCTCCCATTCTGCCGCTGGAGCCCCGAGCCCGCCCGCGAGAGCGCCGAGGTTGCGGACCACGGCCACGCCCTCGTGCGCCGTGGCCGCCGGCTGCGACCTCGCCGAGGGGACGGGGTGCGGGTGCAGGTGGGTAACGATCCCCCGGGCGGGTCCTGCGGGCCGCGGGGGCGCGGCGTACCCTGGCCGTGTCGGAAGGAGCCCGTCATGACACAGCGCAACGAAGCGTGGCCCGCCGGAACGCCCTGCTGGGCCGATCTGACCGCGTCCGATCCGGACCGCACGCAGCAGTTCTACCGGGAGGTGCTCGGCTGGGAGTACGGCGAGCCGCGGCCGGAGCACGGCGGGTACCGCAACGCCCTGGTCGGTGGGAGACCCGTGGCCGGGCTCTCCCCGGCGGCCCCGGACCTGACGGGCGTCCCGCACGTGTGGCAGGTCTACCTGGCCTCGGACCGGATCGACCGCTGCGCCGAGCGGGTCCTCGCCGCCGGCGGGACGCAGCTGATGGAGCCGGTGGAGGTGGGCGGGTTCGGCCGGATGGGGGTCTGGCAGGATCCCACCGGGGCGTCCTTCGGGATGTGGCAGGCCGGGGAGCACATCGGCTTCGCCGTGTTCGACGTGCCCGGCAGCGTCGCCTGGTGCGACCTCACGACCCCGGACCACCACACCGCCCGCGACTTCTACGCCCAGGTGTTCGGCTACCACTACGAGGACATCGGCGAGGACGGCGTCTCCTACGCCACGTTCACGGTGCCGCACGGGGAGCGCCCGGCCGGCGGCATCGGCGGGACCGACCCCGCGGCGGAGAACGCGCCCGCGGTCTGGTCGGTCTGCTTCCAGGTCGACGACGTCGACGCCGCCGTCCAGCGCGTGCGCGACGCCGGCGGCTCGGTCGTGGAGGACCCGTTCGACTTCGAGTACGGGCGGCTGGCGGTCGTGGCCGGCCCGGACCGCGAGTCCTTCGCGATGATGACGCCCGCGGCCACGTAGCCCGCGGACCACGTGGTCCGCGGGCACGCAGTCCGCATCATCCCTGGGACGCGCCCCCCCGGGTGCTCGGAGGCACGCGGTGACCGGTGTCACTCGGCGGTAGCATGGTGACCCAGCAAACGTCCACCGCCACCTCCCCAGAGATCGGAGCGACATGAACTCCATCGTCCTCGCCGTCGTCGGTGTGGCCATGATGATCCTCGGGTACATCCTGTACTCGAAGTTCGTGGCCCGCCGGATCTACAAGCTCCAGGACTCCTTCGTCACCCCCGCCCACGAGCTGGGGGACGGCGTGGACTACGTGCCCACCAACAAGTACGTGCTGTGGGGCCACCACTTCACCTCCGTGGCCGGGGCGGCGCCCATCGTGGGGCCCGCGATCGCCGTCATCTGGGGCTGGCTCCCCGCGTTCCTCTGGGTGACCCTCGGCACCGTCTTCTTCGCCGGCGTCCACGACCTCGGCGCCCTGTGGGCCTCCAACCGGCACCAGGGCAAGTCCATCGGGTCGCTGTCCGGGAAGTACATCGGCCACCGCGGCCGGAACCTGTTCCTGGTCGTGATCTTCCTCGTGCTGCTGATGGTCAACGCCGCGTTCGCCGTGGTGATCTCCAACCTGCTGGTCGGCACGCCCACCTCGGTGATCCCCACGTGGGGCGCCATCGTCGTCGCCCTGCTCATCGGCCAGGCGGTCTACCGCTACAAGTGGAACCTCGCCGTCGTCTCCGTGGTCGGCGTCGTGGCGCTCTACGCCCTCATCCTGATCGGCGACCGCTTCCCGGTGGTCCTGCCGGAGACGGTTTTGGGCCTGCCGGCCAACGCGTTCTGGATCGTAATCCTGTTCCTCTACGCCGGCGTGGCCTCGGTGCTGCCCGTGTGGATGCTGCTGCAGCCCCGTGACTACATCAACGGCCTCCAGCTGTTCATCGCCCTGGGCATCCTCTACGGCGCCGTGCTGATCTCCGCCCCGACCGTCGTCGCCCCGGCGTTCAACAACTCCGTGCCCGAGGGCACGCCCAGCCTGGTGCCGCTGCTGTTCGTGACCATCGCCTGCGGTGCGATCTCCGGGTTCCACGGCATCGTGGCCTCGGGCACGTCCTCCAAGCAGCTGGACAAGGAGCCGGACGCGCGCTTCGTCGGCTACTTCGGCGCCGTCGGCGAGGGCCTCCTGGCGCTCGGCGCGATCATCGCCACGACCGCCGGCTTCCGGACCATCGCCGACTGGGAGGCCGTGTACACGGCGTTCGGCCAGGGCGGCGTGGCCGCGTTCGTCCAGGGCGGCGCCTCGGTGGTCAACACCGGCCTGGGGATCCCGCCGTCGCTGAGCGCGACCATCCTCGCGACCATGGCCGTGCTCTTCGCGGCCACCACCATGGACACCGGCATCCGCCTGCAGCGCTTCGTGGTGCAGGAGGCCGGCCACATCGTGGGCGTCAACATCGGCAAGGTGCTCTCCACCGTCATCGTCCTCGTGGTGGCCATGGGGCTGACCTTCAGCGCCGGGGCGGACGGCTCGGGCGGCATGCTCATCTGGCCGCTGTTCGGCACCTCCAACCAGCTGCTGGCCGGCCTGACGCTGTCGATGATCGCGGTGATCCTGCTGCGGAAGGGCCGCCCGGTGCTGCCGGTGCTGGTGCCCCTGGTGTTCCTGCTCCTGATGTCCGTCTACGCGCTGATCGTCCAGCTGGGACAGTTCTGGGCCGCCGAGAACTGGTTCCTGCTCGTCCTCGACGTGATCATCCTGATCGCTGCCCTGTGGGTCATCGTCGAGTCCGCGACCGCGATGAACGCGGCCCGGAAGAACCCGCCCGAGCTCGACGAGGAGACCGTCAGCACCTCGGCCGGGGAGGTCCGCGGGCTGTGAGCCGGTGAGCGTCCTGGACCGGCTGCGCTCCGTGCAGGCCCGCCTCGGTGCGGGCCTGCACGAGTTCTACGTGGCCCCCTACCGGCGCACCTTCGCCCGCGCCCAGCGCGACGAGGAGGACCTGTTCATGATGCTGGTCCTCTCGGAGGCGCTGGGCGTGCCCAATCCCGCCAGCTACTACACCGTGGAGCTGCTGCCCGTGGTCTACGACCGGTTCCACGACTGGCACCGGCGGATGGGCATGGAGCGCTCGCCCCTGGAGCACATCTCATGCTGCTAGAGCTCGCCGCCGCCCGCCGGGTCCTGTTCGTCGGCGGCAAGGGCGGCGTCGGCAAGACCGCCGTCGCCTCCGCCACCGCCCTCGCCCAGGCCCGTGCGGGCCGCCGGGTGCTCGTCGTCTCGACCGACCCCGCCCACAACCTCGGGCACCTGTGGGAGCGCCCGGTGGGGGACCGGATCACCCCGCTGGCCCGGAACCTGGACGGCCCCGGAGCCGGCCGCCTCGACGGCATCGAGGTGGACCCGGTCGCCACGACCGACGCCCACCTCGCCGCCGTGGGCGCCACCATCCGCCGGCTCATGCCCGAGCACCTCGCCGCCGAGGTCGACAAGCACATGGAGCTCGCCCGCGACTCGCCCGGCACCCACGAGTCGGCGGTGCTCGAACGGATCGCGGAGCTCGTGGACACGGGTCTGGACGACTACGACCTCATCGTCTTCGACACCGCACCGTCCGGGCACACCGCCCGGCTCATGGCGCTGCCCGAGATCATGTCCGCCTGGACCGAGGGGCTGCTGCGCCGGCGCGGGAAGGCCGAGAAGTTCGGCGCCGCCCTGCGGGGCCTCGAGGACCGGGACGCCGCGAGCGAGAGCATCGTGGGCACCGGGCGGCCCCGGGACCCCCGCGAGGAGCGGGACCTCGAGATCCGGCGGATCCTGCTGCGCCGCCGCGAGCGCTTCGAGGCGCTGCGCGAGGTCCTGGTCGACGCCGAGCGCTGCAGCTTCGTCATCGTCCTCGCGGCCGAGCGGCTGCCCGTCCTCGAGACCGTCGAGCTGCACGAGCAGCTGGTCCGCGCCGGCGTGCACGTGGGAGCCCTCGTGATCAACAAGCGCTCCCCGGCGGACGCCGGGGACTTCCTCGCCGAGCGCCGGGCGCTGGAGGAGGTGCACGTCGCCACCCTGCGCGGCGCCCTCCCGGACGTCCCGCTGCTGCAGGTCCCCCTGCTGCCGGGGGACGTCGTGGGCCAGGAGGCGCTCGAGCGGTTCGGGGACGCGCTCGCCCAGGCGGATCTCAGGGCCACATGACACGCTGACGCGCATGACCTCCACCGCGCACCGCCCGGACACCGGGCGACGACGACGGACCCCCGCCGACCTCGGCCCGTGGATCCTCGCCGGTGTCGCCGCGACCGCTCTCGCCGTCGGCCTGGCCGAGCTGCTGGCCTGGGTGACCGGGCCGTTCGGCGCGCCGCTCACGGCGGTGGGCGGGGTGATCGTGGACGCGGTCCCGGCCCCGGTGAAGGACGCGGCGATCGCCCTGTTCGGCACCGCGGACAAGATCGTGCTGCTGCTCGTCATGGCCGCCGGGCTCGTGGCGGTCGGCGCGGGCATCGGGGCGGCCCAGCGCGCCAACCCGCCGATGGGCGTGGTGCTGCTCGGCGTGCTGGGGCTCCTCGGGCTGCTGGCGGTGCTGACGCGGGCGGGGCCGACCGTGGCGGACACGGTCCCCGTCGTCGTCGGCACCGGGGCCGGGGCGCTCTTCCTGTCGGTGCTCACCCGCCGGACCGCGCCGTCGGCGCGGTCCGCGGCCGCACTCGACCGCCGCGGCTTGCTCCGGCTCTCCGCGGCCGCCGCCGTGCTGGGCGCCGCCGCCGGTGTCGCGGGGCGCTGGGCGTCCGCGGCGGCGGCCCGGGTGCCCGCCGCCCGGGACCTGCTCCGGATCCCCGCTCCGGTCGTCCGGGACCCGGTCCCTGCCGGGGCGGACCTCGGCGTGGCGGACGTGGAGCCCTGGCTCACGCCCGCCGACGACTTCTACCGCATCGACACGGCCCTGTCCGTGCCGCGCATCGACGTGGCGGCGTGGGAGCTGCGGATCCACGGCATGGTGGAGCGTGAGCTGACCCTGGGCTTCGACGACCTCACCGCCCGGCCGCTGGTCGAGCGGATCGTGACGCTGGCGTGCGTGTCCAACCCCGTGGGCGGTGACCTCGTGGGCAACGCGGTGTGGACCGGCGTGCCGATCCGGGAGCTGCTCGCCGAGGCCGGACCCTCCGCCGAGGCGGACATGGTGCTCTCGACCTCCGAGGACGGGTTCACGGCGAGCACCCCGCTCGAGGCGCTGACCGACCCCGGCCGGGACTCCCTGCTCGCGGTGACCATGAACGGGGAGCCGCTGCCGTTCGAGCACGGCTACCCCGTGCGGATGGTGGTGCCCGGGCTCTACGGCTACGTCTCGGCCACCAAGTGGGTCGTGGACCTCGAGGTCACCCGCTTCGACCGGGCGGAGGCGTACTGGACCTCGCGCGGCTGGACGGCCCGCGGGCCGATCAAGATGTCCTCGCGCATCGAGGTGCCGGCCGAGGGCGGGCGCACGGAGACGGACCCCGTAGTCCTCGCCGGCACGGCCTGGGCCCAGCACACCGGGATCGCCGCCGTGCAGGTCAGCGTGGACGAGGGGCCGTGGCAGGACGCCGAGCTGGGCTCCGTGGGCACGGACGACACCTGGCGGCAGTGGGTGCTGCGCACCGGGCTCCCGAGCGGCCGGCACACCGCGCGGGTGCGGGCCGTGGACCGGGACGGGACCGTCCAGACCGCCGACCAGGCCCCGCCAGCCCCGGACGGCGCCTCCGGGTGGCACGAGCGGACCTTCACGGTGGCCTGATTCGTGGCCTGATCCGCGGCGTGCCACCGCGGTGCCGCGCCTCTGCGGGCCGATGGGCCCACCCGATCGAAGCCGCCGGGGGCGCCCCGCGCCGGAGGCACGTCTCGCCCCGGCACGGGCCGGGGACCGTGGGGTTCAGCCGAGCGAGGCGCAGCGCCACACGGAGAACGCCGGTCCAGCGCCGGGCAGGGTGATCATGGCGTCGGTGTCCGCGTCCAGGTCCGGGGTGCCGGCCAGGCCGGTGAGGTGGGTGCCGACGATCCGTGCCGGCAACCGGACAGGGGTGTGGCCGGCGCGTGCGGCGTGGACGAGCACGGTCTCACCGGGGGACTCCCGCAGGAAGGTGAAGGCGTCCTCCCCGACGGCGAGCCATCGCAGCCCACCGTGGCGGAGGGCCACGGACCAGTGGCGTGCGCCGAGAAGAGCTCGTGTGGTGGCGAGCCGCTCGTGGTCCCATCCGCTGGTGTCGTCCCAGGTGAAGGGGCGGCGACCGTCCTCGCCGTTCACGCCCTCCTGTCCGATCTCGTCCCCTGCCCAGAGCATGGGGATGCCGGGCATGGTGGCCAGCAGGCCGAACGCCACGGTCACCAGCCGCCGGTCGTCGAGCATGGTGCTGATCCGCACGGTGTCGTGGGAGCCGACCAGGTTGAGGGCGTGTGCGGTGGCCCGCCACGGGGCGGCAGCGGCGAAGTCGCGCATCGATCCGACCACGTCCGCTCCCGGAAGTCGCGGAACGGCCGTGAAAGGTCCCGGCTCGAACGGCACGGGGGAGGCCGGCTTCAACCACTGCCACACGGGGCGGGTGAATCCGGCGTAGTTCATGACGCCGTGCCAGCCATCGACCTGCAGGTCCTGGGACGCGTCATGGCTGTGCTCGGCCAGCAGCAGGGACTCCGGATCGGCCTCGGCCATCGTCCTGCGCAGCGTGGTCGAGACCGTGTGGTTGAGGTCGGTGGCTCCGTGTCGTCCCGTCATGTTGGCGACGTCGATGCGCCATCCGTCCAGGGCGTGCGGTCCCAGCCAGCGGGCCACCACGGAGTCCGGGCCTTCGTAGAGGCGCCGCCGCAGTTCGGGATTGCTGTGGTCGAACTTGGGAAGCGACGCGTGCCCGAACCAGCACACGTACTCGTCGGGATGTCCGGTGAAGAGGAAGAAGCCGGCTTCCGGGCTGTGCGGGTCGTCGACCGCGGTCCTGAACCACTCGTGGGCGTCGCCGCAGTGGTTCGTCGTGAGGTCCCCGAGCAGATGCATGCCCCGGGCATGCACGGCGTCCGACAGGCGGCTCAGGGCGGCGTCCCCGCCGAGCAGCGGATCGACGTGGTCGAAGCTGGACGCGTCATAGCGGTGGTTGGACCGCGCAGGGAACGTGGGAGTGAGATAGATCGTGTTCGCACCGAGGGAGGCGATGTGGTCCAGATGGGCGACGATCCCGTCGAGGTCCCCGCCGTAGTACTGGTAGGACGTCTCCGGCCCGCGGCCGATGACCTCGCTGTCCCACTCCTCGGCGATCGCCCACTCGGGAGCCGGCCGGTCGGTGGACTTCGCGAACCGGTCGGGAAAGATCTGGTACAGGACCGCGTCACCCGCCCACCCGGGGGGCGGGGCGTGCGTGGTGATGCGGAAGTCGGAAGCATCGGTGACATCACGGGTGTGCAGACCTGTTCCGTTGAGCCACTGGTAGGCGCCAGGGCCCCCGTCGAGCAGCCAGCGGTAGTTCACCACCGGGTTCTCCACCCGGACGTCGGCCCGCAACCAGAACTCGTGGTCGTCCTGGCGGTCCGCTCTCGTCCCGATCAGGGCCTGTTCCCCGTCGATGCACACCCGCAGCAGGGCCTGGGTGACTCCGCTGGCCCGGGGGACACGCAGGAACATCGTGACGGTCTCGCCCAGCTCCGGAAAGGGGTTCGACACGTACATCGCCGACCCGTCGTGGTGGGGCTGGTCCCAGAGCCGGCTCGTCGCGGCTCCTCCGCAGTCGGTCCTCGTCCTGGTGGTCGGCCGTCCGGTGGTCATCCGTGCACTCTCCTGGGGTCTCGAGGTGTGAGGGGCGTGAGGGGTTCCGGTGGGCGGGGCGCAGCGGCCGGCGCCGGGCCGGGGAACGGGTGGCCGTGACGGCCGCCGGAGCAGCTCAGGCCGGGGCCGGGCCGGTGGAGGAGCGGACGACGAAGTGGGCCGGGAAGAGCTCGTTCGACGGTTCGCGGCTCCCTCCGGCGAGGTGCTCGAGGAGCCGCTCGACAGCGCGGGTGCCCTGCTTCCGGGCGTGCTGGTCCAGGGTCGTCAGGCCGAAGGCCTCCCCGATGGGATGGGCGTCGACGCCGATGACGGACAGGTCCCCGGGCACGGTGAGCCCGAGGTCCCGCGCCGCCAGGATCGTTCCGGCCGCCATCTCGTCGGACGAGGCGAAGAGGGCGGTCGGGCGGTCGGCGGGGTCCGCCAGGAGGTTCTTGGCCTGCTGGTACGCGTCGGTGAACGTGTAGTCCGCGATGAGCGACCACGCGGGTTCGACGGCCAGCCCGGCGTCCGCCATGGCCTGTTCCCAGCCGTCCCGGCGGTCGCTGGACATGGGGAAGTAGCGCCTGCCCTCCTCGGCTCCGCCGAGGTGCGCGATCCTTCGGTGGCCCAGCCCGATGAGGTGCTGCGTCGCGCGGCGCCCGACGTCGAGGTCGTCGATGCTGATGGTGGGCGCGCCCACCAGGGGGCCCCCGACCCCGACGAGAGGGATGCCGGCGGAGAACAGCTGCTCGGTCTCCGCCGGGTCCAGGTGCAGGGACACCGCCACGGCCGCGTCCAGCCGCTTGCGCAGCAGGAAGTCGGTCAGGACGCTCTCCCGGTAGCGGTCCCCCTCGAAGTTGTAGAGGGTCAGGTCGTACCCGGCCTCCATGAGCGCGCCGGCCACTCCCTCGAGGACGGTGGAGAAGTACCACCGGTCGACGTGGGGGAGGACCACCCCGATGTTGCGGCTCCGGCCGCTCGCCAGGCTCGAGGCGTGGTAGGACACGACGAAACCCAGCTCCTGCGCCGCCTGCTGCACCCGCGCCCGGGCGCGGGGGGACACTGGCCCCTTGCCGCTGAGCGCCCGGGAGACGGTCGCGGTGGACACGCCCGCCCGCGCGGCGACGTCCTGGAGCCGGGGCGGGTTCACCTCCGTGTCACCTCGAGTCCTCCTCCATCTGCAGCCATGCGCACTCCTCCGGGTTCAGGATATGCGGCATGGAGGTGGGGGGCCCACTGCGGAGCAGGACCGGCAGGTCCGGCAGCTCGACCGGGGTGGGGCCCGTGTTCAGCAGCACCAGGACGTCGTTGTTGACGAGGCCGAGGCAGCCCTGACCGGTGAGGTCCTCCGCCCACGCGAGCGAGCCCGAGCCGAGCCCGTGCTCCCGCCGCAGCGCCAGCGCGGCGCGGTAGAGGGACAGCGTGGACGCCGGGTCCTGGCGCTGCGCCTCGCGCGAGAGCTCCGCCCAGCCCGCGGGCTGAGGGAGCCAGGCCTCGCCCGTGGCGCTGTATCCCAGGGACGCCCCGGTGCGGGTCCAGGGCAGCGGCACCCGGCAGCCGTCGCGGCCGAGCCGGTCCCCGGCGGTTCGGTGGTAGGTGGGGTCCTGGCGGACGTCGTGGGGGAGGGTCGTGTGGTCCGGCAGGCCCAGCTCCTCCCCCTGGTACAGGTACACGCCGCCCGGCAGGCCGAGCATGAGCAGGGAGGCGGCGCGCGCCCGCCGCGTGCCCAGCACGTGGTCCGGCTGCTCGTCCTCGGGCCCGCGGCCGTCGCCCGGGCGCGGGGAGTCCTCGGTCAGCGCCAGGCGGGTCGTGTGCCGCACGACGTCGTGGTTGGACAGCACCCAGGTGGTGGGGGCCCCGACCGCGTCGAACGCCTCGAGGGAGGAGGTGATGATCCGGCGCAGCTCCGCGGCGTCCCACGGCGCCGCCAGGTAGGAGAAGTTGAACGTCTGGTGCATCTGGTCGGGGCGCACCCAGTCGGCCAAGCGGTCCAGCGGGTCCACGCTCGCCTCGGCGCAGAGGATCCGCTCGCCGTCGTACTCCGCGAGCACCTCGCGCCAGCGCCGGTAGATGTCGTGGATCTGCGGCTGCCCGAACATCGGGGCGTCGGTGAACGGGTAGTCCGGGATGCTGCCTCCGTCGGCCCGCCCGTCCCAGTCGGGGAGGCCCTCCGCCTTGATGAGCGCGTGCGCCACGTCCACCCGGAAGCCGGCGACGCCGCGATCCAGCCAGAAGCGCAGCACCCGCTCGAACTCCTGGCGGACCAGCTCGTTGTCCCAGTTGAAGTCGGGCTGCGACGAGTCGAACAGGTGCAGGTACCACTGGCCGGCATGTCCGTCGGCCTCGGTCACCCGGGTCCAGGCCGATCCCCCGAAGTGGGACTGCCAGTTGTTGGGGGGCAGCTGCCCGGACTCGCCGCGGCCGTCCCGGAAGACGAACAGGTCGCGCTCCGGGGCGCCGGGACCCGCCGCGAGGGCCTGCCGGAACAGGGCGTGCTCCTGCGAGCAGTGGTTGGGCACCAGGTCGATGATCACCCTGACGGACAGCGCGTCGGCGGCCTGCACGAGCGCGTCGAAGTCCGTCAGGGTGCCGAAGGCGGGGTCGACGTCGCAGTAGTCGCTCACGTCGTAGCCGCCGTCGAGCTGCGGGGAGGGATAGAAGGGCGAGAGCCAGATCGCGTCGATGTCCAGCTCCGCCAGCTGTCCGAGCTCGGCGGTGATGCCGGCGAGGTCGCCGACGCCGTCCCCGTCGAGGTCCCGGAACGAGCGGGGATACACCTGGTAGATCACCGAGGACCGCCACCACTTCGGCTCCTGGTCGCGGTCGTGGACGGGTGTGAGGCGGAGGGTCTGCAGGGCGCCGTAGGTCGTGGACATGCGTTCCATCGTAGGGCGGATCATCCCGAACTGGAAGCGCTATCACAAAATAGTGCCTTTACCAGGGGGGCACCGAAAGGGTCTGGACACACTCAGTGGTAGCGCTTACAGTAGTGAGCCAGCTCACCTCCCGGTGGGCGCCCCTCTCGGCCGGACCGTCCCGACCGCCTGGCACGTCCCTCCCGAGCTCCACCGGCGCAGGAACGTCCGCGGGACCCTGAAAGGAACCACCCACCGTGTCCTCCGTGCGCTACGCCAATGTGACCTGCCAGTACCCCGGTGCCGAGCGGCCCTCGGTGACCGACCTGAACCT
>NZ_JBHZTA010000015.1:0-37930 GCF_042879215.1 Kocuria arenosa | reverse complement strand
AAGTCTCCGGCTCTTCCCACGCTAGGAGCCTGGTCCGTCGATGGCAATGGGCGGCTCGTCATGACCGTGGCGCACATGCGACCCGGTCCGTCGGCGGGGTTCCGGGGGAGGGCCGTCGCCGTTCCCCTGCGGGCGTCTCGCGCGCTGAGGCCGCCTCGGGACTCAGCTTTGGGGTGACCCGGCAGCCGCTGATTGGCTCCCGGCCAACGAAGCCAAGAGCGGCCCCCTCCCTGCCGCATTACATATGGCCTGTTAGAAGGCCCCCGGTGAAGTCGTCGGGTTGATTCCAAACGTAGCTCCAGGACCGATCGCGTTCCACGCGGATCGTGTTGCGGTGAGGGTTCGGTGGGTCCTGGTGATGGGCGTGGCACGTTTGTGGGTTGTGGTGGTACGCCTGCCTATAGGATTCCGCCGCTTTGAGGCAAGTTCCTGAGTCGGCCGAGGCCGGGCAAGAACCGGCCGATGCTGGCGGCGTAGAAGGCGTAGTCCTGGTCATGGGTGGCCAGCAGGTAGGGCTCTTCGACGAGGCGGACCTGGAGCTCCACTGCCACCAGCAGGCACAGCAGAGCTGCTGCGCTGACCACGGTGGGCACCATGAGGGTCAGGCCCAGCAAGGTGGTGAGCATCGCAGTGAAGATTGGGTTGCGGACCACCGCGAAAACTCCGCTGGTGACCAGGTCGGTGCGTTCGGTGGTATCCACACCCACCCGCCAGGAGGCGCCCATGCCGGCCTGGGCAGCCAACACCCCGACGAACCCCAGAATGGTGACCATCAGACCCGCCCAGGGAAGGAACTCCGGCAATCGGGGTGCGGCTACGGTCCCGGTGAGGGCCAGGACGGGTGCGGCCGCGCCGAGCACTAGCGCCGCGGCGAAGAGGGCCCCGCCCCACCATTCGGCCGAGCCGGGTGCTCCGCTCAGGCCGCGGAAGCCAGTGGAGCCGGTGCGGCGGCGATGGATCCAGGACCGCACACCAAACGCGGCCACCAGGCCGGACAGGTACAACCCCAGGGCAAGGGCTGGGGCCAGGTCTGTCATCATCGCTGTCCTCCACACATCGGATGGGCGGCGTGCGCCTCAAAAGGTGTTGCCGCTGGTGCGCCCCGGGAGGCCTCACCCTGGTCACACCCCTCACAGTACACAGACTCGTGTACTGTTCGAGATATGAACGCGGTGACTCTCACGCACACCTCGGCGCTGTCCCGGCTGGGCCATGCCCTTTCCGACGGCACGCGCACCGGGATCCTGCTGGCCCTGCGCGATGGCCCGGCCCGGCCCTCGGATCTGGCCCAGGCCCTGGGGGTGTCCAAACAGGTGATGTCCAACCAGCTGGGGTGTCTGCGCGGCTGCGGACTGGTGACCTCCACCGCCGAGGGACGCAACACTTGGTACTCCCTGGCCGATCCCTGTTTGGGTGAGGCCCTGGGAGACCTGCTTCAGCTGGTGGTCACCGTGGATCCGACCTGCTGCTCCCCGGAAGGATGCACCTGCGCATGACCTCCCTGACTCTGGGGCCGAAGCCGATCACCGATGCGCGCCGTGCGGTCCTGCACCGGCGGGTGCGCTGGATCGTGGCCGGCACGATCACCTACAACGTGCTCGAGGCGATCATCGCGATCACCGCCGGGCGCGTTGCTTCTTCCTCGGCGCTGATCGGCTTTGGCCTGGACTCCATCGTGGAGGTCCTCTCCGCGGCCGCGGTGGCCTGGCAGTTCGCCGCCCCCGAGCTGCACCACCGGGAGAAGATTGCGATGCGCGTGATCGCGTTCTCCTTCTTCGGGCTCGCCGCCTTCGTCACGGTGGACGCCGTCCGCACCCTGCTCGGGGCCGCCGAGCCCGAGCACTCCCTGGTGGGGATCGTGCTGGCAGCGGTGAGCCTGGTGATCATGCCCTTCCTGTCCTGGTTCGAGCGTCGCACCGGCCGAGAGCTGGGTTCGGCCTCAGCGGTGGCCGACTCCAAGCAGACCCTGCTGTGTACCTACCTCTCCGCCGTCCTGCTCGTGGGGCTCCTCCTGAACAGCACCCTGGGTTGGTCCTGGGCCGATCCGATCGCGGCTCTGATCATCGCTGCCGTGGCAGTCAAGGAGGGCCTGGAGGCCTGGCGCGGAGATGCCTGCTGCTCGCCCGTGGCCGTGCTGCTGGACGAAGACGGCGAGGGCTGCGCCGACGGGTGCGGCCCCGACTGCGCTTGCTGCGCCCACTGACCCTCTCCCGTATCTGCCCGGCGCGGGCGGCTCCCACCGCCCGCGCCCACCCACGAACCCACACCCCTTGCCCGAGCACAGAACGGACACCCCTGTGAGCACCACCTCCCCCGCCACCGGCCAGCGGAAGTCCCCCAAGGCCAAGATCATCGTCTGGGTGGTCCTGGCCGCCGTCGTCGCCGCAGCAGCCATCGCCTTCCTCACCGCCCGCGGGTCCTCTACCGCGGCCGCACCCGAGGACGCCGGGCAGGTGGTGCGCGAGAACAGCAGGGTGCTCTCGAAGGCCCCGAACGAGCACGCCGTGCTGGTGGAGTTCCTGGACTATGAGTGCGAGTCCTGCCGGGCCGCCCACCCCTTCATCGAGGAGCTGCGCGGCGAGTACGCCGACACGGTGACGTTCGTGCACCGCTACTTCCCGCTGCCGGGCCACCGCAACTCCATGAACGCCGCCGTGTCCGTGGAGGCCGCCGCCCAGCAGGGCGCCTACGAGGCGATGTACCAGCGCATGTACGAAACCCAGACCCAGTGGGGGGAGTCGGGCGAGGACAAGAGCGCGGTCTTCCGCGGCTTCGCCGAGGACCTGGGCCTGGATATGGCCGCCTATGATGCCGCGGTGGCCGATCCGGCCACCCAGGAGCGGGTCGAACTCGATGTCGCCGACGGGGAGGCCCTGGGTGTGGGTGGGACCCCGACGTTCTTCCTCGACGGGGAAGTCCTGAACCCGGAGTCCCTGGAGCAGTTCCGGGCCGAGGTCGCCGCCGCCGCCACCGACTGACCCAGTCCACCACGAGATCAGCTGCCGTCCGCACCGTGAGGGAAACCGCCCATGACTGACCAGACCACGCTCAACCGCTCCCACAGCCCCGACCGGGCGGCCGGGGCGGAGGCGCCCGGCTTCACCCGCCACCGCCCCTTCGCCCTTCTCCTGCTGGTCACCGGGGTGATCGGCTGGATTGCCTCGGCCATCTTGGTACTCGAGCGCCTTCAGCTCTATCGCGACCCCAACCACGTCACCAGCTGCGACATCAACCCGTGGGGGTCGTGCGGGCAGGTGATGGGCACCTGGCAGTCGGAGCTGTTCGGCTTCCCCAACCCGCTGATCGGCATTGTGGCCTTCGCCGTGGTCATCACCACCGCCATGGCAGCCCTGGCCGGGGCCCGCTTCGGGCGGTGGTACTGGGTCGGCCTGCAGATCGGGGTCACCCTGGGGGCGGTGTTCGTGATCTGGCTGTGGTCCCAGGCGCTGTTCTCCATCTACATCCTGTGCCTGTACTGCATGATCGTGTGGGCGGCGATGATCCCGCTGGTCATCCTGCTCACCGTGCGCAACCACGTCCACGGCGTCATCCCCGCCCCGCCCCGGTTGGTGCGGTTTTCCTCCGAGTGGGCCTGGACCCTGGTGGCCATCGCCTACGTGGCCGTGGCCGCCTCCGTGTTCTTCCGCTTCTTCACCGCCTTCACCGGCCTCTGACCCGCCCCCGGGTGCTTCGACCCCGGGACCACTCGCGGGTTGGCATCGGCAGAGATATCAAGGACTGCCCGCTGGACGGTACCGAACCCCAGCAGAAGAGCCCTGCCACGGCACGATTCTCCGCGCTTTACATATGGCCGGATGGAGAACCAGGACTGTCGCAGGAACGGATGCTCTGTGCTTTTATGTGGTCGGTTCCAGGCGGACGTCGTCGAAGGTGACGGTCGCCGGCTCGAGCAGGGTCAGCTGCTCGAGGCTCTCCCCGTGCCGGGGTGACTGCGGTGGTTGCAAGGTGGCGCGCAAGGTGTAGTCCCCGGCGGTGGGGATGCTGAAGTTGTTGGCGTAGTGGAAGAACTCCGCGTGGAAGAACATCAGCTCCTTCCCATCCACGACCTCTCCGGTGTCGTCGAGGACCTCCAGGAGGATCGGCACATCGGGCACGATGCGGCCGGTGGCGGCTTCGATCGGGATGATCTCCAGGTGGTGGGTCTCCCCGGTCGTGGGTTCGCGCCGGGTCGGGTCCCCAGCGGGGGTCTCGAACCAGGGTTCGGCCGGTTCGACGATGTAGGCGACCTCCCAGTCCCCGGAGGTGGCGCGTCCGCCCTCGGCCTCGACCTCTTCGGCCAGGGTGGCGTACTGGGCGGCGACCCCCTCGGATACCTCGCCGGTCGACGGGGCGTCTGTGGCTTCCGGGGTGGCAGCAGTGGTCCCGGTGGTCGTCTCGGACGTGGGGGCTTGGGAGTCACCGGTGCCGCAGCCGGCCAGGAGGAGCGTGGTGAGGATCGCGGTGACGGCGATCGGTCGATACGGGGACATGGTCATCGTTTCCTTCGTAGAGGGACGAGCAAGATGGGAGTGCCGATCAGTGCCGACGTCGCGTGAGGGATGACCCGGTGCGGGTCCGGTTGCGTGCCGACGACCCACGGTCCTTGCGGGTGAACGGCCTTCAGCGCACCAGCGACCGCTCGTCGTCGGCGAGAGCGAGAGTGCTGTGGTGGCGGTCCAGGTAGGTCTGGGCCTCGTGGCGGGGTGCGGGGCACAGGGCGGTGGTCCAGCCGAAGGGCACCGGGCAGTCAGCCGGCCAGAGGCAGGGGTGGCCGTGGTTGTCGATCACCACGCGGACCTCCGCCTGCAAGTCATCGAAAGGATTCATGGTGCTCCTGGGGATCGTGCTGGGAAGTTTCCGGAAGAACAGGGGCCGTTGCAGAGGCTCGGACCGTTCGCGGGCCGGTGGGCGTTGAACACCTGGACCGACCGATCCGAAACGGTGCGGTCCACCGTGGGCGCCGCCGACCACGAGCTGCGGCCGGAGGACGGGTCGTGCGGGCGGCGATCGGCCACCCCGGGGAAGGTCCCCTCGACCCGGACCACGGCCTCGTGGATGGAACCGACCCCGGCCGGAACGGGAATCGCAGGGCCGCCACGACGAACCACCGGGATCGCCGTGCCGTGGGCGAGGCTGTCCTCGCATGGGTGCAGGGCAACCAGACAGTGGTGCCCGATGCGGTGGTCATCATCGCGTGTGGATCTGGCTGGGGGTGCTCCTGCCGGCGACGGGCGTGATGGGCTGTGCTCGCATCCCGGGACGATGCCGGTGTGGACGGAACGGAAGGACGGTGCCAGTGGTGGACTCAGCGGCGATGGTGACGTGCTGGGTGCTGGCGGTCGGCTGTGTCGTCGTGGCCGTAGCGTGGTCGTCCTCCGGGGTGGTGCGCCGGGCGGGGGAGGAGCTGGGAATGCGGTGGCGCACGGTGGCGGTGACCGGGGTGGCCTTCGGGTGCGCCGGGGCGGTGTTGATGTTCCGCACGGTGCTGGACTGATCCTCCGCTGTGCCGGTGGCCGTCCAGGAGCGCTGCCCGGCGCGCAGCCGCCGCAGGTCCTCCACATCGGCCATGGTCATGGGGGCGGGCAGGGTGAAGCGCACCTGCTGGGCGGGATGCCCGGTGTGCCCGGCCTGTGCCTGGTGGATGAGGGTTTCCACGGCGGCGGCCTCGGTGATCCTGGCGCCGGTCAGGTCTACGACCACCCGGGTGACCGGGGTCAGCACCCGCCCCAGGCGGATCAGCGGGTGCAACGCGGTCTGGGTGTCCATGGTGAGCGGGCCGGTGACGACCAGGCGCACGTGCTTGCCGTCCAGGTCGATCACCGCGACTACGGAAATCTTCGCTGATCCCATGGCGGTTCCCTTCCTCAGGCCTGCGGTGTCCGGTCACGGCTGAACGACCACCAGGGCGCACCGGGTGGCGAGGACCAGCGCACCCCGGGGGTCGCTCAGCCGCAACGGAGCCTCCCCGGGGACCACGGCGTGGTCCCCGGTCGGGTGTCGCACGAGGAGGGTTAGGCAAGCCTTGCCTTCCTCGCTGTGGCAGACTGTAGCAGTTGAACCAGGATTAGCGAACACTTCCCTGACGTAATCGGGTTGTGGTGGTTCGGCGCCCGTGCTCCACCCGCCCCACCGAGGCCCAGCCCCTGATTCCGGGGGGCTTGCGCACCGTCCATCACCGAGGAGATCGTCCATGACCGAACCTCTCGTCCATCCCGCCGCCACGGCATACCGCGCCCATGCCACGGTGGTCACCGAGGCGGCGGCCCGCTACGCCAAGCAGCTGGCCTCCCATCTCGGGCGCAAGGCCGAGATCCGCGACGAGGCCGAAGGCTCGCGGGTCGTTCTGACCGTGGGCAGTTGCTTGCTCGTCGCCGGTGCTCACGCCCTTCAGCTGCGCGCCGAGTCCGGGGCTGCCGACGGGCTGGAATGGGTTCAGCAGGTGATCGGGTCTCACCTGGAGCGTTTCGGGCAGCGCGAGGGCCTGACCGTGGCGTGGTCCGCCGGCGGCTGAAGCACCCGGATCTGCCGGTGCAGGGCATCCGTGCTGGTCACCGCCCGCTTGGGGGTTTGGGCAGGGAAAAATTCGCTATCTATTGCGGTCTGTCAGGCGCGTCCTGGAAGCGCGACACAGGGCTGATCCGCGCCACGAGCGGAGGCCCGCGCGACCCACCAGGAGGTACCGTCATGGCCACCGAGTTCGTTCCCGTCTCCGACTGCAGTGTCGGTCAGTGCTCCTACAACCACGGCCACGAGTGCACCGCCCATGCCATCACCGTCGCCGGGTCGTCCGGCCATGCCCACTGCGGCACCTTCATCCCCCTGGGCAAGGGAGGTGGGCTGCCCACCCTCCACGCCGAGGTCGGCGCCTGCCAGCGCTCCGAATGCACGCACAACTCCCACCTCATGTGCTCTGCCCACGATGTGAAGATCGGTGCCGGCGCCGACGAAGCCGACTGCCTCACCTACCAGGCCGCCTGAAACCACCCATCCCGTGCGGTCGGGCGGCCAAGCAACCCACCGCATCTCATCGAGGGCCACCCCGAACGGGGCGGCCCTCACCTCTGCCGTGGGCGTGGACAACGGATGCACGGGCATTTTGAGGCCCCCGCTCTACATATGGCCGGTTAGCGGCGGACCACCAGCTGAAGCTGGCGGGACCGTGCCTCCCATGAACTCAGATTCTGTCCATCTTCGCCTCAGGAGCATTGCGATAGGGGTTCCTCTGTGGGCTTTCCTGCAACGGTTGGGGGTGTTTCGTTCACGGGCAGGCGCGGACTGGACGGAACTGGGTGATTGGTTGATGCCTGTTCGGGGAGCACCTTTCGGTTCCAGGCTCCGGGATATCTGATCAGCCGTGGCATGGGCTCGGTCAAGGGCTCATGGACGTGAGGACGCCGGTGATCAGCAGGATGAGCCCGAGCACGACCGCTTCGCCTTGGACGGCCGAGTGCAGGTCGCTTAACGCTCCGGTGTCGTTGCCGGTGAGCACCCGTGGCAGGAGTGCGAAGCGGTTCCATGCCGCGACCAGGACCACCAGTAGGGCGAGGGCAAGTTTGATGAGCAGCATTTGGCCGTATCCGGTGGTTACCAGCGCGCCCAGGCTGCCCAGGATGCGCCAGCTCAGGATCAGGCCCGTCACCGCCAGAGCGGTCACCACCCAGGCGGCCGCGGTGGAGAAACGGGCCAGGGTCGTGGCTCCTTGACCGGGTGGGGTGTCGGAGGCCCGTCCCAGGACGATGACCAGCCCTAGTAACCCACCGACCCAGATGATGCCCGCGGCGATGTGCACCGCATCGGCGGGGATCACCAACCATCCCGGCTCGGTGCTGCGGGTGTGTCCGGTGAGCACCAGAGACACACCGGCCACGCCGGCACCGCCCAGGGCAGCGGCTCGGTACAGCGCCGTGGTCCCGCCCTTGGTGGCAAGTGGGGCCGCCAGCACGGCGGTCAGCACCCCGGCCACGGTCAGGCCGGTGACCATGGCCGGATCGGTGAAGAAACCTGGGGCGGTTGCTCCTTGTCCCTGGGTGGCGGTCAGGGCCGAGGAGACCGCTCCCATGACTCCTGTGGCGGCGGCCAGGTACGCGACCACGTGCAGCCGGCGCCGGGTGCCGGGTGCCGTGCCGGGGCCGGTAGTCAGGAAGACCAGCTCGAAGAGCACCAGGCCGGCCGCGGCGAACACCCCCAGGTAGGTCACTGTCTGGGCCGCGATCCTTGCCTGCGGTCCCGCAACGTCCTTGGGAGCGCTCACGGTGCTGGCGCTGGGGGCGTCCACCGAGAAGGTGAAGGCCCCGGAAATCGGGTGGCCGTCGGCGGAGGTCACTTGCCAGGCCACGGTGTGCGTTCCCGAGCCCAGCGGTGTTACCGGGGTGAGGGTCACGGTGGTGTCGAGGGCTTGGACGTCCAGGGGTGCCGCCTCCCCGCCGGGGGTGAGCACCTGGATGGTCTCGGCTGCGGCCCCGACGGGCTCATTGAAGGACAGCGTGAGGGTGGCCGGTGACTGGGCCACCACCTGCCCATTGGTAGGGCTCGTGCCGGTGAGTTCCGTATGGGCCAGTGCTGTTGGTACTCTCAGGACGGAGACGACCAGCGCCATCACCGAGATCAGCAGCACCCGCACGGCCCGGTGGTCAGACCGTGGTCGCAGGAGTTGTTGCTGCGCTGTGGTCCCGGCACCGTTGGTCTGCATGGGCTGAACCCTAGTCGGGGCCGCATCCACGGGGCGGGACAGCACGGTGTCGTTTCCGGTCCTCACGGCTTTCACCGGTGCCCGGAACGGCCGCTACATTCAAAGGGTGGGATCGCCACAGCGTCTCAGCTGGAGTTTGGTTTCACAAGACGGGCAAGGGGGCGGCGGATGGATCAGCGTGCACCGCTGCCTCTGGTGCGTGCCGTGCTGGTCACGGCCCTCGTCCTTGCCCTGGCCGGGGCCGGGCACTTGGCCGGGGGCGGTGCTCTTCCGTCACCGCTGCTGCTGATCGTCCTGGGTATGGGGGTGCTGGGCCCGGTGGCCTGGGCCGCCGGGTACCGGCTGAGCCTGGGGCGGCTGCTGGTGATCCTGGGGGCAACCCAGTGGGTCCTGCACGAAGCTTTCAGAGTGCTCTCGGCCGCCACCGCCTGTCACCATGCCCCCGTCGGTCACCATGCCCCCGTCGGTCGCCATGGCCTCCACTCCGGTCTGGTCTCGGCCTGCCCGCCTACTCCAGTGTTGGAGATCGGCCACCATGACCCCATAGGGCTGGGGCTGCCCATGCTGGTTTGGCACGGGCTGGCGGTGGTGGCGACCGCGGTGGTGGGCGCCCAGGCCGAGAATGCCCTGTGGCTGGCCCGGGAGTGGTTGCGCCCCTTGCTGGCCGCCGCCGGGCCGGTCCGGCTTCTCCTGATCTGCCCGCGGCCGCCGATGCCTCTGGCACCGCGCCCGGTGCTGGTGTGGCGGGGACTGCGCTGGGACCGGGTGCGTGGGCCCCCAGTCGTCGGGGTGCTGGAGATGCTCCACCGGGGGTGACACCCCTCGGGTTTTCTGCGGCGCCCTGTTTTGCGGATCCCATGGTTTTCCCAGCGCCGCCGTCACACGGTGGCGTGCGATGAAAGGCACCTATTTCCATGACGAACACCACTAGCACCGCCCGCTGGTCCAAGGGGGCATCAGCGGCTGTGGTCGCGGCCGGGCTCGTGGCCGCCGGCTTGTCCCCGGCTGCCGCCCACGTCTCGGCGACGGCCACCTCCACCGCGGCTGGCGGGTACACCCAGATCACCTTCTCGGTGCCCAACGAGTCCGACACCGCCTCCACCACCAAGCTCGAACTCACCCTCCCCGAGGACACCCCCTTCGCCTCCGTGCGCACCCAGCCGGTGGAGGGCTGGAATGCGGAGATCACCGAGGAGGAACTGGCCACCCCGGCCACCGTGGGGGAGGGCGCGATCACCGAGGCGGCCTCCACGATCACCTGGACCGCCGATGCCGACCACAAGATTGATCCGGGTGAGTTCCAGAGCTTCACCATCTCCGTCGGGCCCTTGCCCGGCGAGGAGGGCCAGCAGATCATGCTGCCGGTGTCCCAGACCTACACCGACGGGCGCACCGTCGCCTGGGACCAGCCAGCCACCAAGGGCGGGGAAGAGCCCGAACATCCCGCCCCGTCGCTGACCGTCACCGCCGCCGAGACCGACGGCCACGGCGCCACCCACGGGGCGACCACCGCCGCTGAACAGTCCGAGCAGACGGCCGCCACCTCCACAGGCGGCAACGCCCTGGGATGGGTCGGGTCGATTGCCGGGCTGCTCGGACTGGCCGCCGGTCTCACCGCCCTGGCCCGCACCCGCCGGCGCGGCTGACACCGGATAAGGCGCGCAACCACCACTGCACACGGCGGCGCCGCTTCGAACACATCGTGGTGTGATCAAAGCGGCGCCGCCGTGCTGCACACCCTCTGGTCCCGTGCGTGATTTAGGGACCTCTTTACATATGGCCGGCTACCGGTCACTTTCCACGGAGGCGATGTTGCGGTTGGGGTTTCGCCGCGGGCATCACCCCGGCCACCGGCTTCCCGGACAGAGCGGACGAGAACCCCACGGCCCCCACCCGCAAGCGGCGCCCGTCTCGGTATGGAAGCCGGGGGATCTTGCGTTCAAGAGTGCTAGGAGAGCAGTCGAGGAAAAGGGCCGGATGCGTCATTCTCAGGCAGACGAACGGAGATCGCGGCCCCACGGGTCCCGTTCGCGACGGGCCCGGAGAATCGTGGTGCTGCTGGGCATCGACGGGGCCGGTAAGACGACCACGGCGGAAGCGCTGGCAGACGTAGGGCGGGAATCGGGGCGGTCGGCGATCGTGCTGCGCAATCGGTCCGGTCGCCGCTGGTTGGCCCGCGTCTCGGCACGCTGCGGGCTGGAGCTACCTGTGAGATGGGCGGACCGGTTCGAGACCGTGGTGCGCACCGCCAACGTCGCGGTGTCCCAGGTTCGGGCCATCCACCAGGAGGGCCTGGTGATCATCGACCGTCACCTGGTGTGCCAACTGGTGCTGCGCCAGGGCCGGGGCTTGCCGCCGGGGCGCGTGCTGCCGTGGTTGGCGGCCCGGTCGATCCGCCCGTACGCGGTGGTCGTCCTCGACGTCTCGGCCCAGATCGCGCAGCAACGGATCCTGCGCCGGGGAGAGGACCACGAGTCGCTGGACTACCTGCAGACCGCCCGCACCGCCTACCTGGAGCTCGCCCGGACCAGGGGCTGGCGCGTGGTGGACGCGACCGCAACAACCGACGCGCTGGTCGCCCAGATCGCTGCGGCCATAGACCTCTGACCGATCGGCAGAACCAGGTCGTCCCCCGAACACGGGCCCTCCCATGCTCGGCCGGCCGTGAGAGCCGCAGACAATGCCTGTTCTCATCACCCCGAGGATCGTGCACTGCGCTCCATAGCTCAGGGTGATGGCGGCGTCGGGGACCATGTTGGTGCACATCACCGCCCGAGCGGGCAATTCCTCAACATCGAGGACAACCAGACCCGTGAGCATGTCGGCAACGGTGGCCACCATGTAGCCCTTGGGGGCCTTCCTCGTCAGGTTGCGCCGTGCGGGGGCAGGCCCTGTCCTGATGGGCGTGCTGGCCGTGCTTGCACGCTCCCAGCAGGGACGCTGTCACTGAAAAGCAATAGGTCAGGAGTCGTCGTCCTGGCTCCACAGCCAGTGCAGGTAGATGGCGCCCCAGCCCGGGCCCAAGGCGTCCACCAGGGCGTTGGCCACCGTACGGGCCTCCACCCAGGGGTACCGCTGACCGATCCGCGTCGCTTCCTGGCAGATTCTCTCCGGATCGTGGCCCTCGTAGTGCAGGGCTTGGGCGGCTTCACTGACCCGGGCCTCGAAGAGACGTCGATCCGTCAGGGGCACGGGCTCAAAGGTGATAGACATCAGACTCCCTCAGAACAACGATCGCCCAAGGGAGCCGGAGGTGCTCCCACGAGCAGCTCCGCAAATGGTGGAGACATAGTAAGCAACATCACACTCGAATGGCTATTCGCTGCTTTAGCTCATGTGGTACCTACCATGATGCTCTCGCCGGCCCCTTTCCCTAAAAGCGGCGTTGCCGTCGGCGTTCGGCATGCGGGCCTCATCGGCGTTCGCTCATGAGCTCTGCATGCTCACTTGACCGCACCCACGGTGTAAAAGAAACTAGACATGTAAAGCGAGCTGTACACCTTGAGGGAGGGCCGACCATGACGATCGAGCAGGCGCGCACGAAGTGGGGACGTACGAAGTTCGGAACCGGCCGCACACCGGCGATGGCCATCGCCGTTCCCTTCGGGCTCATCCTCGGAGTGGCGGGGGGCTGGCTGTCCGTTCTCGTTGGCGTCACCGCATCGAATCCTGCAGTGGGTTTTTGGGTGTTCACCTCCTGCCTCACGATGCCGGCCGTTGCCCTGGTGTACGTCCTCGTCGTCGACCGTGACACGCTCCAAGGAGCAGCTGAACGGCCCGACGACTCCATCGAATCCGGGTGGTACGACATGGCCGCTTCGGGGTCCTTCGGAGATCTCATCCTGGTGCTCGGACTCGCGTCGATCGTCCTGACGTTCATCCCCAGGGACTTTCTCGTCGATCTGAAGCTCGTCCTTCCCGCAGTGGTCGCAGGGTGCTTCGCCTCCTTCGGTATCCGATACCTGGTACTGCGGTGGAAAGGCTGATGTGAGAAACCTGGTCAACGAGTCGCGTCAAAGCCTGGGGTGGTCGCAGCAACGGCTCGCCGACGAGCTGGGCGTCTCACGCCAGACCATCATCTCCATCGAACGCGGACGGTTCGACCCATCACTACCGCTGGCCTTCCGACTCGCAGCAGTTTTCGACAGCACCATCGAGGATCTCTTCTTTCCCGATGACCAGTCATAACCCCCACGCCTTGGTGCCCACCTCATTGAGAAAAAGTGCCCGCTGAGGGTTCGTGTGTGGGCTCGGCCTGGTGGTGTCCTGCGAGTCGGTTCGGGACAGAACGTCGGCTCCCCGTGCCCGATCACCCGGTAAACCCTCAGATGGTCGTACCCACCGGGCAACTGCCCGGCGGTGGCGCCGACCTCCGGGTAGATCAATGGGCGGTCGAACAAAGTCATGGCGCTCACAATGCCAAGGGACCGCTTTGTATATGGCGAGATGGCGGCCATCAAGCCAGCTCTGATGACATCTGCTGCTGCAGCTGTCCCGCTCGGGGAAGTGCTGGTGATGCGTAGGGTGAAGACCATTGACCTGAAAAGACGATTCCATGCGTCTTGCAGCCAGCATGTTCACTGATCCGGTCTCCCCGGTGTTCGGTGCGAGCTCGGCTGCCGCCTTCGGTGCACTGAGCTGGATCGACCCGTCCCGGTTGAGCCCGGCACGTCGACGGGCCTACCGGGTGGGGGTGGCGGCGACCACGGCGTGGTGGGCTGGGGTCACCACCGACCAGGAGCGGACCGCGCTGGTGCCGGCCAATGTGGTGGCCGGGGTGGCCGCCGGGGCAGCGGTGCTGGCCCTCTCCGATGCTTCCGAGACCTTGGATGCCCGGATCGTGGGCCGGCTGGAGGCGGCCGGGGTGCGCCATCCGCGGCGGTGGCTGGCCGCGGCCTCGGTGGCCAGTGTCGTGGTGGGCTACGCCGTCGACCGTGCCGGGGCCCGGGCCGAGGCCCAGGCCCTGGAGGTGGGGGAGGAGCCGGTGCGCACCCGGGCGCTCACCCCGGCGGTGCGCGCGGTGGTCCAGGGAATTCTGCAGGCCACCGACACCGCCGAGGCCCGGGTGCTGCTGGGGCAGCTGGCGGTCGCGCAGGAGTCCTACTTCGACGACGGCGTCCAGGGGTTCTCCACCACCGTGGAGTTCCAAGTGCCCGACGACGTGGTGCGCGTGGTGCCCCATCATCAGACCTACCCCGTCCGGGCCCAGTGCCACGCACCTAATGGCACGCAGCTGCAGATCAGCCTCCAGCTAATGGAGGGCAAACTGTCCCACCTGGCCATCGACTTCGCCGACGAAGCACACTTTGAGGATGAGAGCGCGATCGACGTCGTCGAGGAGCTCCTCGACCAATGGCCGGACGCCTCCGATCTGCGGTACCTGCACGAGGGCCCGGACGGTCACCTGCTTCCCCTGACCTGATCGGCACCACGCTCCTCTCTGCTGCAGCGATCGCTCGAGAGGTGTCCTTCGCAGGGGGTACAGGCCGCGCCGGTTGGTCTGTGCCGTGGTAGATCCGCAGGCGGACGTGGCCACCGAAGACCGCCTACTACGGGTCAGTAGCGACGCTCTCACCTGCGCAGACGCAGGATCAACGTCACATCGGTGCTATTTGCTCTCGTGATGCCAGCATGAGGGGGCGCCGATCCAGGCGCCCTGATGCCTTTGATGTTGGAGGCTCCTCGTGCCCTTCGGTCTTTCCTCACGTCCCCGCTCCACCTCATCCTCACCCACGGCGGGCGCTCACCGTGCGGGGTGGCGTGCCGCGGCCGCCTCCACGGTGGTGGCGGGTCTGCTCTTCACCGGCGGGGTAGCGCCGGCGCAGGCGGCGACCACCTACAGTGCCCCACTGCGCACGGCGGTGAAGTCCTAGCCGGTGGCGGCGGAGAACAACGCCGGCTACAACCGGGACAAGCAGTTCGGCGACTGGAAAGACACCAACAAGGACTGTCAGAACACGCGGGCCGAGGTGCTGCAGAACGAATCCGAGGTGAAGACCAGCTTCACCACGACCAAGCGGTGCACCGTCAAGGGCGGCAAGTGGGTCACCACCTGGGACGGGCGCACCCACACCTTGGCCACCACCGTGCAGATCGACCACACCGTGCCGGTCCATGAGGCCTGGGGCTCCGGGGCGCGGGGCTGGAGCCAGACGAAGCGGGTGGCGTTCTACAACGACCTGGGTGATCACCGCACGCTCAGCGCCCAGACCTCCAAGCTGAACTCCACCAAACAGGCCCGCTGCCCGGAAGAGTGGATGCCGCCCAAGCACCGCTGCACCTATGTGGGGGAGTGGGCGGCGGTGAAGATCCGCTGGGGCCTGAAGGTCGACAGCAAGGAAAAGGCAGCCCTGACCCGGATCGCCGCGGCCTGCCCCAACGTGACCATCAAGGCCTGACCGGGCCCACTGTGTGCCAGCGGGCCGGACACCGCAACGGTGTCCGGCCCGCTCAGCGCTCCGCCGAAGGGGAACCACTCATCATGGGAATGGGCCTTACAACGTTAGTCAGACAGTCCCATTCGAGGCGGTGCAGCAGTTGGCGACCGCACTGGCCCCCGGCAACGAGTACTGGCAGCGGACCGTGCTCAAGCACCTGGGACTCGGTCTGGACCCTGACGAGGACATCACCCCGTTCCGCCGCTCAGTGTTGGTCCACGTCTTCCGGACCGGCCGGTCCCCGGTGATAGAGCGCTGGTACGGCCCCGAGAGCGACGTCGTGGCCGAGCTGGCCGTGCGCGGCTACATCGACGCCTCCGGGCGCGAGCTGTCGCTGACCGACGAGGGCCTGGCGGCCGCCGGGGTGCTGTGGCCGCGGTGCGTGCAGGTGGATTCCGGCACGACGTTCGTCTCCGGCTCTGATGCCTATGGGGTGATCCTCGGGGCGTTCGACGAGGAGGGGACCCAGACCATCGTGCGGCTGCTGGAGGTCCAGGCCTGAACCAAGGCATCCCCTCCGCGCAGGACCCCTACTACGAAAGTCAGGCATGTGACGGAAGGTTGCGACAGCACGACGCACCCTCATTCCCGTTCGCACATGGGGTGATGGTGGTGGACAGCAGGAGTGGCCGAAGGTCCTGGAGATCCACCGGGACGTCTTCATAGGGTGACCACGGTTGACCGACGACCCCCATCACGGCGCAACCAGACCCCCCCCTTCACCCTCCACCAGCGACGGCGCAGGACACCCCTGCCCTTGGGCTCCGTCGCGGAACAGGACCCACCATGCACGCTCCTTCTCCCCGGGCCCGCAAGATCGCCGGTCTGTCCGCCGCCCCCATCGCCGTCCTGGTGGCCGGCGTGATGGTCTGGCAGGGCTCCACTGCCGCCTTCACCGCCACCACCCGCAACGCCGGCAACTCCTGGGCCACCGGCCAGGTCGCCCTGACCGACGACGACGCAGGCCGCGCCGGCTTCACCGTGGAGAACCTCGTCCCCGGAGCGACCGGGGAGAAGTGCATCGAGGTGACCTCCAACTCCACCGTCGCCGGGCAGGTGCGCGCCTACACCCAGAACCTCTCGGGTTCGGCCGCCGGTCTGGAGGATCACATCGACCTGCGGGTCGAGCGCGGCACGGGCGGGTCCTTCGAGTCCTGCGGCGGCTTCGTCCCGGTCCCCGGTGCGCTGCCCGCCCAGTCGCTGACCACCTTGTCGCAGGCCAATCGCGACTACGCCACCGGCGGCGCCGTCTGGGACACCGAGGGCCGGGCGGGGGAGTCCACGACCTACCGCGGCACCTGGACCTTCGACACCGAGGGCCTGACCCAGTCCCAGATCGACGCGCTGCAGGGTTCTCGGGTGAGCGTGGACCTGGTCTGGGAGCTGCAGAGCAACGACGCCGCCTGATCCCTCTTCGTGACGAGCCGGGCCCACTACGAATCCAGTCCCACCGCCGAGCCGACACCTGACACGGTGATGGCCGCGCTGTGGGGCTGGGTCCGGCTGTTCACCGGCGCCGCCGCCCAGATCTACCTCGTGCTGCTGGCCACCCTGGCAGCGATCGCCCTGATCCCGGCCCTGTTCGGCTGGCACGCCACCGTCATCGAGACCGGCTCGATGGAACCGCACATCGACCCCGGCGACGTCGTCGTGCTCGCCGCCCTGCCGGAGGATCAGCCGGTGCCGCTCGGTGGGGTGGTGCAGTTCACCAGCCCCGCCGAAGCCCAGCCCAGCGGGGTGGAACGCTCGGTGCTGCACCGAATCGTGATCAACCACGAGGACGGCACCTACGCCACCGCCGGAGACGCCAATGCCGAAGTGGACTCCACCCCGCTGGTCCGGGAGCAGATCACCGGCCAGGCCCGCCTGCTCGTGCCGTTCATCGGGCTCCCCTCCTTCTGGCTGGGTGCCGGCCAGCACCTGCCCCTGGGCCTGTGGGCCGCAGCCACCGCGGCGGCGCTGCTGATCACCCTGGCCGTCTTCGTCCCGCGGGCACGCGACGACGACCAGGAGGGCGAGGAAGCGGAGGAGGACACTCAGGAGCTTCCGGTGCTCACCCGCCGCGGCGTCCTGGCCGTGGCCGGTACCGCGGTCCTGGCCGGGCTGACGGCCTGGCCGGTGCCGCCGAGCACCGCCGCCTTCACCGCCCGCACCGGCACCAGCGCTTCCTGGCGGTACGTGGGGATGCCGGCGATCACCCTGGGACGGGCCAGGGACTACGCGCTCCTGGCCTCCAGCCGCCTCACCGACCACACCCCCGGCGGGCACCCCACCCAGGTCGGCGGCAGCGTGGGCACCTACCCCGGTCTGGTCATCGAGAATCTGCAGTCCAGCGGATCACGGCGCAACGTCACCGGGACAGTCGAGCCCGGCACCACGGCGGCCGCCGGCGCCATGACCGACGCCCGTGCCCTCGAGGCCGCCCTGCACGCCCGCCCGAGAACCGCCAGCCGCCCCACCGTGCTGACGGGCAGGCTCACGCCGGGGATCTACACGAGCGCCACCGGGACCTTCACCGTCACCGGTGACCTGACCCTGGACGCCCAAGGAAACCCGGGCGCGCAGTTCATCTTCCGTGCCGCCGCCATCACCGCCGCGGACGGCAGCCGCGTGCTCCTGAGCAACCAGGCGAGAGCAGCCAACGCCTACTGGGCTTCGACCGGCAGCATCACCCTGGGCATCAGCACCACCGCCCGGGGCACCTACCTGGCCCGCGGCAGCATCGCGGCCAACACCACCACCGGCAGCCCCACCCAGCGGCTCACCCTGGAGGGACGCCTCATCAGCCTAGGCACCGCCGCCGGCGGCGGGGTCATCGAGGTGAACCGACCCAGCATCACGATCCCCACCTGAGACGACTCGAACTCCACACGGCGTTCAGGCCTTCGCCTCTATTGGGCCTCTTACACCGGTACCGCGACAGTCCCTTGCATCCCGGTCTACATATGGCCGGCTATAAGCGGGCCGCCAGGCGAAGTCGTGAGTATGTTTCGGGTGTCGAGCCAGCATCGACCATATTGCCCACGGACTGTGTTGCAGTAGGGATTTCCTGGTGGGCGGGTATTTTTGTTCGGGCCCGGGAGTACCGTAGAAGAAGTCGGACTGGCCTTCGGGAAGAAACGTGTCCGGCGCTGGCCTGAAGTCTTGATCGAGGCACTGCAGGGCGTTTGTGTGGTCAGTGGTGGCCGGACCGGGATGTCCCGACGGGCCGGCGCCTGGCAGGTAGCCCGTCATGGTCCGATCCGCGCGGCGACCTGAGCGCCGTGATGATTTCTGCAGTCTGGACACTGTTATGACATGGGTCCGCCATCACCGGCTTGTCGTCTTTTTCGTCTTGGCCTACGCCATCTCCTGGGCGCCCTGGCCGGCGTACGCGCTGGGCTGGACCTCGGATCCCGCCTTCCTGCCCGTGGGGCCGCTGCTGGCGGCCCTGGCCGTGATCGCCGTCACCGGCGGTCGTGCGGGCTTCCGCCGCCTGGGCCGGCGTCTGGTCCGGTGGCGGGTCGCCTGGTACTGGTACGCCGTCGCGCTTCTGCTGCCGGTGGCCCTGGTGGCCGTGACCGCAGTGATCAATGCGGCCTTCGGGGCCTCCGTGCCGGGTTTCGGTGAGCTGGCCTGGGGCCAGTTCCTGCTCGTGCTGGGTCTGCGCCTGGTGAATCCTCTGGACTCGGCCCTGGGTGAGGAGCCGGAATTCCGGGGCTGGGCGTTGCCGGTGCTGCAGTCCAGGCACTCCCCGGTGGTCTCCGCCCTGGTGCTCGGGGTGCTCGCGGCCGGTTGGCACCTTCCCTTGGTGGTCTACGGGTGGCTGGGGCCTGTGGGGCTGCCCTCCACGGTGGTGATCACCTTTCTGTACGTGTGGCTGTTCAACCGCACCGGTGGCAGCCTGTTGTTCCCGGTGCTCTTCCACGCGAGTCAGGGGGCGTTCACCTTCGGGTCCGTGTCTTCCACCGAGGCGGATCTGGAACGGGCCGGGCTGATCTACGCCGGTGTTCTGGTGGTGGTGGTGTCGGCGGTGCTTGTCCTCGACCGCCGTGCATGGTCCGTCGCCCCTCCTTCGGCCCTGGAGCCGTTGCCCTCCCGCTCGCCCGCAGCGCGGTGAAAGACGCTGTGCCGGCGTCGGTTGGTGGGCCTGCGTCCACCGGTAACCGGCCACGGTGCGGCCCGCACCAAGGCGGACTCCGCAGCGCTGCGGGGTTGCGCCGCCCCCGACGTGCCTCACCCGAGGTGGACGTAGGCTGCCGCCAGGAACAGCAGGAAGGCCACCCAGGTCAGTGCCGCACGCGCCCAGTTGTGTCGGAACCAGCGGTCCCGGGCCCCCTGCCAGTCGCCGGGCGGGTGCTGCGGATCCCAGCCGAGGATGACCGTGTAGTTCGGTTCGGCCAGGCGGCGGGAGACCAGCAACGGGCCGGTGACGGTGGCCGCCAGGCCGACCGCGGTCAGCACGAACGCCGCACCGAAGGACCGCTCGATCCACAGCCCCACCAACGCCACGGCCGGGGCGAGCAGCAGGGCGACCACCAGGAGGTGATTGGTCGGGGAGCGGCGGGCGATCCGCAGGAACCGGCCCATCTCGGTGGCGAAACCGGTCGCGTCCTGGCGCCCGTAGAGAGGGTGCAGAATCGTGGTCACGGTCAACAGCAGCCCCGACCACAGGCCTGCGGCCACCACACTGAGTCCCAGGCCGATCTCGGCGATCATGACAGCTCCTCCACGGTCCGACAGCGGGGCCGGGCGGGGATGAGGAACCGGCGCGGTGCGGCCGGGGCGAACAGCACGGCCGTCATGTGGATGAGGATGATCGGCAGCCGGTGCTGCACTTGCTCCAGGATCAGCGCCCTCACCAGGATCCCCGGTCTCCACCGGCCGGTGGAATCGAGTGCACTGGTGCCCAGCAGTACCGGGCCGAGCAGGGCGAAGCCGACCAGGAGCTGTACCGATGACCGGCCCGACCCGATGGCCGGCCGCTGCACCTGCCGTACCCGCCTCATGACCGGTCCCGGCGGTGTCGTCCGGGTCTGAAGGCCGCGCCGGCCAGAACCAGGACCCCGGCGGCGCTGGCCCAGGCGAAGGCGTCACCGCCCACCGAGTACCAGGTGGGGGTGCCCTCCGTGGGTACCGATGCCACCAGGGTGTGCTCCTCGGCGACGAAATAGTCCGCTTTGTGGCCCAGCAGACGGCCCTGGGCGTCCGTCGCCAGGGAGATGCCCTGGCGGGTGGGACGGACCACGGCTGCACCGTTCTCGATGGCACGGAACGGGGTCTGTTGCGCGTGCCAGGCGGCGACGCTGTCCCAGTCGCTGGAGGGCAGCAGGAGGATGTCGACCTGTGCGGCCCCGGCCTGACGGACCAGATCGGGGAAGAAATCGTCCTGACAGATGATCGTGGCCAAACGCCCGTAGGGCGTGTCGACGGTCGGGACGATCCCCGGACCGGGGTCGTGTCCATCGCCGGGTGTCGGCTTGGACTTCTGGTAGTCCCACACGATTGCACCGTTCGGGTCGAGCAGGACGGCGTGGTTCTCGTTCACCGCCCCACCGGTGGCGGAGCCACCGGTGGCCAGTTGCACGATCATCGAGACCTGCAGGTACACCTTGTGCTCCCGGGCCAGCTCCGCCGCCCGGGCGAGAACGTTCGTCTGGTCCTCCTCCAGCGTCCGTGCCGCAGCCTCCGACCAGACGATGATCTTCGCGCCGCCGATGGCCTGCTGCTCCGAGCGGTCGAACAGCTCATCGATCCCCGGTGTGAAGTGCTCATCGCGCACCGAGGCCCGTTCGACCGGACTGGCCGTGCTGAGGTCCGGTGCGGCGTAGGCCAGCTCGGACAGGTGCCGGTCAGGTGCCAGGGCGGCGACGCGGACGGTTTCCGCCCCCGGGGCGCTGAAGGCCAGCCGGGCTCCCCCGAAGAGCAGCACGGCAGCGGTGAGGGCCGCGAACAACCCGATCGAGGACATCGCCCCCGAGTCCGAAGGTCCTCTTTCCCACACCTCGTTGGCTACCGGGGCGAACCAGCTGACCAGGAAGGTCAGTCCCCAAATGCCCGTGATGGAGACCAGTTGCAGGAGCGGCAGCCCGGCATACTGCGAGTATGCCGTGCTGCCGGCGGTCCCGAAGGGGTTGCCGATCGTGCCCAGAAACTCCATGGTGGTCACCGCCGCCGGAAACACCAGCGTGCGCAGGACACCAGTCAGGCGGGGGGCAAGGATGCGGTCCACGGCGAACGGCAGCGCGCCGCCCAGTCCGAGGGTGGCAACGAAAAGGTAGTACCCGGGCCCGTCGATGACCGGGAAGAAGCCACCGCGCAACGCGATGAGCAGGGCACCCGAGATCGCCAGCACCAGGATCGGGCACCCCACCAGCACACGTTGGGTGCGGGCGAAGCGCAGCAAGAAGACCGGGGCCAGCCAGGCCGTCACCGGGATGAGCGTTTGAAGGGTGGCGAAGGAGAGCAGGGCGGTGCCCACGACCAGCCAGATCCACGACCATCGTCGGCGGTGAAGGTATCCGGACGAGCGCTGCCTCCGGTGCGTCTCGTCAACGCGTGGCGGGAGGCTCTCAACACCGGCCGTGTGCATGATGACTCCTCAACATGGTGCTGGCAAGAACGCCTACCACCAGCAGGACGTCGACTCCGACGTCCCCCAGCCGGTCGAACGGCGCCCCGAGCCCCTGCTAGTCGCGGACCCAGCACTCGATCAGCCGGTGGCGCCCTCGGTGAAGAATCGGGCGTCGTGGAACCGATCGTCCATCATCGACCTAAACGCCGACGAGGTCGGCGCCCTCGGGACCAGACGAGGTCGATGCCACACCGCCGCCTCGCTCTTCCATCATGATGAACCCGCCCCGGCCCGAGTGCACCACCCCCTGGAACAACCACCGGTATGTCGGGACCGCCGCGCCTTCAGATGACGTCTGATCTGGCTTGCCCACAGAGCGGGAAGCAGGCGACATGTACTCAAGATGAAAGTCGAGAGGCGACCTGCAAGGGGCTTTACATATGGCCAGTTAACGGTGTCATTGAGTTAGTCCCGGGGAGCCGGCGTGGGCTGGTCGGGGAAGCATTCCAGGATTGGGCACACCAGCACTCGGTGGGTGGGGCCGCGGGTGGTGATTCAGCGGATGGTGTAGCCGCCGTCGATGGCAAGGGTTTGGCCGGTGATGAGGGAGGCGGCGTCGCTGAGCAGGAAGGCGACGGCGCCGGCGACGTCCTCGGGCTCGCCGAACCGGCCGGCGGGGATGCGACTGAGCAGTTCTGCTGCCCAGTCCGGGCGGTCGAGGGTGGATGCGGTGAGTTCGGTGCGTACGAAGGTGGGGGCCACGGCGTTGACGCGGATGTTCTCGCGGGCCCATTCCAGGGCCAGGAGTTTGGTGAGGTGGATGAGGCCGGCTTTGCTGGTGCCGTAGGCGGCGCGTTCCTCGATCGCCACGAGCCCGGCCTGGGAGGCGACGTTGACGACTGCACCGCCGCGTCCGTGGGAGAGCCAGTGGCGGGCCACGGCGGTGGTGAGGAAGAAGCTGCCCTTGAGGTTGGCGTCCATGACGGCGTCCCAGTCCTGGACCGTGACTTCGACGGCCGGGCGCGGGATGTTGATGCCGGCGTTGTTGACCAGCAGGTCGATCCCGCCGGTCTCCTCCAAGGTGTCGACGAGTCCGGGGAAGGAGTCGATGTCGGTGATGTCCAGGGGCAGCGGTGCGGTGCCGTAGCGGTCGGCGATCTGCCGGGCGGTGGCGGGGTCGCGACTGGTGCCATGGACCACGGCTCCGAGCTCGGCGAGGGTGTCGGCGATGGCCCGGCCGAGTCCGCGGCCGGCGCCGGTCACCAGCGCCTGGTGGCCCTCGAGACGACAGCCGGCGGTCATCGTCGGTCCTTCCTGCTCTGGCGGGACTGGGCCGGGGCATATGACGTGGCTGGCGTTGGGCTGGTCATGGGAGTCAACCTTTCCGGGGGTGGAGTGCTGCGGAATGGGCAGGAGCGTGGAGTGCCGGGGCAGTGGGGGCACCTTCTGGTCGGTGCCCCCACTGCCCCGGCGCTTCCACCCGTGTGCCGCGGTCTTTCCTTCGTGTCGGCGACTACCGCGCGGGCTGTCCGACGGTGGCGAGGTCGATGTCCTTCGTCTCGGGGGTGAAGGAGACTGAGAGCATGGCGATGGCGGTGGTGGCGATGACGATCAGGACCACCACGTTCGTGCCGCCGGTCCACAGCACGATGGCTCCAGCCAGGGCGGGCATGAACCCGGCCAGGAGGATGGAGGCCATCTGGTAGCCCACGGAGATCCCGGAGTAGCGCACCGCGGTGGGGAACATCTCGCAGTACAGCGCCGGCAGCGGTGCGTAGACCAGGGCGTGGCCCAGTGCCAGGAACAGGGACACTCCGAGGATGATCGCCCACTGCTCACCGGTCTGGACCAGGGCGAAGATCGGCCAGGCGGTGACGATGATCGCGGTCCCGCCCAGGAAGAAGGTCTTCTTGCGCCCGATGATGTCGGAGAGCCGGCCGAAGATGGGGATCATCACGATGTTCAGCGCGGAGCCGATCATCACGGCGATCAGCCCGTAGTTGCGCGGGACCTCCAGGGTGGTGGTGACGTAGGAGAGGACGAAGACTGTGAACAGGTAGTAGTTGCCGGCCTCGGCGAAGCGGCCGAAGATCGCGATCAGCAGCGGCTTGCGGTGGTGCTTGAACAGGACCTTGAGCGGGGCCTTGTGCTGCTCCCCGGCTTCGGCCATGCGGGCCTGCTCGGCGAGGAACTCCGGGGACTCCGCGGCGTTGAGCCGGATGTAGAGCCCCACCGCAGCCAGCACCACGGCGAGCAGGAACGGCACCCGCCAGCCCCAGGTCTCGAAGGCGTCCCCGGAGATCGCTGCGGAGGCGGTCACGGCGGCGGTGCCCAGCAGCAGCCCGCAGGAGACCCCGATCTGGGGCCAGGAGCCGTAGAACCCGCGCCGGCCCTTCGGGGCGTTCTCCACGGCGATGATCGCCGCCCCGCCCCATTCCCCGCCCACGGCGAATCCCTGGGCCAAGCGCAGCACGCACAGCAGGATCGGGGCCCAGATGCCGACCTGTTCGTAGGTGGGCAGCAGGCCGATGAGCACGGTGGCCACGGTCATGATGGCGAAGGTCAGGATCAGGGTGGCCTTGCGACCGATCCGGTCTCCGAGGTGGCCGGCGACGAAGGCCCCGACCGGACGCGCCACGAAGCCGACGCCGAAGGTGGCGAGGGCCGCGATCTGGCCGATGCCCGGGGCCATGGCGGGGAAGAACAGCGGGCCGAAGACCAGGGCGGCGGCTGTGGCGTAGACGGTGTACTCGTACCACTCGACGATGGCGCCGATGGTGCCCGAGTACAGGGTGCGGCGGCGCACCTGCTCGGGGGTCATGGTGGCGGTGATGGCCATGGAAGGCTCCGTTCCGGGAGGCGGTGGTCGTGGGGCGACGGTCAGGGTAATGCTGGGACTGCTCGTTCCACGGCTCGGCAACGAGCCGTGGAACGAGCAGCAGGACGCGTGCGGGGATTCAGTTGCCGAAGGAGTGCTCGGACCAGGCCAGCGTGTCCCCGCGGTACTTGGCCGCTCGGACGTCGCCGGAGCGGGCGTGGCCCTCGAAGCGCTCAACCCGGGAGGCACGTCCGCACAACTCGCCGAAGAAGGCGCTGGAGTCCTTGTCGGTGACTTCCTGATAGGTGACGGTCTTGAGGTACTTGCCCACCCACAGGCCACCGGTGTAGCGGGCCGCGCCGCGGGTCGGCAGCACGTGGTTGGTGCCGATGACCTTGTCGCCGTAGGACACGCAGGTGCCCTCCCCGAGGAAAAGCGCACCGTAGTCGTGCATCTTCTCCAGGGCCTCCCGCGGGTTCTGGGTGAGGATCTGCACGTGCTCGTAGGCGTAGTCGTCGGCCAGGGCGTAGGCCTCGTCCAGGGTCTTCACCACGTGCACCGCGCCCCAGTCCTGCCAGGCCGGGGCGGCAAAATCCTTCGTGGGCATATCCACCAGCAGCTCGTCGATGTGCTCGATGACCTTCCGGCCCAGCTCCTCGCTGGTGGTGATCAGCACCGCCGGGGTGTCGGGGCCGTGCTCGGCCTGGGAGAGCAGGTCCACGGCCACGATGAAGGGGTCGGCGTGCTCATCGGCCACGATCAACACCTCGGTGGGCCCGGCGAACAGGTCGATGCCGACCTCCCCGAACAGCTGGCGCTTGGCCTCGGCCACGAAGGCGTTGCCGGGCCCGGCCAGCATGTTCACCGGCTGGATGGTCTCGGTACCCACAGCCATCGCGGCGACGGCCTGGATGCCACCCAGCAAGTAGATCTCATCGGCTCCGGCCAGGTGCATCGCCGCGATCGTCGCATCAGGCATCTCGCCCTTGATCAGTGGTGTGCAGGCAGCCACCCGCTGCACCCCGGCGACCTTGGCGGTGACGATGGTCATGTGGGCGCTGGCCAGCAGTGGGTACTTCCCGCCCGGGATGTAGGCGCCAGCGGCCTGGATCGGCACGTTCTTCTGCCCCAGGTGCACACCGGGCAGGGTCTCGATCTCGAAGTCGGACAGCGACTCGAGCTGCTTGGACGCCATGTGCCGGACCTGCTCCTGGACGAAGGTGATGTCCTCGATCACCTGCTGCGGCACCCGATCCATGACCTCAGCCAGCTGCTCGTCGGTGAGCAGGAATGACTCGGGCCCGTAGTTGTCGAACTTCTGCGAGTACTCCCGCACCGCCGCGTCACCGCGGGCCCGGATGTCGTCGATGACACCCTCTACGATGGCCCGGACCTCGGGCGTGCTGCCGCGGCCGGTGTCGCTCTTCCCCGGGCTCTTGAGCATCGTGGAGGTGACGGAGGAGGTGATGGTGGTTTCTGCGGACATGGCAATGCCTTTCCGTGGTCGGTCGAGGGGCAACTCAGGGCCCCTCGGCGGTTCCTGTGAACCAGGACACGTCAAACTGTATACGTATTCACAACACAGCGAAACCCTTTGCAACCGAGCGTGTATACGTATACAGAACTGTTACGTTCTGAGTGGCCGTGCGTCACGCCCGGGGCTTCGCGAAGGCGTATAGATTGAAAGCGCGTCGGCGATCGTGGTCGACGACAGGGCGGGTCTCATGGGCCTCAGCCGCTCGATAGGTGATCGCCCGGCAACGAAGGAGGACGGCATGGTGACGAGCCGCGACGTGGCGCGACTGGCCGGGGTGTCCCAGGCGACTGTCTCCCGGGTGATGTCCTCGGCGACGAACATCGCCCCCGACACCCGGCTCAAGGTGCAGGCGGCCATGGACGCTCTCGGCTACGTGCCCCACGCCGGGGCCCAGGCCATGAAGACCCGGCGGGCGCGCATCATCGGGGTGGTCGTCAAAGACATCACCAACCCCTTCTACCCGGAGGTGATCGACGAGCTCACCCGCGAACTGGACCGAGCCGGCTACCGGGTGGTGCTGTGGAACGCCGGCGGCGGCAGCCACCACGACGCGCTGACCGCCATCCGGGAACGGGCCGTCGACGGGGTCATCTTCACCACCGCCACCGGAGAGACCGTGGAGCTGCAGGTAGCCCTGGAGCAGAAAAGCCCGATCGTGCTCATCAACCGTGTCGTCGAGGGTTTCGACGCCGACCAGGTCGCCAGCGACAACGTCACGGGAGGGGCAACGGTGGCCGACTACCTCTGCGCCCACGGACGCACCCAGGTCGCGTTCATCAGCGGCCTGCCCGATGCCAGCACGTCCCGCGACCGGGGCCAGGGTTTCCTTGACCGGATGCAGGAGCTTGGGCATCCCGTCCCCGAGGAGCTGCGCTTCCAGGCCGACTTCTCCCATGACCTCGCCCAGCACGTGACCGGCAAGCTACTGGATCGGGCCGACCGGCCCGAGGCGATCTTCTGCGCCAACGACTACATGGCCTTCGGGGCCCTCGACGCCCTGCGCCGCCGGGGGCTCTCAGCCCCCGAGGACTGCTGGGTCATCGGCTACGACGACGTGGACATGGCCTCCTGGCCCTCCTTCGACCTCACCACGGTCCGCCAGCCCAGCCGGGAGATGGCCCGGGCCGGGGCGAAAATGCTCCTGGATCGTCTTGCCGCCCCGGATTTGCCGCCGCAGCACCGGCGGTTCCCGTGCAAGCTCATCGTCCGCGGCAGCACAGATGTGCCCGCCGAGGGTCCGTGATCATGCCCTGATCTACGGGCGCTCATGGGACGTTCGTCCCGGCAGCCGGGCTGAAGTCCCCCTGCGGGGTGCATAGCAAGCTGGAAGGTGCGATGCCCTTTTGCAACCAGAGATCGCGGGCATGGCGACGTCCCCGTGCCGTAGGGATGGGCGCGGTGCGAACGTTTGCCTGATACGGGCACGCATGAGTATAGGGCGGAGAGAGAATGCGGGGGTGGGCGGAAACCAGCACATCGTCGCCCCCACCGGACGCCTCGATTGCTGCCGCGGGAGCGAGAACCCGATCACCTGATCGGGCGGCATTCCGCCCCCGGGCCGTGCGTCCAACCGAGACGGTGGTGACCATCACCATCAACTGCGCCCGGCGACGATCCCGCAGTAGTCAGTGATAGCACCCTTCACGCGGCAGGGGCCGGACCCTCAGCGTCGAGCCTTCAGAACACCGCCGGGGCCTCCAATCAGCCGTTGAAGCCCTCCTCGAATGCCGCCTTGAGTTCGGCATCCGCCGCCCGCTCAGCGTCCTCAATCTCTGCTTCGGTGAGAGCCCGGAACTGCTGACCCGGGAGGAACTGCCCCTGCCGCAGGGCCACCGCGACTTCGGGCAGCGCGGCCAGCAACCCCTCAAAGCGCTTGTGCTCCATGCCGTTCACCTCCCCGGAGGCCAATTGCCCCTTCAAGGTACAAACCCATTGATCCAGGGACAACGCGATCCGCAGGTGTTCGGGGTACTTTTCCGGCTCGGCTTCCAGAAGCTTGTGGAAATCGTCGTCCGTCAGCCCGATGACATCCTTGTCCTTGAATCCGTAGTCCTGAGGGGTGGCCATCTCTCATCCCTTCGTCGGTGCCGGGCGCGAACCCGAGGCTGCCCGCCGGGAACACGCCACCGACCTACAGCCACGCACAAACCCAGCTCTCGGCGGCAGGGCAGCTACCCAGGCGATTCCGGCAACGACCTGGGCCACGCCGGCGGCCCGCATCAGGCCGGGGTGCTCGACGAACATCGACAGGATCCGGCGTACAGGGTCGGGCCCGATCACCCACCGGGCGGCGTGGCGGGCCGGGAACAGGGCGGCGATGACACCGTCACCGATGGTGACCAGGGCAATGCTCTCTGCGATGCGGGCCTGCATGGGAACCTCCTCTGGAATCAACGTCGCAATGCCAGCGTGCTTGCAGACAGTGCTGAGCTTTTACGCCCTGGGTCGTGCCTGAGCCGGCGGTCGTTGCCCGTGCGGAGTCAAGGGGCGGGCGTTCTTGCCGGCTCACCTTTCCCCTTTTCCTGGTGGAGGCTCAGCCGAAGGAGATCAGCTCCACCAGCTCCCCGACCCGGTCCTCGGGCAGGGAGCGGGCGAGGTCGGCCTGGCTGATCATGCCGACGAGATCGTGCCCGTCGATGACCGGCAGGCGCCGGACCTGGTGATCGGTCATCGTCGTAATCGCCTCGTCCACACTGTCGTCGGCCCCGATCGTGACCGGTTCGCCCTCTGCCAGCTCCCCGGCCGTCACCGTGCGGGGGTCCCCGCCGGTGGCCAGGCACTTGATGACGATGTCGCGGTCGGTCACCACGCCCTTGAGCCGGTTGTCCTCCCCGCAGATCGGCAGAGCGCCGGCGTCGAGGTCTTTCATCTTCTGCGCGGCCTCCTGGAGGGTTTGGTTCTCACCGACGCACTCGGTGCCGGGCGTCATGATCTCGCGTGCAGTGGTCATTGCGGGTCCTCCTGGAGCTGATGCCTGGCGGCGGAGTGTCGGGTGGATCCGGTGACGCTCATGCCGACCACCGGACCGGGGACATGGTGGAAGTTCGCGCCCGGCCCCGCGGGGCGGTCACGGGTCGGTGAGCCGGCGCCTCGATCGGGGGCAGTACCTCCACTGGGCCAGTACCGGAGCCGGCTTCGCCGACCTCGATCGCCCAGCGCAACAGATCAACCGCGGCCGCCTCCACGTGCTCGGCGACGGTGAGATCCACGGTGACCGCCACCCGAGGCATCAGCCTCCGGGCCGCGGCCACCACCGGATGCAGGCCGTGCTGGTTGGCCTCGGTCACGCATCCGGTGAAGAGCAGGCGCACCTGGCCCCCGTGCGCGTCCACCTGGACGAGCACGCCGAGCTTGTGGTCCATGGAGAGCATCCTTCATCGCATGCTGGGAACCTCAGGCCCTGTGCAGGGCCCTTCTCCACGGTAGGGAGATGGCGGCCGGGCCGACAAGGATCGGTCTGTCCACCACCCCACATCTCCCTAACCGACGAGTAGCGGGAATGTCGGGCCGCGATTCCTCCCTTTCATCGGCGGAGAGGTTTGTGATGACGTCCTGTGAGGCTGGTTGCGCACGTTCCACGGACCCCGCGTTGCGGTTCGAGTTTCTGTGCGGGCGCGGGTGTTCCGGCGCCATCGGATGGCGCACACCGGGGTAGATCTTTTAAACCCTTCTCGGGTGCTGATGAGGCTTCGGGGCGGGACAATGGGAAGCGATGGGACCTTCTGCCGCCCGTACGTTGCTGCTCACCGCCACGCTGCTGCTCGGCGCGGGCCCGGTCCTGGGGTGGCTTCCCGGCCGCAGTGGCATGGGGGTGGCGGGGATGGTCGTTCTCGGCGTCCTGGTCGTCGCTGTGGTCGTGGCCGCCGTCATCGTGGTGGTCATCTGGCGGGCCATCCGCCGCGACTGACCAGCGCGCCGGCCGAGGGAACGCATCACGGATCCGGCGCCATCTGTCCCCCGGGGTCGGGAAGGATGAATGCGGGGCTTCCACGGACCGCCGGGGGCCTCAGCCGGTACGGGCAGGCCGGGACGTCCCCCGATGCGGTAGGGAACCCCCGTCAAGGGAATCTTCAGCACGCCGTGACATCACATATGGCCTGTTGCCGGCTGGTGCCTGGCGCGATGATCTCTGCGCTGCTGGTGGAAGGTGTCGACGGCAACAGTGCAGTAGGGGTCCACTCGCGAGTGTGCCCCACTCTGGCGTGGGCGTTCAGCCTCACCGGACGAACAATTGCCGGTTGGAGCATGGCCGCCGGGTTTCGGTGTCGATGATCTCGGTGGCGATCTCGGCGATGCTGCGATGGCTGTCCTGGGCCGTTGTACGGAGCAGGTGCAGGGCTTCCTCTCGGGGGATGCCGTAGCGGGCCATCAGCATCCCGGCGGCGGTGCCGACCTCCTGAGCACTGTGCTGGGCCTGTAGGGTGCGCCGGTGCTGGTGGTCAGCGGCGACCACCGCCACGGCGTGGGAGGCCAGCACGCTCCCGGTCCACAGCGCCGGCGCGCCGAAGGCGTCGACGACATCGGAGTACAGGGTCAGCCCCACGGTGGTACCCGGCTCCTCGGGCAGGGGAAGACGATAGACCAGCAGGGCTGCCACACCCAGGTGCTGCGCGGCCCGGGCGGCGAGCACAGGCCAGCGGCGGTCCCGGGGCAGATCTTCGACCAGGTGGACGGCGCCCTCCAGTGCCGGGTCCACGGTGGGGCCCTGCCCAATGGAGTGCTGGAGGGCGTCGGCATCGGCGGCCATCGGGGCGGTGGCCACCAGGGTGCGGAACCGCCCCTGCCCGGTGATGCTCACGCTGGCCCACCGGGCGCCTCGCACGTGATAGACCCCCGCCTGGGCGATCGCGGCCACCGCCGCCCCGGCCGAGACCGTGCCCAGCCGCTGACCCAGGGAGCTCAGGACCCGGTTGATCTCGGCCAGCTGCACCGAGGAGTTGATGCGCGCGGTTCCGGTCATGCCCGGGCACTCCCACCCGAGGACTGCCATGTGCCCGTCCTGGGGCACCGGTCCGTGGTGTGCGCGGCGGCCGGTGTCATGCCGCCCACGGATCCGAGGTCTGCAGGCGGGGCACAGCGGGGCCAGGGGTGTGCTCATGGGTGGGCAGGCCGTTGGGTGCCAGCAGTTCCACCGGGCTCGCCCCGTCGGCGGTCTCGTCGTGGTCGATCGCCCAGCGCAACAGGTCCACCGCGGCCGCCTCGACGTGCCCGGCGGCGGTGAGATCCACGCTGACGGTCACCGGGGGGATCAGCGTCCGGGCCCGGTGGACCAGCGGGTACAGGACGTGCTGGTTGGCCTCGGTCAGGCACCCGGTCACGGCCAGGCGCACGTAGGCGCCGTCGAGGTCGATTTGGACGAGCACGGAGATCTTGTGGTCCATGAGAGCATCCTTCGTCGCATGCAATCTGTCTCATGGCCGCCTTCTTGACCTCTCCCCACGGTACGCGCCTCGTTCCGGGTCGACCAGGGATTTGCAGGGTTTGCACCTAGGCCCATGGGTCCCACGGGCGGCAGAAGAACTCCCGACAGGCACCGTGCGTCCTGGGCCCGAGGTGCTACCGCCGCCCCAGGGTCGCCGGCTGTGCTGTGGCCGGCCTAGCCAGAAGGGCACTCAGCTCCTGCGGCTTTGCAGACGGCCGGTCAGCGGGGCTCCGCCCGCCTGGGTTTGGCGCCGAGGCCCCGAGACCGTGACGTGGGGGAAATCCGTGGTCATGGTCGCGATCTGTTTGACCTCGACGTCCCCGGTCGGATCGGGAACGTCGTCGCCTGTAACGTGAAATACGTGGTGGAGGCTGCGGCGACGGGACCGCTTTCGAGGTCGAGTGCCTGCCGGGCTGAGCAGAGTGCTCGAGGACTCCGTCGGTCCGTCTGTTTGTACACCCGTTCTGAGAGCCCTTCCGGGATGGGGCGGCACATGCTGGATCTGGTCGAGGGTCTCACCGGTCGGGCGGATGTGACGGTGATGTGCCGCACCGGTCCCCGCGCCCGCTGGCTCTTCGAGGAGGCCGCCGCACTCGGTGCCCGCACGGTGGCGCTGCCCAGCCCGCACGATCCGACCTATCCGCAGGTGATCGGCGACTTCCTGTCCTCCCATCGGGTGGACGTCTTCCATGGCCATGCGGGCTGGGGCTGGGAGGATCCCGACGGGCTGCGACTGGCCAGGGCCGCCGGGGTGCCGGCCGTCGTGATCACCCATCACCTGCCCTTCCTGCTTTCGCGGCGGGACAAGGCCGAGAGGCTGGTCGAGAACACGTCGTTCGCCCCCTGGAGGATCGCGGTCTCCGACGGACTCCGGGACACCTACATCGCGCGAGGGGTCAGCGAGGAGCACTTCATCACCGTGCCCAACGGCGTCAGGCCCCGACAGCATCCTCCGGGGCGGGCCGCGGCCAGGGGGGCCCTGCACCTGCGGCCGGAGGATCTCGTCGTGCTCTCGACCGGGCGGCTGACGCACATGAAGGGGCAGCGGTATCTGATCGAGGCCGCCGCACTGCTCGCACCGGTCTGTCCGAAGTTGCAGGTGGTGATCCTGGGGGAGGGAGAGCTGCGCCAGAACCTCGAGGACTTGGTAGCCGAGAGTGGTCTTGCCGGCTCGGTTCACCTACCGGGCCACCGGGGCGACGCCCGGATGCTGCTGGACGCCGCCGACGTGTTCGCGTTGCCTTCCCGGGCTGAAGGCATGCCGTTGGCGCTGATCGAGGCGATGGAGGCCGGCTTGCCGGTGGTGGCCACCCGGGTGATCGGTTCCACGGAGGTCGTGACCGATGGGGAGACGGGGCTTCTCGTGCCGGCGCAGGACGCCGGGATGCTGGCCGAGGCGCTGGTGAAGCTGCTCGGTGATGGTGAAGTGCGCGCGCTGTACGGCGCAGCCGGCCGCAAAAGATATCTGCGTGACTACACGGTCGAGGCCATGGTGACGCGGACGCAGGCCGTCTACGACCTGGCTCTGGATGCTCGTTACTAAGGTGGTGCGGTGCAGGCTTCCTCCACGGTGAGTGACAGCGGCCCCAAGGTCAGGGAGCATGCCGATCAGCCGGCACCGCGGCAGCCGGCCACGGCGTGCGAGCACCACCAGCTCGACGTTGCACGCTTCCAGCATTGGGACAAGGGGCCTGCGAAGACTTTCCTGCTCCCGAGACAGTAGTGTCCGGAGACGTGCATCCGGGCGCTCCCGCGGCCGAGCATGTGAGCGGCCCACTCTCCGGAGCTGGTCATGTGTAGGGGGATTGCCTCACCCGGTGTATCACCGGGCAGGTTCAAGGCCAGGGCGGTCAAGTGGCACCACACGTGCGGCACCGGGAACTTCGCCGTCCCTTCCGAGGCCGATCCGTCCGTTCCCCGTTGCCCAGCGCAGGTCCTGGGCGCGCCGGTAGCTCAGCGCCCCGGGGATCCGGCCCTTCTCGCCCAGCGGGGTCCCACGGGCGAAGTCGGCCCACAGCCTGCGCAACTGGCGGCCGTGGGCGTTGATCTCCTCCCACTCAGCCCCGGCGACGAGGCCGGTGCCGGCCCAGGTGTGCTCGTGGCCGAACAGCAGCGGAAGGTCGATGGCGTGGGCCGCCCCGTACTCGTTGCCCGCAGCGGCCCAGGAGATCTCGTAGGTGTGGGCGGCGCCACCGGCGCGGGTGTGGCGGGTGGCGAAGCGGCGGATCGCGGTGGAGTAGACCGCTGCGGTCACGTAGCTCACGACGGCGCGGCGGATCAGTGCCCCGACCACCGGCAGCCGGATCCACCGTTGCAGGATGGTGGCGGTGGGGATGTGCAGTCGTGCTTCCTCGGTGGTGTGACCGATGAGGACGTCGATGTGCGGGGCCACCCGGTCCCAGGCCGCCTCGATCTCCTCCTCGTCGGGCAGGGGGTGGTGACCGTACTGGGTGCCGAAGGCCATCGCACCCATGAGCCCGAAGGAGGCGGCGTGGGCGGCGACCTCGGACTGGAGGGCCACCACCTCGGCCACCGGGGTGTCGGCGGTGACGATCTCGGCCGCACGGTTCGTGGCCTCGTTCATCGCCGCCCGGCCGCGGGAGATGCCCAGCGGGGGGCTCTGGAGAATGGCACGCCGAAACAGCGAGGCGGCGTCGGGGGTGGCCATGAGGTGGGCCACCGCATCAGCCCCGGCGGACTGGCCGAAGGCGGTGACGTTACTGGGGTCGCCGCCGAAGGCGGAGATGTTGCGCCGCACCCAGCGGAAGGCTTCCAGCTGGTCGAGCAGGCCGAGGTTGGCCGGGCGGTGGTGGCCCGAGCCCAGGTAGCCGAACAGCCCGAGCCGGTAGGTGACCGTCACGACCACCACGCGTTGTTCGGCGACCAGCCGGGCCGGGTCCATGATCTCCGCGTCTCCGGCTCCGGTGGTGTAGGAGCCGCCATGGATCCACACCATCACCGGCAGGTCTTCTCCGGCTGCCACGTCGCGGGGCAGGGTCACCGACAGCCGCTGACAGTGCTCGTCCCGCGGCAGATCCCCCATGGCCCCGCCGAGGACCTTCTCGAGGAAGGCCGAGGCCACCTGCGGGCACGCCGGGGACGGTGCCGTGGCGTCGAGAGGCTCCGTCCAGTCGGTTGCCGGGGTGGGGGCGGTGAACCTGCCGGCCGTGGCGTAGGGGATCCCGGTCGCCCGGATCACCTCACCGTCGGTCCAGCCATGGACCGGCCCGCACGGAGGCATGAACGACCGCATGATGATCAGCTCCTGGCGACGAGAATTGACGTGGCCGGCTGCTGGACCCCACCCAGGCTAAAGGCCGAGACCTGCCCTGACCAGGGGTTTGCACGCTTTGCACCCCTCTGGCACCGGAAGGGAGGACGTCCGGACCTCCAGGGCCGCTGCTGAGGTCACCACCGGCACCGAGCTCACCGGCCTCACCTGCGTCACTGGAGATCATGAGACCGACTTTGGGGCCGCCCGGAGCGGCGGCGGGCACGGGTGGCAGACCCAGGGCCCGGGTTGTCACGGCCCCAGACGTGTTCTTCACCACGAGCCGGCGGACGCCAGGGCAACCGGCCCCCCGGCCAATCGGAGGCCGTCTTCGAAAGCATCCTCGGCATCCGAGTGGAGGTGCAAGGCCGCAGTCGTCTCTGGATCCCCGACCGGGTGCAACTGGGACCCCCAGACTGGCCAGCCCCAGCCCCGGTCCTGGCCCGAGCCGCTGGCACAGTCCGGCACCGGCCAGTGGCACCGGCGCGTCAGGTCGCCGCGGGGCTCGATGTCTTCCCCGAAGACGCGTCTACCGCCGGGGCCTACCCGATCTCGCGACGGAGGACGAGGAGTCTTCCAGCACCGGGGGAGGCGGCCGATCCCGGGGAAGCATCCTCCTGTCACGTCCTTGGGCCAGGGTCTTACTCCTCGGGAGTGGTGTCCGCACCGTGGAGCAGGTCCCGGGTGTAGGGCAGCCGGGGCTGGTGCTGGGCCTCGAGCAGTTGATTGGCGGCGTGGATGAGTATGTCGCGTTGGAAGGCCGGCAGGTGCAGGCACTGCTGCAGGTAGGCCTCGATCTCGAACTGTTCCACGGTCCCGCCCTGCCCGCGGTAACCCTCCCACAGGGCTTGCAGGGTGAACCGGTCACGGTCCATGGTCTCGCTCAGCAGCCAGGCCTGGGTGGACCCGGCGGTGGTGTCGTCCATCTGCTCCTCCGACGATGTCGACTTGAAAGCCTTTGTTGGTCCTCATCCGGTGGTGTGCTCGGTGCTGTTGTGTCCTGGGTCATTGCGCAGGTGGGCTGGGGTGGGGGCCCCGGCGGTCAGCAGGTCGGTGCGTACGCTTTCGTCGCTGTCGTGCCAGTTGTCCTCGACCAACCCGGTGCCGCGGAACACCCCCGGTGTCCCCGGGGTGCTATCAGCTGATCGGTGTGGCTCCCCAGGCAGGTCTTGGTAGTGGGCTCAGCGGTCATCGCCATGTGCCTTCCTGTACGCCCCGGTCCACACGGTTCGGGGTCCCGGGGTGGCGCCAGTACCGGGAGAGCACGCCGGTGGCGTCGGAACCATGAACCCCACCGGGGGGAGGGATTCGTCGGGGTCGGGGTGGTCGATCTCCCAGAGCAGGAGATCCATCGCGGAGGCCTCCCACGAGGCGGTCCCGGTCAGATCCACCAGCACCTCGAGGCCCGCGGTGAGAGCCTGGGTCTGCTGGAGCACCCGGAGCAGGAGCTGATGGTTGGCCTCGGTCAGGGTGCCCGTAACAGTCAGATATACCTGGTGGGTAGCCGGGTCGATGTCCGTGATGACCGACAGCTGCAGATTCACGAGCATGGCTCCTTCGCGGTGCGTTGGTCCCGGCCCGCTACTGAACCTGATCCCAGGCTACGGTCCTACCCTCGGCCTGACCAGGGCCCACTTGATCCGGTCCATCCCTCACGGGCGGTGGTCTCCTTGCCCTCCTGCTGTGGTGGGATCACCGAGGTTCAGGGCGGCAGCCACGACATCGTGGAGGTCGCGGCGGGGCGTGGAGGCCTCGCGCTGGGTGCGGGCCCCTGTCCATCGCGCAGGATGGCCGCGACCACGGCCTGGACCTGCTCGTCCTCGCTGGCCTCGGGGAGTACCGGGTGCAGCAGCTCCAGCAGCTCGGCCACCACTTCCCCGGCTGCGGCCGGGGTGCCCGTGGTAGGGCTCACCAGCTGGGCCTCGACCCCTGAGCGGGCGGCCCGCCAGGACCAGGCCCGCAACTGGGTGGCCCCCACCGGGGCCGGCGGCAGGCCGGCACGCCAGGCGCGGGCTGCGGTCTCCACCAGAGCGCGCACCAGGGCGACGATCACTCCCGAGTGGACGGGGTGCAGGAACACATCGGCCACCCGCACTTCCGCGGTTGGGAAACGGGCCGAAAGTCGGGCGTCGAAGTAATCCATCCCGTCATCGACCGGCACCCCGGACTCCAGCAGGAGCCGCACTTGCCGGTCGTACTCGGCCACCGTCCCGAAGATCTCGCCGGCCCCGGCAGTGGGCCACCGTGTCCAGGCCTGGTACCGGTAGGAGGCGAAGCCGGTGTCCACCCCGTACCGGAACGGACAGTTGGTACTCAGCACCGGCAGCCACACCCGGATCCGGTCCAGCAGCGCCACGCCCTCCTCACGCGATGTGATCGCCACGTGCACGTGGAAGCCGCAGGTCAGCTGTTCGGCCGCCAACCGGCCCACGTGCTGCTGGATCCGGCGGTACCGCGCTTCCGGGACGAGGTGCGGCAGATCGGCAGACACCGACGTCGCCTACGCCACCGCCCGGGCAGCCTCATCGGCCAACTTCCGGCCGGTCCGGATGGCGGCGATCTGTTCGCTCAAGGTGAGCTGGGGCGAGCCGATGACATCGATCTGCTCCTGCTGCAACTCCACCGTCAACGCATGGCAGGCAACCACCTCGGCCGGCTCCGCGGACAGGGACACCGTCTCCGGATGGCGCGGGCCGCGCCCAGGCGCCGCTCGTGGTGGTGGGCCACCTCCTTGCCGACGGCCAACGGCTTCAGAGTCTCCGCATCGACGAGCAACAGCTCCTTTTCCGCACCGAAAGTCCGCACCGGATCCGCTCCTGGTCGACCGTCTTTCCACCATCGTGGGCCCCACAACGAAACGGCGGAAGCCGCAGACCGGAGACAGGAAACCACCAGGACACCAACACGTCCGATATCTGTCGCAGATGATGCAGTGGGGGATTTCCTGGCGGATGGGGCTGATGGGTGTTTGACCACCGGCCGCGGGGCCATAATATTCGCCTAAGTACGCTTACTATGCCGGAGCGGGGTGGCCGGCGGGACCCCACCACGGTGCGACGTGGCCGGGGTCGTGCGCCCGCCCGTACCAGGACGACTGCCCCTATGGGGTCGGCCCTGGAACGGACACTGTCGGAAAGGTCGTCATGACGAGATCCATCGCTGAACAGAAGGTCCATGAGCTCGGCGGGCGGCTGAGCGTGCTG
>NZ_JBHZTA010000014.1:0-54804 GCF_042879215.1 Kocuria arenosa | reverse complement strand
GGCGACTCCTTCTGGGCCGCCGCCGACCAGATGACCCGCGGGTTCATCATCGGGGCCACCGCCGGGCGCACCACGCTCACCGGCGAGGGCCTCCAGCACGCCGACGGCCACTCCCCCGTGCTCGCCGGCACGAACCCGGCCGTGCGCTGCTACGACCCGGCCTACGGCTACGAGATCGCCCACATCGTCCGGCACGGCATCGAGCAGATGTACGGCCCGGACTCGGCGGACCCGAACGTCATGTACTACCTCACGGTCTACAACGAGCCGTACCAGCAGCCGGTCGAGCCGGAGGACGTCGACGTCGAGGGCATCGTGCGCGGCATCCACCTCATCGCCCGCTCCGAGCACCCCGGCCCCAAGGTTCAGCTGCTCGGCTCGGGCGTGTCGGTGCCGTGGGCGCTGCAGGCCCAGCAGGTGCTCGCCGCGGACTGGGGCGTCTCGGCCGACGTGTGGTCGGTGACCTCCTGGAACGAGCTGCGCCGCGACGGCCTGGCCGCCGAGCAGGAGGCCTTCCGCAATCCGGGAGCACCGCGCCGGACGCCCTTCGTGGCCCGGCAGCTCGCCGGGGCGGAGGGGCCCGTGATCGCCACGACGGACTTCGTCTCGGAGCTGCCGGACCGCATCCGGCAGTACCTGCCCCACGACTTCGCCACCCTGGGCGCCGACGACTTCGGCTTCTCGGACACCCGTGCCGCGGCCCGGCGCTGGTTCAGGATCGACGTGCACTCCATCGTGGTGCGGGCCCTGCAGATGCTCGCCGACCGTGGGGAGGTGGACGCCGCGGCCCCGGCCCGGGCCTTCGCGCGCTACCGCCTGGACGACGTCACCGCCGGCACCACCGGCAACGCGGGCGGAGACGCCTGAGTCCGCTCGAGCATGCGACGGCGGCGCCTGCCGGCCCCATGGGGCCGGCAGGCGCCGCCGTCGGGACGAGCAGATCTCAGGCCGGGCCGGGCATCAGTTCCGCGGCGATCGCCTCGGCGGCACGCCGCAGCACGGGCACGGCCCGGCGGCCGAAGTCCTCGTCCACCCGGGACACGGGCCCCGAGACGGAGATGGCCGTGGGCGTCGGCGCCCCGGGCACCGCCATCGCGTAGCAGCGCACCCCGAGCTCGGTCTCCTCGTCGTCGATCGCGTAGCCGCGCTCCCGGATCCGGTCCAGGTCCGCGAAGAGCTCCTCGAGGGTCCCGATGCTCTTGGGCGTGGGCGTGGGCATGCCCGCGGCGCCCACGATGGCGCGGATCCGCTCGTCCGGCAGGGTGGCGAGCATCGCCTTCCCCACCCCGGTGTCGTGGGTGTCGGCTCGGCGGCCCACCTCGGTGAACATGCGCATCGACCGGTTGGACTGGGCCTGGGCGATGTAGACGACCTCCTGGCCGTCGAGCACGGCCATGTTCGCCGACTCGCCGAGCTCGGCCACCAGCTCGTCCAGCCGGGTGCGGGCTGCGGAGCCGAACTGGCGTCCGGCAGCCTCCCCCAGCAGGATCAGGCGGGGACCCAGCGCGTAGTTGCGGTTGGGGAGCTGGCGGACGTAGCCGGAGGGCACCAGCGTGCGCAGCAGCCGGTGGATGGTGGGCAGCGGCAGCTTCACGGTGGCGGAGAGCTCGCTGAGCGACATCTCGCCACCGGCCGCGGTGATCACCTCGAGGAGCTCGAACACGCGTTCCACCGATTGCACCCCGCCCGAGCCGGCTCGTGTGGTCGTGGTGGTCATTGACATCTCCCGTCGGTACGGCCCGGGCGCTGCGTGCGGCGGGCGGAATCTCGGCCGGAAAGTCCGTGACAGGTGTCACGAAGAACGCTTGCCAACCTCAGCTGACTCCCATAATATCCATAATACGAAAGTTTCATTCCACGATACGACTGAAACTGTCAAACCACAGCCTCTGGAGGAACCATGGCCACGCCCAGTCCCGGTTATTCGATGATCCTGCGCGTCCAGGCGCCGGCAGGCCTCACGGTCACCAGCGAGCTCGCCACCGCCGCCGCGCGCGCCGGTGCGGCCGTGACCGCCCTCGACGTCGTCGAGTCCCACTCGGGCCACGTCGTCGTCGACGTCAGCTGCAACGTCTCCGACGCCAGCCACCGCGACGAGGTGCGCGACGCCCTCAACGCCCTCGACGGCGTGGAAGTCCGCAAGATCAGCGACCGCACGTTCCTCATCCACCTCGGCGGCAAGATCGAGGTCACACCCCGCGTCTCGCTGCGCAACCGTGACGACCTCTCCCGGGCCTACACCCCCGGCGTGGCCCGGGTGTGCATGGCCATCCACGACAACCCCGAGGACGCCCGGCGGCTCACGATCAAGCGCAACACGGTGGCCGTGGTCACCGACGGCACCGCGGTGCTCGGCCTGGGCGACATCGGCCCGGCCGCGGCGCTGCCGGTCATGGAGGGCAAGGCGGCCCTGTTCAAGGCCTTCGCCGGCGTCGACGCGTGGCCCGTGTGCCTCGACACGAAGGACACCGACGAGATCGTGCGGATCGTGAAGGCCATGGCGCCGGTCTACGGCGGGATCAACCTGGAGGACATCGCGGCCCCCCGCTGCTTCGAGATCGAGGCGAGGCTGCGCGAGGAGCTGGACATCCCTGTCTTCCACGACGACCAGCACGGCACCGCGATCGTGGCCCTGGCCGCCCTCTTCAATGCTCTGCGGGTGGTCGGCAAGAAGATCGAGGACGTCAAGATCGTGGTCTCGGGCGTGGGCGCGGCCGGGCACGCGATCATTCAGCTGCTCAAGGCTCAGGGCGTGCGGAACATCGTCGCCTGCTCCCGCAAGGGTGCCATCCACCGCGGGGAGAGCTACGACGACGCCCACCGCCAGTGGATCGCCGAGAACACGAACGAGGCCGGGTTCTCCGGTTCCCTCAAGGAGGCCGTGGTCGGCGCCGACGTCTTCATCGGCGTCTCCGCGCCGAACCTGCTCGACGAGGCCGACATCGCGTCCATGAACGACCGTGCGATCGTCTTCGCCATGGCCAATCCCGATCCCGAGGTCGACCCGGGCGTCGCCGCGGAGCACGCCGCGGTGGTCGCGACCGGCCGCTCTGACTTCCCGAACCAGATCAACAACGTCCTGGCCTTCCCCGGCCTGTTCCGCGGCCTGCTCGACGCCGGGGCCTCCGACATCACCACCGACATGCTGGTCGCCGCCGCGCGGGCCATCGCCGACTGCGTGGCCGAGGACGAGCTCAACGCGAGCTACATCGTCCCCAGCGTCTTCGACCAGCACGTGGCCCCGGCCGTGGCCGAGGCGGTGCAGCGGGTGGCCCAGCAGGACGCCCAGCAGCACTCACTGGTGGCCGCCCAGCGGTAGCCCGGCAACCGCCCCCGCACCACCGCGCGTCGAGGCCGCTCCCTGCCGGGCGGCGACGCCCACCCAACCCAGCACCGAACGGAGACCACCATGGCCATCGAGTTCACCACCCCAGCAGGCCTGGACCGCGCGAGCGAGATCCTCACCGACGAGGCCCTCGCCTTCGTGGAGGCCCTGCACCAGAACTTCGCCGACCGCCGCACCGAGCTGCTCGGCGCCCGGGAGCAGAACCGCCGCCGGGCCGCCGAGACCGGCACCCTGGACTTCCTCCCGGAGACCCGGGAGATCCGCGAGAGCCAGTGGAAGGTCGCCCCGGCACCGCCCGCCCTCCAGGACCGCCGGGTCGAGATGACCGGGCCCGCCTCTCCCGCCAAGATGGCGATCAACGCCCTGAACTCCGGGGCGAAGGTGTGGCTCGCCGACCTCGAGGACGCCTCGAGCCCCACCTGGCACAACCAGGTGGACGGCATCCTCAACCTGTGCGACGCCGCGCGGGGCACGCTGTCCTTCACCTCCCCGGAGGGCAAGGAGTACGCGCTGCGCCAGGACGCCCCGCTCGCCGTGGTGGTCACCCGACCCCGCGGCTGGCACCTGCCCGAGCACAACGTCACCGTGGACGGGCAGCCGGTCTCCGGCGCACTCGTGGACTTCGGCCTGCACTTCTTCCACACCGCGAAGCTCCTGCTGGCCAACGGGCACGGACCGTACTACTACCTGCCGAAGATGGAGTCCCACCTCGAGGCGCGGCTGTGGAACGACGTGTTCACGTTCGCCGAGGAGCACCTGGACATCGAGCACGGCACCGTCCGGGCGACCGTGCTCATCGAGACGATCCCCGCCGCGTTCCAGATGGAGGAGATCCTCTGGGAGCTGCGGGAGCACGCCTCGGGGCTCAACGCGGGACGCTGGGACTACCTGTTCAGCATCATCAAGTACTTCCGGGACGCCGGCGAGCGGTTCGTCCTGGCGGACCGCTCGACCATCACCATGACCGCCCCACTGATGCGGGCCTACACCGAGCTGCTCGTGAAGACCTGCCACCGCCGCGGCGCCTTCGCGATGGGCGGCATGGCCGCCGTGATCCCGAACCGCCGGGACCAGGAGGCCACCGAGGCCGCGTTCGCCAAGGTGCGCGCGGACAAGACCCGTGAGGCCAGCGACGGCTTCGACGGGTCCTGGGTGGCCCACCCGGACCTGGTGCCCACCTGCCGCGAGGTGTTCGACGAGGTCCTCGGCGAGCGGCCCCACCAGGTGGACCGGCTGCGCGAGGACGTGCAGGTGACCCCCGAGCAGCTGCTCGACGTCCCCAGCGCCGGCCGGGTGAGCACCCAGCAGGAGCTCGCGGCCAACCTCTACGTGGCCGTCCGCTACACCGCCGTGTGGCTCTCCGGCAACGGGGCCGTGGCCATCCACAACCTCATGGAGGACGCCGCGACCGCCGAGATCTCCCGCTCGCAGATCTGGCAGCAGATCCGCAACGGCGTGGTGTACGAGGACACCGGCAACACCGCGACCCGCGAGCTCGTCGCCGAGGAGCTCCAGAGGCAGCAGGAGGTGCTGCGCGCAGAGGTCGGCCAGGAGCTGTTCGAGGCGTACTTCGAGCCGGCCGCGCGACTCATCGCCGATCTCGTCCTGGACGAGGAGTACGTCGACTTCCTCACCCTGCCCGCCTACGAACTGCTCGAGAAGTCCGCCCGCGACCGGGTGACCACGAAGTGAGCGCCGGCGACCTGGGCACCAGGACGCTGGGAAGGGCCTTCCAGCAGCGCGCGGCCGAGCTGCTGACCGGCACCGACCAGCTGCTCCAGCGGGCCTACCCGGGAGATCCGGGAACCCGCCAACCCGTGCACACCGTCTACCTCCCGGCCGACACCTTCACCCCTGAGACGGCCCAGCAGTGGGGGGCGCGCGCCGCCGAGGCCGTGGCCGGACTCGGGGTGGGCGTCCTCGCGGCGCGCATCGCCCCCGAGGGGGCCGCTCCCGAGCTGGTCGACCAGGTGGCCCGGGCGGTCGAGCGCAAGCTCGCCAGCGAGCCGATCGAGGATCTCCGTCTGGACTTCGAGGACGGCTTCGGTGACCGCGGGGACCAGGAGGAGGACGAGTGGTCCGTCCGTGGGGCACACACCGTGGCCCAGGCCGTCCGGGAGGGCACCGCACCGCCGTACATCGGCATCCGCTTCAAGTGCTTCGAGGCCCCCACCCGGGACCGCGGCCTGCGCACCCTCGACCTGTTCCTCACCACCCTGGTGCGCGAGGGCGGGCTGCGGGCGTCCGGGCACAGCGAGGACGGCCTGCCCCGCGGCCTCGTCCTCACCCTGCCCAAGGTGAGCACCCTGGAGCAGGTCGAGGTCATGGTCGAGGCCTGCGAGCAGCTGGAGGCCGGCCTCGGGCTGCCGGCCGGGCGGCTGCGGTTCGAGGTGCAGATGGAGACCGCCCCCATGATCCTGGGAACCGACGGCACCTGCCCCATCCCGGCGATGCTCCACCGGACGGACGGACGGGTCGAGGCCCTGCACTACGGGACCTACGACTACTCCGACTCCCTGCAGATCGCCGCCCAGTACCAGTCCATGGAGCACCCGGCCGCCGACCACGCCAAGGCCGTCATGCAGGTCGCCGTGGCCGGCACCGGGGTGCGGCTGTCCGACGGCTCCACGAACATCCTGCCCACCGGGAACGACCAGCAGAAGCTGGCCGCCTGGCGGCTGCACTCCCGCCTGGTGCGCCGCTCCCTGGAGCGGGGCTACTACCAGGGCTGGGACCTGCACGCGCACCAGCTGCCCACCCGCTACCTCGCCACGTACTTCTTCTACCGCGAGGGTTTCGCCGCGGCGGCGCTGCGGCTGAAGAACTACGTGCACGGCATCGAGTCGGAGATCATGGACGAGCCCGCCACGGCCCGCGCCCTGGCCCGCTTCGTCCACCGCGGCGTGCTGTGCGGAGCGATCTCCGGGGAGGAGCTCGAGGAGAGCGCCGGCATCGGAGAGCACGAGCTCTTCTCCCTGGCCCACCCCAAGGCCGCGGCACCGGCCACATCGACCACCGGAGGCGACTTCACATGAGCGAGACCACCTACCACGCGCCGCACGGCGGCCACCCCGACCAGACCCAGCTGCTCACGGACCGGGCGATGTTCACGGAGGCCTACGCGGTGATCCCGCGCGGGACCATGCGCGACATCGTGACCAGCCGGCTCCCGTTCTGGGACGACACTCGCGTCTGGGTGCTCGCCCGCCCCCTGTCCGGCTTCGCCGAGACCTTCTCGCAGTACATCGTTGAGGTCGCCCCCGGCGGCGGCAGCGACCGACCCGAGACGGAGTCCGGCGTGGAGGGCGTGCTGTTCCTCATGGAGGGGACGCTGGTCCTGACCGTCGACGGCGAGGAGCACCAGCTCGCTCCCGGCGGCTACGCCTTCCTCCCGCCGGAGTGCGAGTGGACCGTGCGCAACACCGGCGGCGAACCCGCCCGCCTGCACTGGATCCGCAAGGCCTACGAGTACGTCCAGGGCATCGAGGTCCCGGAGCCGTTCGTCACCAACGAGCAGAAGGTCGAGCCGACCCCCATGCCGGGAACCGACGGCAAGTGGGCGACCACCCGCTTCGTGGACCCGGACGACGTCCGGTACGACATGCACGTGACGATCGTGACCTTCGAGCCGGGCGCGGTGATCCCCTTCGCCGAGACCCACGTGATGGAGCACGGCCTCTACGTCCTCGAGGGCAAGGCCGTCTACCGGCTCAACCAGGACTGGGTCGAGGTCGAGGCCGGCGACTTCATGTGGCTGCGGGCCTTCTGCCCCCAGGCCTGCTACGCGGGCGGCCCGGGCCGGTTCCGCTACCTGCTCTACAAGGACGTCAACCGGCAGATGAAGCTGCGCTGACCCGACGGCGATCCCGTCCCCACCGACCGGACCCCGTGCCGCCCTGCCACCGTGGCGGCACGGGGTCCTTCCATGCCACCGAACCATGACTGCGCATTTCCACATAACGAAATAGTTTTTCCAATCGGGGATTGACCTGCATCACAGCGGACCGTACGCTGTTTCATAAGACAGAAATCGCCTTCCACATCTCGAAATAAGTGGGGGCCCGCCTGAACCAGGAGGATCCAGATGTCCTACACCGTGAACTGCTCCATCCTTCTCACCGACCTGCCCCTGCTCGAACGGCCGGCCGCGGCGAAGGCCGCCGGCTTCGACGCGGTCGAGTTCTGGTGGCCCTTCGCCGAGTCCGTGCCCGCGGACCGCGACGTCGACGCCTTCGTGAGCGCGATCGGGGACGCGGGAGTGCAGCTGACCGGGCTGAACTTCAACGCCGGCAACATGCCCGGCGGTGATCGCGGCCTGGTGTCCTGGAAGGGTCGCGGCAGCGAGTTCAAGGAGAACGTCGCCGTGGTCGCTGCCATCGGCGAGCGCACCGGGTGCAAGGCCTTCAACGCCCTCTACGGCAACCGTCAGCCCGAGCACACCCCGCAGGCCCAGGACGAACTGGCCGTGCAGAACCTCGTGGCCGCCGCCGAGGGCGTGGCGCGCATCGGCGGCACCGTGCTGCTGGAGCCGGTCTCCGGCACCGAGGCCTACCCGCTGAAGACCGCCCAGGACGCCCTCGACGTCATCGCGAAGGTCCAGCAGGCCGGGGCGGAGAACATCAGGCTGCTCGCCGACTTCTACCACCTGTCGGTCAACGGCGACGACGTCGCCGCGGTCATCGAGAAGCACGCCGCGGACTTCGGCCACATCCAGATCGCCGACGCCCCCGGCCGCAACGAACCAGGCACCGGCAAGCTGCCCCTGCAGCAGTGGATCGACCGGTCCCAGGAGCTCGGCTACGCCGGCTGGGTGGGTCTCGAGTACAAGGCCTCCCAGGAGGACCCCTTCGCCTGGACCGCCGCATGGTCCGCGGCCCGCCCCGGCGCCTGATCCACCTCCTCCCCCGCACCTGCCACCACCGCCCGTCGCCCGCACCGCACGGGCCCCCACAGTGAGGACTCCCACCATGACCAACGTCACCGTCATCGGACTCGGCATCATGGGCCTGCCCATGGCCAAGAACCTCGTCAAGGCCGGCTACGACGTCGTCGGCTTCAACCGCTCCCAGGACAAGATCGACCAGCTCGTCGAGGCCGGCGGCAAGGGCGCGTCCAGCGTGGCCGAGTCTGTCGAGAACGCCGACGTCGTCATCACGATGGTCCCGGACTCCCCGGACGTCGAGGGCGTCGTGACCGGCGAGGACGGCGTCTTCGCCAACGCCGCACAGGGCACCGTCTGGATCGACGCGAGCTCCATCCGCCCGGACGTCGCCGCACGCCTGTCCCGGGAGGCCGTCCAGCACGGCCTGCGCCCGCTGGACGCCCCGGTCTCCGGCGGCGAGCAGGGCGCCATCGACGCCGTGCTCTCGATCATGGTCGGCGGCGAGGCCGCGGACTTCGAGGCCGCCCGCCCGGTGCTCGAGGCCGTCGGCAGGACCATCGTGCACGTGGGCCCCGCCGGCTCCGGGCAGACCGTCAAGGCCGCCAACCAGCTGATCGTGGCCGGCAACATCCAGCTCCTCGCGGAGGCCATCGTCTTCCTCGAGGCCTACGGCGTGGACACGGACGCCGCGCTGAAGGTGCTCGGGGGCGGCCTGGCCGGCTCCAAGGTCCTGGACCAGAAGGGCCAGAAGATGCTGGACCGCAACTTCGACCCGGGCTTCCGGCTCCAGCTGCACCACAAGGACATGGGCATCGTGACCTCCGCCGCACGCGAGGCCGGCGTGGCCGTGCCGCTCGGCGCGATCGTCGCCCAGCTCGTGGCCGCCACCGTCAACAAGGGTGACGGCGGACTCGACCACTCGGGTCTCTTCAAGCTCGTCGAGGAGCTCTCCGGCCGCTCCGGCCGCTGACCTGCCCGACCCCACCCCACCCCACCGCTTCCCGACCCGATCCCGGGTCCCGCTCCCAAGGAGTTCATCATGGCCAGAATGCGCACGGTCGACGCCGTCGTCGCCATCCTCGAGAAGGAGGGCGCCACCGAGGCCTTCGGCCTGCCCGGCGCCGCCATCAACCCGTTCTACTCGGCGATGCGCGCCCACGGCGGCATCCGGCACACCCTCGCCCGGCACGTCGAGGGCGCCTCGCACATGGCGGACGGCTACACCCGCGCCGCCCCCGGCAACATCGGGATCTGCGTCGGCACCTCCGGTCCCGCCGGCACCGACATGATCACCGGCCTCTACGCCGCGTGGGCGGACTCCGTCCCGATCCTGTGCATCACCGGCCAGGCCCCCGTGGCCAAGCTGCACAAGGAGGACTTCCAGGCGGTGGACATCTCCTCGATCGCCGCACCGGTCACCAAGATGGCCATGACGGTGCTGGAGCCGGGCCAGGTGCCCGGGGCGTTCCAGAAGGCCTTCTACCTCATGCGCTCGGGCCGGCCCGGACCGGTGCTGCTGGACCTCCCCCTGGACGTCCAGCTCGCCGAGATCGAGTTCGACATCGACGTCTACGAGCCCCTGGCCGTGCACCGCCCCGCAGCGACCCGCGCGCAGGCCGAGAAGGTCCTGGACATGCTCTCCGCAGCGCGGCGTCCGCTCATCGTGGCCGGAGGAGGCATCATCAACGCCGATGCCTCGGCGCAGCTGGTCGAGCTCGCCGAGCTGCTGGACGTGCCCGTGATCCCGACCCTCATGGGCTGGGGCGCCATCCCGGACGACCACCCGCTGATGGCCGGGATGGTGGGGCTGCAGACCTCGCACCGCTACGGCAACGCGACGTTCCTGGAGTCCGACTTCGTGCTCGGCATCGGCAACCGGTGGGCCAACCGGCACACCGGCGGTCTGGACACCTACACCCGGGGCCGCACGTTCGTGCACATCGACATCGAGCCCACCCAGATCGGGCGCGTGTTCTCCCCGGACCTCGGCATCGTCTCCGACGCCGGCGCGGCCCTGGACGTCCTCATCGAGGTCGCCCGGGAGCGCAAGGAGCAGCTCTCCGTGCCGGACTGGTCGGTGTGGGTCAAGGACTGCGCCCAGCGCAAGGGCTCCATGCACCGCAAGACTCACTTCACGCAGGTCCCCGTCAAGCCGCAGCGCGTCTACGAGGAGATGAACACCGCCTTCGGCACGGACGTCACCTACGTCTCCACGATCGGGCTCTCCCAGATCGCCGGCGGCCAGTTCCTGCACGTGCACGGCCCGCGCCAGTGGATCAACGCCGGCCAGGCCGGGCCGCTGGGATGGACCGGGCCCGCCGCCCTCGGCGTCGTCCGGGGCAAGCCCGAGGCCACTGTCGTGGCGCTCTCCGGGGACTACGACTTCCAGTTCATGATCGAGGAGCTGGCCGTCGGGGCGCAGTTCAACCTGCCCTATCTCCACGTGGTGGTGAACAACTCGTACCTGGGCCTCATCCGCCAGTCCCAGCGCGGGTTCAAGATGGAGCAGAACGTCTCCCTGGCCTTCGAGAACATCAACTCCCCCGAGACCCAGGGCTACGGCGTGGACCACCTCAAGGTCGTCGAGGGCCTGGGCTGCAAGGCCCTGCGCGTGACAGATCCGGAGAAGCTGCAGGAGGCCTTCGGCCAGGCCCGGACCCTCCTGGAGAAGCACCGGGTCCCCGTGGTGGTGGAGGTCATACTGGAGAAGGTCACCAACATCTCCATGGGGACCGAGATCGACAACGTGGTCGAGTTCGAGGAGCTCGCCGCCAGCGGCGTGGACGCTCCGACCGCGATCGCCCTGCTCGACTGATCCCCACCCGCACAGAACAGGAGGACCGGCCGTGCGCATCGTCGTCGCCCCGGACAAGTTCAAGGGTTCGCTGGAAGCCACCGACGTGGTGGAGCACCTCTCGGCGGGCATCCGGTCCGTGGAACCGTCCGCCACGGTCGTGGCCGTCCCGGTGGCCGACGGCGGCGAGGGCACCCTCGACGCCGCCGTCGGGGCCGGGTTCACCGCCTGCCCCACCACGGTGACCGGTCCGGTCGGGGAGCCCGTCGAGGCAGGGTTCGCCCTCCTCGACCGGACCGCCGTGGTGGAGATGGCCCTGGCCTCAGGACTGGCCGCCCTGCCGGCGGACGAGGACGGCGAACCCGTCCTCGACGCCGGGGGCGCCACCAGCCGCGGCACCGGGGAACTGATCCGGGCCGCACTCGACGCCGGAGCCACCCGGATCGTCCTGGGCGTGGGCGGCAGCGCCTGCACCGACGGCGGCGCGGGGCTGCTCGAGGGTCTCGGCGCCCGCCTGCTGGACAGTGAGGGTCACGAGCTGGGCCGCGGGGGCGCCGAGCTCGCCCGGCTGGCCCGGATCGACCTCACCGGTCTGGACCCCCGGGTGCGGGACGCGCAGTTCGTCCTGGCCGCCGACGTGGACAACCCCCTCACGGGGACCAACGGAGCCCCGGCCGTGTTCGGCCCGCAGAAGGGCGCGGACCCCGGACTGGTCGCATCCCTCGATGCCGCGCTGACGCTCTTCCGGGACCGGCTGGCGGACGTCCTCGGCCCGGCCGTCCTGGCGGCGGCCGGGTCCCCCGGTGCCGGAGCCGCCGGAGGCGTGGGATTCGCGGCACTCGCCGTGCTCGGGGCCCAGCGCCGTCCGGGCATCGACGTGGTTCTGGAGTTCGTGGGTCTCGCCGACCGGGTGACGGGCGCCGACCTCGTGGTCACCGGCGAGGGCAGCCTCGACGAGCAGTCGCTCGGCGGGAAGACCCCCATGGGGGTCGCCGCCGCGGCGCACGCCGCCGGCGTGCCGGTGGTGGCCGTGTGCGGCCGCACCACCCTCGACGAGGAGACCCGCCGGGACGCGGGCTTCCTGCGGACCTACGCCCTGACCGAGCTCGAGCCCGATCCGCGGGTCAGCATGCGCGAGGCCGGCAGGCTGCTCGAGCAGGTGGGCGCCCGGCTCGCCCGTGATCTCCCCGACCTGCTCGCCGGGGCCCAACCCAACTGACCGATCCGGCGCCCCGTGCGGACGCCGATGACGAGAAGGAACGTCGATGACGGAGAAGAAGACACCGCAGCAGCCGGGCACTCCCGGCCGGGGCGAGAAGCAGACCGACAAGCAGGGGCGTCATCCGGCCCCGCAGGAACCGTCCGCGGAGCGCGAGGGGCGGGCGGACGGCACCGCGGACGGCACCGCGGACGCCGCCGGGCGCCCGCAGCGGACGACCGGGGACCCCGCGGCGACCGCCCAGGAGGACTCCGCGCGCGCGGCCACCAGGCCGGCCGCCGCCCAGAGCGCGTTCGAGGCCGAGCAGGCGCACCAGCGAGAGGTGAGCGAGGACGCCAACGACCCCGAGCGCGTCCGCCGCCTCATCGCCGACTACAAGCGGGAGCACGGGCTCCCTGCCGACGCCTCCGACGCCCCCCACCTGGGGGCGGACGACGACGGCACCTTCGCGGGTGATCACCGCGAGTTCGACCTCGTGGTGCGCGGGAAGAACGTCTCCTGCGGCGACCACTTCGCTCCGCGCGAGGTCGGCGTGCGCAACGGCAAGATCGTGGCCATCGAGCCCCTCGGCGCCGGACTGGTCGGCCGCGAGACCGTGGAGCTGGCCGAGGACGAGCACCTGCTGCCCGGCCTGGTGGACACCCACGTGCACATCAACGAGCCCGGCCGCACCGAGTGGGAGGGCTTCGCCTCCGCGACCCGCGCCGCCGCCGCCGGGGGCGTGACCACGGTCCTGGACATGCCGCTCAACTCGGTCCCGGCGACCGTGAACGTGCCGGCCCTCGAGTACAAGCGCCTCTTCGCCCAGAACAACGTCTTCGTCGACGTCGGCTTCTGGGGCGGGGCGATCCCCGGCAACAAGCCCCACCTGCGCGAGCTGCACGACGACGGCGTCTTCGGCTTCAAGTGCTTCCTGCTGCACTCCGGCGTGGACGAGTTCCCGCACCTCGAGGCCGACGAGATGGAGGAGGACCTGGCCGAGATCAAGACCTTCGACTCGCTGATGATCGTGCACGCCGAGGACTCCCGCGCCATCGACCGCGCCCCGCACCCGGAGGGGGACGTCTACGAGAACTTCCTCAGGTCCCGCCCGCGCGGGGCGGAGAACCTGGCGATCGCCGAGGTCATCGAGCGCACCCGCTGGACCGGCGCCCGCTCACACATCCTGCACCTGTCCTCCTCGGACGCCCTGCCGATGATCGCGACGGCGAAGGCGGACGGCCTGGACATCACGGTCGAGACCTGCCCGCACTACCTCACCCTGCTCGCCGAGGAGGTGCCCAACGGGGCCACCGCCTTCAAGTGCTGCCCGCCGGTGCGGGAGGTCGGCAACCGGGAGCTGCTGTGGCAGGGCCTGATCGACGGGACGATCGACTTCGTCGTCTCCGACCACTCCCCCTCGACCCTGGACCTGAAGGACCTCGACAACGGCGACTTCGGCGTGGCCTGGGGCGGAGTCTCCTCCCTGCAGTTGGGCCTCTCCCTGATCTGGACCGAGGCCCGCCGCCGGGGCGTGGCCCTGGGCCGCGTCGTGGAGTGGATGTCGACGAAGCCCGCCCAGCGCGCCGGCCTGCGCGCCAAGGGCAGGCTGTCCCTGGGCTACGACGCCGACCTGGTGGTCTTCGCGCCCGACGACGCGTTCGTCGTGGACGCCGGGAGGCTGCACCACAAGAACCCGATCACCCCGTACCAGGGAAAGGCGCTGTCCGGAAAGGTGCGCCGGACCTACCTGCGGGGCACTGCCGTGGACTTCGAGACACCGCGGGGCCGCCTGGTCCGCCGGGGTGAGAGCTGACGGTCGTCCGGCACGCCTCGGCACAGGCCGCCGAGAAGGAGCCCGCTCCTTCTCGGCGGCCTGTGGTCGTTTTAGACGCAATTGGTTCACAAGTGAAATTACCATTCCAGAACCCTTGACTGTGCCCTGGGCCACATCTAGAGTTATTCCAATGGATGAAATCTTAATTTCGCCATACGAAATTCATGACAGGTTGACCTCGATGTGCCGGCCAGTAGCGCTACATCTGGCAGCACGGACCTAGGCCACCTCCGCCCGAATCCGGGCCCCACCTCTCATCGCCGCAGGGAGATCCGAATCATGTCCCCACAGCACGCTCCCGGCCCGCACGCCGAGCACGGGCACCCGCACCTGATCACCTCGGAGCCCTGGGGCACCGGGGACCCGGCTGTGGAAGCTGCCGTCCACGTGCCGGGTACCACCGGCCCCATCCCCACGGGCGTCAGCCCCCGGCTCTACAACGAGGACCTGGCACCCACCACGAAGAAGGGCCGGACCTGGCACGCCTACAGCATCTTCACGCTGTGGGCCAACGACGTGCACTCCCTGGGCAACTACGCGTTCGCCATCGGACTGTTCGCCCTGGGGCTGGGCGGGTGGCAGATCATGCTGGCCTTCGTCCTCGGTGCCGCCCTGCTCTTCCTGCTCCTGAACCTCTCCGGGTTCATGGGAGAGCGCACGGGGGTGCCGTTCCCGGTCATGAGCCGCATCGCCTTCGGCGTCAAGGGCGCGCAGATCCCCGCCATCGTCCGCGGCGGCGTGGCCATCGCCTGGTTCGGCATCCAGACCTATCTGGCCTCGTTGGTGCTCCGGGTGCTGATCCTGGCACTGGCGCCGTCCCTGGCACCGCTCGACACCAACTCGTTCCTCGGCCTCTCGACGCTGGGCTGGATCGCCTTCGTCGCGCTGTGGATCGTGCAGGTCGTCATCGTCAGCTTCGGCATGGAGATGATCCGCAAGTACGAGGCCTTCGCCGGCCCGATCATCCTGACCACCCTGCTCGCGCTGGCGATCTGGATGTTCGTGGAGGCCGGAGGGTCCATTGCCTGGTCCACGGCCGACTCCCTGACCGGCGTCGAGATGTGGGTGCGCATCTTCCAGTCCGCCGCCCTGTGGGTGGTCATCTACGGCACCTTCGTCCTGAACTTCTGCGACTTCACCCGCGGCGCCCCCTCGGAGCGCTCGGTGGTGCGCGGCAACTTCTTCGGCATCCCCATCAACATGATGTTCTTCGCCGCCATCGTCATCGTCCTCGCGGGCGCTCAGTACCAGATCGACGGAACGATCATCGAGGGCCCCACCGACGTCGTCAACGCCATCCCGAACACCTTCCTGCTGGTGCTGGCCTGCCTCGCCCTGATCATCCTGACGATCGCCGTGAACCTCATGGCCAACTTCGTCGCCCCCATCTACACCTTGGCCAACCTCTTCCCGCGCGCCTTGAACTTCCGCCGGGCCGCCATCGTCTCCGCGGTGATCGGCCTGCTCATCCTGCCGTGGAACCTGTACAACTCCCCCGTGGTCATCGTGTACTTCCTCGGCGGACTGGGGGCGCTGCTGGGGCCGCTGTTCGGCGTGATCATGGCCGACTACTGGCTGGTGCGGAAGGGCAAGGTCAACATCCCGGACCTGTACTCCGAGGCCCCGGACGGGGAGTACGCCTACACCCGCGGCGTCAACCGCAAGGCCATCGTCGCGGGCACACCGGCCGCGATCGTCGCCCTGATCCTCGCACTCGTTCCCGCCTTCACCTTCGTCGCCGGGTTCTCCTGGTTCGTCGGCGCGATCCTGGCCGCCGTGATCTACCTGCTGATCAGCGACCGCCACGCCACGTTCCACGCCGTCGACGGCGAGGAGATCGCCGTGGCCCCGAAGCACTGACCGCCCCGGCGACCACCACACGCCCGGGACCTCCGACCGAAAGGCCATCCGCATGCGCATCCTCGTGCTCAACGTCAACACCACCGAGTCCATGACCGCATCCATCGGCCGCGAAGCAGCGGCCGTCGCCGCCCCGGGGACGGAGATCGTGCCCCTGACCCCGCAGTTCGGGGCCGAGTCCGTCGAGGGCAACTACGAGAGCTATCTGGCCGCCATCGCCGTGATGGAGACCGTCAAGGCCTATCCCGACCCCTTCGACGCCGTCATTCAGGCCGGCTACGGCGAGCACGGCCGGGAGGGCCTCCAGGAGCTCCTGGACGTGCCGGTGGTCGACATCACCGAGGCCGCCGCCAGCACCGCCATGTACCTCGGGCACAAGTACTCGGTGGTGACCACCTTGGACCGCACGGTCCCGCTCATCGAGGATCGCCTGAAACTTGCTGGGCTCTCCGACCGCTGCGCCTCCGTGCGGGCCAGCGGCATGTCCGTCCTGGAGCTGGAGTCGGACCCCGACGCGGCGGTCCAGGCCATCCTGGACCAGTCGATGCGCGCCGTCGAGGACGACCACGCGGAAGTCATCTGTCTGGGCTGCGGTGGCATGGCCGGGCTGAAGAGCAAGGTCTCGGAGCTCACCGGCGCTCCCGTGGTCGACGGCGTCACCGCAGCCGTGACGATCGCCGAGTCCCTGGTCCGGTTGAACCTGTCCACGTCCAAGATCCGCACCTACGCCCCGCCCCGGACCAAGACCGTCAAGAACTGGCCCCCGCGAGGCCTCCTCTCGTGAGATGCCTCCCGGTCATGCCCCGGTGCGCCAGACTCCGCCTGGCGCACCGGAGCGAGGCCCCGCCACTGCCCGAGGCGACGAGCGGTGGCGGAGAAAGGTCGAGGAACAACCATGGCCGCCTCCTGGCCCTGGGACCGTAACGCTCACGGGAGCCGTCGACCATGACCGCGGTCGGCCTGCTCTACGTCGGCGCGGTTCTGTTCATCAACGGGATGATGCTGCTGGGCCACATCAGCGGCACCGCCGCCGCTCCGCTGAACTTCTTCGTGGGAGCACTGCAGGTGATGACCCCCACCTGGCTCATCGTCTCCGCCGAAGGCGATAGCGCCCGGATCGCCGCGGCCGCCGGGCTGTACTTCTTCGGCTTCACCTACCTCTGGCTGGGCGTCAACCTGGTCACCCGCTGGCCCGACCACGGGCTGGGCTGGTTCTCCCTGGTCGTGGCCGTCAGCGGGGCAGGCTTCGCGGCGCATTCCTGGGTCGTCCTGGGCGGGCGGGTCCTCGCCGTGCAGTGGTTGATGTGGTCCGCCCTCTGGGGCGCCTTCTTCGTGCTCATGGCCCGGGACCGCGCGGACCTGGCGCCTGCGGTGGGCGTCCTGGCCATCGGCAACGCTCTGTTGACGACCGGCCTGCCCGGCTTCCTCGCCCTCTCCGGAGGGTGGCACGACTCCTCCGCACTCGCCGGCAGCCTCGCCGCCCTGGGAATCCTCCTCCTGCTGTCCTGCCGCCCCGTGGGCCGGCTCCTGGCGGCCCGCCCGCGTTCCCCCGGTGAGCCCCCGGCGCCACGCCACTGACCCAGGGACGCCGGAGAGGTCCGGGCGCCCTGGCAGAGGTGTCCTGCCCAAGGCAGCGGCACGGGGCGCGAGGCCCCGGCCGCCGGGTTCGCCCCTCCCAGGGGTGGCTCAGGCCCTGCCCTGGTCACCGATCACCGATCACCTGCAGGATCGAGCCCGTGTGCGTGATCTCCCCGGAGTCGATCAGCTTCCGGACGTCGTCGAAGTGGCGCCCGGGACAGCCACGACCTCGGCCCCGGCGGCGGTGACCACGAACCGGCTGCGGACGCCCGTCGCCGCGACGAGGCCCACGTTGGCGGCGAAGGCCGTCTGGGTGAACGGGTCGAGCACCGGCGCCCCGCGGAGGAGAGCACGTCCGCCCGCAGGCCGTCGGCCACGCGCTTCGAGTCGACCTCGGTCCCGCTGCTCCGCGCTCCGGGCGAAGAACTCGTAGAACTCGGCGTCGTCGAATCCGCCGGCCGCCGCGTCGTGCCGGTCGGCGGCGAAGCACACCGCGTCCAGCCGGGCCCACAGCGAGGCCGACAGGCACAGCGGGCACGGCTCGCAGCTGGTGCAGAGCACGGCCCCGCTGAGGTCGAAGGTCTCCAGCTCGCGACAGGCGCTGCGGATCGTCATGACCTCCGCGTGCGCCGTGGGGTCGTTGTCCGCCGTCACGCGGTTGACGGCGGGGACCTCCCGCCCGGTAGATGGTCCCGCTCGACCGGGACCCGCCATTGGCTGAGCCAGACGTAGAGCAGTCCGACGTGAGGTACAACCCATTGCGGAAGAATTCCTCCAGATCCACGCGGGAGCCGGAGTCGGCGCACCACCTCTTGCGGCCACCCCACGGCGTGGTTATGGTGTGACTCAGCCTACGGCGGGTCCTGAAGCGGACTATCTACCGGGCGAGCAACGACGAATCGCGCTGGTCCGCCGCCAGAGAGCTCCCGGTCCCCCTCGGGAACCACCTGACTCCACGTCGCGGCCAGTGGCACGCACCGAGGAGCACAAGGCATGAGTGACATCCGAGTGACGGTCAACGGTCGGGCCCGCAGCTGTGACGGGGCCGGCCCGCACACCCGGCTGCTGGACTGGTTGCGCGGTGAAGGACTGACCGGGGCCAAGGAGGGCTGCGCCGAGGGCGAGTGCGGTGCCTGCGCGGTGCTCGTCGCCCGGCCGGACGGGGAAGGCCGCAGCCGGTGGACCGCGGTCAACGCGTGCCTGCCCGCAGCCGTCGCCTTCGACGGCCAGGAGGTCGTCACCGCCGAGGGTCTGGGGACCGCCCCCGGGGCCTGCGCGCCGGCGGCGCTGCACCCCGTCCAGCAGGAGATGGCGGTCCGGGGAGGCTCGCAGTGCGGCTACTGCACGCCGGGGTTCGTCTGCTCCATGGCCGCCGAGTACTACCGTCCCGAGCGCGAGGCCTCCGGCCCGGAGGACGAGGTGCAGACCGGCACCGAGGTCACCGGCGAGGAGCACGCGGCCGGCCACGAGTGCGGGCCCAACGGATTCGACCTGCACGCCCTGAGCGGCAACCTCTGCCGCTGCACCGGCTACCGGCCCATCCGCGACGCCGCCTACGCGCTGGGGGCGCCGGCCGACGCCGACCCCCTGCTCCAGCGCCAGGAACGGCCCGCGCCGCCCGCCGCGCCCACCCAGGTGGAGGCCGGCGGCGCACGGTTCGTCCGTCCCGGCTCCCTGGCGGAGCTCTTCGAGCACCTGGAGGGCGCGCCGGAGGCGCTGCTGGTCGCCGGTTCGACGGACGCGGGCGTGGGGGTCAACATCCACCACGCCCGTCCGCGGCTGACCCTCGCCGTGGACGGGCTCGACCAGCTGCGCACCCTCGAGGTGCGGCAGGACGGGATCGAGATCGGAGCGGCCCTGAGCCTGTCCGAGGTCGAGCGCGGACTCGCCGGACGGGTGCCCCTGCTCGACCAGCTCTTCCCGCAGTTCGCCTCGCGCCTGATCCGCAACGCCGCGACGTTCGGCGGCAACCTCGGCACGGGCTCGCCCATCGGCGACTCCGCCCCGGCGCTGCTGGCCCTGGGCGCCTCCGTGGTGCTGGCCTCCGCCGGGGGCGAGCGCGAGGTGCCCCTGGACGAGTACTTCACGGGGTACCGGCGCAGCGTCCGCCGCCCCGGGGAGATCATCCGCGCCGTGCGGATCCCGTTGCCTCTCGCCCGGCACACCGCGTTCCACAAGATCGCCAAGCGGCGCTTCGACGACATCTCCAGCGTGGCCGTCGGCATCGCCGTGCAGGTGGACGACGGAACGGTCTCGTCCGTGCGGATCGGTCTGGGCGGGGTGGCGGCCACCCCGATCCGAGCGCACGGCGCGGAGCGCATCCTGAGCGGCGCGCCGTGGCACCGCGACACGGTCGTCGCCGCGGCGGCCGCGCTGGCCGGGGAGGGCACGCCGATCGACGACCACCGGGCCAGCGCACGCTACCGCTCGGCCATGCTCGAGCAGGCCCTGCTCAAGTTCTGGGCGCAGAACGCGCCCACCGCCGATCTGGAGGTGTCCCGATGAAGTCCCTCGCCGACCGACCCGTCGACCCCGTGGTGGGCCTGTCCGTCGCGCACGAGAGCGCCGCCCTGCACGTCACCGGCACGGCCCTGTACACCGACGATCTGATCGTGCGCCACCAGGACGTGCTGCACGCCTGGCCGGTGCAGGCACCCCACGCCCACGCCCTCGTGCAGGACGTGCGCACGGCCCCGGCCCTGGAGGTCCCCGGCGTGGTCCGGGTCCTGACCGCCGCGGACGTGCCCGGCGTCAACGACTCCGGCACCAAGCACGACGAGCCGCTGTTCCCCGCCGAGGTCATGTTCCACGGGCACGCCGTGTGCTGGGTGCTGGGCGAGACCCAGGAGGCCGCCCGGCTGGGGGCCGAGGCCGTCGAGGTCGACTACGAACCGCTGCCGTCACTGATCACCGTGGCGGAGGCCGTCGAGGCCGGGAGCTTCCAGGGCGGTCAGCCCACCGTCAGCCGCGGGGACACCGGCACCGCGCTGGCCGCCTCCGCCCACCGCTTCGGCGGGGAGTTCGGGTTCGGCGGCCAGGAGCACTTCTACCTGGAGACCCACGCGTCCTTGGCCTACGTCGACGAGGCCGGGCAGGTCCTGGTGCACTGCAGCACCCAGCACCCCACGGAGACCCAGGAGATCGTCGCCCACGTCCTGGGCCTGCACAGCCACGAGGTCACCGTGCAGTGCCTGCGCATGGGCGGGGGATTCGGCGGCAAGGAGATGCAGCCGCACGGCTACGCCGCCGTCGCCGCCCTCGGGTCGGTGCTGACCGGACGGCCGGTGCGGCTGCGGCTCAACCGCACCCAGGACATCACCCTGTCCGGCAAGCGCCACCCGTACCACGCCCGCTGGGAGGCCGGCTTCGACGAGAGCGGCCGCCTGCAGGCCCTGGAGGCCACCGTCACCAGCGACGGCGGGTGGAGCCTGGATCTCTCCGAGCCCGTGATGCAGCGGACGCTGTGCCACATCGACAACGCCTACTGGATCCCCCACGTGCAGGTCCACGGCCGCATCGCGAAGACGAACAAGACCTCCCAGACCGCGTTCCGCGGCTTCGGCGGACCCCAGGGCATGCTGGTGATCGAGGAGGTTATGGGCCGGTGCGCCCCGCTGCTCGGCCTGGATCCCACGGAGCTGCGCCACCGCAACCTCTACGTCCCCGGCCAGTCCACCCCCTACGGCCAGCCGGTCCGGCACGCCGAGCGGCTGCGCACCATCTGGACGCAGCTGCTCGACCGGGCCGACGTCGAGCGCCGCCGCGAGGAGATCGCGGCGTTCAACGCGACGCACCCCGACACCCGGAGAGCGCTGGCCGTCACGCCGGTGAAGTTCGGCATCTCGTTCAACCTCACGGCCTTCAACCAGGCCGGTGCGCTCGTGCACGTCTACAAGGACGGGTCCGTGCTCATCAACCACGGGGGCACCGAGATGGGGCAGGGCCTGCACACCAAGATGCGCCAGGTCGCGGCCACGGCGCTGGGCGTGCCGCTGGAGATCGTCCGGCTGGCGCCCACCCGCACGGACAAGGTGCCCAACACCTCCGCGACGGCCGCCAGCTCCGGGGCGGATCTCAACGGCGGGGCCGTGAAGAACGCCTGCGAGCAGATCCGCGACCGGCTGGCCGAGGTCGCCGCCCGCAAGTTCGACATCCATCCCGACGACGTGCGCTTCGTCGACGGCACAGTGACCGGGATCGGCTTCTCCGACCAGGTGATGTCCTTCGCCGAGCTCGCGCACGACGCCTACTTCCAGCGGGTCTCGCTGTGGGCGGCCGGGTACTACCGCACCGAGGGGCTGCACTGGGACGCCGCCCGGATGCAGGGCGAGCCGTTCAAGTACTTCTCCTACGGCGCCTCCGCCTCCGAGGTGGAGGTCGACGGGTTCACCGGCGCCTACCGGCTGCTGCGCACCGACATCGTCCACGACGTGGGCGACAGCCTCTCCCCCCTGATCGACGTCGGCCAGATCGAGGGCGGCTTCGTGCAAGGGGCCGGCTGGCTCACCCTCGAGGAGCTGCGCTGGGACGTCTCCGACGGTCCGCACCGGGGCCGGCTGGCCACCCAGTCCGCCAGCACCTACAAGCTGCCGAGCTTCTCGGAGATGCCCGAGGAGTTCAACGTGCACCTCTTCGAGGAGGCCACCGAGAGCGGCGTCGTGTACGGCTCCAAGGCCGTGGGGGAGCCGCCCCTCATGCTGGCCTTCAGCGTGCGCGAGGCGCTGCGGGAGGCCGCGGCCGCGTTCGGGCCCGGCGGGCGGAGCACCTCGCTCGCGAGCCCCGCCACTCCGGAGGCCGTGTTCTGGGCCGTCCAGGAGGCCCGGCGCGCCCTGCGCACGGAGGACGCCGCCGCGCCGGCCGCCCCGGCGGCGCGCTGACGTGGACTGGCTGGACGCGCTGCAGCACCTGCGCGCGCAGGGCGAACCGGGGGTGCTCGTGACCGTCACGGAGGTGCGCGGGCACGCCCCCCGGGAGGCCGGGGCCAAGATGGTCGTGTCCGGGACCGCCACCTGGGACACCGTGGGCGGCGGCAACCTGGAGGCCAGCGTGATCGAGCGGGCACGGACGATGCTGGCGACCGGGGCGAGCACGCCGGAGACCCTGACCTTCGCGCTCAACGAGCACGCCGCCGTGGCGCACGGGCGGCAGTGCTGCGGGGGCGTGGTCAGCGTCCTGCTCGAGCCCCAGCGCGCCCTGCCGGTGGTCGCGGTTTTCGGCGTGGGCCACGTGGGCCACGAGCTCGGCCGGGTGCTGTCCCGGCTGCCGCTGCACCTGCACCTGGTGGACAGCCGGGAGGGGCAGCTGGACACCGATCGTCTGGCCGACGTCACCGACGGGGCCGCGCAGGTCCACGTCCACCACAGCCCGGTCCCCGAGAACGTGCTGGCCGGGTTGCCGGCCGGTGCGCACGTGCTGATCATGAGCCACGACCACGCCGAGGACTTCGTCCTCTGCGACGCGGCCCTGCGCCGGGACGACCTCGGGACCGTGGGCCTGATCGGCTCCCGGGCCAAGTGGTCGCGGTTCCGGGGACGGCTGCGGGAGGAGGGGCACGCCGACGGCGCGCTCGAGCGCATCACCTGTCCCATCGGGCTCCCCGGCATCCCGGGCAAGGCCCCGGCGGTGATCGCCGTCAGCGTCGCCGCCGACCTGCTCCGGCGGATGAGCCCGTGAGCACCCCGGCCCCGGCCCGCGGAGGTCGGTCACCGCGGCGGCCGAGATCCCGCAAGGTCCGCCAGCGCGATCAGGGACCGTCCCAGCGCGGCGGTCGCCGCCGGGGTGTACTCGCTCGAGCCGATGAGGATGTGGGGCCCGTCCTCCTCACCGTTGCCGGGGTCGACGGACATGCACAGCTGCGCGGTGACGCCCTCCGTGACGGTCAGCGGTTCGCCGGCGTGGACCCAGTCCTCCTCCCCCAGCTGCGCGCCGTGCCGGGCGACGCACCAGTCGGGGCAGATCCGGCCCGGGCTGCGCACGTCGTCGCCCGGGCGCTCGATCTCGGTGCCCTCGTGCACGGGGGATCTCCTTCTGCGCTGCTCGGGGGCCGCGGCAGGTCCCGGATCGTTCGATCCGGGACCCGCCGGCTCCCACCCGCCGAGCACCCCTGTCGGCCGGCGGTCAGGCGACGCAGCCGCCGAGCGCGATCGTGCCGTCGATCGCGCTGATCTGCTTCTGGACCTTCCCGAGCTGGTCCTCCAGACCGTTCACGACGGCCGTCTGGGCGGCGATCGCGTCCTTGTTCTGCTTCTTGAGCGCCTGCAGGTCACGGAGCGTCTTCTGCGCCGCGGTGACCTGCTTGTCCAGCGACACGGCCTGGCCCTGCAGCATCGTCAGCTGCTTCTCCGCGGCGCTGACCGCCTCGTCCGCCTGCTGAAGCTGACCCAGGAGCGGAGCCACGCGACCCTGCAGACCCAGGACCTCGGCCTCCTTCGCCGCGATCTGCGTGTTCAGTCCGGCCACCTTCGCCACGAGGGCGTCCATCTCCGTGGCCAGCGTGGCGATCTCGCCCTGCTTCGTGGCCACGGCCTCGGCGGCGTCCTCCGCGGCCGCCGTCAGCGCGGGCAGCTCACTCTGGAGCTTCTGAAGCTCCGTCTCCTGGGCGGTGACGGCCGCGTCCGCGCCCTCGAGCGCTCCCGTGGCCTCGGCCAGCTGGTCCTGCAGGTCCTCCAGCACCGACTGCTGGTCGCTGATCTCCTGCTGGGCGGCCTCGACGCCCTCCGTGAGGCCCGGCAGGGCGGTCCCGAGATCTGCCACGACCTGCTCCTGCGCGGTGACGCGGTCGGCCGCGGCGGTGACCGCGTCCTGCAGCGCCGGCAGCTGACCCTGCAGCCCGGTCAGCTCGGCCTGCCCGGCCGTCACTGCCGTGCTCGCGTCGGTCACGGCGGACCTGAGCGCGGGCAGCTCGTCCTGCAGCCCGGTGAGCTCGGCCTGCTTCGTGGCCACCGCGGTGTTGGCGGCGGTCAACGAGGCCTGCAGCGGGGCGACCTGCTGCTGCAGGGCGGCGCTCTCCAGCTGCTTGGCCGTCAGCTGCTGGGACAGGGTGTCCGCCTGCTTCTGCAGGGTGGTCAGGTCTCCCTGCAGACCGGAGATCAGCGTGTTCTTGTCGTCGATCTGGGCGGTGACGGTGTTCACCTCGGCCTGGTACTGGGCGATGAGGGCCTCCCGCTCCTTCTTGGTCTGCCCCTCACCCTTGATGTTCGACAGGCGGGCGATCTCCTGGTCCAGGAACGTCCTCCGCTCCTGCAGCTTCGTCAGCTCGGTCCGGGCCTTCGTGAGCTCGGCCTGCTTGGCGGTGATGGCCGTGCTCTTCTCGTCGATCTGCTGCTGGAGCGCGGTGGTGTCGGCTCCCACCGCGGCGATCTTCGCCTCGTTCGCGGCGACGGCGTCCGCGGCGGCCTTCGCCGTGGTCCCGAGAGCGGCCAGCTCGGCCTCGGCCTCGGTGATCTCGGCCTGCTGGACGGCCAGCGCGTCGGCGGCGCGCTGCGCGGTGTCCTGCGCCGCGGCGAGGGTCTCCTGCACCTGGGTGATCTCCGCCTGCTGGGCGGCCAGCGCGTCGGCGGCGCCCTTCGCGGTGTCCTGCGCCGCGGCGAGGGTCTCCCGCGCGTCGGCGATCAGGCGCTGCTGGGCGTCGAGCTCGTCCTGGGCGGCAGTGCCGCTGTCCTGCAGCCGCTGGAGCTCCGCCTCGGCCTCGGCGACGGCCCACTCGGCGGCGGTGCGGGCGGCCCCGGCCGTGGCCGCGGTGTCCTCCAGGACGGCGAGCCCGGCCTCGGCCTCGTCGACCTGCTCGTTCTTGGCGGTGAGGGCACCCTCCGCCGCGGTCGCGGCGGCCTCCAGCGTCGTCAGCTCGGTCCGGGCCGCGTCGATCTGCTCCTGCTTCAGCACGGCGTCCGCGGTCGCCCCGGCGGTCTGCTCCGCCAGGGCGGCGAGCGCCTGCTTCCCGGCGTCCAGGTCCGCTTCCAGGGGCGCCAGCCGCTCCCGCAGGGAGGTCTGCTGCGACTGCAGCTCGTCGAGGGCCTTCTCGGCGGCGGCCACGGCCTCCACCGTCTCGGCCTGCTTCGCGATCAGCGCGGTCTGCTCGTCCTCGGCCGCCGTGATGTCGAGGTCGGTCTGCGCGGCCTGGGCCTCGAGCTCGGCCAGGCCCTTCTCCTCCGCGATGATCCTGGCCGTGAGCTCCTCGGCCGTCCTCACCAGCGTGGCCTTCTCGGCCTGCAGCTTGGTGATCTGCTCGGCGTTCTTCTTCGCGGCCGCCTTCAGCAGGCCCTGCTGCACGGTGCCCCGGTGCGCCGTCTGGTTGACGACACCGTTGCACACCCCGCCGGTCGTGGACGGCGGTGCCGCGTGCGCCGGCGCGGCCACGGCGATCCCGCCGAACACGGCGGAGATCGCCAGGGCCGCCACGGCGCGTCCGGCACCCCGGCGGAAGGTCGTGCCGGACGGTGCAGCAGGAGTGCGTGCGAAAGACATGGTGGAGCCCCCAGATTCGTCGACCCGCTCCCCCTGAGCGGGTCCCCGCGAGAAGTCTGCGGCACGTCGAACTGCTCGGAGCCCGTTTCCGCGTTCAAGTTCGTAAACGCGAAGCCGTTGTCGCGTTCAAATGCCTGAACGCCGCTGTCCGCCGCGGGAGCGGCTGCCGGCAGGACCAGGCCGCGCGGTGCCCGCGGCGGGCCCTATTCGCCCTTGAGCACCCGGAAGGCGCTCTCGCGGTCCTTGACCCGGAGCTTGCGCAGGACCGTGGAGACGTGGACCCGCACCGTGGTCGGGGAGACGAACAGCTTGCCCGCCACCTGCTCGGTCGACCGTCCTTCGGCGAGCAGCTCCATGACCTCCCACTCCCGGGGGCTCAGCTTGGCCGCGGCGTCGGACCTCCGCCGGAAGACCCGCCGGCCCGGCGCGCGGAACTCCTCGAGCACGCGCGTGACGAGGGCGGCGGGCATCGCGGCCTCACCGGCCAGGACGCCCCGCAGGGCATCGGGCAGGGTCGCGGGGTCGGCGTCCTTGAGCAGGTACCCGGAGGCGCCCGCCCGCAGGGAGTCGAAGAGGTCCTCGTCCTCCCGGGACTGGGTGAGCATCACGACGCCGGTCCGGGGAGCGCTGCGGGTGATCTGCTGGGCGGCCTGGATCCCGCTCCCCGGCATGTGGATGTCGAGCAGGACCGCGTCGGGCCGGTGCTCCGCCACGAGCCGCACGGCGTCCTCGGCGCTGGCGCCCTCCCCGCACACCTCGCAGCCGCCCGCCTCCAGCGCCTCGCGGATCCTCGTGCGCATCCGCGCGTGGTCGTCGGCGATGACCACGCGCATCCGGTCGTCCCCTACCACGTCAGCGTCACCGTGCTCCCCCTGCCGAGCTCCGAGTCGATCTCGAGGGAACCGGGCAGTCCACGCGCCCGGTCCCGCATGCTGATCAGACCATAACCCGCACGGACCCCGGTCGAGCGGAGGACGTCGAAGCCGTCGCCGTCGTCCTGGACGGTGAGGCGGCGGCGTTCGCCGTCCCGGCTCAGCCGCAGCCACAGCCTGCCGGCGTGCCCGTGGCGCACCGCGTTGGAGACAGCTTCCCGCGTGATGCGCAGGATCGCGTGCCGCTGGTCGCTGTCGGCGTCGATGGAGTCGTCCACGTCCACCTCGAGCTCCACCCGGTACCGCTGGGCCAGTTCCCTCGCGGTCCGGTGCAGCGTGAACCCGAGGGCCTCGTCCTCCGTGTGCTCCAGGGCGTGGACGGCGGCGCGCGCCTCGTCCAGGGCGCGGTCGGAGGCGGCCATGATGTGGCTCCGCGAGGGGTGCTCCTGCGGCAGGGCGTGGCACTCCATCCGGATGAGCGCCAGTTCCTGGACGACGCCGTCGTGCAGCTCGCGGGCGAGCCGCCGCCGGTCCTCCAGCACCGCGGCCCGGGAGGAGTCGGTCCAGTACTGCTGGATCTCCCGGCCGGCGCCCACCAGCAGGCACAGGTAGAAACCGGTCCGGAGCACGTCACCGGCGTAGAGCCAGTCCGTGTACAGGGAGGGGAACAGGACGTAGTTGACGCGGGCGAAAGCGGCGAGCGCACAGGCCGGGCCCAGCCAGCGCAGGAGGGGGTCCTCGTGCTCCACGGCCTGCACGGTGAAGGCGACGGAGGCCACGAAGAAGCACAGCGCGGCCACCCCCTGCCCGATCAGCAGCAGGGGGTGGCCGGTGAGGATCGCCTGCGGGGTCGTCGCGAGGGCACCGGGCTGGTCGAGGGCCACGGGGAGGGACGATCTGACGGCCCACAGTGCGGAGGACGTCACGGCGACGACCACCAGGGGCGCGCCCACCACCCACAGCTCGGAGCTGAAGGGCGCGTCACGCCGGGGCCCCACCAGGGCAGCCGCTGCGATGAGCGCCGCGCCCGAGAGCCGCAGCGCCAGCGGCAACCAGATGTCCAGGGTTCCGCCCGGACCGAGCCCGGCCGCCTCGACCATCCAGGCCAGGCCGATCCCGGCGACCACCAGGAGCACGAGGCCCTGGGCGAGCAGCAGATCCTGCAACCGACGTCGACGCACGAACCGCCCGTGCAGGAGATACGCGACCAGGAGAGCGACACAGGCGTCGACCGAGTCCAAGACCAGGTGCACGGAGGGACTGCGGTAGCCGAACAGGACGTGCGGGCTCCAGACGACGAGTCCGGTCCCCACGAGGCCGACGGCCCATCCGGCGATCGTCGGCCCTGCGGCGCGCCGGAGAAGGGGGTCCCCGGCGCGGGCGTCGGGGAGCACGGTGGGGGGGTGCATGGGTCGGATTCTAGGCGGCCCTCCGGCACGGCCCCGGGCTGATCCGCCCGTGTCGCCTCCGCCGGGTCCGAGGAGTTCCTAGCCCGGGAGGCGACCGACGGGCAGGAGCCAGCGCGCCAGGACCACGGCCCCCGGCAGGGCGGAGACCAGGGCGAGCAGCCCGTAGCCGATCGAGATCGCGAAGCCGGTCCCGGCGGGCAGACCGTGGGCCATCGCGGCCAGGGTGGTGATCCCCTCGCGCGGGCCCCAGCCGCCCACCCCGACGGGCACGGACATTCCCGCCAGGCCCAGCACGGTGGTCCCCCACAGGTCCCCCAGGGTCTCCTGCGGGGCGGTGCGCACGGCGGCCAGCAGGAACAGGCCCTGGTAGCAGGTCCAGGCGAGCACGGACAGCGCCCACACCCCGGCCCGGTCCCGCGCCGGGGCGCCGCTCGTCGAGCGCCAGGCGACGGCCCCCACGGCGAGCGCCCCGAGGCCCAGGGCCGCGGCGAGCCAGCCGCCGACCGCCAGGGCGGGGACGACTCCCGCCGCGAGGAGCACGGACGTCCCGGCCAGCCGCTCGCCCAGCACGGAGCCGCCGGCCCCCGGCCAGCTGTCGCCCCGCCGGCGGCGGCGCAGCACCCGCACCGCGTCCCCGGCCACGCCCCCCGGCAGCAGCAGGTTGACGAGCCCGGACGCCCAGCACTCGCCCAGGGACTCCCCGAAGCCGATCGGCGTGCCCCGGCTGCGGGCCACGAGCCGCCAGCGCTGGGCCTGGGCCGTGGTGGCCACGAGCCCGGCGCCCAGGGCGAGCGCCACCGTGGCGGGGGTCAGGATCCCGAGGGCGCTGCGCACCGCGTCCGTGCCCAGCACGCGGAACAGCACGGCGAGGAGCCCCAGTCCGGCCGCCGCCTGCCCGGCCGCGAGCAGCACGCGCAGAACGGGCCGCCGCCCGCTGGGGGCGGGCGGGGTCTCGGCGGGCATGGGCGCAGTCTAGCCACCGCCCGTCGTCGTCCGGATTGACGCCGCGGGCCGTGCCCGCCCACGATGAAGACCCCCCGACGCGGAAGGCGACCGCATGCCCCTGGCCCGATCCACCGGCCCCCGCCCCTCGCCGCGCCGGGACGGTGTCCTGGCGTTCACGGCCCTGGGAGGATCGCTCGCGACGCTCCTCCTCCTGGCGGACGCGGAGCCCTTCGTGCTGGTGGCCTCCGGGATGCTGGGGCTCACCGTGCTCGGCGCGGTGGTGCGCAGCACCGTGCGCCGCCGCGGCGAGCCCTACGGCCCCGCCGACCGGGTCACCGTGGGCCGCTCCGTGCTCGTCGCCCTGACCGCCGCGCTCCTGCCCGTGGGGCTGGCCCCCGTGCTGGCGCAGGACGCGGGCCGGCCCGCCGACGCCTGGTGCTGGACCGTGTTCGCCGTCGCGCTGCCCGCCTGGCTGCTCGACGGGGTCGACGGGTGGGTGGCGCGCCGCACCGGCAGCGCCACGCGCGCCGGGGCACGGTTCGACCAGGAGGTCGACGCCGTGCTGCTGCTCCTCCTCTCCGTGGCCGTCGCCGCCCGGCTCGGGCTGCCGGAGGCGTGGTGGGTGGTGGTGATCGGCGCCCTGCGCTACCTCTTCCTGCTGGGACTGCGGGCGCGTCCCGCGTGGCGCCGCGAGCTGCCCTTCTCCTCGTACCGGCGGGTCGTCGCGGGGATCCAGGGCGGGGTCCTGCTCGGCGCCCTGGTCCCCCTGGTCCCGCTGCCGCTGGCCGTCACCGCCGCCGTCATCGCGCTGGCCCTGCTGCTGCTCTCCTTCGGCCGGGACGTCCTGTGGCTGGAACGGGACGCCCGCGGCCTCAGCTGACGGGCGGCAGGCCGAGCACGTCCGCGTGCCCCACCGTGGCCCGCAGCCGACCGCGGGCGCAGTCCACCAGACGGGTCCGCACCCAGGCGTGGGCCTCGGCCGTGAGGTCCGGGCGGTGCTCCACGGCGGCGTCCGCGCGGTCGGCGAGGAACCGCTCCAGGAGGGGCCGGGCCCACGCCTGGTCGGAGATCCACCAGGGGGTGGGCACCACGTCCACGACCATGCCGCGCTCCCGCAGGGCCTCCGCGGCCAGCCGCACGGCGTCGGTGCCGGCCAGCTCACCGCGGTGCTGGTGGTCCTCGAAGGCCCCCAGCACCGAGGGATCCAGGGGGTGGGGCGGGTCGATCAGGACCTCGCCGTCGACGGTCAGGGCGAGGAGCGCCGGGACGGCCTCCTCGGACAGCACGCGGGCCAGCTCCCGGAGCTGCTCCCGGGTCAGCAGGTCGAGCAGCGCCGAGCACGTCACCAGCCGGCGGGGCGCCGGGTGCTCCGCGAGCACCCTGCCGAGCTCCTCGACCCCGGCGAGGACGGGCACGACGTCGGCCCCCTCCTCCCGGGCCGCGGCCACGGCCTGGTCGAGCAGCTCGCGGTCGTGGTCGAGCAGGATCCAGCGCTGGGGGCCGGGGAGGTGCCGGGCGAGCCAGGCCCGGTTCGCGCCCGTCCCGGCGCCGAGGTCCACGACCACGACGGGCTCGGCGGCCGAGGAACCTGAGGCCCCGAGTTCCTCCCAGTGCCGGACGAGACGGCCGATCAGCGGCAGGGAGTCCTTGCGGGCCGCGGCGTCGGCGGGCTCCCGCAGGGCCAGCCAGTCACCGGCGACGGGCCGGTCGGGGGCGGAGTGGTTCGTCATGACGGTCTCCTGGTGCGGTCGGTGTCGTGGTCGTGGCCGGCGCCGTGCTCGCCGGGGCCAGGCGGGCCGAGGGGTGGGTCGATCGCCGCGAGGACGTCGCGGGCGGTGTCCTCCCAGCCGCGCAGATGCTCGCGGCGGGCCAGCGCCGCGGCCCGCCACTGCGCGCGCAGGGCGGGATCGGTCAGCCAGGCGCGCAGCACCCCGGTCCAGGCGGACGGGCCGGCGGGGTCGAGGGCGGCGCCGGGCCGGGTGCCGCCGACAGCAGCGCCGGCACCGGCCGCACCCCGGGGTCCCGGCGTGCCGTCGAGGGCCTCGACGGCACCGGTGCCGGCCGCGACCACCGCGGGCACGCCGTGGGCGAGCGCCTCGGAGACGACCATGCCGTAGGTCTCGGTCGTGGAGGGCAGCAGCAGCAGGTCCGTGCGCGCCCACTGCCGGGCCAGCGCGGCGCCCTCGAGGGGACCGGGGCAGTGCACGCGCCCCGGCTCGGGGAGGTCCCGGACCGCCGCGCGCAGCTCGGCGACGTGCTCGGGGTCGCCGTCGGGGCCCACGAGGTCGAGGGTCCAGTCGAGGCCGGTCAGCGGCGCGAGGGCCTCCAGCAGGAGGCGCTGGTTCTTGCGGGGGGTCAGGGACGCCAGGCAGGTCAGCCGCGGCGGGCGGGACCCCGCGGCCACCGGCCCGCGCTCGGCGCCCGGCTCGGCCACGGCGGCGTCCGTGGTGCCGTAGCGGCGGCGGAGGTCGCGGGCCGCCCAGGTGCTGGGCACCAGCACGCCGGTGGCGGCGGCGAGGGCGGCCGTCTCCCGCCGGGCGAGCTCCGTGGCGGTCGCGGGGTCCAGCCCGGTCTCGGCGGGCAGGGGCAGGTGCACGAGCAGGTGCACGGGCACGCCGGAGCGCACGGCGTCGTCGACGGTCTCCGGGGCCGCGCATCCCACGAGGCCGTCGAGGACGACCGCCCGCCCGGGGGCGGGTGCGCCCAGCGCCCGCCGCAGCCCCGCCCGGGCGGCGCCGTCCGGGGCGGGCCAGTCCCCGGCCACCGGCACGAGGCGGGCCGGGCGGCCCAGGGCGCCCAGGGCCGCCACGAGCCGGCGGTCGTAGAGCGAGCCGCCGGAGGGCCGCCCGCCGTCGTCGGGCACCACCACGTCGAGGCCCGCGCGCGCGGTGCTCACCGGGCGGGGGCGGGCCCGCCGCGCTCGCTCAGCACGGGCAGCTCGAGGGTGTAGGAGGCCCAGGCGTCGGGGGTCTCCCGGAGGGTGACGGTCAGCCGCTCGAGCCCCTCGACGAACGCCGCGCCCGCGGCGAGCCGCTCGGCGACGTACTGGGCGAGGACCTCCGTGGTGGACAGCCGGCCCGCGAAGTCCGGGTGCTCGTCGAGGTTGCGGTAGCGCAGCCCGTCGAGGACGCCCGCGAGCAGGTCGTTGGCCACGCCGATGTCCATGACCACCCCGTGCTCGTCGAGGACCGGCCGGGACCAGGTGGTCTCCACGTCGTAGGTGGCCCCGTGCAGGTTCTGGGCGGGACCGAAGAAGGGGTCCGGGAGGCTGTGGGCGATCATCATGTGGTCTCGGACGGTCAGGGTGAACACGGGGCTCCTCGGGTCGGGGGGGGCGGTCAGTCGTAGTGGACCACGTGGCACAGCACGTCCGGGGCTCCTGCGGCGAGCCGCGCCATGGTGGCGGGCAGGTCCTCGAAGGAGGAGGTCCCGGAGAGCAGGGCGTCGAAGCGGGGGTCCCGCAGGGCGTCCAGCGCGGTGGCGAGCCGGTCGGCGGTCGTGCGGCGGGCCCGGCGGGCGGGGGCGACGGCGCCGACCTGGCTGGCGCGGAGCTGCAGCCGGCGGGCGTGGAAGTCCGCGCCGAGCGGGACGGCCGGGTCCTCGTCGCCGTACCAGGAGAGCTCGATCAGCTCTCCCTCGTCGCCGAGCAGCTCGAGACCCCGCGCCAGGCCGGCGGCGGTGGAGGAGGCGTGCAGGACGACGTCGCACTCCCCCGCGGCGTCCTCCGGCAGCGCGTGCTCCACGCCGAGCCGTGCGGCCAGCTCCCCGCGGGACGGCTGGGGGTCCACGAGCTGCAGCCGGGCGAGCGGGAAGCGGGCCAGCAGGGCGGCCGCGCACGCGCCGATCATCCCGGCCCCGACCACGGCCACGCGGTCCCCGAAGCGGGGCGCGGCCTCCCACAGGGCGTTGACGGCCGTCTCCACCGAGCCGGCGAGCACCGCGCGCCCGGAGGGGACGTCGTCGGGCACGGGGGTCACGGCGGAGGCCGGGAGCACGTAGCGGTCCTGGTGCGGGTGGAGGCTGAAGACGCGCCGGCCCAGCAGCTCCTCCGGCCCCTGCTCCACGACGCCCACGGACAGGTAGCCGTACTTCACCGGGCCCGGGAAGTCCCCCTCCTGGAAGGGCGCGCGCATCCGCCCGTGCACGCGCGCCGGGACGAGGCCGCGGTGGACGAGCGACTCGGTGCCGCGGCTGATCCCCGAGCGCAGCGCCCGCACCAGGACGTCCTCCGCGCCCGGGCCGGGCAGCTCCGCGGTGCGCAGCTCCCCCCGGCCGGGCTCCACGGTCCAGTAGGCGCGGCAGGTGCGGGACTCCTCCGGGGCGGCGGCGGCGTCGGTCATGGTCCCATTGTGTCCTGACGGCGGCGCCGCGCCACCGGGTGACCGCGGCGGACCCCCGTGACCGCCGCGGGCCCGGCGGAGCACGCCACCGCGCGGCCGGCCGGGCTCTCCCGGGTCAGGCGGGCGGACCGTGGCCGGCCGGCGAGGAGCGGACGTCGCCGGGCTCCTCGTGCAGCTCGGCGAGCGCCCGGCGCAGCGCGGCATAGCGCCGCGCCCCGAGCCTGACCCTCCACTGCTCCTCCACCTCCGCGACCACACCGGCCGCCACCGCCTGGGCGGCCCGGCCGCGCCCGGCGATGGTCACGAGCCGCGCCCGGGCGTCCGCGGGGTCGGGACGACGCTCCACGTAGCCCTCCTCCTCCATGGCCTGCACGAGCAGGCTGGCCGTCTGCTTGGTGACCCGGGCCTGCTCCGCCAGCTGCACCGTGCGGGTGCCGTCCGGGCCGATCCGCTGGAAGATCCGCGCCTGGGCGTAGGAGAGGTCCGCGAAGCCGGCGGCGTGCAGGGCTTCCAGCACCCGGATCTCCATGTCCCGGTACGGGTAGTACAGCAGCAGCCCCGTGTTCGTCCCCGCGTCCTCGTGCATTCCCACCCCTTGACACCGTGGCGTCCACCGCCGGAAGATTTAGTCAGCAAACCTGACCACCAGGGGGAGATTACCATGGACCGCACCGCCGTCTGGGACGCTGTTCACCGGGAGCGGTCCGCGCTGGCGGACCTGCTCGAGACGCTCAGCCCCGAGGAGTGGGACCACCCCACGCTGTGCCCGGGATGGGCGGTCCGGCACGTCGCGGCCCACGTCATCGCCTCACCCCAGTTCGGCCTCGCCGATCTCGTCCCGGTCCTGTGGCGGGGGCGGGGCGACTACAACCGCGCCATGTACCTGGACGCCCTGGCCCGCGGCCGCCGGCCGGTCGAGCAGATCGTCGCGGACTACCGCCGCCTGGACGGGTCGAGGCGCCACCCCCCGGGCACGACCGTCCGCGAGCCGCTGCTGGACGTCCTGGTCCACACCCAGGACATCGCCCTGCCCCTGGGGCGGCACCACGCCATGCCGCCGGAGGACGCCCGCACGGCCGCCGACCGCGTGTGGTCCATGCCGTTCCCCTTCTGGGCGCGCCGGAGACTGCGCGGGGTGACGCTCACCGCAACCGACATCGACTGGCGCGCCGGCAGCGGGCCGGAGGTCCGGGGCACCATGGAGGCGCTCCTGCTGCTGCTGACCGGCCGCACCGCGGCCCTCGACCGGCTCGAGGGGCCGGGACGGGACCGCGTGGGAGCAGGAGCCGCCCGCCGCTCTTGACACCCCGCCGCGGCGGCGGGGACGCTGGGAGAGGCGGCGTCCGCCGTCACCTCCCAGCGTCCCGAGGTGACCCATGGTCCAGCGCATCCTCTTCCTGCACGGCGCCGGGCCCCAGCCCGGAGCCGGTGACAACCCGGTGCTCGAGGCGGTGCGGCGGCAGTGGCCCGACGCCGACCTCGTCGCCCCGGAGCTCCCGAGCCCCGAGGACCCCGACCCGGAGCAGTGGCAGGAGGCGATCGGCCGGGCCGTCCGCGCCATCCCGGACGAGCCCTGGGTGATCGTGGGCCACTCCCTCGGCGGGTCCGAGGCCCTGCGCTTCCTCTGCCACCGGATCCCCACCCTGCTGCAGCGCGTCGTCACCGTGGCGGCCCCGTGCTGGTGCCCGGAGCACCCGGACATGGACGAGCAGGGCTTCGCCCTGCCCTCCACCGTGGGCCGGACGCTCGCGGACCTCGAGATCGTCGTGGTCCACGCCGAGGACGACGACGTCGTGCCCCCCGCCCACGCGCGCTGCCTCGTCGAGCGGCTGCCCTCGGCCCAGCTCGTGCTGCTCCCCTCCGGCGGGCACCTCCCGACGTCCTGGACGGACCGGGGGCTCATTACGTGAGGAGAACCCGCTCGGATCGGCAGAACGGCCGCCGTGGGGGAGCATGGGACCCATGAGCCGACCGCACCCGCAGCACCGAAGGACCGCCCGCACCCTGGGGACCGCCGCGCTCCTGCTGGGGCTGTCCTTCCCGGCGCCCGCGTCGGCGCTCCCCGCCGCCCCGGGCGGCGAGGCCGCCGCGCCGGTCGCCGTCCCCGCCTCCTGCGGCCCGGCGGCCGGGCCGCTGCCCGTCGCGGGCGGGGCCACGGCGGCGGAGGACCAGCGTTCCCTGACCACCGCGCTGGACGGGCTGAGCGGGGCGGTGGGCGCCGAGATCGCGATCGTGGTGCAGGACGCGGACGGCCGCACGGTCTTCGCCCACCGTCCCGAGGTGACCGGCATGGAGGCCAGTCTCTCCAAGGTCCCGCTGGCCCTCACCACCATGCGCCTCGCGGCCGAACGGGACGGCCGGCTCACGGAGCAGCAGCGGGCACTGATCCGGGACAGCGTGCACGAGAGCGGCAACGAGTCCACCACCGCCCTCTACGGCGCGCTCGGGCCCACGCTCTCCGCCATGGAGGGCGAGCTCAACGAGACCTACGACCTCATGGGCGTCGGCTCGACCCGGTCCTCGGGGGGCTGGGGTCACAACCTGACCACCGCCTCCGACCAGCTGGCCGTGCTGGGCACGGTCGTCCACGGGGCGGACTGGCTGCCCGAGGAGGACCTCGACTGGCTGCGGGAGCAGATGCGGCCCAGCCACCCGTCCCAGACGTGGGGCGTGGGAGCTGCCCGCGCGGACGGGGCCGGAACGGCGGACTCCCTCGTGAAGAACGGGTGGCTGCCGGACACCGGTGGCGCGTGGGACACCCACAGCGTGGGGCGGACGGTCACGGGCGGGACCGCCCACCACATCGCGGTGCTGGGCTCCGGCTACCCCACCGCGGCGTGCGGCCAGGACGTGGCCACCGCCGTGGTCGACCTGTACCTCGCGCTCGGGACCGCCTGAGCTCACGCGGCCGCGTGCGGCGCCCCCCTGCCCGGATCCACCTGGTGCGGTCCGGCCGCGGACGGCCGGACGTCGAAGTCGAAGATCGCGGTGGGCAGGTAGACCGTGGCGCAGGAGTTGGGGATGTCCACCACCCCCGAGAAGCGGCCCTCGATCGGCGCGGCGCCCAGCAGAAGGTACGCCTGCTCCGGGGAGTACCCGAACTTCGTGAGGTAGTCGACGGCGTGCAGGCACGCCCGCTGGTAGGACAGCTGCGAGTCGAGGTAGCGCTGCTCGCCGTCGAGGGTCACCGAGGTGCCGGAGAAGGCGATCCACTCGCTGTACTGCGGGTCCGTCCTGCCCGGCAGGAAGATCGCGTTCTCCGTGACCCCGTAGGTCTCCATGCCGCCCTTGATGACGTCCACGTGGAAGTCGATGAACCCGCCCATCTCGATGGCGCCGCAGAACGTGATCTCGCCGTCGCCCTGGGAGAAGTGCAGGTCGCCCACGGAGAAGTTCGCGCCGTCCACGAAGACGGGGTAGTAGACGCGGGTGCCCTTGGTGAGGTTCTTGATGTCCTGGTTGCCGCCGTTCTCGCGGGGCGGGGCGGTGCGCGCGGCCTCCGCGGCGACCCGCTCGACGTCGGGGCCGGGAACCCCGCCGAGCAGGGCGTTCTCGGGCTCGGGCGGCAGCGCCAGGGGCGGGACCCGGTCCGGGTCGGTGGCGATGAGCGCTCCTTCGCGCGCGTTCCACCCGGCCAGGAGCTCCGCGGAGGGCGCGGTGCCCATCAGGCCGGGGTGGACGATGCCGGTGAACGAGACCTCCGGGACGTGCCGGGAGGTCGCGGTCTGGCCGCGGAAGTCCCAGATCGCCTTGTAGGCGTCCGGGAACCGGTCGGTGAGGAAGCCTCCGCCGTTGGACCGCGCGAAGACGCCGGTGTACCCCCAGCCCTGCCCGGCCAGTGGGCCGGAGTCCTCCTGCGGGATGGGGCCGACGTCGAGGATGTCGACGACGAGCAGGTCGCCCGGCTTGGCGCCCTGCACCGCGAACGGGCCGGAGAGCTTGTGCACGGTCGTCAGCGGCGCGTTGAGGACGTCCTCGGCGGAGTCGTCGTTGACGATCGCGCCGTCGAACCACTCCCGGCAGTGCACCCGGAACGTGTCCCCCGGTCGCACGGTGGCCACCGGGGGGATCTCCGGGTGCCACCGGTTGTGCCCGACCAGCTGCTGGTCCTCGAACGGCCGTGACGAGTCCAGGGGAAAGATGAGCTCCGGCATGACGTGCCTCCTTGGCGGCTGTGCTGCGGTGGTGTGCCTCTCAGGGCCGGGGAAGTCTGCGGTGCAGGGGGTTGCCGGTGGTCCGGGGCGCTCGCCGGGACCCGGGCGGGGGCGCCGTGACGACGTCGGGCTCCGCGGCGGTGCGCTCGGTGCGCTCGATCAGCCGGGCCGCGGGGGCGCCGGCACGGGAGAGCCCGGGCGCGCTCATCAGCCGCCGCGCCGCGGAGCCGCAGCCGGGGCAGTCGCTCTCGCGCGTGGCCGCGCCCATGCCCAGCAGGACCTCGAAGTCGCCGCACTCCCGGCACCGGTACTCGTAGATCGGCATGCGGGGCGCCTCCCGGGAACGCGGGGTCTCTGGACTGACGACCCTAGTGCCGGGTCCGGGGCCGGGGAAGGGCCGCCACCGACATCGCCCGGACATGACGGGGCGGGGCCGCCGGTTCCTCGGGGCGCGAGCCCGCGCGAGGGGCCCCGCCGGACGTGTGCTCAGGGCCGGCCGGGCAGGACGTTCAGGTTGTGCCGGAAGAGGTTGCCGGGATCGTAGCGGTCCTTGAGAGCGGCCAGCCGCTGGTGCTTCTCCCGCCCATAGGCCAGGCGGGCCGCCCCTGCCGGATCACCCCCGAGCTCGGCGTCCGGACCCATGAGGCCGACGTACTCGCCGTGCTCGGCGAACGGCTGCATCGCGTCGCGCACGGTCCGCACGAAGGCGGCGAGGTACTCGTCGGCGGCGGGGTCCTGCCGGACGCCGTGGACCGTCAGCCAGTACCGCGCGGACCGGTTGGGGAAGGCGGTGGCCTCCTCGGGCACCCTGCCGAAGGCGCCCTCGAGGTGGTGGACGTCGATGCCGGCGCCCCGGCAGGTGATCCGGGAGGCCAGTCCGACGAGGACGTCGACGACCTCGTCGTCCAGCCGGGAGAAGGGCAGGTTCCGCCAGTGGCCGTGCGAGCCCTTGGGGAAGAGGCCGCCCCTCGCCCCCTGCCACGCGGGCCACGGCGTCGGGCCCATCTCCTCGGCGTCGGGCGGAGCGTCCTCCCGCAGTCCGTCGACGACGCCCAGGCCGGCGGGGTGGTCCTCGGAAGCCCAGCTGAACCCCACGGTCAGCACCGGCTCGTCGCCCATCCCGGCCCCCGGGGGCGGGATCGCGAACATGAGGACCGGGGTCATCTCGTCCGGCAGGCCGTGCGTCCACGCGGCGAAGGCGGTCAGGGCGTCCCGCCAGTGGGGTCTGCGGTAGTAGAGGTTCCCCGCGAGCACGGTGGACGGCAGCCGGCGAGCCCTGAAGGTGAACGAGGAGACCACCCCGAGGTTGCCCCCGCCCCCGCGCAGTCCCCAGAACAGTCCGGCGTTCTCCTCCTCGCTGACGTGCAGGTGGTCGCCGGCGGCGGTCACGACGTCGGCGGAGTCCAGGTTGTCGAGGGTCAGCCCCCTGCTGCGGGTCAGCCAGCCCATGCCCCCGCACAGGGTGAGCCCCGCGACGCCGGCCGTGCCGACGAGGCCGCCGGGAACGGCGAGCCCGTGCCGGGCCGTGGCACGGTCGAGAGCGGCCAAGGTGGTGCCGGGGTCCACGCTCACGAGCTGGTTCGCGGGATCGACGACGACGCCCCGCAGCCGCCCGAGGTCCAGCACCAGACCGCCCTCGACCGTTCCGTGGCCCGCCACGCCGTGCCCGCCGCCCCGCACCGCCAGCGGCAGCCGCGTGCGGTGGGCCGCGGCCAGGGCCCGGTCGATGTCATCGAGGTCGCCGGCCCGCACGACAGCGCGGGGACGCGCGTCGATCAGGCCGTTCCAGACGCGGCGGGCTTTGTCGTAGTCGGGGTCCCCCGGCTCGACCAGCCCCCCGGTGAGACGGTCCTGGAGTTCCTGGAGCGCCCTGGTCGTCCCGTTGCCCGGCGCACCGTGGTCGGTGGTGCTCATGGCTCCCGCTCCTGCGCGAAAAAAATCGTCAGCCCGGTGGCAAATTCTAGTCCGCCGCGCGCCGGACTCGGCAGGTGCCCTCGTCACGCCTGCATAACTCCGCGCAGGACGTCAGGGACGGACCGTCACACCCGCTCCGGGGGCCGCCGCGGGCGGGACGGCCGGATCCGCCCCGGCGGCGTCAGCGCCCTCCGCCGAGGCGACGGCGCCGGACGGGCCGGCCGGGTCGGTGGCCTCGGCCGGGTCCGTGGCCGGCGCGGACGCCGTCCTGGGGGCCGGGCGGTCCGGCTCCGGGTCCTTGTCATTGAGGATCCCGTCCCCGTCGCGGTCCGGGTCGTCCTCGTTGCGCAGACCGTCCCCGTCCATGTCCGGGTCCACGTCGTTGCGGACCCGGTCCCCGTCGATGTCGTCGTCCAGCTCGTTGGGGACGCCGTCGCGGTCGATGTCGGGATCCTCCACGTCGATGGTCCCGTCCCCGTCGGTGTCCCGCACGGCGTCCGGCACGACGACGGGAGCGACTCCCGGCTCGAGCTCGGGCTCGGGCTCGGGCTTCACCTCGGGCACGGGTACAGGCTTCACCTCGGGCACGGGGACGGGCTGCACCTCGGGCACGGGCTTCGGCGCGGGTACGGGCTTGACGTCGGGCACCGCGGGAGGCGGGGCAGGGTTCCCGGAAGCCGGCGGCGTCGGCACGGTAGCGGGCGGAGGAGCCGTCACGACCGGGGTCGTCGGAGACGGTGCGGCCTCCACCGGCGGCACGGGCTGCTCGACGGTTCCGGTCTTCCCGGTCTTTGCCTTCTTCGCGGCCTCTTCCTTCTTCCCGGCCTCTGCCTTCTTGGCGGCGTCGGCCTGCTTCTTCGCGGCGTCGGCCTTCTCCGCCGCCTCCGCCTTCGTGCGGGTCTGCGTCTTCTCGGCGGACTTCGCCTGCTTCTTCGCCGCCTCGGCCTTCTTCGCCGCCTCGGCCTTCTTCGCCGCCTCGGCCTTCTTGGCCGCGTCCGCCTTCTTCGTCGCCTCGGCCTTCTGCGCCGCCGGGTCCTCGACCGTGTCCGGGACGGGGACCTCGAGGGAGTACTTGCTGCGGGAGGCGGGGATGACGCGCATCCCGTCGACCCAGTCGAAGGACTGCGGGTCGACGGCCTGTCCGTCCACCCAGGTCTCGAAGTGCAGGTGCGGGCCCGTGACCCGCACGCCGGTGGCCCCGACCGTGCCGAGCTGCTCGGAGGCGGCGAGCCGGTCGCCGGTCCGCACCCGGACGTCCTCGAGGTGGTTGTAGGTGGTCCTGATCCCGTCCGCGTGGGTGACCTCCACGCGGTTGCCGCCCCAGACGTCCCAGAACACGTCCGTCACCACGCCGTCGAGGGCGGCGACGACCGGCAGGCCCGCCGCGGCGGAGACGTCGGTCCCGTTGTGGAACTCGCGCCCGCCGCGGTCGGGCGCGATCCGCCAGCCGAACTGCCCACCGGACAGGACGGCACCGGGGCGGGTCGGTGCGATGATCGTGTTGACGGGCAGCTCGCCCTGGTAGAGCTTCGGCGCCTGCCGGCCCGGGCGCACCGTCGAGGCCGCCTCGCGGCCGCCGTCACCGCGGCCCGTTCCTGCCCGCCAGGAGCCCTGGCCCGCGCCGCCGTCCCGCACGGGCGAGGCAGTACGGTCCTCCCGCAGCGGTCCGGCCGGAGGGGTGGTCTGCTCCTGTCCGGCCGCGAGCAGGCTCCAGCCGCTGTCCGGCCGCTCGGCGGAGGCGGCCGGAGCCCCGAAGGCCGAGGCCCCCCGTTCGCCGCCGGCCCCCGGTGCGATGCCCGCGCTGACGGCGACGCTGACGGCCACGAGGGCCGAGAACGCGGTGAGGGCGGTCACCGGCGAGGAGGCACGGTGACGCAGATCGGTGTGGGCAGGACGGCGAGAGGAGTCGCGGGGCATGACGGTGTTTCCCCCAGGATGTCGCGGCGAGCGACGAAAAGATCGTGCAGGAGTTCGAGGTGCTGGGACCCAGCGTGATCAGCTTAAGCGAACGGACCCTGACCACCGAGGAAACTCCCGTCCCCACATCAGCGCCTTGTCATGCGACGACTTGATGCAGATGCAAATGGGTGGAGTGGGCGGAACCTCCCGCGCGACTCGCCCGCACGGACCGGGGTCCTCCGCGGGAGGCGGTCAGTAGGGCCCGGACCACCCGTCGTCGAGCAGGCCGCGGACGTAGGCGGCCTGTCCCAGGTGCTGCGCGGCGTCGTCGACCGTGCTCACCAGGCGCACCCCGCGGGTGACGGGCGGGGTCCACGACCGGTCCACCACGTCGCCGAGCTGGGCGTCCGTGAGCCCGTGCACGTAGGCCACCGTGCGCTCGACCACCGCGTCGAGGTAGCCGCGCAACAGGTCGGGGGACGTCACCCGGATCCGCGCGACGTCCTCCGGGCCCTGGCCGAAGCCCGTGGCGGAGTCGGGGACGTCGAGCCCGAACCGCCCGCTCCACCCCTCCGCGGTCCACACCTCCTCGGTGCCGGCGAGCTGGGCCACCTGCGCGTCCTGCTGGCGGGCCGCGTGCCACACCAGCCAGACCACGGAGTTCGCGGTCCCGCCCGGCATGGTGTTCAGCACCTCCGCCGAGATGCCCTCGAGCACGTGCTCCGCCACCTCGGACGGGCGGTGGGCGGCGTCCTCGAACAGTTCCTGCGGCGTCATCGCAACCACTCCCTCCGTACGGGGAGACCGGGCCGGCCCCTGCCGCCGAGCCTACGTCCCCCCGGAGCCCGGGGAGCCGCGCCACCGTCCGGTGACGCGGCTCCCCGGCGGCGGCACGTCAGCGCGTGGCCGGCCGCAGCATGCGGGCGACCGTGAACGCCGCCAGGACCACGACGGCCGTCATGACCACCACCGTCCAGTGCATGCCCGCGGTGAACGCGTCGACCGCCGCCTCCCGCACGGCGGGACCGAGCGCCCCGGCGCCCTCCGCGATCTCGACGGCTCCGCCGAGGGTCTCGTGCGCCGCGGCCGACGGGCCGGCACCCAGGGCCGCGGGCAGCTCGAGGTGGCGCTGGTAGAAGGCGGTCAGCAGTCCGCCGAGCACCGCCGTGCCCAGCACCGCACCGACCTCGTAGCCGGTCTCCGAGATCGCCGAGGCCGCGCCGGCCTTGTGCGGCGGGGCCGCCGTGAGGACGAGGTCGTTGGACAGCGTCTCGGCGAGCCCGATGCCGGTGCCGACCAGGCAGAAGGCCACGAGCACCACCACGGCGCCGGCGGCCGCGGAGAGGTCTGCGAGGGCCACCACGAGGAAGCCGACCGAGGACAGGAGCATCCCCGCCGTGATCACGGTCCGGGGCGTCAGCCACCGCACGGCGCGCACGGCCACGAAGCCGGCGAGGACCGTGAGGACGAGGCCGGGGACCATGGTCAGGCCCGCGGTCATCGGGTCCAGGCCGACCACGAGCTGCAGGTACTGGGTCAGCATGAACAGGAACCCGTAGAGCCCCACGTTGCCGAGGACGTTGACGGTGACGCCGCCCCTGAAGCCCGGGTGCCGGAACAGGGCGAGGTCGAGCATGGGGTGCGCCAGGACCGCCTGGCGGCGGACGAACAGCACACCGGCCAGGACGCCGAAGGCCGCGCTGAGCAGGCCGTGGAAGAGCTCCCCGGAGGCCGTCGCCGCCTTGATGCCGTAGACCACGGGGGTCATGGCGAGCATGGCGAGCAGCACGGACGGGGCGTCCACGGGTCCGGGCCGGGGGTCGCGCGACTCCGGCACCAGCACGGGACCGAGCACGAGCAGGGGCAGCAGCACCGGCACGGCCATGAGGAACACCGAGCCCCACCAGAAGTGGTTGAGCAGGAAGCCTCCGACGATCGGGCCCAGCGCGGCACCACCGCTGAAGCCGCCGGCCCACACCGCGATCGCGATCCGGCGCTGCCCCGGGTCCAGGAAGATGTTGCGCAGCAGGGACAGGGTCGCGGGCATCAGCATCGCACCGAAGAACCCCATGGCGGCCCGCCCTGCCACGAGCAGCTCGGCGGTGGGCGCGAAGGCCGATGCCGCGGAGACGGCTGCGAAGCCCGTGCCGCCGATCAGCAGCAGCCGCCGGCGGCCGATCCGGTCCCCGAGCGATCCCATGGGGATGAGCAGCCCGGCGAGCACGAGGGGGTAGACGTCCACGATCCACAGCAGCTGCGCCCCGGTGGGGTGCAGCGCCTGGGAGATGGTGGGCAGCGCGAAGCTCAGCGCCGTGTTGTCGACCGACACGAGCAGGACGGGCATCATCAGGACCGCGAGTGCGGCCCATTCGCGCGCGCCGGCCGTGGGGCGGGGCGTCAGCAGAGTGGTCATGGTTCACCTCCGGGGAACGGATCAGGATCGGACAGCCTCAGAAACTGTACCGTCCAGACGGTACAGTTATGTGCGAGCTGACACAATGGGCCCCACGTCCGACCCAGGGAGGTCTTCCTCACATGCCACGCCCACCCGTGGCCCGGGACAAGCTCCTGGCCGCCTTCGAGCAGATCGTCCTCGACGACGGCGAGCGCGCCGCGACCCTCGACGCCGTCGCCGCCGCCGCCGGAGTGTCCAAGGGGGGCCTGCTCTACCACTTCCCGCACCGCCAGGCCCTCGTGGACGCGACGCTGCAGCGGCTCGAGGAGCTCATGCACCTGGACCTCGAGGCCATGGCGGCGGCTCCGGACGGGGCCGCGCGCTACTTCCTCGTCACGTCCCTGTTCGAGGACAGCCGGCTGGACCGGGCCCTGATCGTGGCCTCCCGGCTGGTCCAGGCCGGGGACGAGAACGCCCGGGCCGCCCTCAAGCGGCTCGAGGAGGCGTGGTACGGGCTGATCCTCGCGGATGTGGGGGACCCGGTGGTGGCGACCGCGATCCAGCAGATGGGCGACGGGCTCTACCACAACGCGTCGATCGGGCTGCTGCCCGACGGCAGCGCGCAGCGGCACACCATCCTGGAGCACCTCCTGGCCGCGGTGGACCGGCTCAGCCCACGCCCCTGAGCGGCCGGTTCAGGCCCGCGCCGCGGCGGCGGCCGTGCGCAGCGCGACGAGGATGCGCTGCCGGGTCTCGGCCCGGCGGTGGCCGTTGCGCAGCGACGGGTGCGGCACGCCCAGCACGGGCAGCAGCCGCGGGGGCTCCTCCACGGTGAGCAGGCGCATCATCCCGGTGAGCGCCGGGGCCCCGAAGGTCACGACGACGCGCAGCTCCGGCAGCGCCCCGACCAGCTCGCGGAGAGCAGGTCCCGCCTCGACGAGGTCCTCGACCCTCGGCGGCCGCTGCCGGCCGCCCTCGTCCCGCAGCGCCCAGGGCACCACGTTCCAGCGCAGGCAGTCGCCGCGGGCCAGCCCGGACTCCTCCCGCAGCGCCCGGAAGGTCCGGGCGGTGGGATCAGGGTTGTCCTCGGAGCTGAACCCCAGGTCCCCGGCGGCCACGGTGGCCGGCCCGGGCGCCTCCATGAGCACGAGCACCCGGGCCGCGGTGCCGCCGCCGTCGGGATCGACCCACGGCACGAACCGGCCGCCGTGGCGCCAGGAGCGCACCAGGGCGTTGAGCGGGGCCACGTGGGGCTCGTCCACCCGGGCGCGCTTGTCCGGGACCGGGGTCATCCGCGTGCCGCGCCGTCCGTCGCGCGCAGCTCGGCGGGGACGTGCTCGGGCCGGAGGCCGATGCCGATGGCCCGCCCGGTGAGGTGCGGCAGGAACGGCAGCGCCCGGACCACCCCCAGGGGCACCGGGGGCCTCGGCCGCGCCCCGGCCCGGGCGGGCACGAGCCGGCGGGCCAGCACGAGCTGGAACAGCTGGGTGGCGCGCGCCGGCCACGCCCGCCGGCGCTGCACCCGGGCGAGGTCCCGCGCCCGCACCCCGCCGTGCAGCAGGCGCGGCCCGAGCAGATTCGCCGCCGCGACCGCGTCCTGGATCGCGAGGTTGATGCCCACGCCGCCGGCCGGGGACATCGCGTGCGCGGCGTCGCCCAGGAACAGCACCCCGGGCCGCCACCAGCGGCGCAGTCGGTCCACGCGCACGCGCAGCAGCTTCACCTGGTCCCAGTCCTCGATCGCCGCGAGCCCCTCCCCCAGCCCGGGGGCGAGCGCGCGCACCCGGTCCCGGAAGGCCTCCAGCCCCTGGGCGCGCAGCGCGTCGTGCTCCCCGGCCCGCACGATCATCGCGGCCTGCCAGTAGCCGGTGCGCGGCAGGGCGACCACCGCGCCGTCGCCGGCGTTGAACAGTGGCTGCTCCTGCCCCTCGCGGCGGGGCACGCGGAACCACAGCACGTCCATCCGGGACGGCGAGGCCGTCGGGACCAGCCCGGCCGCGGCCCGCAGCACGGAGTCGCGGCCGTCGGCGGCCAGCACCAGCTCGGCCCGGATCCGCACCGGCGCCCCGTCGTCGTCGTGCGCCGTGACGCCCGTGCACCGGCCGTCCTCGACGAGCAGGCCGTCGGCGGCCGTGGAGCGCAGCAGCCGGAAGCCGGGCAGCGCCTCGCCCTTCTCGGCGAGCAGGTCCAGGAAGTCCCACTGCGGCAGGAACGCGATGAACGGGCAGCGCACGGGCAGCCGGTCGAACCGCCCGACCACGACCGTCTCCCCGCCGAGGGACACCGTGGCGCGCTCCACGCGGGTGTGCGGCAGCGCCAGGACGTCCTCGAGCCAGCCGAGCTCGGCCATCAGCTCCAGGGTGGAGGGGTGCAGGGTGTCGCCGCGGAAGTCGCGCAGGAAGTCCCCGTGCTTCTCCAGCACGACCACGTCCACGCCCTGCCTGGCGAGCAGCACCCCTGCCATCAGCCCGGCCGGGCCCCCGCCCACCACGCAGCACGTGGTCCGCACCTGCTCCGCCGCCTGCTCCTCCGCCACGGGTGCCTCCCGGACCCTCGCCTGACCGCCGTCCCTGCCGACGATCCCACCGGGGTGGCGGCCGCGCAAGAGGCGGTGCGGCCCGCGTCCCGGCCGGACGCGTCGTGCCGCGCCGCCCCCCTTCCCCCGGCCGCGCGGGAGCACCAGAGTGGGAACCGCACGGAGGACCGCCGACCGCACCGACAGGAGAACCCCATGGGCACGCTGATCGTCACCGAGTTCATCACCCTCGACGGCGTCGTCGACTCCCCCGGCGGCGGCCCGCACCCGCACGCCGGCTGGACCTTCCGGCACGTCGCCTACGAGGAGGCCGCCTACGAGCTCAAGGACCGGGAGCAGAAGGAGGCGGCCGCGATGCTGATGGGCCGGGTGAGCTACGACGAGTTCGCCCCCGTCTGGCCGTCGATGGAGGACTTCGCGGAGTACAACGCCATGCCCAAGTACGTGGTCTCCTCCACCCTGGCGGACCCGCAGTGGCACAACACCTCCGTGCTGCGCTCCCTCGACGAGGTCGCGACGCTCAAGGCCACGGTCGACGGCACCATCCTCGTGCACGGCAGCGCCACCCTGGCCAAGGGCCTCGCCGCCGCGGGGCTCGTGGACCGGTACCACCTGCTGGTGTTCCCCGTGCTGCTCGGCGCGGGCCGCCGTCTCTTCGACGACAGCACCGACACGTTCCGCACCCTGGAGCTGGTGGAGCACGAGGCCTACGCCAACGGCGTCCTCAAGTCCGTCTACGACGTCGTCCGCTGACCGGCGGCCGGCCCCCGGAGGTCACGGCCCCTCTCCCCGCCGCTCCTCCGGTCCGCGCTCCAGCAGGCCCTCGTGCTCCTCGATCAGGCGCAGGGAGAGCTCCTTGTAGCCGACCGAGTCGAACAGGACGGTGATCCGGTCCGGCTCCGCGCCCATCACGATCCCGTGGCCCCACTCGCGGTGGGTGACCGGGGTCTGGATCCCCCAGCCGTGCGGGGTGGCGGCGGCCCGCTCGGCGGCCTCGGCGGCGGAGCCCGTCTCCGCGCAGGTGTCGCAGTTGCCGCACCAGCCGTCGGTCTCCTCGCCGAAGTAGTTGAGCAGCCAGTCCCGCCGGCACCCGTCCGTCTCGGCGTACCCGCGCATCATGTCGATCCGCGACCGGTCGATCCGGTGCTGGGCCTCGGCCTCCGCGAGCGCGGCGGCCACGGCGGCCTCCGGCGTGGCCCCGCCCACGGCACGGCAGCCCTGCGGCCCGGCGAGCACGCCGCCGCTGTGCTCGAGGAGGTGCAGGGCACGGGCCTGGGCGCGAGGGCCCAGGCCCGTGCGCTCGCGCAGCTCACGGGCCCGGACCGGCCCGTGCCGGCGGACCGCGCGGAAGACCACCTCGAGGTCCTCCTGCCCGGGGGCGGCGCCGGCGAAGTACTGCTGGAGCCCCAGGTCCTCGGAGCGGTAGTGCAGTACGGCGAGGGCCGGTCTCCCGTCCCGGCCGGCCCGGCCGATCTCCTGGTAGTAGCTGTCCAGGGAGTCGGGGATGTCCGCGTGCACCACGAAGCGCACGTCCGGCTTGTCGATGCCCATCCCGAAGGCGGTGGTCGCCACCACCACGTCCAGCTCGTCGCCGAGGAACCGGGCGTGCACGTCGTTCCGCTCGGACCGCGTGCGCCCCGCGTGGTAGGCCTCGGCGCGCACGCCGCGCCGGGTCAGCTCGGCGGCGTAGTCCTCCGTCTCCCTGCGGGTCGCGACGTAGACCAGCCCCGGGCCCACGAGCCCGGAGACCTCGTCGAGCACCGCCCGGCGCTTGTCGGAGGCCTGGTGGTGGCGCACCACCCGCAGCTCGATGTTGGGCCGGTCGAAGCTGTGCACCAGGACCAGGGGGTCGCGCAGGCCCAGCCGGTCGACGATCTCGGCCCGGGTGTGCGGGGACGCGGTGGCGGTCAGGGCGACGACGGTCGGGCGCCCCAGCCGTTCGACCGCCTCCTGGAGCACGAGGTAGTCGGGGCGGAAGTCGTGACCCCACGAGGAGATGCAGTGCGCCTCGTCCACCACGAACAGGGACGGCGGATGCACGGCGAGCCGCTGCGTCGTCTCCTCCCGGGCCAGCTGCTCGGGGGCGAGGAAGAGGAACTTCGCGTCCCCGCGCTCCACGGCCCCCCAGGCGGCGCGCTCACGGCGCGCCCCCACCGTGGAGTTCAGCGCGAAGGCGACCTCCGCTCCGAGGTCCTCGTTGATCGCCTCGACCTGGTCGTGCTGGAGGGCGATCAGCGGGGACACCACCACGGCGGTCCCGGGCAGGACGGTGCCCGGCACCTGGTAGATCGCGGACTTGCCGTGGCCGGTGGGCATCACCGCCAGGACGTCGCGGCCGCCGGCCGCCGCCGCCATCGCCTCGAACTGCCCCTTCCGGAACTCCTCGATGCCGAAGCAGGACGCGGCGACCTCCCGGAGCCGTTCCACGGGAACCGGTGCGGTGGACTGTTCCGCGCCCCTGGCGGCGCTCACCGGTGCAGCACGGGAACCGGGCGAGGACGGTCACGGATTCGTGCTCGCCGCCGCTGATCCAGGTCTCGGCCGATGCTCATGACGCACCTCTCGGTCGACGTCGCCTCACGGGCTCCCATGACCACAAGGCTACTTATCGAATCTGGGAGGAACCACGAAGGACCACCGCGGGCCCGTGTGCGGTCCGGGACCGGGCGGCCGGGGGCGCAGAATGGGACCCGTGGAGATCATCGTCATCGCGGCGCTCGCGATCCTCGTGGGCTCGGTCCTGCAGCGCGTCTCGGGCACCGGGGTCGGCCTCGTCGTGGCCCCGACCCTCGCCCTGCTGCTGGGCCCCGCCACGGGCGTGCTCGTGACCAACGCGACGACGACCGTCTCCGGCTTCCTCATCATGCTCTCGGTGTGGCGGCACGTGGACTGGCGGCGCTTCGCCCTCATCGCCCCGGCCGCGGCGGTGGGCGCTGTGCCGGCGGCGCTCGTGGTCCGCGAGCTGCCCGCCGCGTGGCTGCAGGTGCTGGTGGGCGGCGTGGTGCTCCTGGCCCTGACCACCATGTTCGGGCTCCCCCGCCTGCCCGAGTGGACGGGGCGGCTGCCCACGGTGCTCGCCGGCGCGATCGGGGGGTTCTTCAACACCACGGCGGGGGTGGCCGGCCCCGTCATGGTGATCCACTCCCGGCTCGCCCGGTGGGAGCAGCGCTCCTTCGCCGCGACCCTGCAGCCGGTGTTCATGACGATGGGCGCCCTGTCGGTGCTCACCAAGACCCTGCTCGGGGCGGCCGGGACGGGCGGGATGCCGCCGTGGTGGGTGGCGCCCGGGGTGGTCCTCACGGTCGTGCTGGGCGTGCGGATCGGCGGGGTCGTCGCCCGCCGCGTGCCCCTGAGCACCGCGCGCACGGTCGCGCTCGTCCTGGCAGGATTGGGCGGGGCGATCACGCTGGTGCGCGGACTGCTGGGCGTGCTCTGAGCGACGGAGACGACCGTCGACGACATCGCCGCACGTCGCACTTCGCACTTCGGCAACGAAGCGTTGCGCGGCGGATCCCGGCAGGTCCTCCGGAACTAGGCTGGACCCACCGACTCGGGGGGCATCCATGGATCGTCAGCGGCATCTCCGTCTGCCGGTGGGACTGGCCTCCGCCGTGCTGCTCGTCGCGGCGGCCGCCCCTCCCTCTGCGGCGGCGGAGCCGGGGAGCTTCAGCTACGCCCAGGGCTGGCGGGTCGGACAGCACCCGCGGGAGCTGGCCGACGTCAACGGCGACGGGCGCGCCGACGCCGTGGGCTTCGGTGATGCCGGTGTCCTCGTCGGGTACGGCCTCGACGACGGCACCTTCTCCCCCGCGACGCTGAAGGCGAGCTCCTTCGGCCGGGACCAGGGCTGGCGGGTCGACAGGCACGAACGCGCACTGGCGGACCTCAACGCCGACGGACGGGCCGACGTCGTCGGCTTCGGCGAGGACGGCCTGTACCTGTCCTACTCGGTGCCCAACGGGGTCATCACCACGCCCACCCACTCCGACCCCGACCTGGCGGACTACGGCGTCGACCAGGGCTGGCGGGTCGACCGGCACCCACGGAAGCTGGCGGATGCCACCGGCGACGGGCGGGCCGACGTCATCGGCTTCGGCGACGCCGGGACCTATCTCTCCGTCGCGAGTTAGGAGGACGACCTCCTCGCGGAGCTCAGGCCCCCAGTGCTCGGCGTGGGCGACTTCGGCCACGACCAGGGCTGGCGGGTCGACCGGCACCCGCGGCAGCTGGCCGACGTCGACGGCGACGGACGGGCCGACGTCATCGGCTTCGGCGACGCCGGGACCTCCGTCTCCTACGCCCGGTCCGACGGGACCTTCAGCGCCGCCGCCCTGAAGGTCCGCGACTTCGGCCACGACCAGGGCTGGCGGGTCGACCGGCACCCGCGCTTCGTCGAGCAGGCCACCTCGGGGCAGGGCGCCGACGTGGTCGGTCTCGGCGACAGGGGTACGTACTTCTCCTTCTCCGGGGACGGGGAGTCGATGTCCCGGGCCTGGCTGGGGTTCGAGGAGTTCGGACACCTCCAGGGCTGGCGGGTCGACCGGCATCCGCGGGCGCTGGCGGACGTCAGCGGTGACGGCATTCCCGACGTCGTCGGATTCGGCGAGCGGCGGCCCGTGGTCGCGACGCTGCTGATCCACGCGGTCCCGCCCGACATCTTCGAGAACGACCCGGCGACGGGCGGCTGAGGGACCGGGGTCAGCCCTCGCGGGCGCGTCGCGTCGCGGCGTCGTTGGCCTTCCGGATCGCGTCGACCAGCTCCTTCTTGGTCATGTAGGAGCGACCCTCGACGCCGAGCCGCTTCGCCACCTCGTAGAGGTGGTGCTTCGAGGCGTTCGCGTCGACCCCGCCGGCGGTCTCCGCGCGGGAGTCGCGGCCGCCCGCGGCGTGCTCGTCGGAGGGCCCGTACTCCTCCTTGGCCTCCCAGTGGTCGCCGACCTTCTCGTGGGTGTGCTTGAGCGCGCTGTAGGCCGTGCGCGCCGCACGCTCCTCGTCGCCGTACTCCTCGAGCGCGGAGTCGTAGGTCTTGGCGAACGTGTCCTGCGCCTTCCGCCCCGAGCGCTGCAGGGTGGAGGGCAGCTCGCTCTTCCTGGCGTGCTCGTCCTTGCCGGTCTTGGGCACGAAGTGCTCCTTCCGTGGGGGGGGTGGGGGACGCCGCTCAGAAGACGGGCATGCCGCCGGTGACGCCGAGGACGGCGCCGCTGACGTAGCTGGCCTCGGCCGGGCAGGCCAGGAAGACGTAGGCGCCGGCCAGCTCCGCGGGCTGGCCGATCCGGCCCAGGGGCGTCTCCTTGCCCATGTTCGCGACCGCCCCGGGCTCCTTGGTGGCCGGCCCCAGCGGGGTCCACACGGGGCCGGGGGCGACCGCGTTGACACGGATGCCCTCGGGGCCGAGCTCGGCGGCGAGGTTGGCGGTGACGTTGTTCAGGGCCGCTTTCGTGGCGGCGTAGTCGAGCATCGACACCGAGGGGTCGTAGGCCTGCACGGACGTGGTGTTGATGATGCTGTCCCCGCGCCCCAGGTGCGGCAGCGCCGCGCGGCTGACCCAGAGTGTGCCGTAGAGGTTGGTGCGCACGGCCCGCTCGAGGTCCTCCGTGGCGAGCCCCTTGAGTCCCGCCTCCCCGCGGGCCCAGTGGAAGCCCGCGTTGTTCACGACCACGTTGAGCCCGCCGAGGCCCTCGACCGCCCGGTCCACGATGTCCTGGCAGCCCTGCTCCTCGCGCACGTCACCGGGGACCAGGACGGCCGTGCGTCCGGCCTTCTCGATCCACCCCGCCACGTCCTGGGCGTCCTCCTGCTCCTCGGGCAGGTAGTTGATCGCGACGTCGGCGCCCTCCCGGGCGAACGCGATCGCCACGGCCCGGCCGATCCCGGAGTCCCCGCCGGTGATCAGGGCCTTGAGCCCCTCGAGCCGGCCCCGGCCCACCCAGGACGCCTCTCCGTGGTCGGGCACGGGGTCCATGGCGGCGGTCAGCCCCGGGGGCGTCTGCTGCTGCTCCGGCATCCCGCCCTCGTCGTCGGCCATCGCGCGGGCGTGCTGGGAGACGGGTGCTTCAGGCATGTCGGGCTCCTTCAATCAGGTTGCTTATCTTTTCCTGCTCCCACCCTAGGAGGACGGGGGGCCCCTTGTCTCCCCCGGCGGGCACAAACTTCCGCGCCCGCCGTGGACAGGCCTCGACGCCCCTCGAGTTCCGTTGATAGGTTCGCGGCACGCCCTGCCCCGCGCACCCCACCGCGCACCGACGACCCGGGAGAGACCGCATGAGCCCCGACATGAAGCCCCGCAGCCGTCAGGTCACCGACGGCATCGACGCCACCGCCAGCCGCGGCATGCTCCGCGCCGTGGGCATGGGCGACGCCGACTGGGAGAAGCCCCAGATCGGCATCGCGAGCTCCTGGAACGAGATCACCCCGTGCAACCTCTCCCTGGACCGGCTCGCCCAGGGCTGCAAGGAAGGCGTCCACGCCGGAGGCGGCTACCCCCTCCAGTTCGGCACGATCTCGGTCTCGGACGGGATCTCGATGGGCCACGTGGGGATGCACTTCTCGCTGGTCTCGCGCGAGGTCATCGCGGACTCCGTGGAGACGGTGATGCAGGCCGAGCGCCTCGACGGGTCCGTGCTGCTGGCCGGGTGCGACAAGTCCCTGCCGGGCATGCTCATGGCCGCCGCCCGCCTGGACCTGGCCTCGGTGTTCCTCTACGCCGGGACCATCGCCCCGGGGTGGGTGAAGCTCACGGACGGCACGGAGAAGGACGTGACCATCATCGACGCGTTCGAGGCCGTGGGCGCGTGCAAGGCCGGGATCATGGGCAAGGCCGACCTGGACCGGATCGAGCGCGCCATCTGCCCGGGCGAGGGCGCCTGCGGCGGGATGTACACGGCCAACACGATGGCGTCCATGGCGGAGGCCCTCGGCATGAGCCTGCCCGGCTCCGCGGCCCCGCCCTCGGCGGACCGGCGCCGCGACCAGTTCGCCCACCGCTCGGGGGAGGCCGTCGTCGAGATGCTCCGGCAGGGCATCACCGCCCGCGACATCCTCACCCGGGAGGCCTTCGAGAACGCGATCACCCTGCTCATGGCACTCGGCGGCTCCACGAACGCGGTCCTGCACCTGCTCGCCATCGCCCAGGAGGCCGGTGTGGACCTCACCCTGGGGGACTTCAACCGGATCGGGGACCGCGTCCCGCACCTCGCGGACCTCAAGCCGTTCGGCCGGTACGTGATGAACGACGTCGACCGGCACGGCGGCATCCCCGTGGTCATGAAGGCCCTGCTCGACGCCGGGCTGCTGCACGGGGACGCCCTCACCGTGACCGGCCGCACGATGGCCGAGAACCTGGCCGCCCTGGACCCCGATCCCCTGGACGGCGACGTGATCCGCACGCTCGACAACCCGATCCACCGCACGGGCGGGATCACCGTCCTGCACGGCTCCCTGGCACCGGAGGGCGCGGTGGTGAAGTCCGCGGGCTTCGACGCCGAGGTCTTCGAGGGCCCGGCCCGCGTCTTCGAGCGCGAGCAGGCCGCGATGGACGCCCTCGAGGCCGGCGAGATCACGGCCGGGGACGTCCTCGTCATCCGCTACGAGGGCCCCAAGGGCGGGCCCGGCATGCGCGAGATGCTGGCCATCACCGGGGCGATCAAGGGCGCGGGGCTGGGCAAGGACGTGCTGCTGCTCACGGACGGGCGGTTCTCCGGCGGCACCACGGGACTGTGCATCGGCCACATCGCGCCGGAGGCCGTCGACGCCGGGCCGGTCGCGTTCCTGCGCGACGGCGACCCGATCCGGGTGGACCTGGCGGCCCGCTCCCTGGACCTGCTGGTGGACCCCGAGGAGCTGGCGCGGCGCCGCAGCGGCTGGGCCCCCCTGCGCCCGCAGTACGAGGGCGGCGTGCTGGGCAAGTACGTCAAGCTGGTGCGCTCGGCGTCGCTGGGCGCCGTCACCGGCTGACCGGCCGGTTCCGCCGCACCGGGCGTCCCGCTCGTGCGCCGGGCCCCGACCGCATGCGGTCGGGGCCCGGCGCACGAGCGGGACGGCTCAGAGCGGGCCGCCGGCGGGGCGGTCGCCGGTGCCCCGGGTGGTGGGGTCCACGTCCACGTCCGCGTCGACGGTGTCGTCGGTGAGGGCCCCGTCCACGGCGGGGATCGGCGGGACCTCCCCGGTCACGGTCTCCCCGGGCACTCCCGGTGAGACCGGTGCCACCGGCGCGGCCGGCGGTGCGGTCGACTCGAAGGTGACCGGCTCCGTGTCCGGGCCGGAGTCCTTCTTCTTCGCCGCCGCGGCCACCCCGGCGGCGGCCACCCCGGCGGCGGCCACACCCGCGGCGACCGCCTTGCCCGACACCCCGGCCTTGCCGTCGTCACCGCGGGAGGCCGCGGC
>NZ_JBHZTA010000013.1:0-77613 GCF_042879215.1 Kocuria arenosa | reverse complement strand
GCCGCGGCCTCCCGCGGTGACGACGGCAAGGCCGGGGTGTCGGGCAAGGCGGTCGCCGCGGGTGTGGCCGCGGCCGGGGTGGCCGCCGCCGGGGTGGCCGCGGCGGCGGCGGCCAAGAACGAGGATGCCGGGGAGGACACCGACACGGACATCGAGTCGGGCACGTTCGAGGAGGGCACCCCGGTCGCGGCTCCGCTCGTCGAGGAGGAGGCGGTGAGCGAGGAGTTCACGACCCTGGTCCCGACTGCCGGGTCTGAGGACACCGCCGCGCCGGTGACGCCCACGGAACCCCCGACCGCCTATGACGCGGTCGGCCCAGCACCGGGGGAGGACCCGGATGCCCAGGGTGAGGTGCCGCCGAGCGGCGGTGGCCGTCTGCCGGGCGGCGGTATCTAGAACCGTCCGGGTCCGCGCACCGGGCTCCCCACACCGCATGTTGTCGCAGGGACTCGGGGCGAGTCGGGCAGTGACGGGCACGGGCGCCGCCGAGGACCCGGCCCGACAACGGGCAGGGGGGCGCCGGCGGTGGCCGTGCGCGTGGTGCTCACTCCGGATTGTCGACGCGCACCGGGCTGTCCTCTTGTTCCTCCAGGTCGGGCCGGCCCTCGCCCTCTGCTGCGCTGCTGCCGGGGGAGGGGTCCTCGGGCGCCCGGCGGGCCAGACGCCGGTCGACGGCGTCGGTGAAACCCTGGGCGGCCCCGGCACCGACCAGCCCGCCCTGGGCTTCGCCGGCGGCCTCATGGTCTTGCGTGGTCTCCTCGCCCGCGTCGTTGTCGGCGGGGTCCGTAGGGTCGGGGGCATCCAGCGCGGAGCTCATCAAGTTCTCTTCTCATGGGGCCTGTGCGATCAGGAGGTCTTGGTGCGTCAGTGCTCGACCTCATCGAGGGAGTCCGCTTGCGGGTCCTGATGATTCCAGCTCCTGGACCTCTTCCGGCATTCCCGGGCCGGGTGATGACATTGTTCCGACGGGCCGCTCCCGCCGGTGCTCGGCAGAGCTGGGCCCCCCCCGGGGAGGATATGGCGGCGCCACGATGGTTCCAGATGCTGGGGTGGGGCGGAACCCAGGCTCAGGAAACGGGGCTGGTCGCTTTGCGTGCCCGGTGGGCGCGCACCTTGGCCCGGTTGCCGCAGCGACCCATGGAACACCATCGACGTGCTCCGCCGGCTGAACCGTCGTAGAAGATGAGGTCACAGTCCTCCGCGGCGCAGACCCGGACGCGGATGAATCCCGCGGAAAAGGTGATCACCGCGTTTCCTGCGATCATGGCCAGCGCCCGTTCCACCGGCCACGGGGGCATCACATCTTTCGGTGCATCGATCTGTGCAGGGAGGCCGGGGCGTGCGGCCAAAGCATCAATGCAGACCAGCGCATCCTCGGGGAGCTCGTGACCGCGGGCCAGCGCGCAGGCGACCTCGACGATGCAACCCCGCAGCTCCAGGGCGCGCGCCAGGTCCTGCTCCGCGGCGGCAGCCACGGCGGGTGAAATGTGTTGATGCAACCACTGGGCCAGGTCCTCGGGCCCCCGCAATCGTTCCCCGCCCGGGAGCCCGGTGTCGAACCCACCGGTGTAACCGAAGTCAAGACAGATCGCCCCCGGACGAAAGAGCAATCCGGGGCCCCAGGGAGACTGGCATTTTCGACCTCGCGCCATGGGGTTACCGTAGATGACCCCGTGAGGACTGGGATAGGTGCCCCCGACCCGCTGGCATGTTCACGCACGAAAATGACCTGCGCTGTCTGCCCAGCTGCACGCCCTCGGGCGCCGGACAGGCCCCAAGGACGGCCCCCATCGCGCTCCCGCACAGGACCCTGATCACTTCCGGACGGGGTGGTTCCTCGTCAGGGCCGCAACACCCCTCAAAATCTGCGCCATGGACAGCGTCGCGGAGGGCCCTGATCGCTGGACCGATCCGCCCCCGACACTCGAGACCACAAGGGTTGGGCGTTACACAGGACCCAGAAAGCGGCCATCACGCCAGCTGAAGTATCACTTACGAATGCAGCAGTCCCCGTGTGCGGGTGCTCAGGGCTGGAAGTGTGTGGTGGCCGGGCCTTTGCCAACGGTGGCGACCAGTTCGGCGGCCAGGTCCCGCAGCTTGATGTTGCGGTGGCTGGAGGCCGTCCGCAGGATGTCGAAGGCGTTCTCCTGGGTGCAGCGGTTCTGGCCCATGACGATGCCCACGGCCAGGTCGATGGTGGTCCGCGATTCCATCGCGGCCTGCAAATCGGCTTCGGTGTCGCGGTGGCGGGCCAGGCGCACCGCCAGGCGCAGGATCGTGGAGGCCTCGGCCACCTGGCGCTGGACGACCTCGATGGTGGCCTCGTCGTACTTGTCGGGTCGATTCGCGTAGACGTTGAGCCCGGCGTCGGCCTCCCCGCCGAGTTCGAAGGGCACTCCCAGGGCGGAGAGGATGCCGTTGGCCGCAGCCGCCTTCCCGTAGGCGGGCCAGCGGGGGTCGGTGCGGGTGTCGCTCACGTGCACCACCCGGTGCTCCCTCGCGGCGGTGAGGCAGGGGCCGTCGCCGTAGTGGTACTGGATCTCGTCCAGGGCCTCGGCGTGGTGACTGGAGGCGGCCACGGTGACCGAGCGTTTGGGGCGCAGCAAGGTCACCGCGCACCACACCACCTCGCCGTCGCTGGACAGGGCCTGGGCCATGGTGGCGGTGAACCCGCCGAGGAACCCACTGATGTCCTCGGAGCCCAGCAGCAGTTCGTGCAGGTTGGCCACGGGTGCCCCCGTTGGGTGTTCGGTCATGGTCTGCTCCTAGTTCTCGGGTGTCCTGGGGTCGCGGTGGTCCAGTATGTCGCAGTCCTGGACCGGTGCAGTCCCGTTCTGCGCATCGGTGTCCGGGGTGGGGGAGCCTGCCAGGTCGGCGGCGTAGGGCGCCTGGGGTGGGGCGAGGTCAGCCAGGATCTCGTTGGCGGCCTGAGCCAGCAGGTCCCGCTGCAGCCGGGGCAGGAGCAGGGAGTGGTGCAGGTAGGCATCCACCTCGAACTCGCTGATGTCCCCGCCGATGCTGAAGTAGTACAGCCACAGCTGTGCCCGGTCGATGTCGGCGGCGACCATGGTCGCCCGCAAGCACCGGGCCTGCTCATAGCCCACGGCCTCCTCGTCACCCATCCGCTTCAGCTCCTCTGCTCGTCATGGTGGTGCTCGTCAGCCAGCACCTCGGCGGCGATCTCGCTCACCCGCCGGCCCTGACTCTGGGCCTGCTCGAGCAGCGCTGCTCGGGCGGTCTCGGGGTCCAGATGTTGCCGGGCCATCAGCACACCGGCGGCCAGACCGATCGTCTCGCGGGTGGCCAGGGCCTTCTTCAGTGCGGTGCTCAGGCGCACCGGGGCCTCGGTGGTTTGGGCGGCGACGAGCAGGGTGGCTGCCGCGGCGGCCAGCTGGACCAGCAGCTTCTCCTCAGCGTCCCCGAAGGCTGCGGGGGTGGCGGCGTAGACCTTCATCGCCCCCGGGCTGGCGCCGTGGTGGACCAGCGGGACGCTGAGCACCGAGCGGATCCCGGCTTCGGCGGCGGCCCCCAACCAGGCGGGCCAGCGGTCCTCGGCAGCGGTGTCCTGGATCCGTTGCGCCTGCCCGGTGGCCCAGGCGCTCAGGCAGGGACCCTGCCCGAGGGCGTACTGGGCGGCGTCGGCGGCCTGAACGGCCGTGTCGGTGGCCGCGGTGGTGACCCGGGTGCCGTGGGCGTCCAGCAGGGAGACTCCGGCCCCGGCCGCGGTGGGGATCATCTGGTGGGCGGCCCGGGCCAGATGATCCACCGCGGTGCTGGCGTCCTTCTCGGACAGGAACATGCCGTGCAGGTGGGCGAAGACGGTGGTCAGCTCACCGGGGGAGAATTCAGAGGAGATAGGGTGCGCCGTTCGGTAGGAGTGGTCGGGGTGGCGCGAGGGCCGCTGCCGAGTCCGTCAGCGAAGAAAGCGCCCCGCCTCACCGACCCGTCTTGATAGTCAGTCAAGTGCTATTTCTCTGCCACGGGGTGTGGAGACGGCCGCTGAGCAACCGGGTGATGTCCGTGACTCGAGCTTGTGGGCTTTTCACCTCATAGACGTTGCGATAGGGGTTCCTGGTCGAAGCGTGTGGTGATGGATGTAGTGGCGCGGATTAGGCTGAAGGCGGCGGTCACGGCGGCGAGGGCAAGCACCAGGCTGACACCGAGGGTGGCGGAATAGTTCAGTCCGGGCAGGTGACGGTGCAGGTCTCATCCAGGCCGATGCCAATCAGTCAGGCAACGAAGACTCCGAGGCCGGCGGCAAGCCGCACCGACCGCAGTGGCCCGGCCGCTTCACCAACGATGATCCCGCGCAGCACCGAGAGGGGCATGCCGAGGAGTCACATCAGGCTTGGAGCGCGTCTGTGGTCGATGATGATCGCGTTTGTGGCGAGGCCCGGACAGATCCTGGCGAGGGTCACGGTCACAAAGGTGCCCGAGCTCGGTGGCGCCAAGGGCTGTGGACGGAAACTTGATGATCGCGTGCAGGACCGGGCTGGGCTCGGACATGACGGTCCCTGTCGTTCAGGCGTCGAAGTCGGTGCTGCGGCTGAGGGACTCCCAGTCGTCGACCTCGGTGCGCAGCGTGTCGAGTGCGGCTCGGAAAGCGTCGGAGGCGTCGTTGCCGAGCAGCAGCATGTAGGGCACCTCGTCGGACTCGACGGCGGTGATGAGTGCGGCGGCGGCTTTCGCGGGGTCGCCCATCTGGGTGCCGTGCACGGTGTCGTGTTCCTTGCGGCGCCGTCCCGCGGTCTGGGCGTAGTCGGCGATCGGTTCCGCCGACTGCGTGAGGGACCGGTCGGCGAAGTCGGTGCGGAACGCGCCGGGTTCGACGACCATCGCGGTGATCCCGAGGGGGGCGACCTCTTTGCGCAGTGACAGCGTCAGCGCCTCGATCGCGGCTTTGACGGCCGCGTAGTACCCGGAGCCCTCCGGGCAGATCCGCGCGCCGATCGAGGAGAGGTTCACGATCGTGCCGGACCGGCGGGCCCGCATTCCCGGCAGGACCGCTTTGATGGTGCGTACCGTGCCGAACACGTGCGTGTCGAAGAGCTGGTGGACAGGTCCGTCCTCGCCTTCTTCGACGGCGGCCCGGTAGCCGTAGCCGGCGTTGTTGACGAGAACGTCCACAGCGCCGAAGCGTTCCTCGGCGGCGGCCACGGCGGCGCCGACCTGCGCGTCGTCGGTGACGTCGAGTGTGAGGGCAAGGGCGGTGTGGGGGTGGGCGTCCGCGAGGTCCTGAACCTTTGCCACGTCGCGGGCGGTGACGACTGCGTTGTCGCCGTGGGCAAGTACGGCTTCGGCGAACGCTCGACCGAGTCCGGACGAGCAGCCGGTGATGAGCCAGGTGGCCATGGACGTTCCCTTCATAGGGGCAGTGGTGCGTGGAAACAGGCTAAGGGACTGGATCATGACGTGCGCAGGGCCTGCGACCCCTCGCGTAGTCGTCGGGCACTGCCGCACCATGGGTCGGGTCACCAATAGGGCCTCTGTGTCAAGAGTCGGTCGGTGGGCCGGCGCTGAGGTCTTTGAGCATGGTCCGGTAGATGACGTTGCTCAGCCGGCGTTTGAGCGCTCTGCGGGCCTCGCGCGGGGTCTTACCCTCCTGGATTTTCTTCAGGTAGTACTCCTTGCCGGGCCCTCCGTGCTGGATCTGGCACACGGCCATGACGTGCAGCCCCGAGTTCAGCCGTCGGTTGCCTCCGGGATTGAGCCGTTGCCGCAGGTTGTCCCCACTGGAGATGTCCAAGGGCGCTGCCCCGGTGTAGCTGGCGAAGTGCCCGGCCGAGGGGAACCGGCGCACGTCCCCGACCTCGCCCAGGATCTTCCCGGCCAGGATCGTGCCGATGCCCTGCAACTCCATCAAGGAGGTGCCGGTGGCCTGCAGTTCTTCGGCGATCTTCTGCTCGTAGTCGTCCAGGAGCTTCTCCAGCCGGGACACCTCTCCGATCAGGTCCCGGGCCAGATCCCGGCGGCACTGATCGATGGCCGTGGCCGGGCGCACCATGCGCAACGCCGCCCGGGCCCGGATCAGCGTCAGGCCGCGCGGCACGCCCCCCGGGATGAGGTCCCGGAGCAGATCGTGCAGGCGGTTCAAAGCCCGGGTCCGCTCACCCTTGAAGGCATCACGGGCGTGGGTAAGCGCATCTAGGATCTCGGTGTGGTCCTCGGCAACCACCCGCCGCAGCCCCTCGTGGTGCTGGGCGGCCCATCCGACGGCCCGGGCATCAGCGGCATCGGTCTTGCGACCGCCCCCGGTATGCAGCACACGAGCCTTCATCGACAGCGTCGAGGGCACGTCGAGGACCTCGTGACCTTGGCCGAGGAGGTACTGGGAGATGCCCCGGCCCAGGCCTTTCGCGCCTTCCACGGCGAAGCGCACCTCGTCGAACTGCGAGGCCCAGGCCAGCACGGCTGGACCGGTGCCCTTGTTCACGGCGAAACGTCGGGTGGCGCTGGCAGTCCCATCGGCGGCGAGGGCTGCGGCGGTGAGGGAGGACTTGTGCGGATCGATTCCGATGACAGTCATGACGGGTAGCTTCCACTGGTAGGGATATGAAGCTCCCTCGGTGGGCACTCTGACTTCGAATCACCTGCACGCCTCTGTCGAACCACACCCAGGGCAGATGACGGTCGGCCGGGAACCCTATTGGCGAGCCAACCCCACTCCAGGGGCGACAAGAAGCATGCGAACCAGCGCCGACCGCCATCATCAACACTACGAAGCTGCAGACTCCCCAGTGCCGGCCACTCCCAATTCAAGACAAGTCAGGAGCATCCGTTTACCGGACAGTTCCTATCTTCCAGTCCGGGAGATACACCGAAACCGTATAGTTTTCCTCGATGCGCACCTCAAGGAGCTGCCGCCTCGAAGCGTGACAGGTGGGATTTCATGCCGGGGTGCGGCTGGAGCCACCGAAGAGTCCGCCACTTCGATCTGTTCGTCACCATGATTGAGCCGCTGGCGACAGTCCCGGTCACTGGCCTCGCTTGTCCGACCTGGAGATTTCGTGGTCAGAGGCCGGGAAGATTGGTAGATCGATGAGGCGCGCCAGTGCCCCATAAACTTTGCTGGTTCAGCACTGGCGGGTAGAGGTGTGCACAAGCGTCTCTCCGCGATACGCAGGTGGCGCTGCATGCCCTGATAAGTGGTGGAGGGGATCGGTGATAAGAGGTTATGGTCCGCACCCAGTCCGGTGAGTCCGTGCTTTCCCGCGTCGTGCGCCTTGTGGAGGCGTTCCGGCAGGGGGAGGAGTGGGTCACCGTTAGCGACCTGTCCCGGCGTACAGGTCTGCACCTGGCCACGGTCTCCCGGTTGGTCGCCGAGCTGGCCGAGCACGGCTGGTTGGAACGGGACGAGGCTCGTCGGGTGCGGCTGGGGTTGCGGCTGTGGGAGGTGGCGGCCCGAGCGTCGTCAGCGCTGTCCTTGCGGGAGGCCGCCATGCCGGTCCTCGAGGACCTGCACGCCCAGGTCCGCCAGCATGCCCAGATTGGGGTGCTGGAGGGAAAGGAGGTCCTGTTCCTCGAGCGGCTGAGCGCGCCGCAGGCGGTCGTGAACTACTCGCGCATCGCCGGCCGGATCCCCCTCAACGCGTCGTCGTCCGGGCTGGTGCTCCTGGCGCACAGCGATCCAACCTTCCAGGAGGAGGTGCTGGCCGGCCCGCTCGAGGCATTCACCGAGCACACGCCCGCGAACCCCGAACGGGTGCGGCGTTTGCTGGCCACTGTCCGGCGCACCGGGTCGGTGTGCTGCCCCGGGTTCCTGCATCAGGACGCGGCTGGCATCGCCGCGCCGGTCTTCCGCCACGGCAAGGCGGTGGCGACGCTCTCCGTGGTCGTGCCCAACATGCCGGGCGCCTGCCAGTACGAGCCGTTGCTGCGCATCGCCGCCGCGACCGTCACTCGGCGCCTGGACGGAAACGGCTGAGATTCTCTCAATCAATGAGAGTGACGTGGTGCGTGATGCAGGGCACACCAAGACTGAAGGGTATCCGCACCGAGGAGGTCCGATGTCCACCGCACTCCCGTCACCCGTGGTCAGCTCCACCCATCGCACCGCCACCGCCCTGGTCGTCGTCGCCAAGGAGGCCATCGCCGAGGGTGCTCTCGCCCTGATCCTGGGTGCGCCTGATGGCGGGCGGCTGCCGGACTGGTCACCGGGCGCCCACATCGACCTGCACCTGGGGGAAGGCCGGATCCGGCAGTACTCGCTGTGTGGGGACCGCTGGGACCCCACCACCTACCGGATCGGGGTGAAGCTGGACCCGGCCGGGGGCGGCGGCTCCCGGTACATCCATGAGCAGTTGCAGGTGGGCGACGTGATCCCGTTCGGCGGCCCACGCAACACCTTCCGGATGCATCCGGCCGCCTCCTACCTCTTCCTGGGTGCGGGCATCGGGATCACCCCGATGCTGCCCATGATTAACCAGGCAGTGCGACTCGGGCTGCCCTGGCGCTGCGTGGCCTTGGCCCGGACCCGGGCCACCATGCCCTTCCTGGACGAGCTGTTCTCTTTCGGGGAGAACGTCGAGTTCCTCGAGACCTCCGTGACGGGCCGGTGCGACCTCCGGGAGACCATCGGGGCCCTCGACGGCACGACGGGCGTGTACGCCTGCGGACCCGAGCGCTTCCTGAGCTCGTTGCAGCAGTTGGAGCCGGAGCTGAACCTGCTCGCCGGGGGCCTGCGGGTCGAGCATTTCACGGCCGGCTCCGATGCCGGCCCGTCCGGAGGCACCTCCTCCTTCGAGCTCGAGCTGGCCCGCAGCGGCCGGGTCCTCCAGGTAGCCCCGGACCAGTCGATCTTGGACGTGCTGCGGGCCGAAGGCCGGACGGTGTTGGCCTCCTGCGAGAAAGGGCTGTGCGGGACCTGCGACACCGACGTCGTGGCCGGGGCCCCCGATCACCGGGACTCCGTGCTGGCCCCGCATGAGCGCGAGGCAGGGGACTGCATGATGGTCTGCGTCTCCCGCTCGCTGACGCCTCGCCTGACCATCGACCTGTGACCCATCGTCCATGACCGTCCGAGCCGAAAGCCCCGCCATGACCGTCACCGCATCATCCGTTCCCGTCCTGATCGAGGACCCGTTCGGCGACGAGATTCTCACCGACCCTGGTCCCTTCCACGAGACTCTGCGCGAGGCAGGACCCATCGTGCGCCTCGAGACCTACGGGGTGTGGGCGATGGGTCGCCACGCCGAGGTCCACGCGGCGCTGACCGACTGGCAGGACTTCCAGTCCGCCGCCGGCGTGGGCCTGTCAAACTTCACGAAGGAGAAGCCCTGGCGCCCGCCCAGCCTCTTGCTCGAGGCCGACCCGCCCCGCCATGACGCTCCCCGCCACGTGCTCGCCGCGGTGCTCAGCCCTCGGGCCCTCAAGAAGCTGCGCGCCGCCTGGGCTGCCGACGCCGATGAGCTCGTGGCCGAGGTGCTCTCCGGTCCGGCCGAATTCGACGCCGCGCAGAAGCTCTCCGGGGCCTTCCCTCTTCGGGTGTTTCCCGACGCCGTGGGGCTGCCGTCGGAGGGGCGGGAGAACCTGCTGCCATACGGCGACCACGCCTTCAACGCCTTCGGCCCCCTGAACCACCTGGTGGAAAAGGGTGCGTCCCGGGTGTCCGAGCTCAGCAGCTGGGTGGGCTCCCGCTGTGCCCGCGATGCACTGGCCTCGGAGGGCTTCGGCGCCGACATCTGGGCCGCCGCCGACCGCGGGGAGATCACCCCCGACCAGGCCCCGTTCATCGTCCGGTCCCTGCTCACGGCCGGGGTCGACACCACCGTCCACGCGCTCTCGGCGATCCTCAACTCCTTCGCTACCCACCCCGACCAGTGGGACCGACTCCGCGCCGACCCCTCCTTGATCCGCACGGCCTTCGACGAGGCCATCCGCCTGGAGTCCCCGGTCCAGACCTTCTTCCGCACCACCACCCAAGCCGTGTCCGTGGCTGACACAACCATCCCCGCCGGCGAGAAGGTCCTGCTGTTCCTGGGCTCCGCCAACCGTGACCCGCGCCGCTGGGCGGATCCCGACACCTTCGACCTCTCCCGCGACCCCTCCGGGCACGTGGGCTTCGGCATGGGCATCCACCAGTGTGTGGGCCAGCACGTGGCCCGCCAGGAAGCTGAAGCCCTGCTGCACGCCATGATCCCGCGCATCCGCCGCATCGAACTCGCCGGCGAACCAGTACGCCACCTCAACAACACCCTGCGAGCCTGGGGCTCCCTCCCCGTACGCGTCGAGCTCGACCACTGAGCGGTCCCCGAGACACCCCGTTCCACCCCACCGTCGAAAGGTCCGTCCTGCCCTGCAGGAGCACCCGCCGTGGAACTGCCCTCGTTCCCCTGTTCGCCGCCCTGAGCCTGGGCCTCACCGCCTGTGGCGCCTCCGCCGAGGAAGAGGGCGCGGCCGCCGCCGCCGAGGAAGAGGGTGCGGCCGCCGCCGCCCGCGTGGGGTACTTCCCTCTGGTCCACACCGCCACGGCGGTGCACGCCGATGAGACCGGTCTGTTCGAGGCCGAGGCGCTCGACGCCGAGCTGCTGCAGACCTCCGGCAGCGCCGCCGCCATTCCCGCTGTTGTCTCGGGCGAGTCCGACTTCACCTCCACCAACTACACCTCCGCTCCTAGCAGTCGAGCAGGACCTGCCGGTCCAGCTCGTCGCCGGCAACGACGTCGGCGTCGAGGACCACGGCATCTACGTGGCCGAGGACTTCGAGCTGAGCGAGCCGGCCGACCTCGCGGGCAAGGCCGTGGCCGTGAACAATCTGCAGAACATCGGGACCGTCGCCGTCCACGCGCAGCTCGAGGATGCAGATGGCGCCTGAATCCGCTGACCACCAGCCATGACCGGCCCGCCGCCAACGCATGTTTGCGGGCGTCGAAAAAGTTGCTTCGCCACATCAAAATCGAGACCGTCATAGCACCGTCGTTGCGGACAGAGGGCAGCGCATTGCTGCGCGCTGAAAGACGGGCGCCCGAGGCAAATAGGCGGCCGGCCCAGCGACTGATCTGCCGGCACAGCAGGAAACTAATTGTCCTATCTCCACACGTCTTACTACCGGTTCAAAATGGGCGAAAGAGTGATCCGGAAGGTGCCACGATATTTTATGCGGCGTGCTTTCACTGCCGATTGGGGCGCGTAGTTCCTGGGCATTGGCCGATGGCGCTCCGAAATACATCCACCGCGATTCGGCAGCTGTCTCTCCTCCAGCGCGACCACAAGCTCCAATGCCGTTCATCCCGAGGCCAGACTCCGGGTAACCCTTAGCCGGACGCTACTCCTTCAATTCGTAGTGCGACATCTGCGCAATCCTGCGTAAGGGCCCTTCATCTTCGCTGAAATGCTCCTCCAGGAAGGCCTTGGTGAGCGACATGGTTTCGTCCACGACGTGTTGCCGCCACCACGTTGGCGTCATTGTGCTGCCTTGCGCATTCTGCGGTAAAGGGTTCCCAAGGAGCGCTGCTCGGATGCCGGGAACCTTGGTGGCCGCTATCTGTTCGCCGTTTCCGAAACCGCCTAGGATGATGCTGGGGCATGCCTGCCGGCGGCCTGGTCAGCGACCATCGCCTGGCCTCAGTTACACCGTCTCCCCCGGTCCCGGGGGCCCTTGCCGTACTGGTGACCCATGGGCCCGCATCACCGCGCATTGGGTGCAGGGTTCTGGTAATAAACTGGAGAGATCCACTCGATCCGCCTGCGCATATGTGGACAAGCGGATCTGTCCTAATCGTGAGGACGGCGGCCTGCGCCTACATGGTGCCGGCCGCCGCCATCTCTGGCATCCTTCTGAAATGCCACGCCATATCAGGGAACGGGGATGTCCGCTTCCAGGTGGGCGATGGAGCGGGTGTCCTGGAAGGCGCGGATGCCTTCGATACCCTGCTCGCGTCCCATGCCGGACTGTTTCATACCACCGAAGGGTGCGCGCAGGTCGAGACGCGTCGCACCGTGGTCGTTGACCCAGACGTAGCCGCAGGCCAGCTGCGCTCCAACGGCATTGGCCTTGGCCTGGTTGGCGGTCCAGACGGAGCCTCCCAAGCCAGCCCATGTGTTGTTGGCCGCAGCAATGGCCTCCTCCTCGGTGTCGAAGGGGATGATTGGAAGAACTGGGCCGAACTGTTCCTCGGTGACCACACGCAGGCTGGGATCAGGGTCGATCACTATGGCGGGGCGGAGGAAATTGCCGCCCTGCAACTCGGCAGCGACCGGCAGTGTCCCGAACTCGCGCACGTCCGCGCCCGCCGCCCGCGCCTCGTCAATGAGGCCAGCCACGAAAGTTTTCTGGTCCGCGGAGTGAAGCGGCCCCATGGTCGTGCCTTCGTCCAATCCGTAACCAAGGACGACATTGTCCAACCGGGTGGAGAGACCAGTCACCAGTTCGTTCAGGCGTGACCTGTGCACATAAACGCGTTTGGCGTTCATACAAATCTGGCCGGTCGTGTCGAAGACCGCTGCGTACAGCCGGTCCAGATGGGTGTCGTCCAAGACGGCATCGTCGAGGAAGATCGCCGCGTCGTTGCCGCCGAGTTCAAGGGTGACTCGGGTCAATGACTCCGCGGCCATCTCCATGATGCGTTTGCCGCCGTTGACACTGCCGGTGAAGCAAACCTTTGCCACGTCTTCGTTCTGGATCAGCGGCGCCATCTCACTGTCACGGCCCGTAACTACGTTCAAAACTCCGGGCGGCAATTTTTCAGCGATCCGCTGCACGATCCGGGTTGTGGCCAAGGGCGCTGTCAGGGGCGGCTTGACGATCACGGTGTTACCGGCTAGCAGGGCGTGGGGGAGCGCTGCGCCCAGGATCGCCACCGGCCAGTTGAACGGCACGATGATGGTGACCACACCCAGCGGCTGGTATGACACCGTCGTGGTGACCGGGATGCCGGGTGCCGGTTCGAGGACCTTCGTTTCGTCCATCTCGCCGGCCAAGGAAATGGCGAGTCGGCAGCGGATTTCAAGTACGAGCGCATCGACCCAGGCCTCGGTCACGACTTTTCCGTTCTCCTGGGACAGGACTGCTGCGTCTTCGTCCCGAGAGTCTTCAAGGCCATTGATTGCTTCCTCGAGCGTCTTGGCTCTTTCTTGTGTGTTCTGCGCCGACCAAGCCGGATAGGCGGCTTTGGCTGATGCAACTGCAGCCTCGACCTCCTGCCTGGACGCATTCGCCGCGTATCCCACCACAACTCCGGGCTTTCCCGGATCCACGATGGCGAGGGTTTCACTGGTCTCTCGGCTTTCCCCGCCGATGTAGAGGCCCGTGGTCACTGGCGCATGGGTGCTTGTCGTCAGGTCAGTCATTTCTCATTACCTCTCGTCGTTTTCTGCATTACTTCTGATCACAGCAAGCTGCTCACACCTAGTCCATCTCGTGCTGCTGTCACCAGGGCGCGGTGCCCGCGTGCCCCCTGGCACCATCCATCCATGCCCCCTCCCCTTATGGAGCCACGTCATAGACGCGCTCAGGCGAGTTGACGGTCCAGCTCGGGGAAACCTATTCGGACCTCGTAGGGTTCCGTGCTGATGTGGGGCAACACGGTTGTCGCCTGCCCCACCGCGAGGGCACCCCACGAGACGGCCCGCCGGAGGGCCTCGTCACACCACTCCGTCCTAGGGGATTCCGGATGGGCGACGCTGAGGTAGCCGGCAAGCGCCGCGTCTCCTGCTCCCGTGGTGTTGAGGACCTGCGTTCGCGGGCCGCGCCCCCACAGGATCCCCTGCGCACTGACCTCGAGGATGCCGTCTGCGCCAAGGCTCGCCAGCACGGTGTCGACCCCGGAAGCCCTGACCAGGTTGGCGGCATCCACGACGTCGCGCAGGCATCGCACAGTAATTCGTGTCATCGTCATCAGTTCCTTGATGTTGGGCTTCACCACATCGGGTTGACATGCCCGGGACCACTTCGAAAGCGTGTTGTCGCCGACGGGCGAGTCCAAGCAAATCGAGACCCCCAAGGAGCGCATGCTGTGGAACAGAGGCTGTATGTCGACTGATGTGCCCGTGCTCGTGTTGACAGGCAGCGAGCCGCCCAGCACGAACCAATCGGCGTCGATGCGCTGAACCTCATCGATGACGGCTCGGCACAAACCGGACCACTGGTCAGGATCCAAAGGCGCTGGAACCGCGTTGATGTTCGTCGTCGTGCCTGTTTCGTCGACGGCGATAACATTGGTGCGCAGCGGGCTTCCCACGTCGATGCCTCGGACCACTTTGAGGAGCTCATCACCGTATCCGCCTCCGGCGATTCGCTCCCGGTCAATCGGTAGAACCGCCGAAACCGTATTGCCTGCCAGGTGGAGGGTCCTGGCTACGTTGACCCCGTTCCCCGCGAAGTACGTGTCCACGCTCCTGGCCCTGTTGACGTGCCCTACCTGGACTCGGTCGAGGAAATACACCTTGTCGATGGAGGGAGCGGGCGTGAAAGTCACGACCCGTGGGGCGGCGAAAGCACGATCCGTAGCGCCGCCCGAGCGGCCCGGCGCCCCGTCCGGTCGAAAATCGGGACCGCCGAGTCCCGTTCGCGCTCTGACGTCCATGCCGACTCCCTCGACTCTCGTACTGAATAGGGCCGATCACCACTCGCGTCGCACCATCTGAGCCGTTCGTGGTGATTGTCGACGGAAAGCATGTCGTTGCCATCGTGATTCGTTTTCGGTACGTCAGCCTGCGTTACTGACGTCCGGCCGGGACGTTCGCCGCCCCACTGGTGTTGAGCATGTACGTGGCGTCAGCGGCGAAGGCCGCGCCGCCCTCGAACGGACTCCGCCATATGGCCAGCATGTTGGCCGCTGCGCTGTCGAGGTTGTGGCGAGAGAACGCTTCAACTCCCCATCGTCCCTCGTAGCCGTCATCCAAGGCCTGGCGCACGATTCCGGCGATATCGACCGCTCCGGTCGAGAGCAGGCCCCGCCCGGATTGGCCGAGCTCGAGGTAGCCCAGCTTGGGTAGCGCGGTTCGTATGGCAGCTGACACGTCTTCCTCCTCAATAGCCATATGGAAGGTGTCCAGGTGGATCCGGAGGTTCTCGGAACCGCTCGCTGAGATGTAGTCCATTGCCTGGGCGGCAGTGTTCACGACGGAGGTCTCGTAGCGGTTGAGCACTTCGAAGGTCATGCGAACCCCGCGGTCGTGGGCCTCGTCGGCTATCTTCCCCACCTCCTTTGCCGACCTCTCGAACGCGGCCCGGTCGGTCGGATCGGTCGGGTGGCCGAAAACGCCGTAGGGTACCCCGTTGAGCTGGTCTGCGCCGAGAGAGACGGTGAGATCGAGAGCTCGACGGAGCAGGGCGGCTCCGGCTTCACGCACATCGTCCTCCGCCGAGGAGACGTCGGCGTGCGCGCTCTGTCCCGCGAGGGTGATCGGCGTCAGATCCCGGACCGTGAACATCTCGGCCAGTGCCGCCACGTCGATGGTGTCCGCATCAAGCGGTGGCAGCACGACCCGGCGGAAGCCGGCGGCGGCGATGGCATCGAGCGCCGAGGGAAGCTGTTCCAATGATGCGTCGGGCACGAAGATGTTGAGGTGGCATGCCACGTCGAGCGTAGGGTGCATTTTCGCTACCTCAGAATGCCGGCAGGAGGAGGCGTTGCTTGAAACTGGAATATCCGTCGTCGACGTGCACCACTGTGCCGTTGATCACGTTGGCTTCGTCGGAGGCGAGGAAGGCGACAACGTCGGCGATCTCATCAGGCTCAGTCATGACGCCGCGCAACTGCTCCGATGCGAACGTCTGCTTGAGCTCATCGGTGAACTGACTGATGATCGGTGTGCCAACTCGGCCCGGGGTGATTGCCACGGAACGCACGCCGTACTCAGCCAGCTCGTAGGCTGCAGATCTCGTAAACGAGATGACGGCCGCCTTGGCCGCGCTGTACGAGAAGGCCAGTTCTGCGGCCTGCTCGCCGTAGATGGACGAGGTGTTGATGATCACGCCGCCCCTGCCTTGGTCACGGAACTGCCGGCCAGCTGCGAGGATGCCGTAGTAAACCCCGTCCTGGTCGATGCGGATCATCGGCGCATAATCGATTTCCGGATCGTGCTCGAGCAGTGGCCTGCCACCGGCAATGCCCGCGTTGTTGAAAATGACGTCGAGCCCGCCGAACAGCTCGACGGCACGCGCCACAGTTGCTTCGACCTCCGCGAAGCGCGAAACGTCTACCTGGGCCGCTGCTGCAGTGCCCATAAAACCTGCTGCCTCCACCTCTGCGACCACCTTCTCTGCCTGTTCGAGATTGATGTCGGCAACCAGCACCCGCGCTCCCTCGCGCACAAATTTGTGAACGGTTGCGCGTCCGATTCCGCTGGCTCCGCCGGTAATAATGGCGACTTTGCCTTCCAAGCGCATGATTCTCCCTTTCTTGGATTCTGATTTGCTTCTGCCGGACGGGCTCCGTGCCGGGATGATGTCCATCCCCCACGACACCCCCGTCAATCGGTGGGCTGGATCTCGTCGACGTTGTCCCGAGTGACCAGGGTGACGTCGGTTTCGACGAAGTTTTCCTCGGGCTCGGTGCCCGACGTCGCGTAGGCTTCCATGTCCTCCAGAACCACGTCCAGAACCAAGGGCCAGTCCTGCACGACCGTTGCGTGGAAGGGTCCGTCCTTTTTGATCTCTTCCAGCGCGATGCCCACGGCGTCGACACCGGTAACAGGAATATCGTCGCGGCCTGCCTCATTGATGGCCTGGACAGCGCCTATTGCCGCGTGATCCCAACCGACCCAGATCCCGTCCAACCCGTCTGGGTTGGCCTGAAGGTAGTCCGTCACAAACCTCAGCGCCTCTTCTTGGGACGTTCCGGGATTCAATACCTGTTTGATCTCCCCGCCAGCAAGGTTCGCTCCACCCTCCTCAAGGAGGTCCGCTGCCATGTGACTGCGTGTCATGATCCCTACGTGGGGGTCATGACCGATGACCATCACGTTCTTGCCTTCGAGACCTCCCATGGCAGTTTCGAGGGCGCCCACCGTGAGGTCGGCGATCTGTTGCTGATTTGAGGTCACATCGACAGTGAAGTCATCGTTGGGTTCCACCCCGCCGTCGATCGAAAAAATCGGGATGTCCGCGTTCTCCGCGGCGTTCACCAGGGGCGTGATCTGTCGTGGGTCTGGGAATCCGGCAAGGATCGCGTCCACGTCCTGCGTGATGGCGCCGGTTACGTCTGTGTTGATTTTGTCGTAGTCGAATTCGCTCGTGTAGAGCCGGACATCCCAGCCTTTTGCCTCGCTCTCCTCGACGAAAGCGTCCATGGTCGCCTTGGCGACAGGGGTGCCGTAGCCGGCCGTGAAGGCAGCAACCGTGAAGGTCTCCTCGGATCCTCCCCCGCTGGCCGAACCGGAACAACCAGCCAGTGCCAGCGCCGAAGCCAGAGCCATTCCGGCGAGTGTCGTATTACGTCTGCTCATCATCTACTCCGATTGTTCGTGATTGCATGAATAATTCGTGTGCGTATAAATTATTGTTCTGCAGCGCTGAAACTACTTGTTCTTGGCTTTCAGGGATGAGAGCGTGACGGCCGCGATGATGATGAGCCCGGTGAGAACCTGCTGGACGTAGGTGTTCACGCCAATGATGTTCAGGCCGTTGCTCATGACTCCGATGATGCCGACGCCGACGAGGGTGCCGCCGATATTGGCCTGTCCCGACTTCAGCACGGTCATGCCCAGGAAGACCGCCGCGATAGCAAGCATCATGTAGTTGTCCGCGCTTCCCGAGCTCGCGCTGCCCAGGCGGCTGACCAGGATGATGCCGCCGATCGCGGACGCCAAGCCCGCGAGGACGAAGGCGAAGAAGCGGGCCCATTGAACGTTCACGCCGGACAATTGGGCAACCTCGGCATTGCCGCCCACTGCGTACCATCGCCGACCCACGGTGGTGAACCGCAACACGACCCACAGCATGACGGCCACGGCCAACGCAAAGAAGATGGGCATCGGGATTCCGAGCGGCCGGCTCTGGCCGATCCAGAAAAAGTCTTCCGGCATTCCGTAAAGCGTGGTGCCGTTGGTGACCATGAAGGCCAGGCCGCCGACTGTCGTCATGGTCGCGAGGGTCGCCACGAACGCCGAAAGTTTGAGGAACGCGACGAGAAAACCGTTGACCGCGCCCACCAGGGCGCCAACGAGTAGTGCCGCGAGGATTGCGAGGGGTATCGGGGTTCCTCCGATCATCAGCATCGCTGCCGTAGCACCCGAAAGGGTCGCGTTGGTGCCCACCGAAAGGTCGAAGTCACCCACTACCATCACGACCGTCTGCCCCGCGGCAATGATGGTGAGGATGGCAATCTGCTCGAAGATATTGCGCATGTTCCCGAAGCTGAGGAACACTTCCGGCCGCATCATCGCGAAGAACGCGATGAGGAGGATCAGAGCGAAGACGGTGCCTCCCTGCCGAAAGAAATGAGAGACCGGGGAGTGCTCGCGCGTGGTTGTCGTCGTCGTTGGCGGGAGCATTTCTGTCTTGGACATGTCAGTGGGCTCTTCCGTAGCAGTAGGAGAGGAGGAGTTCGTCGTCGGCAACATCGGACTGGACTTCGCCGGAGATCCGACCCTCGTGCATGATGATGATGCGATCGGACATCCCGATGAGTTCGGGCAATTCTGAACTGACGGCAACGACAGTGGTGCCTCCGGCGGCCAGTTCGCGGATCAGGCGATAGATCTCAGCCTTCGTGCCCACGTCGATGCCGCGAGTCGGTTCGTCCATCAGCAACACCTTGGGCTTGCGGGCGAGCATCTTGGCCAGCACGACCTTCTGCTGGTTGCCGCCGGAGAGCTGCCCGACGGGCTGCCGCGGTCCGCGCGCTTTAATCCTCAAATTCGTTAGCCCTCGATCGGCGAGATCTGCGACGCTACGATCGGACACCCATCCCAGCGTGCTCACCGATTTGAGGTTGGCGATCGCGATGTTGTCCTGGATTGGAGCGCTCAGGATGACGCCTTGGCTCCGTCTTTCCTCGGGAACCAGGGCGATCCCTGCCTCAAGGGCGCGGCCGACGCCGGGGTGGTGCGGCAGGACCTGGTGGGAGATTGCGATCGTCCCCGACGAGTGCTTCTGGGCGCCGGCGAGAAGACGCAACAACTCGCTGCGCCCGGAGCCCGCCAAGCCTCCTATGCCGAGGACCTCGCCGGCGTGCGCGGTGAAGGACACATCCTTCACCCGGCGCCCGTTCAAGCCCTCGACGGTGAGGACGACCTGGTCGGTCGAGGTGCTGCGCTCCGGGAAAAGCTCTCCCGCAGGGCGGCCGACCATGGTGGAGATGACCTCATTCACAGAGGTGTCGCCAACGCGTTTGGTGATGATGGTCTCGCCGTTACGCATGACGGTGAGGCGGTCGCAGAGCTCGAAAACCTCCTCGAGCCGGTGCGAAACGTAGATGATTGCGACGCCCTCGTCCCGCAATGCCCGGAGCACCGTGAACAGGTCGGTAATCTCGTGGTCCGTCAGCGAGGCCGTCGGTTCGTCGAGGATCAACACACGGGCGTCGGTGGCGAGAGCACGTGCGACGGCGACCATTGTCTGTTGCACCGGTGAGAGCTCGCCCGCGAGCTTGTCGAGCGGGATGCGCTGGTTCAACCGGTCGAGATACTCCTTGGCCTGTTTGTTCAGACCACGCCAGTTCACCAAACCACCCCGGTTCGGTGTCTTCTCGCCGAGCAGGACATTCTCGGCCACGCTGATCGTCGGCACGATCGAAAGTTCCTGGTAGAGCGCCGCGACGCCGGCTTTGTGTGCGGCCCGGACGCTCGCGAATTCGACCTCTTCGCCGTCGCGGAGGATGCGCCCGGAGTCGGGGGCGTAGAGTCCGGTGACGACCTTGATGAGCGTGGACTTTCCGGCGCCGTTTTCACCGAGCAGCGCATGGATTTCGCCTGGCTGCACCGAGAGGCTTACACCGTTGAGTGCGTGCACGCCGTCAAAGGTCTTGACGATGTCCCGCGTCTCGAGAGCAGGGTCACGATCGAGCACGTCGACCTGGCGCGGAGGTGTATTCAGGATGGTCATGCGAGACGCACCCCGTCATCGATGTCGTTGCACCGGATGACCACCTTCGCGTGCTCACCGCTCACGTGGACGGCGAAGGCTGACTCCGCATCCTCCAGGTCGAACACTGACTGAGTCAGATCGTCCAGTTCGAGGTACGGCAGGATTTGCAGCGCGCGGGGGAACGCGTATGGCGAGACAAAAACGCCGGTGAGAGTGAGTTCTTTGAGGTAGAGGTATTGCGAGAGGTTCAGTGGCATCTCGAAATCATGCGGGTACATCGCCCCGTAGACGACCGTTGCTCCCTTGGCTGCGATGTCGAGTAGCCCGCGTACGGCGCGCGGTGACCCGGACGCGTCGATCACGACATCGAACCCACGACCCTCGGTGATCTCCTCCGCGCGCTGGTACTGGTCCTCGGTGAGCGGATCGATCACGAAGTCCGCACCGTGTCGGAGCGCCATCTCGCGGCGCTCTTCGATGGGCTCGATGAGGGTGAGCGAGGTGGCGCCGTTCATCTTCAGCACTTGCAGGGCCAGCTGGCCGATCGGACCACCCCCGCAGATGGCCACGCGATCTCCGACCTTGACAGTGGTCTTGTCGGCGATCCGCACTGCAACGGAGACCGGCTCGAGCAGGCATCCCTTCAACAGCGACACACTGTCCGGCAACTTGTAGACCTGTGACTCGTGCCAGGACACCGTCTCGGCCATGCCGGGACGGTTGTACTCCTGGATGTGCTCACAGAACTGCTGCTGCCCGCCTCGACAGGGCGTGCAGGTGCCGCAGAACCGCAGGAAGTTGCCCGCGACCCGGTCGCCCACCTGCAATCCATTCCGATGTGCTTTCGCTCCGAGTGCCTCGATCACGCCCGAGAGTTCATGACCGAGTCCGATAGGCACGTCTGTGCCGAAGAAGCCTTCGGCTAGGTGGGGGTCTGATCCGCAGATTGCCGAGTAGGCGACGCGGATTCGGACATCTTCAGGACCGAGCGGTGGTTCCGGGAGGTCGACCAGGCCGATGCGACCGCGCGCCTGTTCGTCAGGGTCGCGGAGACTTCCGATCTTGGTGACAGCTACTGTTTTCATCTTGTCTCTCCGTTGAGCGCGTCGGTCGGTGGCTCAGGGCTGGGCGGCGATGACTCGCCGAGTGGCGGCGATGGTCGCCTCAAGTCCGTAGCCGTGCTTGTCGCGCAGCTCCTCGTCGTCCCCGAAGCCGGCGTACACCTGGGGGATTCCGAGGCGCTCGAAGGCGGTGAGGTGGATGTTGCGGTCAGCGACGACGTCAGCAACCCGGGAGGCCAGTCCGCCGTATGCGAGGTGATCCTCGAGGATGACAAACCTACCGTCGGTCTCAGCGGCGCACTGCGCGATGAGTTCCTCGTCGATGGGCTTCAGCGTGAACATGTCAACGACACGCACTGCGCGACCGTCCTTCGCCAACTTTTCTGCAGCATCCAAGGCTTGAGCGACGACTGTGCCGTGAGCGAAGATCGTGGCGTCCGTACCTTCACGGGCGATGATTCCTTTACCGATCCGCACATCGTGCTGCCCGGGCTCGTACAGCACCCTGTCCTTCTTGCCCACGGCGAGGCGGATGTAGATCGGTCCCTGCATGGTCATTGATTGGCGAATGATTTCGCCGACCATCATGGGGTCACCAATAGAAGTGACGGTCATGTTCGTCAGGGCGCACATGAGGGCGAGGTCCTCGACAGCGTAGTGCGTAGAGCCGCCGTTGCCGACGAGTCCACCATGGGTGCCGATGATCTTCACGGGAAGATTCGGATAACAGACGTCGGTTCGTACCTGCTCGAGCGCACGCATGCTGAGGAAAGGAAGCATGCCGGAAACCACCGGGATGTTGCCGTCGTAGGCGAGGCCCGCTGAGATACCGACGCACGCCTGCTCGGCGAGACCCACATCGAGGAAGCGTTCCGGGAATTTGTCGCGGAACTCCACGAGCGTCGCCCCGATGTCGGGGGTCAGAACCCACAGGTTGTCGTACTCGTCGCCGAGTTCGGCCAACGTCGATCCGATGACGGATCGTGCGGAGAGCATGTCTCCAAAAGTGAATGTCACGGGCATCAGACTGACTCCTTCTCACGGGATGCTTCGAGGGCTTTCATCGCACGCTCCAGATCGGCCGCCCCCAGCGAGCCGGCGTGCCAGGCGAGGTTGTGCTCCATGAAGTCGACGCCTTTGCCCTTGACCGTTTCGCAGATGATCACGGTCGGCCGTTTGCTGTCAGCTGCAGGCAGCCCGTCGAGCGCATCGACGAGCTGGCCCATGTCGTGACCGTCAATGTTGACGACGTTCCAACCGAACGCCGCCCACTTGTCCGGGTAGGGCTCGAAGACCACTCGTTCCTCCGCGAAACTGGTCATCAGCTGACGGTTGCGATCGATGAAGGCAACGAGATTGCCGAGTTCGTTACTACGCCCAGCCATAGCCGCTTCCCAGACGGATCCCTCACCAGTCTCACCGTCACCGAGCAGGCAGAAAACGCGGTGCGACTCGCTCCGGCCCCTGGCGCTGAGCGCCATCCCCACTGCCAACGGCAGCCCGTGGCCTAGAGACCCCGTCGAGCACTCCACCCCGGGCAGCTGCACCTTGCAGGGGTGCATGCCGTAGGCGCTGTCGAGCTGGCCGTAGGTATTGACGATGCCTTCGTAGGAGATGAATCCGCGCATCGCCATCGCAATGTACATGCACACTGCGGCGTGGCCCTTGCTCAGCACGAAACGATCACGGGCGGGATTGGCGATGTCCGTGGGATCGACGTTGAGGCCGTAGTGGTAGAGCGCGGTGAAGATGTCCGCAGCGGAAAGGTCACCACCGATATGGACGGCCCCCTCATAGGTGCCGCACAGCTGCAACAGCTTCGACCTCAGTTCAAAAGCAAGGTCCTCCAGCTCTTCAACGGTGTGCGGGTTCTCGCTAGTTTGCAGGCTTGTTGGGCCCATCTCATGCCTCCTCATTGAATGACACCGACGTCGACCTGCGCGACTCTCGTCGCCGCCATCGATTCACTGGTGGTCACACACGCCGGCTTCCGGCGCTGAATGTGACGAGGCTAACAGTGTCCTGTTTACTTGTAAACAGGTTTGGTCGTAAAACTCCCGGCCGCAACATGTCTCTTTATTCGTGTGGCCGGTTCTGCCACGCTGGGGGCATGTCCTGTGCTGCTGTGCTGACCGATGACCAGTGGGAACGGATCCACTCCTTGTTGCCGTCCTCTGACGGAAAGCGGGGTCGGCCGTTCCGCGATGACCGTCCCGTGGTGGAGGGGATCCTCTTTCGCTACCGGTGGGAGATCGCCTGGCGCGAGGTGCCAGAAGAGTTCGGGCCCTGGCAGACCGTGTGGAAACGCCACCGGCGCTACAGCGCCGACGGGACCTGGGACCGGATCTTGGCCGCGTTGCTGACTGATGCCGACAAGGTCGGGCTCATCGACTGGGCGGTATCGGTGAACCCCACCATCAATCAGGCCCATCAGCATGCGGCGAACTTCGCTCGCGACGCGGGGGCCGGGATCGACCTGCACCAATCTGTCCGCCGAGATGGCTAATCCCGCGGTGGGCCGCTCCCGTGGCGGGCCCCCGAGCATGAGCAATTCCTTAGCCGACGGTTCCGGAGGTGCCCGGCGGTCCCGGGCAAGCCGGGGACCCCCCGGCGTTCCCACGTCTGAAGCGGCATCTGTGGGGTGGTCCGCCACGGTCCGCCCCCGAAATTGCCCGGGGCGGCGACGGGCGGACAAGGCCGTTGCCTCCGATTCCATAGCCTCCCGGCTGCAAGCCTGGGGTGCCACTGCAGTGATGCCGGAAAAGGATGACTAGGCCGGCCACCGAAGCACTGCGGGGCCCAAGGTGGCCGGCCACCGTTCTTCGACGCCGGAAACTACAAGGGCCGCGATGTTGTCGAACGCTCCGTCGATGTCTTCCAGCAGTAGTGAGGCCTCCGGACACGCTTCGACAAGCTCGTACTGATCTGCCGCGGCGCAGCCGTGCTTCGCATTAGTACCGCCTGGGTCAGGACCTATTGGGAGACAGGTCCTAGCATGGATGGGTAAAATGTCTCGTGCTGGGTGCCCATCGTGCCGATGGGTGGGCAAATGCGGTGAAGCACGCGAGCTTTTCTTCCAGGATCCACGCCGGCCGTCCGTGCGGCGTCAGAGGATCCAGCCCCATGGGCAGTGAGTCGGCACCACCAGCCCCACGGTTGAGGTTTCTGCGGGCCGAGGCGCGAATGGCGGGGGCTATGTGCTCTCGTGAAACTCAACATTAGATTGATCGAAGTGTCACGTTTGCCCGCCACCAAAAGGAGTGTCATGCCAAGCGAAATATTGCAATGGCCTCGATCATCAACGCCTCCCGAAGCTGTGACGGAACCGCTGGCCGAAGGTATTGACCCGGAGAACTTCACACCAAGGCTGATTTCCCTACTGTCCAACGTGCTCGTCTGGCGCGAGTCGCATGAAATGCGCCGGCACTTCCGACTTGGTACCAACGACTGGCGGGTGATTTCGGCCTTGGCGATTCGTCCTGGTGCATCCGCTAGCGAGGTGTCGGACTTCCTCGTGCTCAATAAGGCGGTCATCTCGAAAAGCGTCAACATACTGTCTGAACGCGGCTTGGTGCTCTTGACTGATGGACCACGTGGATCCCGACCTATGTATCTCACCCAGGCTGGTGCAGAGATGCACAATGCCATGTTGCCCATCTCCATGCGCGGGCAAGAGATTATATTGGCCAATTTGTCTGACGACGATATCAGTCGACTCAATGACTTGCTGCGACGCATGCTTGAACAGGTCCGTCAGCTACAAACGGTCGAGAACGATGTGCAAGTGTAATTGGTTCTGCCGATAGGCGTGGTTGAGCGGTGGCATGAGACAGGCGCGACACCTAGTAAACACGGATTCGTTGAGAATCATTGTGTTGACCGGGAGCACTCGTGCCTGCTGTTCGATCATGCGTCATCGAGCCCATCTGGGACCAGTTCCAGGTGCAGATTCCTCCTATGGTGGACGAGCATCCGTTGGCTTGCCACCGGCCACGGAACTCGGACCGGGCGGCGTTCGACAAGCTCGTGCAGGTCCTCGTCCTCGAGGCCGACTACGACAAGATTGCCGACACGACGTGTTCGGCCACCACCATCCGCCGCCGGCGCGATGAGTGGATCAACGCCGGAGCCTTCGAGGAGCTGGAGCAGCTCTGCCTGGATGGCTACGAGAAAATGGTCAGCCTCCATCTGGTGACCTTGGCCGTAGACGGGTGCATCACCAAGGCCCCGTGCGGGGGCGAGGTCGCCGGGCGGTCACCGGTGGACCGCGGCAAACAGGGTACGAAACGGTCGTTGCTGGTCGACGGCGCCGGGACCCCGCTGGGAGCAGTTGTCGCTGCGGCCAACCGCCACGATTCCCCGCTGTTGCGCCCCACGCTGGAGACGCTGTCCCGGTTTGGCTTCGACCTCCCGCAGTGGATCACGGTGCATCTGGACGCCGGCTACGACTCGAAGGGCACCCGTGCATTGCTCGCCGAGCTCGGTGGTGAAGCCAGGAGCGCGATCAAGGGCGTACCCGCCCCGATCCAGAACACGGCCCGCTGGGGCGTGGAACGGACGAACTCCTGGCACAACCGAGGATTCAAGAAGCTGGCGATCTGCGCCGAGCGCCGGACCGGGGTGATTGAGGCGTTCATCGCCTTGGCCATCGCCGTCATCATCACCCGGCGCCTGATCCGCCAGGCCTGGACCCGCCACCGCTGGGATACCCGCCCGACCCGACGACCATGACCTAATGGCGGACGGCTCTTACATGGATCGAGACGACTCCAGCCTCGGGACTCCCGCACGATCAGGCGATATCTGACCTGGCTTGCTCGTAGGACGAGCGCATCCGAGGTTCAAGGGTGTGGCTGTGCATGCGGTGGTCAGCCCATGGACGGCAAGTGCAGGAGACGCCTAGATTTTTACTTTACATATGGCCAGCTACCGGACACTGCATACGAGGGCGGCGTTGCAGTTGAGGTAGCAATCTGCGCCAATGGCACACCGTCCTCGCGGTTGCGGGCCTGACGCATGACGTCGTCACGGAACTCTGAGGGATAGGGAGCGGGCACAGCAACATCCTCCCCGGCCGCCCTGTAGGTCAGGTCGGTCGAGTTCGGCCACGCCCAGGGTGTCACCGGCTCGACACGCGGCCAGCACCAGTCGCAGGACCGGTCGCTCTCGGGAGGGCCTCTGTATCTTGACGCTGGTAGAACGCACTTCGACGCTGGTAGAACGGAGTATGGCCATCGACGCGTTCGAGCCCCACCCGATCGTCCGCCTGCTCGGCAAGCCCTCGGCCGACTTCACCGGCGGCGACCTCGTGCAGGCGATCGAACAGTTGGGGCTGCACCAGGTGAACCTGCGCTACGTCGGCGGCGACGGGCGTCTGAAGACCCTGGCCTTCCCCATTAATTCGCGCGAGCACCTCATCGAGGTGCTGACGCGGGGTGAGCGTGTGGACGGCTCCAGTGTCTTTGCCGGCACCGATACCGATAACAGCGACGTCTACATCGTTCCGCGTCACCGCACCGCCTTCCTCAACCCCTTCGGCCAGCGGTGGTCGCTCGACGTGTTGTGCTCCTTCTACGACGAGGTCGGCAAGCCGCTGTCCTACGCGCGCGAGCAGGTGGTGCGCCGCGCTGCCGAGGTGCTGACGCAGGAGACCGGCATGACGCTGGAAGCCTTCGGCGAGCTGGAGTACTACCTCGTCGACGAGCCCGAGCGGATCTACCCCGTCGAGGAGGAGCGCGGCTATCAGGAGTCGGGGCCCTTCTCGAAGGGCCAGCGGGTCCGGGAGCAGGTGATGGGTCACCTCTGCGCCATGGGGGTGCCGTTGAAGTATGCCCACGGCGAGGTGGGCAACATCCTCGAGGACGACCGGCAGCTGGTGCAGCACGAGATCGAGCTCCAACCCGTGCCCTTGGAGCAGGCGGCCGACAACCTCGTCCTGGCGAAGTGGGTGGTGCGCGAAGTCGCCCACGCCCACGGTCTCGAGGCGACGTTCGCTCCCTTGGTGAGCGGCAAGGGCGCAGGAAGCGGCCTGCACATTCACAGCCGGCTGGTGCGCCACGGTGTGAGCACTATCGTCGGCGAGGAGGGGATCAACGACACCGGGCGTCGGCTGATCGCCGGCTACCTCTCGGCGGCCAGGGCGCTGACCGCGTTCGGCAACACGGTCCCCACGTCCTACCTGCGATTCACCGACGGTGAGGAGTCACCCGAGAGCATCTGCTGGGGTCAGAAGAACCGCACCGGTCTGGTCCGAGTCCCACTGGCCTGGGGTGGGGACGTGCTGGCCGACATGGTCGCCCACGCCAATCCTGGCAACGCCGAGCCCATCCCTGAACCCGCCACGCACCCGCAGACCGTCGAGCTCCGGCTCGGCGACGGCTCGGCTGACGTGCACCTGCTCCTGGCCGGCATGGCCGTCGCGGCGAAGCGTGGGCTGAGTGATCCCGGGAGCTTGGAGCTGGCCGAGCGGCTCAGCACCGCCAGCCACGATGACTTCGAGCGGCTGCCCACCTCGTGCGCGGAGTCGGCCGACATGCTCGAGGCCGAGCGCGAGATCTTCGAGGCCGACGGCGTATTCCCCGGTGCGCTCATCGACGCCGTGCTCGGGGGCTTACGCGACACCGACGACGCCACGCCGGTCGGGGAGCTCGCACAGGACGAGGCGACTCGTGAGGAGCTCATTCGCCGTCACTGGCACGTCGGCTGAACTCGGCCAGCTTCCAGGCCGTTGCAACGTGCCGGGAAAGGGCTTATGGGACCATGGTGGCGCACCAGGGGTGGAGGCGGGTCTGCGGATCATCAGCCCGATCATCGCCCCTTTGACCATCGCCTCGACGTGGGCGGAGAGCCGTTCGTCGTCGGGGTTGAGGCGACGACACTTACAAGCCCTTTCCAGATCCTCTGTGCAGATTGCTTTACATATGGTCAATTTTCGGCCTCGAGGCTCTGATCTTTGTTGCTTCTGGGGCCGGGCAGTAGAGATGGGCGCCGCGGAGCGCAGCCCCTCCCATGTGGTGGAGGTGTTGCGCTTGGGGGGCCGCGGGGTCTTGCGCTCATTGCAGCACGCTATGGCGAGGACGTGTCTGGAGGCAGGGTCGGTCCCGTGCCCAAACATTCTCGCGGTAAGATTCCTGGGTGTTCATCGACCTGTGCGTAGCGCCCTGGTGCGGCCTGCGCCCCGGGGCGGACCTCATCGCGTTGAGGGATCTCGTGAGTGGCGTTTGTCGGCGCTGATGGTGGCCAGCAGCGCGATGGCGGCCCAGGTTGCGAGGGCGATGAGGAGCCAGTCCCGGTGCACGATCCAGAGGTAGAAGCCCACGGTGAAGGCCAGCACGACCGTCACCGTCAGCACCGTGAGGCACATGTGCATCACGCGGTGGTGGGTCCACGGGGTTCCTTCTGTGGGTGGCATGGGTGTTCCGGTTTCACATGTCGGGTCCGGTGAGGTCGTCGATGAGTCGGGCGAGGATGTCGTTCATGGCCAGCAGGCCGATGAGGTCGTTGCCGCGGACCACGACCAGGCGGTTGAGGCGGAAGCGGGTCATCAGGGCCGCGGCCTGGTGGACGGAGAGGTCCTCGCCCACGGTCACGGCCGGTTTCACGGCGGCGTCGTAGACGTTGAGCAGGTCCACGTCGCCTTCTTCGGCCACAATGGCGCGCAGCAGCTCGCTGTAGCTGAGCAAACCGTAGGCGTCGTGGGCGTGCTGGCGTTCCACCACCAGACTTTTGACCCGGCGGGTGCGCATGGTCGACAGCGCCTCGCGCAGGGTCGCGTAGGGGGAGATGGTGATGACCTCGGCCACCATGACGTCTTGGACGGTCAGCATGGGGTCCTCCTCAGGGATCCAGTGGGGGCGACGGGTGGTCGGGAACGGCGCTGGGTCAGGTGTCCTCCTCAGGTGTCCTCGCGGCGCATGTACTCCTCGAACCGGGCGATCTGGCGGGTGTCGATCCCGGTGAGGTGCTCGATCGGCACGGAGAAGGCCAACCCCCGGGAGCCGCCGCGGTCGGCGAGGATCTCGTGCAGGGCTTTGAGGATCGGGGTGGTCAGGTGGCTGCCCACGACCATCAGCAGCACGGACTGGGAGCCTTCGAAGGTCAGCCCGAAGAACGTCTTCTTGGTCTGCCCGCCGATGCCCTTGCCCGGAAGGATGGTGACCCCGGTGGCCCCGGCGGCCTGGGCGACCTTGATCGCGGTGTCCTCCAGATCGGTGGGGGCGATGACGATCAGGGCGGTGAACTTCATGACGGGTCCTTCCGCAGGCGGGGAACTCTCTCCAGCACCATGGCATACACCAGCACGGAGATGATGGGGAAGATCGAGGCGAAGGCGATCAGCCCGAAGCCGTCGATCAGCGGACTGCGGCCCTCGATCGCGCTGGCCAGCCCGATGCCCAGGGCGGTGACCAGGGGAACGGTGACCTCCGAGGTGGTCACGCCCCCGAGGTCGAAGGCCAGGGCCACGATGTACTTCGGCGCCAGGGTCACCAGCACGATGACGACCGCGTAGGAGGCCATGATGAAGTAGTGCAGGGGCCCGCCTGCCAGGATGCGGTAGACGCCGATGGTGATGCCGACGGCCACCCCGGCGGCGACGGTCAGTCGCAGGGCGGTGGCGCTGATCCCGGCCGGGGAGACGGCCTGGGCCTGTTCGGCGATGGCCACCAGGGCCGGTTCGGCCATGGTGGTGGCGAAGCCGATCAGCAGGGCGAACAGCAGGATCAGGGCCGGTGCCCCGCGGGCGATCAACTGCTCGGCCATCTGCGTGCCCAGCGGGAAGAGCCCCATCTTCAGCCCGACCACGAAGGCGTAGAGCCCCAGCAGGACCATCACGAACCCGACGACCACCCGCATCCCGTGGACCAGCCGGTGGCGGAGCACGACGTACTGGAAGAACACCACCACGGCGACCATCGGTAGGATCTCCCGGATCATCTCGGCCAGGCCCAGCACGTGTGCCACCAACCATGGGGCATCCGCTCCCGGGGTGGCGGGGGTCGAGACGGGCCCGGAGCCGGCGACGGTGTAGACCCAGATGCCGTAGAGCTGCACCCCGATCATGGGGACCATCACGCACAGCGCCACCAGGCCGAAGCCGTCGGCGAAGGTGCTGCGGCCGCGGATCGAGTTGGCCAGCCCGAGCCCGATGGCCGCGATCAGGGGCACCGTCACCACGTTGGTGGTCACACCCCCGGAGTCGTAGGCCAGGCCCACAATCTCCGCCGGGGCCACGAACGTGGCCGCCAGCACGAGGGCGTAGCCGCCGATCAGCAACCGGTGCACCGGCCACCCCCGCAGCACGCGCAAGATGCCGAGAATCAGCACGAGGCCCACGGACACGGCCACGACCAGGCGCAAGGTCAGGCTGTTGATCCGGCCATCGCTGATCAGCTCGGCCTGTTCGGCCACCGCGATCAGGGCCGGCTCGGCGACCGAGGCGGCGAAACCGATCGCGAAGCCGAAGGGCAGCAACAACCCCAGCGCCCCGCGCCGGGTGAACTGATTGGCCAGGTTCTTGCCCACCGGGAACACGCTCAGATCCAGGCCCTGGAGGAACACGGCGATGCCCACGCCCACGATCAGCAACCCCGCCACCAGCCGCAACGGGTCCTCGGGCATCTGGCGGAAGACCAGCAGCTGGAACACCACCACCACGACCACGATGGGCAACAGATTCCGCAGCGCTTTCAGGAACTCACGGGCGAAGTGGCTCAGATGCTCCATGGAGGATCAAATCCTCTTCCGGTGGCGCGTCGACGAGTGGCCTGGCCCCCAGTCTGACCCAGCCACAGGGGCACGTCCACCGGCCCTGTGGAACAGGCCACGAGAAGATCCACGCCTCAACGGTGCTTTGTGGGTCGGCTTCATATGTGGCCCATTAGTGGCTGGCCGTGGGGAAGTCGGGCCGGATGATCCCCCCGGCGGGGGAGGTAGGGGATGTACAGGGACTTCTAGGCTGAAAGTTCACAGATGCCAAGAAGACCCAGAGTCCGTGCGCAGAAGCAAGAAGCTGACATAGGTAGTCAAGGACACCGCCTCCACCAGCAGCAGAGCAGATCGGGTTGGGGCCGTGAAGAGGCCGCAGATGCGTCCTCGCCACTGCTTCGAGTTTTAGACCCTTCGCACGGGTCCGGGGATGGTGACAAGACCGGAGGAGCAGCAGTGGCAGCAGGTACGACAGTGGGGGCGAGATGACGGAAGCACTGGTGCACATCGCGAACTTCCGGATGGCTTTCGGGGACACCACCGTCATCGACGATTTGTCCTTCGACGTGGTCGCGGGGGAGACCTTCGGGTTCCTGGGCTCCAACGGGTCGGGGAAGACCACGACCTTGCGGGCCCTGCTGGGGATCTATCAGCCCACCGCCGGAAGACTGCACATCAACGGCAAGACCTTCGAACCCGCCGACGGCGCACGGCTCGGGTACCTGCCGGAGGAGCGGGGGTTGTACAAGAAGGAATCGGTGCTGGAGACCATGACCTATTTCGGCCGCCTCAAAGGCCTCGACAAGACCACGGCGCGGTCCTGGTCGTTGGAGTACCTTGAGCAGGTCGGTCTGGCTGAGAAAGCTTCCACCCGGCTGGACAAGCTTTCGGGGGGTCAGCAGCAGAAGGTGCAGCTGGGGGTGACGATCATGAACACCCCGGAGTTGTTGATCCTGGACGAGCCGACGAAAGGCTTCGACCCGGTCAACCGCCGGCTGCTGATGGACATCATCGAAGACCAGCAGAAGGCGGGGGCGACGGTGGTGATGGTGACCCACCAGATGGAGGAGGTTGAGCGGCTCTGTGACCGGGTGATCCTGCTCAAGGACGGCGCCTCCCACGCCTACGGCACCGTCCGCGACGTGCAGGAGCAGTTCGGCGGCACCACCTACCGGCTCACTCACACCGGTGCGCTACCACCCTCACACCACTACACCGTGGTCAGTAACCGGCCGGCGGGGGAGGGGCAGGTGTCCGAGCTCGCCCCAGCGCCAGGGGCCGATGAGACCACGGTGCTCACCGAACTCGTGCGCGCCGGCGTCCCGGTGTCCGGGTTCACCACGGCCCGGACTTCGTTGGAGGAGATCTTCATCCGCGTCTACGGCACCGACAGCCTCGACGACGCCACCCAGCGCGAGACTATGGGGGTGGGGGCCTGATGGCGCAGCACAACCTCTCCACGGTCGTCGGGTTCGAGTTCCTGCGGACCGTGCGCAAGCGCGGCTTCTGGATCGCGATCCTGGCCGTGCCGGTGGTCATCGCGATCATCTTCGCCCTGTCGTTCACCTCCAACTCCTCGATCAGCGACTCCGAGGACGCTCAGGCCGAGGCCGAGATCGCCTTCGCCTACACCGACGCCTCCGGGACGATCCCGGACGAGCTGGCCGCCGCCTACGGCGGGCAACCTGCCACCGACCCCACGGCGGCCATCGAGGCGGTGAAGACCGGGGAGCTGGACGCCTACTTCGCCTACCCCGCCGACCCGGCCGCCCAGCCGATCGAGGTGACCGGGGCCGACCGGGGACTCTTCGACAACGGGGCCTACGAGGCGGTGGCCGAGTCCTTGCTGACCACCTCGGCCCAGCAGCAGATCGGGGACCCGGGCCTGGCCGCGGCCGCGGCCGGGGACCTGGCGGTGGAGTCCACAATCTTCCGAGACGGGGAGGTCACCGGTGGGTTCACCGAGGCCATCGCCCCGCTAGGGTTGCTCGTGGTGTTCTTCCTGGTGATCGTGATGCTGTCGAACCAGATGCTCAACTCCACCTTGGAAGAGAAGGAGAACCGGGTCACCGAGATGATCCTCACCACCGTGAACCCCACCACGCTGGTGCTGGGCAAGATCCTGGCGGTCTTCGCCGTGGGGGCGGTGCAGATCCTGGTGCTGCTGGCCCCGGTAGTGATCGGTTACGTCTTCTTCCGGGACCGGTTGAACATCCCCGACCTGGATCTGAGCCGGCTGCCGCTGGATGCGGGGACCATGGCCGTGGCCTTCTTGTTGCTGGTCGGCGGGTTCGTGCTGTTCACCGGGGTGCTGGTGGCGATCGGGGCGATCATGCCCACCGCCAAGGACGCCGGGGTGATCTTCGGGCCACTGATCTTCGCGATGTTCATCCCCTTCTACGCCATCAGCCTCATCATCTCCGACCCCGGGGCGCTGATCGTCCAGGTCTTCACGTTCTTCCCGCTCACTGCCCCGGTGACCGCGATGCTGCGCAACGGTTTCGGCACGTTGGATCCGCTGACGGCGGGCATCGTGATCGCCGAGCTGTTCGTGCTCGGAGTGCTGGTGCTGCGGGTGGCCGTGCAGCTGTTCCGCTACGGCTCCATCGCCTACACCGACAAGCTCAACCCCCGGGCCGTCCTGGGACGCCGGCGCCCGGCGGCGGTGAAGAAGTAACCTCCAGCGGCCGCCGCTGATGGCGGGCGGAGGGGCAACAGTTCAGGCCCCGGCGCACGATGCGCCGGGGCCTGAGCCGTGTCCGCCGTCAGTGGATCGCGGGGTTCAGCCTTCGCAGTCGGTGCAGTACGACACCGTGCCGGAGTGGCGGGCGAGCTGGGAGCGGTGGCGGACCAGAAAGCAGGAGGCGCAGGTGAACTCGTCGACCTGCTCTGGGATGACGGCCACGGTGAGCTCTTCGTGGGAGAGGTCGGCGCCGGGCAGGTCGATGCCCTCGGCGGTGTCGAAGAACTCGGCGTCGATGACCGCGGTCTGGGTGGTGGCGCTGCGCTGGGCCTGGATCGCCTCCAGGGACTCGTTGGCCGGTTCGTCCTCGGGCCGGGTGCGCGGAGCGTCGTAATCAGTGGTGGCCATGATGTGGTGCGTGCTCCTTCGAGCAGAGGGTATCGGCACCGACCACAACGGAGGCGGGAGCCCCGCTATTCCAGGAATCTCGGGAACGTGGCACGCCCCTCAGCGCGGTTGTTGACACCTCAAGTTACCGAGGTGTATGAAATAGACTAAAGTCTAGATACAGTCCGAGGAGGCACTCCGATGGCAGGCATGCTGATCACGGTCACCACCGGTGCCGGCGGTCTCGCAGCAGCGGTGGGCGCCGCTGGCCTGTACTGGTCCATCCAGGTGGGCCGCGTGCTGGACCCGACCGCGATGGTTTTTCTGGTGGCCGGGGTGGTGATGCTGGCCATCAGATTCGTGGCCAACTTCGAGTACCAGTCGCGGCGGTGGGCCGAGGAGATGGACGCTCAGTTACAAGCACGCCGACGCGATCAGCAGTCGTTGGGGATCATTCCGGATCGATCACCTCAGGTGCACTGACGTGCAGGGTGGCTGCGCATGGTCGTCAGGTCCTTGACGGGGAGCCCTCGCTTCACGCCACTTTACATAACGACACTTATCGGCGGGATTGCAGGGCTCTGGTCGGCTTTCATCCCCGGCGTACTTTTCCGGCTTGGAGAGAGGCGATGGTGCTCCTGCTTGCTCGCTGTCCCCGTGCCCCGGATGTCGAAGCACTCCTCGACTTTATGCATGAGAGAGTCGCAGTGAGACATAGCTTGTCGAGGCGCTTTCGTAAAGCGCGTACGGCCGGGAGCGGGGAGAACATGATGGACATAGACGGCGCATCAGTACCTAGCGAGGTACCCAGCTGGCCTGAACTCCTCAAGCCTGTGCTTGAGGTGGTCAGCAACGGTGAAACCTACCACCGCCGGGAACTGATCGACCGTGCCGCTGAGGCGGCTCAGCTGAGTGAATCGGCGCGGGCCGAGCGTCTTAATACCGGTGGTCTGCGTTACGCCCAGAGGATGGGCTGGACGTTGAGCCACCTCTCCAAGGCCGGCCTCATCGACCGTCCGAAGCGTGCGCACTACGCCATCAATGAGGCAGGGCGGGCCTGGCTCGTGGAACATCCCGATGGGATGAACTACAGCACCGCCAACACATTCTTTCTGCCGTACTGGCGAACCGAGTCCACTGAAGATGCGGGGACCGTAGTCGTACGAGACGTGGAGGCTCTCGACCCGCTGGAGAAGATCGACCAGGGCGTCGGTCAACTCAATACGGAGGTCGGAGACGAGCTCCTCACGAGATTGAGGGACAGCCATCCCGACTTCTTCGAGGAGGCTGTCGTGCGCGTGCTGCTCAAGATGGGATACGGCGGTGCTGAGGCCCGCGGTCAGCGGATCGGCGGCAGCGGCGACGGAGGTATGGACGGGGTGATCGACCAGGACCCGCTGGGTCTCGACCAGATCTACGTCCAAGCCAAGCGCTATGCCGAGGGCAACAATGTCGGCCGTGAGGCCATCCAGGCGTTCGTCGGCGCGCTGCACGGCCGTGGCGCCTCCAAGGGCATCTTCATCACCACGAGTTCCTTCACCCAGGGCGCGAAGGAGTACGCCGGAATGGTGCCCTCCCGGCCCATCCTCATAGACGGGGCCCGCCTGGTGAAGCTGATGCTGAAGTACAAGGTCGGCGTCCAGGTGAAGCAGACCTACGAGATCGTCGACGTCGACGAGGACTTCTTCGAGGGTGTGTGAGAGCGGACCAGCGGGCGAATCCGGTCGAGCCATGACACGGACGGCCTACCCCCTGACCATGTCCCGCATCGACGTCCGTGACGTCGACTCCCTGTCCGCGGTGAGCACCGTGTTCCCCGCCGGCGCTTCACGGTGCGGGATCTATGTCCTGCACTTCGCCGACGGCGACGAATACGTGGGACAGGCCCGCAACGTCCTCACGCGCTTCCGCACGCACGTGCGGTCGTGGGTCGACCCCATCGTGGCGCTCGACTTCGCTCCCGTCCCGATGGCAGAGCTCGACCAGACGGAACGCCGAGTCATCCAGACGAAGGAACAAGAAGGAGTTCGGCTGCGGAACTCCGCACTCGTCGGACTGCCGATGGGGGACGCCGCCGTGGACCTCGTCGTCACGCGGGCCGAGCAGGAGGAGTGGCTGAACGGGGTCGACCCAGATGCCGACGTCAGTGACCGGTGTTTGCATTCTGTCGGTCGTGACCGCTCGGCGAAGAACGTCGTGGTGCTCTCGGAGCGTCCTTACTACGACCTGCTCCTCGACATCCTCGCCGCCTACGTCCGGCAAGTCATCCCTGCTCCGCAGCAGACCGAGAAAAGGTTCTGGTGCGTGACTGCGTTGCCCAGCACCGGACGCAGCGCCGCGTGGCAACGGATCGCCGCCATCACGATCAACAACGTGGAGACGCTCGTCATCGGCGAGAGCACCGAGGACGGGACCGTCTACCTCGACGGCTTTCTCAACGTGGCGCCGGGTCTGCGCCTGCCCTCCGGCCTCGACGTGGAGAAGGACGAGTACCGGACCGTGGGCGAGGTCCAGCGCATCCAGTCGGACGCCGCCTTCCTGGAGTTCGCCGTCCACCACCCGCTGGTCCGAGATGCCGCCCGCATCACTGCCATGGGGCTGCTCCGCAAAGGCACCTCCATGATGGGCCGGTACCACTGCACTCCGCTGGCCGACGACATCTTCGACCGGATCCAGCAGGAGGCCCGTTCCCGATGACCTCCTTCCTCTCATGGCTCGACACCGACTCCCGCCAGCGCGAACAGGCCTTGGCCGTCCTCGACGCGTTCCGGGACAGGACCACCGTCGACGAGCTCGGCGTCAGCAGCATCCGCGACGCCATCACCCAGCAGCTGTTCCCCGGTTCCTCGGTCCTGCAGACCCGGGCCCGGTACCTGCTGTTCATCCCGTGGCTCGTCGCCGACGCCATGGCGGCCAGAGGCGCCGACGCGGCCGTCGCCGACTTGCGGCGGGGCGAGGTCCGGCTCATCGACGTGCTGGCCGACAGCGACGACCGGCAGGGGCTGATCGGCGGCCAAGCCCGGGCCGACTTGCGGCGCATGCCGTCGGCCATGTACTGGGCGGCGCTGCGCAGCTACGGCATCACCACCAGCCGCTCCTCGATCGCCGGCCTGCTCCGGGACGGAGTTGCCTGCACCGCCGAGGCCCGCCTGGCGCCACGCGAGGCCGACGACGAGCACGGGCCTGCGCTGCTCCGTCCCGGCATCGATCCCCACGCGCTGGTTCTCCGTCCGCGGGACTGGCCGCAGGGAACGAGCTTCGCCCTCGCCCCCGCCGAGGCGGACTACCTGCGCGGGCGGATCATGACCTCGCACCCGGAGAGTCTCTACGCCTGGTTCCTGCGCGAGGAAGTCGAGGTCGAGACCGCCGAGCGTTTCGTCTGGGAGCACCCTCGGGCCGGCGAGTTCCCGGCCGTGATGGCCGAGTGGGTCGAGCACGGCAGGGCGTTCTCCGTGCTCAACCGCGGGGCCGTGCTGCTCTACAACCTCCAGCTCGCCGAGGCCTCCGAGCACGCGGAGCGCACCGAGCGGTACCGCGCGGACCTCGTCGAGTGGCGCGCCGCCGTCGACGGCCCTGACGGTCTGCGGAACTGGAGCCTCGACGCCTTCTGGCGACTGCTCTCCGGAGCAGGTGCCCGTATCAGCCGCCCCACGCGCACGTTCGTGGACCGGTGGCACGAGCTCGTCGTCTCCGGGTCGGGGATCGTCGACGACGACGGCGCCCGCGAGCTCATCGCCCACCGCGAGCGGTCGCTCAAGGGCCCGCGCGCCCGGCTCGTGAACCCGAGTGCGCTCAACGCCTGGAGCGGCGCTTCGGCGCTGGCACAGCTGCAGTACAACTGGCCGACCGCCCGGCGGATCCTCGACGACATCCAGGCCGGTGCCCGCGTGGAGGTCCCCGCATGAGTCTGGGACCGGAGGACCGCAAGCTCCTCACCGACGCGCTCGAGCCGCCGCCGGGGATGGAGCTGGACCGTGCCGTCACCACGACCTACTCCCTGGACCTCGTGGCCCTGCTGCTCGTACCGCTGACCTTCGCCGCGATCGACCAGCAGGGGAGTGAGGAAGAGCCCGGGGACCCGGATCAGGGCGTCGATCCCGTGGCGCTGCTGGAGTCGGTGCGCCGCTACGCGGACCGGCTGACCGTGTTCGTGCAGGCGGGCGGCATCGCGGTGCCGGCCAAGTACCGGCCGATGCTGACCTACCTGGAGGACTCCCTCGTGCAGGTGTTCGTGCCCGATACCGGGGGCGTGTTCCACCCCAAGGTCTGGGTGCTGCGCTTTCTCGACGCCGAGGAGAACTGTGTCCACCGGGTGCTCGTGCTCAGCCGCAACCTCACATTCGACAACTCCTGGGACGCCCTCCTGGTCCTCGACGAGTCCGACGACCCACGGGAGAACCTGCTGCCCGGCGGAGAGCTGGCGGACTACCTGGAAACGGTCTCCTCCTGGGCCGTGGCCCCCGGACTGAGTAATGAACGGGCAGCGGAGCTCACTGACCTGATCGATTCGCTGCGCGGGGTGTCCTTCTCAGCGCCGACCGGTTTCAAGGACGCGACGTGGGTTGCCCGCACGGGCGAGCGCACGGTTCACTCCCGTTCCTTGTGGGACGACGTGACCGGCGGTGTCCACGCCCAGGACCGCGCCACCCGGGCGCTGGTGATCTCCCCCTTCCTCGACACCTCGCTCGCCGACCTCGTCGACCGCTGCGGGAAGGTCCAACTGCTGTCCCGCGCCGAGAGCCTCGACGGCCTCGGCGACCTGGCGAAGCAGGTCGAGACCTTCGTCCTGGACCCCTCCGCGGATCTGGACGGCGCCCAGGACGAAGCCGACGAGGGCAGCCCGGGGCCGACGGTGGTCGGCCGGCTGGCTGGACTGCACGCCAAGATCTACTTCGTGGAACGGGGCCACAGCACCACCCTGTACGTCGGCTCGGCCAACGCCACTCGCGGCGGCTTCGGCCGCAACGCCGAGTTCGGCGTCCGGTTGACCGGCCGTAAGGGGCTCATCGACGAGATCTGGTCCGGGACCCACGGCAACCTCGGCCTGTCCGCGGTCTGCCAGCCGTGCGACCCGAAGCCCCCGGACGAGGCTGCGATCGCCCGGCAACGGGCCGAGCGGGAGCTCGAGCGCTTCCATGCCGCACTCGCCGGTGCCGGGCTGCGCCTCGACGCCGCCGAGGACGCCGACGGCACGTACACGCTCGACGCCTCCCTCAGCGGCGCGGTTGATGAACCGGAGGGCGTCACGACGACCGTCCGCCTGCTCTCGCTGCCCGCCCAGGAGCGGACGCTGAGTGAGGAGCTGACGTGGACGCGAGTCGACGCCTCGCGGATCACGCCCCTGCTGTGCGTGCGCAGTCGCATCGCGGTGGGTGGCGCCGTCGTCGAGCGCTCCGCGGTGCTGGTCGCGGATCTGCACGGCGCACCGAAGGACCGGTCTGCGCGCGTGCTCGCCGAGATGCTGAAGACTCCGGAGGACGTGCTGCGCTACCTGGCATTCCTGCTCGGCGACGTCACGCTGTCTCAGGCACTGCGCTTCGGCGGCACCACGGGCGCGGCGGCCTTCTTCGGTGCGGGCGGCACCGGGCACAGCGCCGACGTGGTGCTCTTCGAACCGCTCATGCGGGCCGCGATGCACGGCGACGCCGACGCCCTCGGCCGCATCGACCGGCTCGTCGGCGAGCTCAGGACCGTGGAGGCCCTGCACCTCCTTCCTGACGGGCTGGAGGAGCTCGTCACCGTGGTCCGCGAGGCGGTGACCACCCCATGAGCGCAGCACCGCGCCGTCCCGACGTGGAACGGGAACTGAACGGGCTCAAGGACTTCCAGCGCCGCACGGTCGAGTACGCCCACCGCCGGCTGTGGGAGGACGAGGACTCCAGCCGCCGTTTCCTGGTGGCCGACGAGGTCGGCCTCGGCAAGACGCTCGTCGCTCGGGGCCTCATCGCCAAGACCATCGACCACCTTTGGGATTCTGCGGAGGTGGACCGGATCGACATCGTCTACATCTGCTCCAGCCAGCAGATCGCCGCCCAGAACATCCGGACCTTGGACATCGCCGACTACGGCATCTCCAAGGTGGACCGGCTGACCATGCTCCCCACCCAGGTGCGGAATCTCGCCGCGAACAAGGTCAACCTGCTCAGCCTTACCCCGGGCACGTCCTTCAACATCAGCCAGTCCGGCGGGCGCAGCGAGGAGCGCGTGCTGGTGCAGCACATGCTCGCCCATGTCCTCGGCGAGCACGTGGTGGAGCGGCCGGAGTGGCTGGCCTTTTTCTGCGGCACCAAGCGGCCGAAGAACTACGCGGCCGAGGTGGCAGGCTTCGACGCCGGCACTATCGACGCCGAGATCCTCGAGCGCTTTCGCCTCGCCGTTCTCCGGGACCCAGGACTGGGCCACCGGCTGGAGGAAACCGCCGCCGAGTTCGTGTCGGTGACCGGCAGCCCGGACTGGCCGCTCTCCCACCGGCGCTACCGCCTGATCGGAGAGCTGCGACGGCTTGTCGCGCAAGCGTCTGTCGACGCCCTGGAGCCGGACCTCGTGATCCTCGACGAGTTCCAGCGCTTCAAGAGCCTCCTGCACGAGGACACGGAGATGTCCGAGCTCGCCGACGCGGTCTTCAACCACGAGAGCGCCCGCGTAATGCTGCTCTCCGCCACGCCCTACAGCATGTACTCCGTCCCGGAGGAGGGCGTGGGCGACGACCACTACGGCGACTTCCTCAAGACCTACCGCTTCCTCACCGGGGCATCGCGCGACGCGCTCGCGGGGGAACGGGGCGACGACGGGTCCGCCGTCGTCGGCTCGGTCGCCGAGCTGCAGGCCGGGCTTCGCAGAATGCGCGACGCAGCCCTGACCGACGACATCGAAGGCGGTACCGCTGCCGCCGCGCACGTCACCGCGCTGCTGCGCGCGGTCATGTGCCGCACCGAGCGCTTGGCGGCCACCCCGGACCGCGACGGCATGCTCGTCGAGAAGAGGCTTCCGCCGGCACGGCCCACGGCCGACGACGTGCGGGCCCTGCGCCGGTTGCACGAGGTCTCCCAGGAGGTCGGCAGCCACCGCGATGTGCTGGAGTACTGGCGGGTGGCGCCCTACGTCCTGCAGTTCATGGACGGCTACGACCTCAAGCAGAAGGCGCTCGAGCACGTGGAGAAGGACGACTCCGGCTTCTCGAAACGTGCCGTAGCCGGCGCGCAGCGATTGCGGGGCGAGGAGATCGAGCGCTACGTCCCGGTCGATCCCGCCAACGGCCGACTCCGGTGGTTGCTGTCCGACCTGGATACCTACGGTTTCGCCGACGTCCCCTGGATCCCCGCCTCCCTGCCGTACTACGCCGTGCCCGAGACCAGCCCTTTTCATCGCGCGACGACGACGGGGCTCACCAAGCGGCTGATCTTCTCCGCCTGGAACGTCGCCCCGAAGTCCATCGCCGCGATGACCAGTTACCACGTCGAACGGAAGCACCACGGGCCCGAGGACGCCCACGCCTACTCCGACCGGCACAGCTATCTGCTGCGCTGGCGGAAGTCCCCGGACGGCCGCCTCGCCAGCATGCCGCTGCTGCCGCTCGTGCTGCCGCTCACCGTCCTCGGCGCCGCAGGCGATCCCGTGGCCGCCGCCCGGGAGCTCGGCACGGCGCAGGCGCCACTGGACGACGTGCGCGCGGCAGTCCGGGCCAAGGTCGAGACCCTGCTGGCCGACTTGCCTCCAGGGCATGCCGAAGGGAGGGGGAGCGAGCAGTGGTACTGGGCAGCTCCGCTGTTCCTGGAAAAGGCGCACTCCCCGGAGCTCTTCAAGATTTCGCTGGACTCGCTCAAGTGGGCCAATCACGCGGACGACGAGCGCGACGGTGGCAAGACGTCCGCACTCGCCCTGCACATCGCCCGGGCTCGTGAAATCGATGAGCATTTCCTCGCCGATCTCGGCCCGCGGCCGGACGACCTGGCCGACGTGCTGACCGACCTCGCGCTCGCCGCGCCGGCTACCGCGGCAGAGCGGGCCCTGTGTGCAGCGGTGCCCGAGTGCGTCCGGGCGGATGCGGTCTGGCGCTCGGTGCGCATCGCCCTCGGTCTGCGCACCCTGCTGGACGCCCGTACTGTGGCACCGATGCTGCGCGGCTGGGCCGGCGAGTCGGCACCGCAGTGGCGCAACGTGCTGGCGGTCTGCCTCGAAGGCAATCTCCAGGCGGTGCTGGACGAGTACTTCCACGTCCTCGACGAGTCCTCCCGGATCGGCAGCGTCGCCCCGATCGACCGGCTTCAAGCACTGACCGAAGCCCTGGTGGACGCCGCGCAGAGCGGTGGCTCCATCTCCTTCGACGAGATCGTTCCCGACGGTGACTCCCACCGGGTGGAGCGCCGCCGCCTGCGGGCCGACCCCGCCGCACGATTCGGCCGCGTGGAGAGCGACCAGGGCGTCCGTGCGGACACCAGTCTCCGGAACGGCTTCAACTCACCGTTCTGGCCGTTCGTGCTCGCCTCCACGAGCATCGGCCAGGAAGGGCTCGACTTCCACCGCTACTGCCACGCCGTCGTCCACTGGAACCTGCCCAACAACCCTGTCGACATGGAGCAGCGCGAGGGCCGCGTGCACCGGTACAAGGGACATGCCGTGCGCAAGAACGTGGCGAAGGAGTTCGCCGCGACTGTCCTCGTGAATGCCGAGGCGGACAATCCATGGGACGCGCTCTTCGTGGCCGGCGAGCAGGCGCGGCCGGAGGGGGAGAGCGAGATCTACCCGTACTGGGTCTGCCAGACCGAGGGCGGGGCGAAGATCGAGCGCTATGTCCCACAGGCACCGCTGAGCACCGAGCGGATCAAGCACAAGAACCTGCTCCGCGCCCTGGGGCTCTACCGCATGGCACTGGGCCAGCCGCGCCAGGAGGAGTTCCTCCAGGTCATCGGAAAGGACACCGAGTCACGGAATCTGGACTGGATGCGGTTGGATCTGGGACCTCAGTGAAGACCTTGCGGATCGAAGTGGGCAAAATGTTACCGACATGTCCAGGAGTGTATTGCCGTCCGCAAATGGGGTCGTGTCACGATGCTAGGGATCCCCTCACAGAAGGACCCCTGATGAAGCGCTATGCCTTGGCCCTCCTCGCCCTCCCTGCACTGACGTTGGTCGGTTGCTCCAACGCCGAAGCGGACCCGGAGGCAACTGCTCCGAATGTCGAGCCTGCTACGGCGGAATCGACGCCCTCGTCCACGCAGGAAACGTCTCCCCGAGGCAATCTCACGAAGGAGATTGGTGAGCCCGCTGGAATTCACTCGCTGGACGATCCGAATGAGAACGTCGTCACTTATGTCGTCAAGGGAATCGAAATAGATCCTGTCTGCACCACTCCGTACGCGCTAGCGCCCGAAAATGGCCGCTTCATTGCTGTCGACATGGAGGTGGAGACGGCGGCAGAACCGGGGTTCACAGAAGTCATGTATGGACCTATCAGTATCTCGTCACATTCTTTTAAGATGATCGATGCCAAGGGGACGACTGTAAATTCGATCAGTTCTGGACCCTCTTACGGCTGTATAGAGGAGTCAGAAACGCTTCCCTCTTCCATTGGTCCCGGTGAGCGAGTGACGGGTAGGGTAATTCTGGACGTGCCCAGTACCGAAGGCATTCTGGTGTACAACGAGTCCATTGATCCGTCCCTTGGGTGGGAATGGGAAATTCCGCAGGCCTGACAACTGTTGTTGAGCCAGTGCTGAAGGCGTAGGACGGCGTGGCATCCGTAGTCGGGGAATCACGCCGCCCCCTCATGTTGCGATGGCCGGAAAAAAGCTCCTCATGGTCGAAATTGTATTTGGGGCCTGATGTCGCCGGACTCAAGCAGGGATCTGGCAGTGTTATCGGCACTCGATCACCGCCTCCTCAGGCTCGGGCTGCCGAGATCGAGGTGGCTGATAGAAAGCGAAGCGATCAGTCGACGGGGAACATCGCCTTCGCGGTGCGGCCAACAACGCTGGTCATGGTTGCGTCCACCGCGCCGCCTATCACTCCACCGACAAGCGGCACCCCCTTCGCCAAGGTGACGACCGAACGCTTCGTGCCGTACTTGGCGAGGAGCATGAAACCGGCCTTCTTGTTGATCTCGCGAATCAGCATGATCGGAAGCTTCTTGATCGCCTCCATCGCCACCTTCTCACCGACCTTGATACCGAACGTCTTCGCGACCTGCTGTGCGTTCGAGCCCACCGCGATCAGTGTGGCTACCGTGCGGACGTGCGGATCCTTAGGGTCGTAACCACGAAGGTAGGCGATTGCGGCGGCAAGACGTGCATTGATCACGAGTGCACCCGCCATGTTCGCGGGAACGGTCACTGGCATCGCGATGAACCCACCGATCCCGGTCACGAAACCGTTGACACTGGCCGCTTCGACTGACTCGACGATCAGCCTCTTGATCACCTTCTCGATATCGTCGCGCTCGTCCGACCTGACTGTCCTTGTTGGTTCGGCATTGGGCTCGTAGCGGGTTCCCTGGACGCGGGCCAGCCGGTCTTCCGCCCACTTGATGGACCCCGTCAACGGACCGATATCCGTGTCAATCACTTTGCCGACCAGCTTCAGAAGCTGCTCGGACGCCTTGTCGGCGGTAGACGTCGCCGTCTGCTCGGGTTCAGAGGCAGTCGTATTGGTCATCAGGATTCCTTTCCGAGTTCTTGCGTGAGTCCATCCAAGGCGGGAATGGCGTGGTTCAAGGTGTGTCCACTCCGTAGTGATGGCGGTGCTGGTCGCACTGGTCGACGCAGACGTGTTTGCGGCGCGTTTGTCGCGGGTTGACGATGTCGTGGACCCGGTAGAAGCGGTAGTAGGCGGGGATGAAAGCGATGATGGCCAACCACATGGCGTTGAGGAGGACTCCGGCGACGGGCATGAACAAGGGTTGCGTGTAAAGCCCGCCCTGTAGGCCGATGACCATGAGCAGGAATCCGGCCGCGGATGCACGCCAGGAAACTTTGTAGACGGCCCGCTCCCACGCCTTCCACGGCATCCGGTCCCCGGGCCGGTAGTCCAGACCCTTCTCCGCTAGGTATTCATCCACGGCCTGCTGTTGTGGGTCCTGGCTCATGGCCAGCCCCGGTACTCGCGGTCCCGCATCGCCACGGTGATGCGGGTTTCGTCGTCGTGCAGGCGGTTCTCAGTACCGGCGTACATCGGGCTGGTCGTCTTGGGGCGCTGTTCCTGTTCCCACCCTGGGGGTGCGCTGGCCAGACCATCGGTGAGCTCAGGGGCGACCACATTCGTGATCACTTGGTAGACAAGCGTCATGGTGATCGCGGCGACGATCACCGCACCGGTGAGGAGAACGAACTCCCGGATGAGTTTTTGACCTAGCGTGCGTTTGGCGCGAGGCGACATGGGGGCCTTTCAACGGAGTAATTCCCCCATCGTAACTATCGCAAACAGCTTCTCATTGGAAACCGGCGCGTTACGCGCCCTTCAGATTCGAGTGGGGGTATGGGCTTGTCGCCAGGACCGGGAGTCGCCTGCTGCGAACGGGGTGCATAAGCGGCAGTTGGAAAAGTTCCAGAAACCCCGGGCATCATGATTTGCTTCAGGCCTGTTCGCATGTAGTCGCGCGCCCAGACGATGACATGATGACCGGGTGTGGAACACGTTCTGGCCGGACTTCTGGGTGGGAATCATCGGGGCCGTAGTGGGATCTGTCTTGACCGTGGTGATCGCGCTGATTACCTATCGGCTGCAACGACGGAGCAATGAAAAGCACTCTCTACGGCTGCTGGTGGACGAGATCCACCGTCGGAGGGCGTTCGCTGTCATCGCCAACGTCAGCGACGTTCCCGGGGCGCAAGAACGGGACGACTTCCACAACGTGAATGCCAGCGTCCTCGACATCCGCGACCGCATTCGCCTGGCGCGCGAGCAGACTCGCCCGGAGTCCGGTGCTCAGAAACCTCTGTCCGACATGACGAGGGCCTGCAATCGGTACCTGCATGCGACAGCTCGCCAGCCGGACAGGTACCTGCATGACCTGATGTCTCTCCGGAACAACCTCTGGCAGAGCATCCAAGAGATTGCCGATGAAGTGCGCGGTGTTCCTGCTCTAGAGCCAGCGGGAGCGGCCTACTGATTCGTGCCCCGGGTGAAATCACCGCCCTGTCCATGGAGGCGTTGCACATGGCGGCAGCCGGCCGAAGAACGACGGCCTGAACTCGGTTAGCTCGGCGCCGCGCCCGTCGGTGGTGTGTCCCTGAAGGAATCAGGCAGGCGCCATCTTAAGGCCCTCACCAGCCCGCCCCAGTCGGCGACTTCTCAGAGGATCTCGCGAGCAGGGGTGGCTGAGTTCTGGAACTCCCAGTTCAGATGGCCCCAGCGCAGCGCCGGCTGCTGTTCGGCGTGGACCTCGGTGAACGTCACGGGAAGCTGCTCGCCGGCGGCCCACGGATGCGAGGGTCGGTAGGAGGGCAGGGGAAGGTTCTGCGGATCCTTCACGGTCAAGGAAGCCGCGAAGAACCGCCGGGTGAGAGCACGGACGTATCCCTCTCGGTGATAGGCCACCAGGTGGTCGAAACGCGCCACCCAGGAGTCCAGGATGCCGGCGGCCGTGGAGTGCAGATGCTCGCGCTCCTGGCTGAGTTCCGCGACCTTCTGCTGCAGCTGTTCCAGGCGCTGGCGCATCGCGGAGCGGCGAGCGGATGTCCTCCGCCAGGCGTCTTCCTTGGCCCGCACGTCTTCTTGCTGAACGGCGGTCAATGAGCCGGACGGTTTGGGATCCAGGGGCGCCGGTTCCAAGGGCAGGCCCGAGGTCAGCAGTCGGATCTCGGCCTCCGCAGGAGCGATCTGTCGATCCAGGCTCTCCACGGCTCTGACGAGAGCGGTGTGGATCTGGGCCTCTACCTGGGCGGTCTCAGCTGCCATGGCTCGGGTCGCGGGGTGATGGCCTTCCGCGTCCGGGACCGTCGTGCCCGCGCTGCGCCGGCCCGAGCGTACGGCGGCTCGACGTTGCCGAGACCCGATCTCGGGAGCCAAGGGCGGTGCCTCGTCCCGCTGGTGGCCGAAACGGACGTCAGATGTAGTCATGGGATAGGCCTTTCCACTCCTGTGCAGACGACCGCCGACGGGGGCGCTGCGTGGCGCCGGAACCGGCGTGAAATGACAGTGGACATCATGCGGCTTCGGTGGCGGCCGCAAGGACGGTCGGCGACAACGGGTGCTCGTCGAGATAGACGAGGAAGCCGTTGACCTTGGCCTCGGCGGTCTCGGTGTAACGGGACAGGAACGCCTCTGCGACTTCCTGGAGGTAGGCGGTCATCGTGGGATCGCCCAGTCCCTGCTCCAGACCCTTCAGGTAGGAGAGGAAGCCGTCTGCGATCGTTTGCGGCAACGATTGCAGGTGCAGGCGGGCACGCTCGTCGATGACGTCCTCGTTGAGGCGGGCATTGTCCAGGGCCGCCCGGGCGTAGATCACCTCGGCCTGCAGAAGAGTGAGCTGATCCTGCAGCTGTATCCTGCGAATTCGCAAGGCCCTGAGATGGGCGATGAGCTGGTCCTGCTGATGCCGGACCCGAGGATCGACCTCCACCGCACTTCCACCGGACGCGCGGTCAGCTGTCTTCGCTCCTGCTTCGTCGGAGGACGTCTCTGCTGGGTCGGCTTCCGTGTCGACAAGGTCGTCGTGGTGTTCGGCGCCCAAGTGGCGGATGTGCAGCAGGGCTATGACGGCCGTCAGACCCAGGGGCAGGGCCACCCACAGCAGGAAGAGCAGGGCAGCACCGAACCACGGGAAGACGGCGATCGCTGTCGAGGAATCGGCGGCATCATCCACGAGCCTCACGACCTCGGATCGGGAGTCGAGGTAACGCAACCAGCCCAGTGCGACCATCGCCACGAGATAGAGGAGCAAGGCCATCGCGCTGAGGACCTGTCGGGCACGTGAGGCCCCGGCCTGTACCAGCGGGGGCACCGCCAGCCACGCGATCGCCACGGCGAGAGCGGACAACGAGACCGCCAGCAATCGTCCCGTCCATAGGCCGTCGCCGAGCTCTTGGGTGATCTGATAGATGAGGCCGATCTCGCCCGCGACCAGGAACGGCCACAGCAGTATCGTGGCCCAGGGCCGGCGGCCCAGCCATGAGACGACCCGGCGCCCCGTGCGAAATCGCGGCGTGGCAGCCTTCCGGCGTCGATTCGTCTCCGTGGTGTCGATCGGCTCGGGGGAGGAGAGCATGTCGGCCAGCGGCTCGTGCAGTGCGTGACCGGGGTCCCGGAGCACATCACGAGTCTTCTCGATCTCGTGCTCGACCTCGGTGAGCTCCTGCTCCGTCTGGTGGCGCTGGGCCTCGACCTGGGCACAAGCTGCCTCGGTGCGGGCCATGATGTCCCGTGCCGTATGAAGGTCGTCGTGCCGCTCGTCGATCGCCTTGCTGAACGCGACGTCCAGCCAGCTGGAGCAGCGGTGTTCGAAGGTCGTCGGCGCCTGCAGCGCGAAGGAGTGCTTGTCGAAGATGCCGCGTTCCGCGTCCGCGACGCCGTCCTGATGACAGGTCTCGATGAACTGGGCGTACGGGGGGCGGTCCGGGATGTCCGGTCCGCGCACGGCGTGGGCTTCGGTGAGATAGGAGCGGAAACTCTCAGGAGAGGTGGTGCTCACGGCGAGATTCCTTTCTGGTGCGCAGGCAGTCGCGTCGTGCTGGTCTGTTGCAGGTGTCGACACAGGTCATCACTCCTGACCGCTTGCAGCAGACGGTTCGATGGAGGTGATCAGGACCCGACGGTTCTTGGCCTGGGCCGCTTCGACCCCCTCGCCGTCCGTGATCTCCGGGGTGCGGCCGGGGCATGCCGGTCCCAGTCCTTGCACGTGCAGGGCGGTGCTCAGGCCGGCGCTCTCCAGGGATCGGGCGATGGCGCCGGCTCGTTGCTCGGACAGCCGCTGCATCAGGTCTGTCGAGACGCCCTCGGGGCTGGCCGTGCACCCGGTCACCCACAGGGCAGGAAATTTCGACTGCTCCAGGGTGGAGACGAGCTCCGCGAGCGTGCGCTCGGCGGCGTCCGGATCCGCGAAGTCAGCCGTGTCGGGCTGGAAGGAGATCTGGGACTCCGGGATGGACACGGACACGGGTTCCGCAACCACGTCGCTGAACTCCACCGGCGACACCTCGGGCAGCTCCCCGGTCGGGGTGGTGGCCTGCACGGCGTCGTTGTGGAAGACGACCGACCCTCCACCGGCTTCGATGACAGCGGTCCACAGCTCCTGGAGTTTCGCCCTGGCCCACACGGGCAAAGTGTCCTGAGGCGCCACCACCTGGCCGAGGCCCCACCACTGGACTTCCACCCCGCTCAGATACGGAATGCTCCCGGCGGACTCGAGCTGCTGCACGATCTCGGAAACCTCGGTCTGCGGACCCAGCAGGCCGTTCTGCAGTGCCAGCGGTCCCGCCGTGGACACTCCGCTGTCGAAGACGTAGAGGGACTTGTCGTCCGCGTCGGCGGTTGCTCGGCCTCCCGTGTCCAGGGCGCCGAGGGCGTCGGACTCACCGGCCGGTGCCTGCAGGCCGGCCAGGTGCTCGGCGAGCTCCTGTACGCGCTTCTCCGGGGACTTGTCCTGCTGGGTGGGGTTGTCGACGTCCAGCTCGTAGAACTCCGTCAGCGCAGCTCGTGGATCCCCGTCCGCCGGGACGAACGTCACGGTCATGTCCCGCTCGAACCGGTCCTGGAGTGCCTCGCTCAGCGAGGAGATGACGATCTCCGGCTCACGTCCGGACGCGTCCACGATCGACGGCACTCCTTGCCGATCACCGGCGATCAGCACCATCTTGTCCGGTGCGGGTGCCGCTTCGGCTCCGCCACCGCAACCCGTGGCCAGCGCCACTGTCATCACTGCCGCCCCCACGGCGGTCAGACGAATCTTTCGCATGCTCTCCAGCCCCCTCGATCGCCAGCCCCCTGCCAGCGATCTACTGAACAGTAAATTGCAATCGCAACTGCATGCAATGAAATATAAATATGACTTCGCGCCGACTTTCGGCAAGCGCCATTCGAGCCCCATGGTTCGCGTCTTGGCGTTGCTGACGAGGTGAAATGCCTTGGCAGGGGAGCGCGGATTTCATCGACCATGACGCCGGTGCCGGCCAAGGTAACGCGGCTGTCTCCGCATGTCCCGCTACCGGGGGACAGTTGCTCCCTTGTCGGTCCTTGTTCTTACCCCCGGGAGGAGGCGACGTCGATGGCCTCGCGGAGTTGGGCGGTGGCAGTCACCGCCGCGTCGTCGTCCCCGCCGATGCTCGAGGGCCTCGCTCTCCTCGTAGGCTGGCTGTCACATGCGAGGAACAGGAGGCCGAGGTGGCTGAGACGACGGTGGCCGAGGTGATGGCCGAGCTGGCCACGCTCGAGGACCCGCGGGTGCGCGCGGTGAACGAGCGGCACGGCGACGGCCACGGGGTGAACCTGACCAAGCTGCGGGCGGTCGCGAAGCGCTTGAAAACGCAGCAGGACCTTGCGCTCGAGCTCTGGGGAACCGGAGACACCGCGGCGAGACTGCTGGCGCTCTTGATCTGCCGGCCGAAGGCGTTCGAACGGGACGAGCTGGACGCCATGGTGCGCGAGACGCGCACCCCCAAGGTCCATGACTGGTTCGTGAACTACGTGGTAAAGAGGAGCCCGCACTCCGAGGATCTGCGGACGGCCTGGCTGGCCGATCCGGACCCCGTCGTCGCGAGCGCCGGTTGGGCGCTGACCGCCAACCGCGTGGCGAAAAAGCCCGAGGGCCTCGATCTCGCGGGTCTGCTCGACATCATCGAGGCTGAGATGGGAGAAGCCCCGGACCGCCTGCAGTGGGCAATGAACACCTGCCTGGCGCAGATCGGGATCGCGCACGCGGAGCACCGGGCCCGGGCTCTCGAGATCGGGGAGCGCCTGGAGGTGTTCAAGGACTACCCGACGCCGCCGAACTGCACGTCTCCGTTTGCCCCCGACTGGATCGCCGAGATGGTGCGCCGGCGGGACGCTCAGTAGCAGGGCCGCGTCCGAGGGCGTGCCAGTGCTCCTGCGGTCGTCCGTGGCCTCACGGGGCGGTGTCTGGACGGCACCCCGACGACGACGAGGCGCGGCGCCAGCCCCGCAGTGGGGCTAGCGTGAGGTGAGCGCGATCATGTCGCGCTTCCCAGCCCCGCCATGAAAGGCCCGCATGTTCCTCCGCTCCGGCGCCGCGCCCCGCCGTCGTCCCGTGCTGCCCGCGAAGGCGGCGTTCTGGGTGCAGGCGTCCGTGCTGGTGGTGGTCATGGCCGCCTCCAGCGCGCCCAGTCCGCTGTATCCGCTGTACCAGGACCTGTGGGGCTTCCCGCCGGTCGTGCTGACCGTCATCTTCGCCGCGTACGTGGTGTCCCTGCTCGCCGCGCTGCTCACGGTGGGGGCGCTGTCCGACCACCTCGGGCGTCGCCCGGTGCTGCTGGTCGCCCTGGTCCTGGAGATCGCCGCGATGCTGGTATTCGTGCTGGCCGACAGCGAGGCGACGCTGGTGGTGGCCCGGCTGGTCCAGGGTGTGGCGACGGGCACGGCGACCGGCGCTCTCGGCGCCTATGTGATCGAGCTCGAGCCGGTGGGCCGCCGGGGGCTGGGGACCGTGATCACCGGGGCGGGGCCGGTGCTGGGCCTGGCCGGCGGGGCGGTGGCCTCGAGCCTCATCGTCGCGGCCGCCCCGGAGATGATCGACCTCATCTTCCTCGTGCTGCTGGGACTGCTGGTGCTGCAGCTCGTGGGCACGGCGCTCGGTCCCGAGACCGTGGAGCGTGCTCCCGGGGCGCTGGCCTCGCTGCGTCCGCGGGTCTCCTTCCCGCCGCAGGTGCGCCGCTCGGCGGTGTGGGTGCTGCCCGCCACGGCCGCGTGCTGGGCCCTGGGCGGTCTGATCATCTCCCTGGGGCCCAACCTGGTCCGCTCGCTGACCGGGGCGGACTCCGTGGTGCTCACCGGTCTCGTGGTCGCGGCGCTGACGGGCACCGGCGGGATCGCGATCCTCCTGTTCGGCACGACGGCGCCGGAGCGGGTGCTCGCCGTGGGCATGAGCGTCCTGGTGGTGGGCATGGCCGCCACGATCGCGGCGCTCGTCGCCGGCTCCGTCGGGCTGTACTTCGCCGCCACGGTGGTGGCCGGCGTCGGCTTCGGCGCCGGCTTCCTCGGGGTGCTGCGCACGCTCCTGCCCCAGGCGGCACCGCACGAGCGGGCGGGGCTGCTCTCGGCGATCTACGTGGTCAGCTATCTCTCGCACAGCATCCCCGCCGTGGCGGCCGGTGCCGTCGCGGGTGAGGTCGGTCTGGTGCCCACGGCGGTCGGCTACGCCGGCATGGTCCTGCTCCTGGCCCTGGTCGTGCTTTTCGGCCTCCTGCGGAACCGCACGCGCCGCTCATGACCTCCGGCGGTGGTGGAGGATGAGCAGTCGCGCGTAGCCGTCCGTGAGGCGCTCGATGAGGTCGACCTTCAGGTACTCGTGCTCCGAGATCCGGCGCACGGTGTGCAGGGAGATCCCGTCGTACTGCACGGGGTGGGGCAGCTCGCCCCGCCCGCCCGGAGGCTCCACGTCCAGCCGCCACGCGTCCAGGTCTTTCTGCGGCGTGGGGTCGTGCAGTGGCGTGCGGGTCCACAGCCGGCCGTCCGTGCCGACGATCAGGCCGCGGATGACGTGCCACCCGTAGCCGCACGCGACCCGGGAGAACGCGTGACCGACCAGGGGGTAGGACCGGGCGCCGGGCGGGACGTGCACGAGCTTGGCCGGCTTCAGGCCCTCTCTGCGCAGCAGGTCGCTCGCCTCGACGCCGACCTTGCGCACCTCGTCCAGGGCCCGTTCCAGGCCGGCCTCGCGGGCACCGCGGTCGTGCGGGGTGCGGCGGCGCGGCGTCGGCTCGTGCGGTGCCCGGGCGGCAGCGCGGGTGCGCCGTTCGTCCTCGATGCTCATGCCAGCCCCTTGCCTCGGTGGCCTCGAGTCTATGTGGGCCACGTCACTCAGGGCGCATCTTCGACGAGGCGGTGCGCGTGGTCCTCCGCCGGATGTCGCGTCGGTCGCTGCCGGCGCCGAGGACGGAGGCCCTGTCCGGTCACCCCGGGCCGTCGACCGCGGTTCCCGGGCCGCGGCTGCGCGGTGCTGTCCACGCGGCGGCCGCGTGGCGTTCGGCGTCCCGGCCGAGGGGCCGCGTGCCCCGGCCTCGGACGCGGCGCTCCAGCGCCACCAGGAGCGTGAGCAGGACGACGGCCGCCATCACCTGCCACTCGCCCTCGACCGCTCCGAGGCTCCCGGCGGCGTTCCAGGAGGCGTGCTGGATGCCGATGGCCAGCACGCTGCCGCCAGTGTCCAGCAGGTGCATGCCCAACAGGTACCGGTAGACGGGCACGAGCACGAAGAGCAGGGCGAGGTTCCCGGCGGTCTCCGCGTTCCACCCCTCGGCCAGGTACAGCGGCAGGTGGATCGCGGCGAAGGGCAGGCTCGTCAGCAGCGCGCCGATCAGCAGCCCGTGCCGGGCGGTGAGCCGGGTCTGGAGGAGCCCGCCCCAGGCGGTCTCCTCCCACAGGTTGAGCACCAGCGCCCCGTAGACGAGGGTGCTGAACAAGTACCACCCGGCCTCGGCCGCCCAGCCAGCCGGAGGACTGCGCAGGGAGCCGGTGGCCGCGGCCAGGACGAGGGTGAGCACCGGCATGCCCAGCAGGACCACGGCCCAGCGGGCCGCGCCGAAGCGCCAGGCGAAAGCCCGTCCCAGCATTCGGCGGACCGCGCCCGGCCCGTCCGCCAGACGGGTCACCACCAGGGCCGAGCCCAGCAGCGCGACGAAGTTCACGAACAGCAGGAACGGCTCCACCGGGGCACTAGTGAGCGCGGGGACCATCAGCGCCGCCCAGCCCAGACCCAGGGCCAGGACGAGGAAGACCGTCACGGGCCGGCGCCGGGCCGGCGAACGGCTCGGGGAGCGGTGGTCGGTCTCCTGGGGCTCCGGGGCGGACGTGGTCATGGTGTTCCTCCCGACCGGTGCTTGCCGTCCGCACCCGGGGACGGAAGATCCCACCACCGCGGGTGTGGACGGTGATGATGGTCGTCGTCGTTGCGCGCCCTGGTGTGTGGCTCTCACAGTGCGCGTCGGAGCAGGCGGGAGCAAGGGGGCACGGCCGAGGAGTGCTTGTGTCACCGGCAGCCGTCCATGATGGAGAAGGCACGGCCGCGCGCGGTCCGTCCGCAGCCGGACCGGGATCGCCTCCCGAGCCCGGAGATCCGATCGAGTGGATGCCCACGACGTACAGGAGGTCTCCGATGACCCGCACCGTCTTCTACACCGCCACCACCCTGGACGGCTATCTCGCCGACGAGCAGGACTCCCTGGAGTGGCTGTTCCGGCAGGACTCCGACCCTGAGGGCCCGTTCCGCTACGACGAGTTCATCGCCGGGATCGGGGCGGTCGTGATGGGCCGCACCACCTACGAGTGGGTCCGGGCGCACCTGCAGGCCTCCGGCGAGGGGTGGCCCTATGACATGCCCGCCTGGGTTGTCTCCCACGTGGACCTGCCGGGGATCACCGGGGCCGACCTCCGCTTCGCCCAGGGGGAGGCGGCGCCGATCCACGCCGCGCTCGCGGAGGCCGCCGGCGGGAAGGACATCTGGGTCGTGGGCGGTGGCGGCCTGGCCGCCCAGTTCGCCGAGGCCGGACTGCTGGACCAGCTGATGGTCTCCATCGCACCGGTCACCCTCGGGACGGGTCGCCCCCTGTTCCCCCGCCGGTTCGACCTGGAGCTGAAGGACGTGGCCCGGAACCGCGCGTTCGTCTGCGCGACCTACGACGTGGTGGGCCCGATGGCGCCCTCAGGAGCGGAACCAGCCTCCTGAACCCGGGCCCGGCTCACATCTCGATCAGGTGGGCCTCCCGCAGGTTCACGAAGCGCTCGGGGTTCGAGGTCAGCACGATGACCTGGGTCCGCTCGCCGGCGGTGGTGATGGCGGAAGCGAGCCGGCGGAGCCGCTGCGGGTCGGAGTGGCCCAGGGCGTCGTCGAGCAGCACCGGGACCCCGTCCTCCGGGTCCACGAGCAGGGCGGTGGCGAGCCGGATGAGGATCACCAGCTGCTCCTTGGCCCCCGTGGAGAGGGAGTGGAACGGCAGCCAGTCGCCGTGGAGCTTGCGCTGCTCGACCTCCAGGGACCCGCTGACCTGGACCTCGAAGTCCCGGCCGTAGACCGACTTGCCCAGCTGCTCGACCTCGTCGCGGAACGGCTGGACGTACTGGGCGTGGGCGCGCTCGCGGTGCTCCAGCAGCGTCCGCTCCAGAAGCAGAGCAGCCTCGGCCCGCCGCTCGACCCCGGCGAGGTGGCGCCGGGCCGCCTCGAGCCGCGTCCCGGCCTGGTCGTGGGCCAGCTGCACCCGGTCCCGGCCCATGCCCTCGAGCCGGCCCTCCAGGGAGTTGTGGCGGCCTCGCCGCCCGGCCAGCAGCGTCTCGAGCCCCGCGATCTCGTCCGCGACGTGCTGCTGGTCCGCGAGCACCCGGTCGGCGTCCAGGCCGGCGAGGGCCGCCTCGTGCCCGTCGATCTCCTCCTGGACGGCGGCCAGCGCCTCGGCCGCCGCGGTGGCCGCACGGTCGAGGTCCTCGTCCGGCACGTCGCGGCGGGCCTCCTCGAGCCGGGCCCGGGTGCCGGTGAGGGCGCGCTCCTGCTCGAGCGCGGCGCCCTGGAGGGAGTGCAGCGCCGTCTGGGCGGACTCCAGGGCGGACCGGGCCGCCTCGGCGGCGGACTCGGCGCGGCGCACGGCGTCCTCGGCGTCGTTGAGGGAGGCCTCGGCGGCCTCGACCGTCTCCTGGGCGGCGCCGGCGGTTTCCGGCAGCAGAGCGTCGCCGTCCCGTCGCTCGCCGTACTGCTCGATCGCGGCGGCGAGGCGGTCCCGGTCGTCGCGCAGGCGGCTCTCGTCCTCGCCGTCGAGCAGGCGGTCGCGCTGGGCCACGGCCTCGCGCACCTGCTGCGCCAAATCCTGGGCCTCGCGCCACGCGGCGCGGGCCTGCGCGACCGATTCGACCCCGTGCCGCGCCAGCAGCGCGGTGAACTTCTCCCGCGCCGTGCGGGCGGCGTCCCGGCGGGTCGCGATGCCCTGCTCCGGGAAGACCCGCACCCGCCACTCGCCGGGGATCTCGACCTCGACCTCGTCCGTCACCGGGACGGACCACGGCTCCTCCGGGGCGACCTCCTCGGTGCTGCCGCCGGTCACGATCGGGCGCGCGCGGCCCAGCGCGGTGAGCTCCACCCGGGCGCTGCCGGCCGCCAGCTCCGCCTCGGCCTTCTCCGCCGCCCGCTCGGCCCGCTCGAGCTTCTCCAGGACGCCCTCGTCGAGCTCCGTGGCGGGACGGGACCGCAGCTCGGCCAGCTGTGCCCGGACCGCCTCGAGCGAGCCCAGGATCTCGAGCACGCGGCGGTGGCGCTCCACGTCGTCGAGGTGCCTCCGGTCCTCCCGGGCGGAGCGGTGGGCCGCCCGGGCCTCCTGCACCGCGGCCTGGGCCGCAGTGCGGCGCTCCTCGGCCTCCGCGGCGTGCTCGCGCACCGGGGCGAGCTCCTGCTCGCAGGACCGCAGGTCCTCGGCGAGCGCCGTGCTGCGCTCCTCGTCGGTTGCGAGTGCGGTCACGAGTTCCGTGCGGCGGGCCGCGCGCTCCCGGGCGCGGTCGAGCTCGGCCTGAGCGGAGTCCCGGCGGCGCTGCGCCTCGTGCTGCTGCCGCTGGACGGTCTCGATCTCCGCAGCGGCGCGGTCCAGCCCGGCCTTCTCCGCGCGGGAAGCGCCGAGCTTCCGGCCGGTGGTGGCGATCTCCTCCGTGAGCTCCGCCAGCTCCTCCTCGACCACGGTGATGCCCCGCAGCTCCTCCGCGGCCTCCGCGGCCGCGGTCGCAGCCTCTCGGCAGTCCGTCTCGGCCTGGACGTACTTGACGTTCTTCTTCCGCGTCGAGGTCCAGTGCTTGTCGCACTCGGCGCGCACGCGCTCCAGGAGCGAGGCGACCTCGCGGTCGTCGCCCTGGGCCTGGCCGGCGTGGCACTCCAGGGCCCGGCGCAGCGCCGCGCTGTCGGTGAGGGCGTTCTGGGTCAGCCCGCCGGCCTGCATGAAGCGCAGAGCCTTCCACAGCGTGGTGTCGGCCCCGCCCCACAGCTGCTCGGCGGCGTCGTGGGCCTCGCGGCCGGTGAGGGTCCGGCCGTCCCCGGACCCGCCGACGTGCCGGAGGGTCGTGGACGGCCTCTTCAGCCACTGCTTGGTGTAGACGACCCGGGTGGATCCGATCGAGAACTCCGCCTCCACGAGGACGGGCACGTCCCGGCCGGCGGGCTTCGCCCCGGTGATCTTCTTGTGCTTGCTGTTGTCCGGCAGCTCGATCAGCGCGTCCAGGGCGTCGATCATCGAGGTCTTGCCGATCTCGTTGCGGCCGGTCACCACGACGACCCCTGCGTCGGGGAACTCGACCTCGCGCGCGGTCACGCCGCGGAAGTTCTCCAGCTTGAGGCGGTGCAGCTTCATCGGGTGGTCCCTCCCACGAGTCGGTACAGGAGCCGGAGCGCGTCCCCGGCGGCGGGCGCGTCCTCGGAGTCGGACGCGGCCAGTTCGCGCAGCTCGGTCACGGCGTCGGCGGCGTACCCGCCGACGTCGAGATCCTCGAACTCGTGCTCGTCGGGGACGACCGCGAGGTCGGTGTGCCGCTCCCAGGCGTTGAGGCTCGCGAAGACCTCGGCCTGCTCCTCCAGCAGGCCGTCCAGCAGGGAGGACTCCGAGAGGTTCAGGGTGCCGGTGAAGACGGTCTTGAGGATGATCCGCTCCTTGGGCGTGAGGGCGGCGAGCTCGGCCCGCAGCGTCCCGACGTCGTCGGAGCCGTCGAGCTGCCGCTCGAGGACGCGGTGCTCCCACTGCCCCACCTCGTGGGAGGTCACCTCCACGGTGCTGGCGTCCAGCGCCACCTCGAGGACGTGTCCGCGGCCGGGCTCGCGGAAGCCCGTGGACTCATGGGTCCCGGAGTAGTGGATGGCGCCGCGGTCGTCCTCGGGCCAGCGGATGTGCCGGTCGCCCAGCGCCACGTAGTGGATCGCCCCGCGCGCCAGCGCCTCGTCCAGGGGCGCGCGGCGCACGGTGACCTGGGAGGAGCGGTCGGGGTCCAGCTCGTCGAGCATCCCGTGGCCGACGACGACGCGCAGCGTCCCGTCCGGCTCCAGCCCCTCCAGGGCCGGGGCGACCGGGTCCGCGTCCGGCCGCTTGCTGCGCCAGGGGGCGGCCACGAGCTCGACGCCCTCGGCGACCGGCCAGGGGCCCACCTCGTCCAGGAGCACGACGTTGTCCGGCCTCGAGCCGAGGAACGCGTCCTGGGCGTAGATCGACCCCGGACCGAGCGGGTCGTGGTTGCCGGGCAGCAGGTACACGGGCAGCCGCACGGAGGCCATGGCGTCCAGGGCGCGCCCGACGTCCCGGCGGCTGAGGTTGGCGTGCTCGAAGACGTCGCCGGCCACCACCACGAACGCGCATCCCCGGGCGCGGGCCAGCTCCCCGATGCGGCGGATCGTCTCGACCCGGTCGCCGGTGTAGCGGGACTGGGCCTCGCCCTCGAGGTAGTGCCGGGTCATGCCGAGCTGCCAGTCGCTCGTGTGGAGGAATCGGATGCTCGTCATCGAGGCTCCTCGTGCGGTCGGGGGTGCTCTCCCAGGGGGTGGGTCCAGTGCCACGCTATCGGGATCGGCGGACACCGAAGGCCCCGGCACCCCGGCGTGTGCTTCGATGGGGCTCATGGAGCCGAGCAACCGGAACGACCTGTGGGCCGCCGTCCACGCCGAGCGCGCCCGACTGGCCGAGGACCTGGCCGGCCTGGACGAGACGCAGTGGGCGGCGCCGTCCCTGTGCGGGCGATGGACCGTGGAGGACGTCGTCGCGCACCTGACCGCGGCCGCGAGCATCGGCCGGCTCCGCTGGCTCCGGAGCGTGCTGGGCGCCCGCTTCGACTTCGACCTGCACAACCAGCGCCGCCTCGAGGAGCACCGGGGCGCCACCCCGGCCGAGACGCTCCAGCGGTTCCGCGCCGTGGTCGGCAGCACGAAGGCACCCTCCAAGGACACGGCGGCGTGGCTGGGGGAGGTCGTCGTGCACGGTCAGGACGTCCGCCGCCCGCTCGGGCTGCCGCGCACGCCGCCGGTCGAGACCGTGACCGCGGTGGCACGGTTCTACGTGGGCAGGGACTTCGCGGTGCCCAGCCGCAGCGCCGCCCAGGGCGTCCGCCTGGTGGCGACCGACGGCCCCTTCGCATCCGGCTCGGGACCCCTGGTCAGCGGGACCACGCTGGCGCTCGTCATGGCCCTGGCCGGCCGGGCGACGTACTGCGACGACCTGACAGGTGAGGGCGTCCCGGTCCTGCGGTCCCGCTGCGCCCCCGTCTGAGAGGGTGGAGGAGGACCGGCGATGGGCCGGTCCCGCACGCCACCACATATCCGAGCAGAGGAGACACCTTGGCCGAGACCATCGCCGGGATCACCGTTCCGGACTCCGCCCTCGTCCGCGAGACCACCGAGCTGGTCCGGCGGGCCGCCGACGAGAGCCTGTTCAACCACTCCCGCCGGGTCTTTCTTTTCGGCATGCTCAAGTCCGCCGCGCGCGGGCACGAGGTGGACCCGGAGCTCGCCTACGTCGGGGCGATGTTCCACGACCTGGGTCTCACGCAGGAGCACCGCACGAAGCACCAGCGCTTCGAGATCGACGGCGCCGAGGCGGCGCAGGCGTTCCTGCGCGACCACGGCCGGTCCGCGGAGGAGGCGCGCAACGTGTGGCTGGCGATCGCCCTGCACACCACCCCGGAGATCCCGCTGCGCCTGGCGCCCGAGGTCGCCGTGGTCACGCTGGGCGTCGAGACCGACGTGCTGGGCCTCGACCTGGACGAGATCTCCGAGGAGCACCGCGCCGAGGTCGTCGCCGCGCACCCCCGGCCGGACTTCAAGAACAAGATCCTGCGCGCCTTCCACGACGGCATGGTCGACCGGCCCGGGACCACCTTCGGCACCATGAACGACGACGTGCTCGCCCACTTCGACCCGGACTTCCACCGGGAGGACTTCGTGCGCATCATCCGGGAGAACGCCTGGCCCGAGTGAGCACCGTGGGGTCTCCGCAGTCGTGCGGAGGCCCCGGGGTCGCGGGGCCGCAACAGGGTGGTTCCACCGTTGTGCCGTCCGTGGGGCGGGAGGAGCATGGAACCCCGGCCCGTCGATGCTCCAGGAGTTCCCGTGGCGTACAAGTTCTTTCCCCACATCCCCGTCGCCGACCTGGAGCGCTCGCGGTCCTTCTACCAGGCCCTGGGCTGGCGGACAGCTCCCGGCATGGCGGCGGGGCGCAGCATGGTCCTGGATCTCGGGGAGAACTTCGGGGTCACGCTCGTCGAGCGGCGGTTCATGCAGCAGGCCGTCGGTGAGGATCAGGAGCTCGCGGATCCGAGCCGCACCGTGAGCGGCAGCTTCGCCCTGTTCGTCGACATCCCGGAGGAGGTCGATGTCCTGGTCGACCGGGCGGTCGCCGCCGGTGCCACCGCGTGGCACCGCGAGGACGACGGCTGCACGAGTCACCGGGTGTTCGCGGACCCGGACGGCCACCGGTGGAACATCGTGCGGGCGGAGCCGCTGGTGATGGCCCGGGAGTGAGGCACGGTCCGTTCTTCGGAGCAGTATGTTGGAGACCTCAGATTCACAAGATTCACAAGATTCACCGACGTTCACAGGGGGGTTGTGGAGAATCCTTTTCGCCCCACGGCCGGGGCCTCCCCGCCGGAGATCATCGGGCGGGCCGGTGTCCTGGACGAGTTCGCCTACGGGCTGCGCCTCCGTTCAGGTGCGCCCGGGCTACTCACCATCTTCACGGGGGCCCGAGGTGTGGGCAAGACCGTGATGCTGGGGGCGGCCGAGGACCTGGCCCGTGCCCAGGGCTGGGCCGTCGTGTCCGAGACGGCGACACGGGGCTTCATGGGCCGCATCGGCCACACCATGCGCCGGCTGGCCGACGAGCTCGGCAACGGGCCCCAGGGTCGGCGGCTCACCGCCGTCACGGCGGCGGGCTTCGGCTTCACCACTCAGCTGCCGCCCCACCAGCAGCTGGAGTGGCGCGAGGAGGGCCTGCGACTACTGCGCCTGCTGGAGGACCAGCGGACCGGACTGCTCATCACCGTGGACGAGATCCATGCCGCCGACCGGCAGGAGATCGCCCAACTGGCCGCCGACGTGCAGCACTTCATCCGCGCGGACCTGCCCATCGGTCTCCTCTTCGCCGGCCTGCCGGCGGCCGTGTCGGACCTGCTGAACGAGGGGGTGGCCACGTTCCTCCGCCGCGCCGACCGGATCGACCTGCACGCGGCCGCGATCGGCGAGGTCCAGCAGTCCTACGTGGAGACCTTCGCGACGGGCGGTTTCACCCTGGTGGAGGAGCAGGCCCGCCGTGCCGCCGAGGCCACCGGTGGCTATCCCTTCCTGATCCAGCTGGTGGGGTACTTCCTGTGGCAGGAGGCCGAGAAGGTCTCCTCCGCGGTCACGGACGCGATGGTGGGCCACGCCGTGACCGCCGCGCGCCGCCGGAACGAGCGCGTGGTCATCGAGGCGGCGCTGTCGACGGCGTCCCCGCGTGATCTCGACGTCCTCCGTGCCATGGCCGAGGACGACGGTCCGTCCACCGCCGGGGACATCGGTGCCCGGATCGGGGCCAGGCCGAACACGGTCGGCAACTACCGGACCCGGCTCATCGACGCCGGTCTGATCGAGCCCGCCGGGTACGGGCTGGTCCGCTTCGCCATCCCCGGACTCCGGGAGCACCTGCGGCGGGACCGCCGATAGCCCCAGCGCGGCGGCGTGCGTGGTGCTGCGCGCAGCCGGCGCACTCACTCCTCGAGCTTGCGGGCCTGCTCGTCCCAGGCGGCGCGGGCGTCCCGGCCCTCGGTGGGGTGGTGGGTCTCCCGCAGGGCGCGCAGCGCGGCGGTGCGCTGCTGGGCCAGGGCCTCCGCGGCGGCCTTCGTGGCGGCGTCCTCGCGGGCCTGGACCCGGGCGGCGGTCACGGCGTCCATGATGAGGTCCACGCCCAGCGCGCCGCCCTCCAGATAGGCGGTGCGGACCTGCCGGTCCGGGTGGTACAGGTACTGGTCGTTGACCTGGCCGAGGGCGGTGTCGAACTCGGTGTCGGTCAGGTCGGAGATCATGGCGACCGTGCGGTCCAGGCGGGCGTCCAGCTGGTCGAGCAGGTCGTGCCGGCGGGCGCTGCCGCGCAGGGACCACAGTGCCCGGCCGTGCGTGCGGAGCCGGTCCACGTCCCAGTCAGCCTGCGGGACCACGGACAGGGTGCCGGTGAGGAGCCGAGGATCCCTGGACTCCTCCGGCGGGGGCAGGGATCGGAGGTGCCACGAGATCCAGGCCGTGCGCATGTTGGACGCTCCGGCCGCCCGGGACTCCTCCACCGTCGTCTGCCCGGACCGCCGGGCAGCGAGCGGCGGCTCGTCGTCGTCGTCGTCGTTCTGGACGGCGGTCTGCCGGGCCGTGCGCGTCTGGCTCGTGATGAAGCCGGCGCTGAGCCAGACCAGCAGGCCGAGCAGGGCCAGGCCGAGGAGAGCCACTCCGCCGAGGATCACGAACCGGAACAGGCCGAGGAAGACCACCGCCGCGATCAGGACCACCCAGACGGTGGCTCCGCTGCTGTTCCCGGTGTTCTTCATGACGGCCCCTGACGACCATGTGCGTGCTGGGAGCCCATTCTACCGCCGCGGCAGCGGCCGCCCAGGGCGCGAGTTGCCGGCGCTCAGGACCGGACGGGCAGACCCTCGCGGAAGACCCGCTTGAGCTCGGTCAGCTCCGGGCCGTGGCCGGTGCTCTCGGTGTTGAGCACCGGCTGGTGCGCGGCGACCCACCGCTGCTCGAGGGCGTCGACGTCGTCCTTGTTCTCGCACTCCGCCCAGCCGAGGAGCAGGTGCTCCTGCATCCAGGCCGTGAGCCGCTGCTCGTGCTCCTCGTCGAGGAGCACCCGGTTGCGGCCGTCCAGGGCCGCGCCGTCCCGCCAGGACGGGTCACCGGGCAGGAGCACCGCGAGCAGGGTGCGCCGCAGCGCCGAGGAGCGGGTGCGCCGCAGGTGCTGACCGATGATCCGGCGGTGGAGGTCGCGCCGGGCGCGCCCCACGTAGAGCAGCTCGGCCGTTCCCGAGCTGTGGCGCAGCCGCGGCACCGCGGGCAGGTGCAGCCCGGCCGCCTCCGGGGTGGCGGAGCGGGAGGTGTCCAGCCACCAGGAGTACACGCCGCGGAAGTGGTGGACCTCGGCCTCCAGCGGCGTGCTGAGCGGGAGCTCGGCCAGGCCGGGCTCAGCGGGCTGCGCGCTCATGGGTCACCGCCTTCCACGGTCGTTCTCGTCTGCAACTCTGCTTCGACTGTAGGCGCAGGAGGCGGCGGTGCCCAGTCCGCCCGGTGTGCGTCGTCGTTTCCGGCGGCCCACTTGCCATACCTAGCGCTGCTAGGGTTCAATGCATAGCACAACTAGGTATAGGAGGCGCGGTGCGCATCGACAAGGACCTGGTCGCCGCCTCGGCCACCCCGCTCGTGCTGGGGATCCTGGCGGACGGCGACCTGTACGGCTACGCGATCCTCAAACGGGTCGGCGAGCTCTCCGGCGGCTCCATGCAGTGGACCGACGGCATGCTGTACCCGCTGCTGCACCGGCTCGAGCGGCTCGGCTACGTGTCGTCCTCGTGGGGCACGTCCGAGGCCGGGCGCCGGCGCAAGCACTACGCGATCACGCCGGCGGGCCGGGCCGCGCTCGCCGACCGGCAGGAGCAGTGGGCCGTCGTGGCCGACGCGCTGCGGCAGGTGTGGCAGGCCGCGCAGCAGCCGCCCGCCACGACCGAGCGGTGGGCGTGATGGGGCTGCACGCGGAGCAGGAGGCCCAGATCGGCCGGTGGCGCGGCTACGTCCAGCGCCGCCAGGCGATCTCCCCGGCCGACGTCGACGAGCTCGAGGACCACCTGCGCGAACAGGTCGCGGACCTGAGGGCCACCGGGCTCGACGACGACGAGGCCTTCCTCGTCGCGATCAAGCGCATGGGCAACCTCGACGCCGTCTCGCACGAGTTCGCCCGCGAGCACTCCGAGCGGCTGTGGAAGCAGCTCGTGCTCGTCCCGGAGGACGCCGAGGACGCCGGCGCGCCGCCGTGGCGGGAGCTGGGAATCGTCCTCGCGCTCGCGGTCGGGGCGGGGGTGGCGGTCAAGGCCGGCACCGCCTGGTTCGGCGAGGAGGCCGTGCTGGCGCGCAACCTCGGCCTGCTCGTCCTGCCCTTCCTCGCCGGGTACTTCGCGTGGAAGCGCCGGCTCACCGCCCGCGTGCTGGCGGGGCTGCTCGTCCCGTTCGCGGTGCTGGCGGTCGTGCTCAACGCCTATCCCTTCGTTCCCGGCGGATCCACCGAGCTGCTCGCCGTCCTGCACGCCCCGGTGGTCCTGTGGCTGCTGGCCGGGGTCGCCTACGTGGGCGGGAGGTGGCGCTCCGACGGCCGGCGGATGGACTTCGTCCGCTTCACCGGCGAGCTCGTGATCTACTACACGCTCCTGGCGCTGGGCGGGGCGGTGCTGGTCGGGCTCACGTTCGGGGCCCTGCAGGTCGTCGGCATCGACCTGGAGCCGGTGCTGGAGGACTGGATCCTGCCGTTCGCCGTGCCCGGGGCGCTCGTCGTGGCAGCGTGGCTGGTCGAGGCCAAGCAGAACGTCGTCGAGAACATCGCCCCGGTCCTCACGCGCGTGTTCACCCCCCTGACGATCATCATGCTGCTGGCCCTCCTGGCGGTGCTCACGGCGGCCGGGGGGCTCGTCGACGTCGACCGCGGGCTGCTCATCCTCATGGACGCGATCCTCGTGCTCGTCCTGGCGCTGCTGCTCTACTCGATCTCCGCCCGGGACCCGCTCGAGCCGCCCGGTCTCTTCGACGGCCTGCAGCTGGTGCTCGTCGTCGCGGCGCTGGCGGTGGACGCGGTGATGCTGACCGCGATGCTGACCCGGATCGCCGAGTTCGGCTCCAGCCCCAACAAGATCGCCGCGCTCGGGCTGAACCTGCTGCTGCTGGTGCACCTGGTGCGGGCCGGCTGGCTGAGTGCCGGGTGCCTGCGGGGACGGCGGCCGTTCGCCGAGCTCGAGCGCTGGCAGACGCGCTACCTGCCGGTCTACGGCGTGTGGGCCGCGATCGTGGTGGTGGTCTTCCCGCTCGTCTTCGTCTTCGCCTGATCGACGGGCTCTCCGGCCGGGGCGTCGAGCGGTGGCCGGGGACGGAGGAGCCTGCGCGTCCTGGTGGCAGGGGAGTCGCCCCCCGACGACTGACCAGCTGGTCCGAGGCCCGCTGCCACCAGGACGGCGGCATCATGATCCACATCGTCCTGGCGGCCTTCCGGCCGGTCGCTCCGACGTGATCCTCACGCGGCGGCTCAGCCCCCCGGCTGACCACTCGCGTGATGCATCAACACTAACACCGGCTCATTACTTGATCGATCCGCATTTTGTACACAGTTGCGCCGACCTGCCTCGCCTCCTTGCCGCGGCTCAGGTGGCGCCCCACAGCCGGGGCGGCAGATCCTCCGGGCAGTCCGACGGCGGGTGCTGGACGGCTAGGCGCTCGTGCGCACGACCAGTTCGGGGCGAAGCTGGACGCTCTCGACGTCCTTGCCGTCCAGCACGTCCATCAGCATCTCGAACCCCTGCCGGCCGATGCGGTGCATGGGGGAGCGCACGGTGGTGAGTCCCACGCTGCCGGCCAGCGGCGTGTCGTTGAACCCGACGAGGGCCGTGTCCTCCGGGACCGTGATCCCCTCCCGGGCGAACGCGCCGAGCGCGCCGATCGCCGCGAAGTCATTGACCGCGAAGACCGCCTCGGGCAGCGGTCCTGCGGCGAGGATCTGGGCGGCCGCCGCGCTGCCGGCCGGGGCGTCGAAGCCACCGGGGACCACCTGGGCCGGGTCCACGCCGAGACCGTGCCCGGTGAGCGCGTCCAGGAAGCCCGCGCACCGGTCGATCGAGGTCGAGGCCCGTGGATCGCCCGCGATGATGCCGAAGGTCCTCCGGCCGGAGGCGACGAGGTGCTCCGCGACCATGCGTCCCCCGGTGTAGTCGTCGCAGGTCACGGACCGGTGGCCGGGGGAGCGCCGGCTCACGAGGGTGAAGGCCACCCCGTGGGCGGCGAGCTCTTCCAGGAAGGGGTCCTCGAACAGGGCGTCGCCGAAGATCAGCCCGTCGGCACGGCGGTCCAGCAGCTTCTCCGCCTTGGCGCGGTGGGACGCGGGGTCGTCCAGGGAGTTGGAGACCACCGTGAAGTAGCCGTGCTCGGAGGCGGCTTCGTCGATGCCCTCGTACATCGTGGCCAGGACGTAGTCCTGTAGCCGGGGCACGACGACTCCGATCATGTGCGACTTGGCCGTGCGCAGCGAGGCGGCGTAGGGGTTCTTGCGGTAGCCGCGCTCCTCCGCGAGTGCGAAGATGCGCTCCGTGGTGTCCGACGAAGCCCACTTGGAGTCCAGGCCCCTGGGGTCGTTGAGCACCCGGGAGACCGTGGAGGGGTTGAGGCCCAGCTCGCCCGCCAGGGCCTTCAGCGTGACGGTCGGTCGTACGCCCATGCCCACCTCCTCCCCTCTGTTTCCACACAGTAACGGACGTTAAATTCCCGTGAATGTGTTGCGCATCACTCTAGATCCGCTCTAAGGTCAGTCCCAACATCTTACGCAATCGATTGCGGCATTCGTTTGCATAGACGTCCTGTTCCGCGCGAAATCGGGACCGACCCACAGGAAGCAGGCGGCGCGTGACCCACATCCAGCTGCTCGGCACGGGGGGCACCATTGCGTCCCGCGGCGGGGGCTCCACCGGAGCCGTGGCCACGGACACGGCGGCCGACCTGTCCCGGAGCCAGTACGGCGAGCTCACCGTCTCGGCCCGGGACGTCCTCACCACGGGCAGCTACCGGCTCACCCTGGGCGAGCTGCGGGCGATCGCCGCGGCGACCCGGGACGCGCTGGCAGACCACGGCAACGACGGCGTCGTGGTCACCCACGGGACCGACACCCTGGAGGAGACGGCGTTCCTGCTGGAGCTGGTGCACGACTCCTCGAAGAGCGTGGTGCTCACCGGCGCCCAGCAGCCGGCCGACAGCCCGTCCCCGGACGGCCCGCGCAACGTCGAGGAGGCAGTGCTGGCCGCCGCGTCCCCCGAGCTGCGGGGCAGCGGCGTGCTCATCTCCTTCGACGGGACGGTCCGCTCCGCCCGCGGCGCCCGGAAGGCGCACACCACCGCGAGCAGCCCCTTCCAGGGCGGCGCCGAGGTGGCGCACATGGCCGGGTCCGGGCTCGTCGTCACGGCCAGGCCGGTCCGGCGCCCCGCCCTGCCGCTGCCGCCGGCGGCCTTCGACACCACCAGGGTCGAGATCATCACGGCCCACACCGGTGCCACCCCGGACCTCTTCGACTTCGCGGTGCGCTCCGGCGCGCAGGCCGTGGTCCTCGCCGGATCGGGCGTCGGCAACGCCGGCCCCGGTTTCGCCGAGGCCGTCGCCCGGGCGGTCGAGGCCGGCTGCGCCGTGGTGCTCAGCACCCGGGCGCCGTGGGGACCGGTGGTCCCGCGCTACGGCAACGGCGGGGGCACCGACCTCGTGGCGGCCGGCGCCGTTCCCTCCGGTGACGTCAACCCGCTCCAGGCGCGCATCCTCGCCGCCCTCCTGATCTCCCTGGGGACCTCGGCCGCCGAGTTCCCCAGGGCCTTCACCGCCCACCTCTAGAACACCCATCCACCACCAGAGGAGACAACATGTCCAAGAAGATCTACGTGTCCGTCGGGATCGACGTCGACGCCGTCGGCGGCTGGCTGGGCTCCTACGGCGGCGAGGACTCCCCGGGCGACATCTCCCGCGGCCTCTTCGCCGGCGAGGTCGGCGTGCCGCGGCTGCTCCAGCTCGCCCAGCGCCGCGAGATGCCCGTGACCTGGTTCTGGCCCGGCCACTCCGTCGAGACGTTCCCGAAGGAGTTCGACGCCGTCGTCGCCGCCGGCCACGAGATCGGCGTCCACGGCTACAGCCACGAGAACCCCATCGCGATGACCCGCGAGCAGGAGACCGAGATCCTCGACTACTGCACCGACCTCATCGAGCGGCGCTCCGGCAAGAAGCCGGTCGGCTACGTGGCGCCCTGGTGGGAGTTCTCCGGGGTGACCAACGAGATCCTGCTCGAGCGCGGGTTCCTCTACGACCACTCGCTCATGCACGACGACCACACCCCGTACTACGTCCGGGTCGGCGACACCTGGACCAAGATCGACTACGAGGCGGCCTCGGCCCACGAGTGGATGAAGCCCCTGGTGCGCGGCGAGGAGACCGACCTCATCGAGATCCCCGCCTCGTGGTACCTCGACGACCTCCCGCCGATGATGTTCATCAAGTCCAGCCCGAACAGCCACGGCTTCGTGTCCCCGCGGGACATCGAGCAGCTGTGGAAGGACCAGTTCGACTGGGTCCACCGGGAGATGGACTACGGCGTCTTCCCGCTCACCATCCACCCCGACGTCTGTGGCCGCCCGCAGAACCTGCTCATGCTCGAGCGTCTCTTCGACCACATCGCCGGCCACGACGGCGTCGAGTTCGCCTTCATGGAGGACGTCGCCCGCGACTTCGCGACCCGCAATCCCCGCAACGCCGGCTGACCGGCACGAAGGAACACCGCCATGACCTCTCTGCGCTCGAACCCGACGCCCTCCGGCGTCGAGCCCTGGAACGTCAAGATCACCCCGAAGGTGGTCAAGCAGGTCTCGATCGTCTGCTTCATCGCCTGGGTGGCCTCCGTCTACGACTTCACCCTCTTCGGCACGCTGCTGCCCGTGATCGCCGAGGACTTCGGTTGGTCGGTGGCGGAGTCCACCGCGATCAACACCTACGCCACGATCGGCGTGTTCATCGTGGCCCTGGCCGTGGGCACGATCATCGACAAGATGGGCCGCAAGAAGGCGCTCATCGTGCTCATGCTCGGCGGCGCGGTGGCCTCCGGTCTCACCGGTGCCGCCCTCGGGGCCGCGAGCCTGATCATCATCCGCTCCTTCTCCGGCTTCTCCATGTCCGAGGAGGTCGTCAACGCCGTCTACCTCAACGAGATCTACAAGGAGGCCAAGAGCAAGGGCCTGATGTACTCGCTGGTGCAGGGCGGCTGGCCGGTCGGCGCGCTGGTCTCCGCGGGACTGTCGGCCCTGACCCTGCCGATCATCGGCTGGCGCTGGTCCTTCGTGGTCGCCGCGGTGCTGTCGATCATCGTCGTCCTCCTGGCCCTGCGCCTGCCGGAGTCCCCGACCTTCGCCGCCATGAAGGAGGTCCGGCGGCGCCGGGCCGCCGGTGACACCGCCGGTGCCCACGCGCTGGCCGACGAGCACGACCTCGAGGAGGCGGCCCACCACGCCACCGGTGTGAAGGACGTCTTCACCCCCGAGCTGCGGCGGCACACGACCTGCCTGTCCCTGGCGTGGTTCTTCAACTGGTTCGCGATCCAGGTGTTCTCCGTCCTGGGCACCACCATCCTGGTCGAGGCCAAGGGCGTCTCCTTCGACAACGCCCTCATCATCCTCGTGCTCTCCAACGCGGTGGGCTTCGTGGGCTACGTGTTCCACGGCTGGCTGGGCGACAAGATCGGGCGCAAGCCGACCGTGGTCCTCGGCTGGATCGCCGGCGGCATCGTCAGCCTGGCCATGCTGCTGGGACCGGGCACCTCCGGCTACATCATCCCGCTGTACGCCATGACGCTGTTCTTCCTCACCGGCCCCTACGCGGCGCTGCTGTTCTACATGGGCGAGTCCTTCCCGCCCCAGGTGCGCGGCATGGGGGCGAACGTGGCCCACGTGATGGCGCCGCTCGGCGGCATCGCCGGCTCCGGGCTGCTCACCATCCTGCTCACCGCGGGGGTGGACACGGCCACGGCGGCGATCATCACCGGCTCCGGCGGACTGATCCTCTCGGCGCTGTGCATGGCCGGGACCCGCACCCTGAAGGACGCCCACCTGAGGACCACGGTGATCGCATGATCCGCGACGACGGACTCGAGGGAAAGGTCGCCGTCATCTCCGGCGGCGGCAGCGGGATCGGCCGGGCCCTGGCGGTCGCCTACGCCCGGGCCGGGGCCCACACCGTCATCGGCTACCTGCCCTCGGACCCCCACGACGCGACGGACACCGTCCGCGCCGTGGAGGCCGCGGGCGGGCGCTGCACGGCCGTCCCCATGGACGTGCGCAGCTTCGAGGACACCGAGAAGCTCGCCCAGACCGCGCTCGACGAGTTCGACCGGCTGGACATCTCGGTGGCCGCGGCCGGCATCCTCCGCCGGGCCGCGCTCGCGGACATGACCGACCAGGCGTGGGACGACATGATGGCCGTCGACCTCTCGGGGGTGATGCGCGTCTTCCGCTCCTGCAGCACACGGATGACCCACGGCGGGGCGATGGTCGCGACGTCGTCGATCGCCGGTGGCGTCTACGGGTGGGAGGAGCACAGCCACTACGCGGCGGCGAAGTCCGGGCTCATCGGCCTGTGCCGCTCGCTGGCCGTCGAGCTCGCACCCCGCAAGATCCGGGTCAACGCCGTCATCCCCGGGCTGATCGAGAGCCCCCAGTCCCTCGACCCGGTGAACTCCCTGGGCCGCGAGGGCCTCGACGCCGCGGGATCGATCATCCCGTGGGGGAGGGTCGGCAACGTCGACGAGGCCGCACGCACCATCCGCTTCCTCACCAGCGACGACTCGGCCTACGTCACGGGGCAGCAGCTCGTCGTCGACGGCGGGCTCACCGTCCGCTGGCCCAGTTGAGCCCTCCAGGAAAGGCAGACATGGAACAGCAACTCACCGGGAAGGTCGCCGTCGTCACCGGCGGCGGCAGCGGCATCGGAGCGGCGATCGCCATGCTCTTCGCCCAGGAGGGCGCGGACGTCGCCGTCCTCGACCGCGACGAGCAGCACGCGACGGCCGTCGCGGAGGAGTGCGGCAGCTTCGGCGGGCGCACCACGGCGCTCGCCGTGGACGTCACCGACGGCGAGGCGGTGCAGCAGGCGATGGGACGGGTCGTCGAGGAGTTCGGCGGGATCGACGTCCTCGTCAGCGCCGCCGGCATCCTCGACGAGACGCCGCTGCTGGAGATGACCGAGGCGACGTTCGACAAGGTCCTGGCCGTGGATCTCAAGGGCGTCTTCCTGGCCGCGCGCTGGGCCGCGCCCCACATGGTGGAGCGCGGCGGCGGACGGATCATCAACATCGCCTCGCAGCTGGGCCTCAAGGGCGGCACCGGCCTGACGCACTACGTGGCGGCCAAGGCCGGGGTGATCGGCATGACGAAGGCCATGGCGCTGGAGCTCGCCGAGCACCACATCCTCGTCAACTCGATCGCGCCCGGGCCCATCGTCACGCCGCTGATCGAGGGACTGTCCGAGGAGTGGAAGGCCGCCAAGCAGGCGGAGCTGCCCATCGGCCGCTTCGGCCAGGCCCACGAGGTGGCGCCCACCGCGCTGCTGCTGGCCTCCTCGCCCGGCGGTGACCTCTACACCGGCCAGACGCTGGGACCCAACAGCGGCGACGTGATGCCGTAGCCGGCGCGGGAGGAGAAGGTCACGATGTGCGCAGGATGCCCCGGGGGGCGTGCGGTCTCGAAGGTGACGGCCTACATCAACCTCCACCGGATGAAGCCGGCCGTCCTCGCGGAGCTCCGGCGCAGCGTGGGACCCCGCGCGAGGATCACCGTCCTCGGCGACCGGTGGGTGCTGGCCTCCCGGACGGGGAGGCAGCAGGTCTTCCCCGACGTCGAGACGCTGGCCGACGCCCTGGTCGACCAGCACCTCGCCGACCGGCGAGCCCTGCCGGACGACGGCGGGGAGTTCGAGCGGATCCTCGTCGACCGGACCCAGCACAGCGCAGCGCCCATGGACGCGGGGCAGCTCGTGCGGGCGCTGCTCCTCAGCGCCGACACCGTGTGACCCAGTCAGGAGGCCTCGCCGACGGCGCGGGCCCCCGAACCCCCGGGGCGGCTCCCCGCAGGAAGCCGCCCCGGGAGCCGCTCCGGACACCCCGGAACGACCATCGAAGGAGATGCTCATGACCGACCTCACCCCGCTCTGGTCCCCCCTCCGGATCGGTTCCACCCGGCTGGAGAACCGCGTGGCGCTGGCTCCGATGACCAGGATCAGCGCCACGGAGGAGGGCCATGCCACCGATCGCATGGTCTCCTACTACGAGGCCTTCGCGCGTGGAGGCTTCGGGCTGCTGATCACCGAGGGGATCTACCCCGACGCCGCCTACGGGCAGGGCTACCTGTTCCAGCCCGGGATCGCCACCGAGGAGCAGGCACGGTCGTGGGCCGACGTGGTCGACGCCGTCCACGCGGCCGGTACGAAGATCTTCGCCCAGCTCATGCACGCGGGTGCCCAGGCCCAGGGCAACCGGTTCGTCGACTCCACCATCGGTCCCTCCGCGGTGGCCCCCAAGGGCGAGCAGCTGGGCTTCTACCGTGGTGAGGGCCCGTACCCCGTGCCCGCGGAGATCACGGCGGAGCAGATGGAGGAGGTCCGCCAGGCCTTCGTGTCCGCCGCGCTGCGTGCCCAGGACGCAGGGTTCGACGGTGTCGAGATCCACGGCGCCAACGGTTACCTGCTGGACCAGTTCCTCACCGACTACCTCAACCTCAGGACCGACGAGTACGGAGGATCGCCGGAGAACCGGGTGCGGTTCGCCGCCGAGATCTGCCGGGCCGTCCGCGAGGCCGTCGGCCCGGACCTGACGGTGGGCATCCGGATCTCCCAGGCCAAGGTCAGCGACCACGACCACCGGTGGAGCGGCGGGGCGGACGAGGCGCGGGTGATCTTCTCCACCCTCGGGGCCACCGGGATCGACTTCGTCCACACCACCGAGTACAGGGCGACCGCCCCGGCGTTCGACGACGACGGACCCTCCCTGGCCGCTCTCGCCAAGAAGCACTCGGGTCTTCCGGTGATCGCCAACGGCCACCTGGACGACCCGGAGACGGCCGTCTCCCTGCTGGCCGGCGGCGCCGCGGACGTCGTGGCCCTGGGCAAGGCGGCCCTGGCCAACCGGGACTGGCCCCGGCGCGTGCGCAGCGGCCTGCCCCTCGGCGAGCTCGACGCGAGCCTGCTCGCCCCCATGGCCGACGTCAAGGACTGGGAGCTGGAGCTCTCCTAGGAGGGCGTCACGGGGGCCGGGCGAGCACCGTCCGGCCGCAGCCTGTGCCCGGACGGCGAGCGGCGCGGCGGTGCCACCACGGCACCGCCCCGCCGCGTCCGGGACCGGAGGCCCGTCACAGCGACCAGATCTCCTCCAGCCGTTCGGCCCGCTCCCGGCGGGCCTGCAGCGCCTCCTCCATCGACACCGCGCGGAACCGGGTGACCGCGCCCGGGGCGGCCCGGGCCAGCAGGTCCATGTCCGCGGAGATCACGGTGCCCACCATGGCGTAGCCCCCGCCCGAGACCGCGTCCCGGTGCAGCACGATCGGCTGGGTCCCGCCGGGGACCTGGACGGAGCCCACGGCGTAGCCGGCGTCCACGATGTTGGAGGCATCCGAGCCGGCCCCGAAGGGCTGCTCGCGCCGGATCCACTCCACGCCGGGGCCCTCGAAGCGCAGCCCCATGCGGTCGGCCACGGGGGTGAGCTTCCACTCCTCCTCGACCAGCCGGCGCCGGCCCTCGTCGGTGAGCAGGTGGTCGTAGAGGCCCCACACGATCCGCAGCTCCAGCGACCTCCCGAGTGCCGGTCGGAGTCGCTCCGGGATCTCCTCGAGCTCGGGCAGCAGACCCGTGGGCTCGCCCACGGGCACCACGTCCCCGGCTGCGAGCTTCCGGCCGTCCAGCCCGCCCAGCCGCCCGATCGCGTAGGTGGAGCGCGAGCCGAGCACCTCCGGCACGGCGATGCCGCCGCGCACGGCCAGGTAGAACCGGGCGCCGCCGCGGAGCACGCCGAACTTCACGGCGTCCCCGGCGACCAGCTCGATCCGCCGCCACGCCGGGTGCTCCTCACCGTTGACCAGCACGGGGAGGTCCGCGCCGGTCACGGCGATCGTCGTCGGGGCGTCCACGGTGAAGGCCGGTCCCGTGTAGGTGCACTCGAGCACGGCCTCGGCGGCGGAGTTGCCGACCAGCTTGTTCGCCGCCTGCGCGGACTCCTGGTCCATGGCCCCGCCCTGCGGGATGCCCACGTTGTAGTACCCGATCCGTCCCTGGTCCTGGACGGTGGTCAGCAGCCCGGGCTGCTCAATCGTCAGCGCCATCGAGGGCCTCCAGGAGCGTGCGGTTGTAGGTGTCGGGATCGGCGAGCGCGGCTTCGACGTCGAGGGTCACGGGCGCCTGCCTGTACCGCCAGGTGCCGTCCTCGACCTGCTGCTGGATGGAGCGGTACTCGGCCTCGTCCACGGGCCGGAACTTCACGAGGTCCCCCGGCCGGAACAGGATCAGGAAGTCCCGGAAGTCGCGCAGGCGCTGCTCGGGGTCGTAGATGGGGGCGGCGGCGATGCCGAACATCTGGTAGCCGCCGGCGCCGCGCACCGAGTAGATGCAGGCGAAGCACCCGCCGTGGCCCACGGTCAGCGGGGGCGTGTCGGTGCGGGGACTGAGGTACTTGGGCACCTCGAGCTGCCGGTCCCTCGGCACGAGCTGGTACATGAACGGCAGCCCGGCCACGAACCCCACCATGGACACCAGCCACGGGGACTCGTGGTGGCGCCGGATGAACTCGGCGGCGTCCGCGAGGCCGTTGACCTTCGCGGCGTAGTCGAGGTCGGTGCCGGCCGGGTCCTGGTGGTAGCCCTCGCGGAACCGGGCCACGACCTCGGCGGTGTAGGGGTCCTGGTACCAGACCGGGACCTCGATGATCCGGGTCTCGGCGGTGTACTGCGTGGACTCGCGGGCCCGGCCCTCGAGCTCCTGGGTGCGGCGCTCGAGGTCCTCCGCCTCGATGACGTCCGGGTCGAAGCGCACCAGCAGGGACGCGTTGGCGGGGCAGACGTCCACCACACCGGGCAGGTCCAGTCCGGTGAGGCCCTGCGCCACGGTGGTGGCCAGGTAGTTGGCGGTGAGGTTCATGGCCTCGTCGAACTCCACGAACAGGAACTCGTCACCGCCCCACGTGTACCGGGCGGTGGGCAGGTACAGGGTCTCGGTCATGGTGCGCTCCCCTCACTGGGAATGCCGCTGGGCGTGTCTGCGGGCTTGTCGGCCAGCAGCTCGGTCTCGATCCAGGTGGTGTGGTGCGCCACGGCCGCGAACTCCGGGTCCAGCACGAGCCGCCGCAGCAGCGGCACCGTGGTCCTGATCCCCTCCACGTGCGTGGCGGCCAGGGCCGCGCCCATCCGCTGCACGGCCGTCTCCCGGTCCTCGGCGTGCACGATCAGCTTGGCCAGCAGCGAGTCGTAGTACGGGGCCACGGTGTCGCCGCTGCGCACGCCGGTGTCCACGCGGTACTCGGGTCCTTCCGGCCAGTCGAGGCGGCTGATCGTGCCCGGGCTCGGCATGAACTTCTTCTCCGGGTCCTCGGCGTTGATCCGGCACTCGACGGAGTGCCCGTCGAAGGTGATGTCCTCCTGCCGCAGCCGTGTCCGTCCGGTCGAGGCGATCGTGAGCTGCTCGGCGACGAGGTCCACGCCCGTGACGAACTCCGTGACCGGGTGCTCCACCTGCAGGCGGGTGTTCATCTCGATGAACGCCGCCTCGTGCCGGACGGGGTCGTAGAGGTACTCGACCGTGCCCACCCCGGTGTAGGAGCACAGCCGGGCCAGGTTCACGGCGGAGTCCCGGACGCGCTCGCGGACCTCGTCCGGCAGGTCCGGGGCGGGGGCCTCCTCCACGATCTTCTGGGAGCGGCGCTGCAGGGAGCAGTCGCGGTCGCCCAGGTGCAGGAACGTCTGTCCGTCGCCGAGGACCTGGACCTCCACGTGCCGGGCCCGCTCCACGAACCGCTCCAGGTACACCGTGGAGTCCCCGAAGCTCGCGCCGGCCTCGGACCGGGCGGTGTCGACGGTCCGCAGCAGGTCCTCCTCGGCGCGGACCAGGCGGATGCCGCGCCCGCCGCCCCCGGCCGAGGCCTTGATGACGAGCGGGTAGCCGACCTCCCGGGCCAGCGCCAGGACGGCGTCGTCGTCGCCCTCCAGGGGGCCGTTCGAGCCGGCGAGGACGGGGACCCCGGCCGCGATCGCGGCCTCCAGCGCCCGGGTCTTGTGGCCCATGAGGTCGATGACGTCGGGGGCGGGGCCCACCCACGTCAGCCCTGCCTCCTGCACGCGCCGGGCGAACGCGGCGTTCTCGGAGAGGAACCCGTAGCCGGGGTGCACCGCGTCGCAGCCGTGCTCCAGGGCCGCGGCCACGAGCGCCTCCGCATTGAGGTAGGACTTCTGGGCCGGGGCGGGCCCCACCACGGCCACGGCGTCGGCGAGCTCCGCCGCCAGCGACTCCTGGTCCACCTCGCTCACGGCCAGGACGGTGCGCAGGCCCATCTCCCGCGCCGAGCGCAGGATCCGGACCGCGATCTCGCCCCGGTTGGCCACCAGGAGTGTGGAGATCGGCACGGCTCAGCCCTCCGCGACGACGGCGATGACGTCCCCCGGATTGACCATGTCGCCGTCCTGGACCTCGAAGGCCTGGAGCGTGCCGGCGGTGTCCGACTGGACCTCCGAGAACTGCTTCATCACCTCGATGAGCCCGATGACCTGGCCGGTCTCCACCGGGTCGCCGTCCCGCACGAACGGGTCCTTGTCGGGGGAGGGGCGGCGGTAGAAGACGCCGGGGAGCGGGGACTGGATCTCGGCCATGGTGCGGGTCCTTTCGGTCGGGTCGGGAGAGGTCGGGTCGGGAGACGTGGACTGGGAAGACGTGGGATCGGAGGGCATCGGGTGGGACGACGGCGGTCGGGCGGGTCAGGTGCCCCGCGCCGGGTGGGCGTCGATCGCCTCGCGGACAGCGCGGGCCACGGCGGGCGCCCCGGGGGCGTCGGAGTGCACGCAGACGGACTCGAAGCGCATCGGCAGCTCCGTGCCGTCCTCGGCCCGCACGACCCCCTCGGTCAGGGCCTGCGTCACCCGCTCCGCGGCGGCGCGCGGGTCGGTGGTGTGGGGCGTGCGCTGGATGATCAGCCCGCCCGCGGCGGTGTAGTCGAGGTCCACGTAGAGCTCGGCCACGAACGGCACGCCGCGCTCGGCGCACACGGACTCGTGGGCGGTGCCGGCCATCCCGAGCACGGGGACGCGGTAGTCGGCGGCCACCGCCGCCACCGCCTCCATGAGCGCCGGATCCTTGGCGACCATCCCGTAGAGCGAGCCGTGCGGCTTGAGGTGGTGCAGCTCCGCCCCGTGCTGGAGCAGGAAGCCGGTGAGGGCGCCCACCTGGTAGCGGACCAGGGACTCGACCTCCTCCGGGGTGAGGACCATGGCGCGGCGGCCGAAGCCCCACTGGTCGGGCAGGGACGGGTGGGCGCCGATCGCGACGTCGTGGGCCACGGCGGCGGCCACGGTCGCGGACATGATGTCCGGGTCCCCGGCGTGGAAGCCGCAGGCGACGTTGGCGAGGTCCACGACCTGCAGCAGCCCCGGGTCGTTGCCGAAGCGGTGCAGGCCGATGCCCTCGCCCATGTCCGAGTTGACGGTGGGCCGGGTGCGGGTCTCAGGTGTGGCCATGGTCACAGCCTATGGACGTGGGGCGTCCGAGGGAACGATTCTCGAGCGCTCCGGGGGGATCGCCGGACCGTCCCGGGGCGATCCGGGGGCACGTGGGGTCCGTCACTGTGCTTTCCGGCGAACACCTGTAGAGTCATCACCAGTTGTTGAAGTTTCGTTCTT
>NZ_JBHZTA010000012.1:0-90136 GCF_042879215.1 Kocuria arenosa | reverse complement strand
GCCAGCACCCGGTGGGTGATCGTCGCCCCGATCTGGGACTTGATGTCATCGCCCACGATCGGCACCCCGGCCTCGGCGAACTTGCCCGCCCACCCCGGGTCGGAGGCGATGAACACCGGCAGCGCGTTGACGAAGGCCACCCCGGCGTCGATCGCGGCCTGGGCGTAGAACCGGTCGGCCTCCTCCGAGCCCACCGGCAGATAGGACACCAGCACATCCACCTGCGCGTCCCGGAGCGCTTGCGCGACGTCGACGGGCTCGGCGGTGGACTCCTGGACCACCTCCCGGTAGTAGGACCCCAGCCCGTCCAGGGTGGGCCCGCGCTGGACGGTGACCCCGGTGTGCGGCACGGAGGCGAAGACCAGGGTGTTGTTCTGCGAGGCGCCGATCGCCTCGCACAGATCGAGCCCGACCTTGGCGGCGTCGACGTCGAAGGCCGCCACGAACTCGAGATCGCCCACGTGGTAGTCGCCGAAGACCACGTGCATCAGACCCGGCACGGTGGCGGTCGGGTCGGCGTCGGCGTAGAAGTGCACGCCCTGGATCAGCGAGGAGGCGCAGTTGCCGACACCGGCGACGGCCACACGAATGGGATGGTGGGACACGGGACTCCTTCGTCTGGAGGCCGACCGCGACCGACCGTGTGCCGGCGCGGCGTGCCTCCTGGGGTTGGGGGACGGGGATGTGATGGTGTGCGGACCGGGCGAAGAGCCGGGCCGGGCCGGCGGCGACCTGTCAGTGACCGCGGGCGATCCATTCCTGCAGGTGGGGGGTCTCGGCGCCGATCGTGGTGGACTCCCCGTGCCCGGTGAGCACCTCGGTGCCCTCCGGCAGGGTCAGCAGCCGGGTGCGGATGGACTCGATGATGCTGCCGAAGTCCGACCAGGGCCGACCGGTGGCGCCGGGTCCGCCCTGGAACAGGGTGTCCCCGGAGAACAGCACCCCGCTCTCCCCGAGGTCGGGGGCGAAGAAGCACACCGAACCGGGGGAGTGCCCGGGGGTGTGGAGGGCCACCAGCTGCGCTCCGGCCACCGTGAAGCGGTCGCCGTCAGCGATCTCGGCGTCGAGACCGGCGGTCGGGTGGGTCTGCTGCCACAGCATCGTGTCGGCCGGGTGCAGGTGCACGGGGGCGCGGAGGGCCTCGCGCACCTCGAGCGCGGCACCGATGTGGTCGTCGTGGCCGTGCGTCAGGAGGATCGCGCGCGTGTCGCGGATCCCCACGGCTGCCGCCACGGCAGCGGCGTCGTGGGCGGGGTCGATGACGATGCACTGCTCGTCGTCGCCGACGATCCAGACGTTGTTCTCGACCTCCCAGGTGCCCCCGTCCAGGGAGAACGTGCCCGAGGTCACCAGCCGCTCCACTCTCGCCCGTCCGGAGGAGCCGGCTCCGTTGCTCGATGCGCTGAGGGGCCGCGCGGGCTCGGGGCGTCCTCCGCCCGGCACCGGCTTCTGCCCGGAGACGCAGCCCTCGCTCATCGGGACGCCTCGCGGGGTCCGGAGGCCGGTGGGGGCGTCGTGCCGGTGCGCCAGGCCCGGATCCCGCCCCTGGACGGCGCACGGTGGACTCGGTGCATCGGGTCTTCCTCTCCGTGTCAGGCAGGGCCGCTGTCCCGGCTGGCCGGTGACCGAACGCCGGGCCTGGGCCCCTCCCGCAACTGCATGCAGCTTCTTCTCATTTGATGCAACAGGTGTCACGATGCGCAACACCTGGTGTGGGGAAAGTCTCCGGGGGATCATCTTCCCTGTCAAGGGAGCGGGGGAAGATGCCGGGGCGCGGGAGCGCGCCCGTGCCCTGCAGCGGCCTCCTCGGCCGGCGCACGTGGTCCACCGTCACCGGTGACCGCCGGCCTGTTCGTCTCCGGCCTCGTCGAGCTCCATGCGCTCGAGGATCGTGGCCGAGATCTCCTCGACGGACATGGAGGCGGAGTTGACGTGGGGGATGTCGTTCAGCGCGTACATCTCCTCGGCGTTGCGCAGTTCCCAGGAGCACTGGGCGAGCGAGGAGTAGACGGTCGACGGCCGCCGCTCCTGACGGACCTGGCTGAGCCTGAGGGGCTGCGAGGTGAGTCCGAAGCACTTCCTCAGGTGGGGTGTCACGGGGGTCGGCAGGGCCCGCCGCTCGAAGTCCTCGTCCACCAGCGGGAAGTTGGCGACGCGGATCCCGTGCTGCAGGGCCAGGTACATGGTGGTGGGAGTCTTGCCGCAGCGTGACGGGGCGATGAGGATCAGGTCGGCCCGCTCCAGCGCCCGGATGGACTGCCCGTCGTCGTGCTCCATGGCGTACTCGACCGCGGCCATCCGCGTCTGGTAGCGGATGGCGTCACCCAGCCCGTGGGCCCTGCCGGGCTGCAGGTTCGCCCGGGCGTGCAGCGCGGCTTCCAGCTGGGGGAGGTGGGCGCCGAACAGGTCCACCAAAAAGCCCCTGCTCCTGGCCAGGATGCTGCGGATGTCCGGGTCGACGACGGTGGAGAACACGACCGGCATCCGTCCGGTGGCGGCCACGGCGTCGATGCGGGCCGCCACCTGCCGCGCCCGCTCCACGGTGACGATGAACGGCACGGTGTGGCGTTCGAAGTGCTGCTCCGGGAACTGTGTGAGCAGGGTGTTGCCCAGCGTCTCGGCGGTGATTCCCGTGCCGTCCGACAGGAAGAACGCCACCGGGCAGGTGTCGGTCACTGGTGCAGGTGCCTCTCTTCTCGGTGCCCTCGGTGCCCGTGCCGGCGCGCCTGGCGCCGGCACGGGCACCGCTCACGCGGTGGGCTGGGCCGGGGTGCGGGCCAGGGACAGCCAGGTGTCGACGACGGCGTCGGGGTTCAGCGAGACGGAGTCGATGCCCTGGTCCAGCAGCCACTGGGCGAGGTCGGGGTGGTCGCTGGGGCCCTGGCCGCAGATCCCGACGTACTTGCCGCGCTCCTTGCAGGCGGAGATCGCCATCGCGAGCAGCTTCTTCACGGCCGGGTCGCGCTCGTCGAAGGAGGCGGCCACCAGCGCGGAGTCCCGGTCCAGGCCCAGGGTGAGCTGGGTGAGGTCGTTGGAGCCGATGGAGAACCCGTCGAAGTGCTCCAGGAACTGCCCGGCCAGCAGGGCGTTGGCCGGCAGCTCGCACATCATCACGATCTCCAGGCCCTCCTCCCCCCGTTCCAGGCCGTTGGCGGCCAGCAGCTCGATGACGCCCTGCGCCTCGGCCAGGGTGCGCACGAACGGGACCATGAGCTTGATGTTGGTCAGGCCCATGGCGGTGCGCACCAGGCGCACGGCCGCGCACTCCATCTCGAAGGCCGCCCGGAAGCTCTCCGACAGGTACCGTGAGGCCCCCCGGAAGCCGAGCATGGGGTTCTCCTCGGCCGGCTCGAACTCCGGCCCGCCGAGCAGGTTGGCGTACTCGTTGGACTTGAAGTCCGACAGCCGGATGATCACCGGCTCGGGGGCGAAGGCGGCTGCGATCGTGGCGATCCCCTCGGCCAGGCGCTTGACGTAGAAGTCGCGCGGACCGGCGTAGGCGGCGATCCGCTCCCGGATCTGTTCGGCGACACCGGCCGGCAGGCTCGCCTCGTCGTTCTCCAGGGCCAGCAGCGCCAGGGGGTGAATGCCGATCTGGCGGTTGATGATGAACTCCAACCGGGCCAGTCCCACCCCGTGGTGCGGCAGCTGGGCGAAGCTGAACGCCTGCTCCGGGGTGCCCACGTTCATCATCACCTTCAGCGGTGCTTCCGGCATGGATCCCAGGGCCGTCTCCTCCACGGTGTAGTCCAGCAGACCTTCGTAGACCAGACCTGCCTCGCCCTCGGCGCAGGAGACCGTCACCGGATCCCCGTCGAACAGAGTCGTAGTGGCATCGCCGGTGCCGACGACCGCGGGAATGCCCAGCTCGCGGGCGATGATGGCCGCGTGGCAGGTGCGCCCGCCGCGGTCGGTGACGATCGCGGCGGCCTTCTTCATGATCGGCTCCCAGTCCGGGTCCGTCATCGACGCCACCAGGACGTCGCCGGCCTGGAAGGAGGCCATCTGCTCGATGGAGTCCAGCACCCGCACCTGCCCGGCGCCGATGCGCTGGCCGATGGCCCGGCCCTCGGCCAGGACCCTCCCGTCCTCGTGGAGCCGGTAGCGCGTGATGCCGCCGGCCGCCCGGCGGGAGACGACCGTCTCGGGGCGGGCCTGCAGGATGTACAGCTGCCCGTCGGTCCCGTCCCTGCCCCACTCGATGTCCATGGGCCGGCCGTAGTGGTCCTCGATCGCCACCGCGTACCGGGCGAGCTGCTCGACCTCGGCGTCGGTGAGGCTGAACCGGGCGCGCAGCTTCGCCGGGACCGGAACGAATGCCACGGTCTCCCCGAGCTCCTGGGACTCCGTGTAGGTCATCTGCAGGGCCTTCTCCCCGAGCCCGCGCTTGAGCACGGCGGGTCGGCCGGCGGCCAGGGCGGGTTTGTAGACGTAGAACTCGTCCGGGTTGACCGCCCCCTGCACCACGGCCTCCCCGAGCCCGTAGGAGGAGGTGATGAACACCGCGTCGGTGAACCCTGACTCGGTGTCCATGGTGAACATCACCCCCGAGGCGCCCACGTCCGAGCGCACCATGCGCTGGATACCGGCGGAGAGGGCGACCTCGGCGTGGGTGAAGCCGTGGTGGACGCGGTAGGCGATCGCCCGGTCGTTGTACAGCGAGGCGAAGACGTCCTTGACCGCGGCCAGCACGTTCTCCACGCCCCGGACGTTGAGGTACGTCTCCTGCTGCCCGGCGAAGGAGGCATCCGGCAGGTCCTCCGCGGTCGCACTCGAGCGCACCGCCCAGGACACCTCCACCCCCTCCGGCTGGGCCCCGGCCAGCTCCTCGTACGCCGAGCGGATGTCGGCCTCCAGCGCCGCCGGCAGCGGCGCCTGACGGATCATCGAGCGGATCCTGGCGCCGGCGGCGGCCAGGGCGTTCACATCGCCGGTGTCCAGATCCTCCAGGGCCTCCTCGATCTGCGCATCCAGCCCGCCGACCCGCAAGAAGTCCCGGAAGGCGGCCGCGGTCGTGGCGAAACCTCCCGGCACGTGCACGCCGGCCGCACCCAGGTTGCGGATCAGCTCGCCCAGGGAGGCGTTCTTGCCCCCCACCTCCTCCAGGTCGGACAGATCGATCTCGGTGAACGGAAGAACATGGGTCATCAGAATCGTGCTCCTAGGGGTGCGTTCGAGCGGGCGTCGGTCGTGTCGTCGGGGAAGGCCGTGCCGGATCCTGGGCGGGTCGGACGTCGGGGACCGCGCTCGGTCCGGCCGTGCCGGTGAGGTCCCTCGTCGCTGATGGTGGCGGGCACGCCGTGGCCGGTGAGCACCGAGGTGCCCGCCGTCAGGGTGAGCAGGTCGATGGGAACGGACTCCATGACGACGTCGATGTCCGCCCAGGACGGCCCGAGGGCACCGCGGCCGCCGCGGACGAACGTGTCTCCGCGAGCCGCACGGGGCGCATGGTGCTCTCGCCCAGCTCGTGATGCGGCCCACATTTCTGTCGCCAATAGATATATCACTCATATACACAGCGCGGAAGGATGTGACGGCATCTCCTGCGGACGGCTCTTCGGGCCACCGCGGTGGGGGTAAAGGGCTGGAGCCCGCTCCCGTTGCATTCATTGCAACGGTTATGCGTTTCAATCCAGGCATCTGCACGTCTAAATCCGGTGGTGCTCGAGAAGTTATGCGAAAAGCCTTGACCGTGGTGCACATCACTTCCTACAGTGAAGCAACTCGGTTGTGATGAATGCAACAACAGGCGACCGAGGGCACCTCGACTCAACAACCGTCAGGCGCAGCGGCACTTTCCGCTTCCGCCGCCGAGGCCGGCGACGCCGAGCCCGCAGTGCAGCGCCTCCCCTGATCCGCCCCGGAGAGTCTGACCGGGAACTGCTCCACGAAAGGACGACCATGACCACCTCGCCCACCACAGCCCCCGCCGCTTCCGTCGCCGAGCTCGAGCGCCTGAAGATCCTGCACAACGGGGTCAAGCAGCAGCTGACCTTCTCCGACGCCGAGTTCGAGCGCCGCCTCACCGGCCTGCGCCGGATCATGGCCGCCCAGGACCTCGACGCCGTGATCCTGACCAGCTATCACGGCATCAAGTACTACTCCGACTTCCTCTACACCACGTTCGGCCGCAACTACGCCCTGGTCGTCACCGCCGAGGACTCCGTCACGGTCACCGCCAACATCGACGCCGGCATGCCCTGGCGCACCAGCTACGGCGAGAACATCGTCTACACCGACTGGCAGCGCGACAACTTCTACTACGGACTCCAGGAAGCCCTGCGCCAGCGCGGCGTCACCGCCCGCCGGCTCGGCGTCGAGGACGACGCCCTGCCGCTGCTGACCCGCCGGCGCATCCAGGCCGCCTTCGAGGGGGCTGAGCTGCTCGACGTCTCCCAGGACGCCATGCGCCAGCGCATGATCAAGTCCGCCGAGGAGATCGAGGTCATCAAGCACGGCGCCCGCATCGGCGACCTCGGCGGCGAGGCCATCCGCAACGCGATCCGCGAAGGCATCACCGAGTACGAGGTCGCCCTGGCCGGCACCGAGGCCATGGTCCACGAGATCGCCCGCACCTTCCCGCACCGCGAGGTCCGCGACACCTGGGTGTGGTTCCAGTCCGGGCTCAACACCGACGGCGCGCACAACTGGGCCACCACCCGCAAGCTGCAGCGCGGGGACATCCTGTCCCTGAACTGCTTCCCGATGACCTCCGGGTACTACACCGCCCTGGAGCGCACCCTGTTCCTCGGTGAGCCCGACGCCCGCTCGCGCGAGCTGTGGGAGATCAACGTCCAGGTGCACGAGCGCGGCCTGGAGCTGATCAAGCCCGGGGCGGTGTGCAAGGACATCGCCGCCGAGCTCAACGAGATCTTCATCTCCCACGGGCTGCTGGCCAACCGCACCTTCGGCTACGGCCACTCATTCGGGGTGCTGTCCCACTACTACGGCCGCGAGGCCGGCCTGGAGCTGCGCGAGGACATCGACACGGTCCTGGAGCCGGGCATGGTCGTGTCCATGGAGCCGATGATCACCGTGGCCGACGGGCTGCCCGGGGCCGGCGGCTACCGCGAGCACGACATCCTCGTCATCGGCGAGGACGGGGCGGAGAACATCACCAAGTTCCCCTACGGCCCCGAGCACAACATCATCCAGGCCTGATCCGGACGATCCCGGTGGCGCCGCCCGCGGGCGGCGCCACCGGGATCCCCGGCCTCCGTGCGCCCATCCCCGGACCCGGGGTGGCCGCACCCGGCACCACCTGCACGCCCACGCACCCGGCACACGGAAGGAACTCTGTGGTCAGCACCCGTTTCCTCGAAGACCTCGACGCGCACAGCTACGAGGAGTACGCGTCCACCGGCCACGGGCTGGTGCTCATTCCCACCGGGGCCACAGAGCAGCACGGCCCCCACATGCCGCTGGGCGTGGACGCGATGCTCTCCCGCGCCATCGCCTCGGCGGCGGCGGATGAGCTCGACGCCCTGGTGGCGCCGGCGTTCTCCTACGGCTACAAGTCCCAGCCCCGCTCCGGCGGCGGCAACCACCGCACCGGCACCACCAGCCTCTCGGCGCAGGCCCTCATCGCGCAGACCAAGGACGTCGTGCTGGAGTTCTTCCGCCACGGGATCCGCCGGGTCGCGGTGGTCAACGGCCACTTCGAGAACTACCAGTTCCTCTACGAGGGACTGGACCTCGCGGTGCGCGAAGCCCGGACCAGCGGTCTCGACGACAGCCGAGCCATGCTGCTCTCCTACTGGGACTTCGTCGACGAGCAAACCCTGGAAGCCGTCTTCCCCGACGGCTTCCTCGGCTGGGACATCGAGCACGGAGGAGTGCTCGAGACCTCGTTGATGCTCCACCTGCACCCGGACAAGGTCGACATGTCCCGGGCCCCCGACCATCCCCCCGCTGAACTGGCCCCCTACGACGTTTTCCCCGAGGACCCGGCTCGCACCCCGAGCTCCGGATGCCTCTCCTCTCCAGCAGGCGCCACCGCCCAGCGCGGCGAGCTGCTGCTCTCCACCGTCCGTTCCGGCATCGTCCGGGCGGTCACCAGCGAGTTCGGGAAGTGAGCACCACATGAAGAAGACAGACGCTACGACGGACGGGGCGACCGGAACGGTCGAGGTGCCCCGGTTCCGGGGCCGGCACATCCCGCCGTTGGACCGGGCGATCATCACCGTCCTGCCGCCCGTGCTGATCCTGGCCGTGCTGATCACCGTGACGATCAACCCCACAGGAGCGGCTGAGACCATCTCCACGGCCCGGACCTTTGTCACCGGGGACTTCACGTGGCTGTTCATCCTCTACTCCCTCGTGGCGGTCGCCGTCTGCCTGTGGCTGGCCTTCAGCCGGGTGGGCAGCATTCGCCTCGGTGGCCCGGATTCCCGGCCCGAGCACGGCAAGTTCGCCTGGTACTCGATGCTCTTCGCCTGCGGGCAGGGCATCGGCCTGATCTTCTGGTCGGTCGCCGAGCCCATCCTGCTGCGCGACGAGAACCCCGTCGTGCCCGCCGGTCCCGACGGGGCGGCCGAGGGCGCCATGGTCTGGTCCTACTTCCACTGGGGCTTCACCGCATGGGCCATGTACTGCGTGGTGGCCGTGTGCCTGGCCTATTCCCACCACAACCTCGGCAAGAGCCTCACCTTCCGCGAGGCCACCGTGGACATCTTGCCCAAGTGGTCCCAGCGCGGGGCCGGCGTCGTCGTGGAACTGCTCGCGATCATCGCCACCGTCCTGGGCCTGGCCACCTCCTTCGGCTTCGCCGCCATGCAGTTCAGCTCCGGGCTCGCCTCCTTCACCGGCCTGACCACCGGCCCGGGCATCTGGCTGCTCGTCATCCTCGGGCTGGCCGGGCTCACCGCGGCCTCCGCCTTCTTCGGCATCAACAAGGGCATGAAACGGATCAGTGAGACGAACTCGGTCCTGAGCATCGTCCTGCTGGTGGCCGTGCTCGTCTTCGGTCCCACGATCTTCATCATCTCCAACATCACCCAGACCTTCGGCTCCTTCATCGCCAACTTCGCGGCGATGAGCTTCTGGACCGACGCCGGCACCGCCGGCCAGAACATCGCCACCTGGCAGGACAGCTGGAACGGCTGGTGGACCGTGTTCATCTGGTGCTGGGTCATCGCCTTCAGCCCGTTCGTCGCCGGCTTCATCGCCCGCATCTCCCGCGGACGCACCATCCGCGAGTTCGTCATCGGCGTCACCGTGATCCCCTCCCTGATCGTCATGATCTGGATCGGGATCATCGGCTCGGCCGCCCTGCACTACGACGACCGCAGCGACCGCGGCATCTCCGCAGCCGTCGCGGCCGACACCTCCAGCGGTCTGTTCGTCATGCTGGAGTCCGTGCCCGTCATCGGCTCGCTGCTGCTCGTGGTGGCCACCATCCTCGTGGCCACCTACTACGTCACCTCCCTGGACTCCGGCGCCCACGCCCTGGCCGAGTTCGTCTCCGCGCCCCGGAGGGCCGGGCCCCTCTTCCGCGTGGTGCTCGTCGCCAGCATCGCCGCCGTGGCCCTCACGCTGCTCACCCTCGGCGGCACGGCGGTGGTCGACACGGTGCAGACCGGCACCATCATCGGGGCCTTCCCGTTCTCGTTCGTCATCCTGTTGATGATCGCGAACCTGGTCCGCCGGCTGCTCACCCGCACCGGGGAGACCGAGCGCCTGGAGCGGGAGGTCAACGACCCCTCACCGGACGCGGCCGGCGGCGGGGACGTCACGGTGGTGGAGCGGGTGGCACCGGAGCCCCCGGCCCGGCAGCCTGCGCCCGTCGGGCGGGAACCGGTCCCGGACGCGCTCGCGCGGCCGTGATCCCCGCCCGCGACCACCGGCCCTGACGGCGGCCACGGCAGGCAGCCCACCCCGGGCGCGAGCGCCGTCGCGGGGTGTCCGGGAGGCGGGACCGCAGAACACGGTCCCACCTCCCGGACACCCCGCTGTGGCGGGACCGCCCCGTGCAGGAGAATGAGTAGTCCTATGACTGAATCACCAGCCAGTGCCACCTCGCGCGAAGCCCGCGCCGCGTCCGTCGTCTCCCACGCCCTGCGGGTGCTGCGCTGCTTCTCCGTGGACGAACCGACGCTCGGGGTCACCGAGATCGCCGCGCGCGTGGGCCTGCACAAGAGCACCGTCTCCCGGCTCCTGGCCACCCTGGAGCGGGAGGACGTGGTGGAGCGCGACCCGCAGACGCGGCGCTACCGGCTCGGGCTCGGCCTGATCTCGGTGGCCGGCCCGCTGCTCGCGGAGCTGGACGAGCGGCGGGTGGCGTACCCCGTGCTGCTCGAGCTGACCGAGCGGACCAGGGAGACCAGCGCGCTGCTGGTCTGGAACGGCGACCAGGCCGTGTGCGTGGAGCAGATCCCCAGCCCGCGGCAGATCAAGCACACCACCCCGCTGGGCACCCGGTACAGCACGGCCCTCAGCTCCTCGGTGCAGCTCTTCCTCGCCGAGCAACCGGCCGAGCGGGTCCGGGCGCTGCTCCTGTCCGGCATCGTCGAGCTGCCCGACCCCACCGAGGCGAGCATCGACGTCTACCTGGAGTCCCTGCGGCAGGTCGTCGACGACGGGGTGGCCGTCAACTACGGCAAGACCTCCGTGGAGGAGGTCGGGGTCGCGGCCGCCGTCCGCGACCACCGGGACCAGCTGGTCGCCGCCGTCATGGTCGCCGCACCCCGCTACCGGGTCACGCCCGAACAGGCCGAGCTGCTCGCGGCCGCCGCCGTGGCGGCGGCCCGGGAGGTGTCCCAGCGGCTCGGCGCCTCACCGGGGACCCGCCGGACCGGGCGCGCGTCCCTGGAGGTGCGCTGACCGGGGCGCCCCTCACGCCCCGTCGGCCACGGCCCGCCCGATCGTCTCGCGCAGGATCTCGCTGGTGCCCCCGAAGATCGTCAGCAGCCGGGACGCGAGGTAGGCCTGCGCCACCGGGTAGTCGAGGATGTAGCCGTACCCGCCGTGCAGCTGGAGGCACCGGTCCGTCACGGCCTTCGCGCGCTCGCCCGCCCAGTACTTGGCCTTGGACGCGCCGACCACGTCGAGGGCCCCCGCGTTGAACGCGTGCACCGCCCGCTGCACGTAGGCCTCGACGACCTCCACCTCGACCGTCAGCTCCGCGAGCTCGAACCGGGTGTGCTGGAAGTCGAGCACCCGGGAGCCGAAGGCCGTGCGCTCGCCGGTGTACCGGAGGGTGCTCTCGAGGGTCGAGCGCGCGACGGCGCTCGCGGCCACGGCGACCGCCAGCCGCCCCTGGGGCAGCACCTGCTGGATCTGCCGCAGCCCGCCGCCCTCGGCGCCGACGAGGTTCTCGGCGGGGACCCGGACGTCCTCGAAGAACAGCTCGGCGGTGTCCGAGGCCTTGACCCCCATCTTGTCGAGCTGCTTGCCGGTCTCGTAGCCGGGGGAGTCCGCCTTGTGCACCAGGAACAGGCTGAGGCCGTCCTCCCCGGCGCGCCCGGTCCCTCCGTCCGTGCGGGCCAGGACCAGGGCGGCGTCCCCGCTGATCCCGTTGCCGATGAACGTCTTCTGGCCGGTCAGCACCCACTCGTCGCCGTCGCGCACGGCCCGGGTGCGCACCCCACGCAGGTCGGAGCCCGCGCCCGGCTCGGTCCACGCCACGGAGGTGACGAGCTCCCCCGTGAGCATGCCCGGCAGCCACCGCCGCTTCTGCTCGTCGGTGCCGTGGGCGAGCAGGTGCGGCAGCACCCAGTCGTCGTGCAGGTGCAGCGCGAGGGCCACGCCGAGGGCGGCCTGCCGGACCAGCTCCTCGTCGAGCACGGCGCGGAACCGGTAGTCCGTCAGGCCCATGCCCCCGAACTCCTCGGGCACGGCGAGGCCGAGCAGGCCCGCCTCGCCGGCGGCCGTCCACATGCTGCGGGGCATCAGGTGCTGGGCGTCCCACTCGGCGTAGTGCGGTGCCACCTCGCGGGTCGTGAACTCGCGGGCCACCTCGCGGAACTCCTCGTGCTCATCCTCGTAGAACGGCCGGTGGAAGGGCTGGGCGGCCGGGGCCTCGGTCACGGGGTGCCTCCTGTGCTGGTGGGGATCGGGTCGAACGCGGTGCGCAGCGCGGCCCAGGTCATCTCCTCGAGGGCGGCCCGGGCGACGTCGAGCCGCCCCGCGTCCTGCGGGGCGCGCAGCCGGTGCGCGGTCCGCAGGGAGTGGGGGGTCGAGTTGATGAGCCCGAAGGCGGCCTGCGCGCGCAGGGTGAGCTCCGCGACGTCGCGCGCGGGGGCGAGCTCGCGCAGGGCGTCCACCCACAGCGTCACGTAGCCGCGCTGCAGGACGCGGACCGCACGGCGGTCCTCCTCGGTGAGGTTCGGCAGCTCCCGGTCCTGCACCACGATCACGGCGGGACGGTGCAGCGCGAACTCCACCTGGAAGCAGATCAGCGCCCGCAGCCGCCGGGCCGGGTCGGGGGAGCGGGCCACCACCTCGCGGCCCCGGTCGAGCAGGTCGGAGCTGACCTCGAGCAGGACCGCGCCCAGGACGGCCTGCTTGCTCGGGAAGTGCCGGTAGACGGCGGGTCCGCTGACCCCCGCGGCAGCGCCGATGTCGTCGATCGAGACGCCGGGGTAACCGCGCTCGGCGAAGAGCGTCGCGGCGGCGGCGAGCAGGTCCTGGCGCCGCTGGGCCTTGGCCTGCCCGCGCACGGTGGTGGACGGGCCGGGGCTGCGCTCGGTCTGGGGCACGGGTCCTGCTCTCGAGTCGGATACCTGGACATTCCAGTGAGGCGCCAATAACCTGAACTCCAAGTTAGTCGAAATTAACCGAAGTGGCATCTCCGGACCGCCGGCCCGGAACGGAGGAGACGGATGCGCGTGCTGAGCACTCAGGCCGATCCGGGCAGCGCGGAGTTCGCCGCCAACGCGACCGCCCAGCAGATCCTCGCCGAGGAGCTGGCCCGGCGCCTGGAGCGGGCGGCGCAGGGCGGGCCGGAGGCCTCCCGCCTACGGCACGTGGCGCGCGGCAAGCTGCTGCCGCGCGAGCGGGTCGAGCACCTGCTGGACGAGGGCAGCCCGTTCCTGGAGCTCGGTGCCCTGGCCGCGGGAGGGATGTACGACGACGAGTGCCCGGGGGCCGGCGTGATCGCCGGGATCGGCCTGGTCCACGGCCGGCAGGTGATGGTGGTGTGCAACGACGCCACGGTCAAGGGCGGCACCTACTACCCGGTGACGGTCAAGAAGCACCTGCGCGCCCAGGAGATCGCCCTGGAGAACCGGCTGCCCTGCGTCTACCTCGTCGACTCGGGCGGGGCGTACCTGCCGCTGCAGGACGAGGTCTTCCCCGACCGGGAGCACTTCGGGCGGATCTTCTACAACCAGGCCAACCTCTCGGCGGCCCGGATCCCGCAGATCGCGGCCGTGCTCGGCTCCTGCACCGCGGGCGGGGCCTACGTCCCGGCGATGAGCGACGAGACGGTGATCGTCCGCGAGCAGGGCACCATCTTCCTGGGCGGCCCCCCGCTGGTGAAGGCCGCGACCGGCGAGGAGGTCACCGCCGAGGAGCTCGGCGGCGGGGACCTGCACGCCCGGACGTCCGGGGTGGTCGACCATCTCGCGGAGAACGACGTCCACGCCCTGCAGATCGTCCGGGACATCGTGGCGACCCTGCCGCCGCCGGGCCCGCGGGCCTGGCCGGTGGCGGAGGTCGAGGGCCCGGCCGTGGCCGAGGACGAGCTCCCCGGGGTGGTACCGGTGGATCCCAACTCCGGCTACGACGTGCACGAGGTCGTCGCCCGGCTCGTCGACGGCAGCCGCTTCTCCGAGTTCAAGGCCGAGTACGGCACCACGCTGGTCACCGGCTTCGCCCACGTCCACGGCCACCCCGTGGGGATCGTGGCGAGCAACGGGGTGCTCTTCGCGGAGTCGGCGATGAAGGGCGCCCACTTCGTCGAGCTGTGCGACCAGCGGGGGATCCCCCTGCTGTTCCTGCAGAACATCACCGGCTTCATGGTGGGCCGCGACTACGAGGCCGGCGGCATCGCCAAGCACGGCGCCAAGATGGTCACCGCCGTGGCCACCACCCGGGTGCCGAAGCTGACCGTGGTGATCGGCGGCTCCTTCGGCGCCGGCAACTACTCCATGTGCGGGCGGGCCTACTCCCCGCGGTTCCTGTTCCTGTGGCCCCAGGCGAGGATCTCGGTGATGGGCGGCGCCCAGGCCGCCTCGGTGCTGGCCACCGTGAAGGCCGACCAGCTGGCCGCCCGCGGACAGGAGTGGGACCCGGCCGAGCGCGAGGCGTTCATGGCGCCCATCAGGGCCCGGTACGAGGCCCAGGGCAGTCCCTGGTACTCCACCGCCCGGCTGTGGGACGACGGCGTGATCGCCCCCGCCGACACCCGCGAGGTGCTCGGGCTGGCCCTCGAGGTCTGCTCCCGCGCCCCGCTGCCCGAGCCCGCCTTCGGCCTCTTCCGGATGTGATCCCTGTGACCGCCAGCACGCCCCCGCGCCGCTTCGACGTCGTCCTCGTGGCCAACCGCGGGGAGATCGCCCGCCGGATCCTGCGCACGCTCAGGGCCCTGGGGATCCGCTCGGTCGCGGTCTACAGCGAGGCCGACCGCGACGCCGTGCACGTGCGCGAGGCCGACGTGGCCGTGTGCGTGGGCCCGGCGGCACCGGCCGAGAGCTACCTGCGCATCGACGCCGTGCTCGAGGCCGCGCGCGCCACCGGCGCGCAGGCGATCCACCCCGGCTACGGGTTCCTGTCCGAGAACGCCGCCTTCGCCCGGGCGTGTGCCGCCGCGGGGATCGTGTTCATCGGCCCGGGCGTGGAGGCGCTCGAGACGATGGGCGACAAGATCCGCGCCAAGCGGCACGTGTCCGCCGCCGGGGTGCCCACGGTCGCCGGGGTCTCCGAGCCCGGCCTCGACGACGACGCCCTGGTCGCCGCGGCCGCCGGGATGGACTTTCCCGTCCTGATCAAGCCCTCGGCCGGGGGCGGCGGCAAGGGCATGCACGTGGTGGCCACCCCCGGCGAGCTGCCCGAGACCCTGGCCACGGCCCGGCGGGTGGCCGCGGCCGCGTTCGGGGACGACACCCTGCTCCTCGAGCAGCTCGTCGAGTCCCCCCGGCACATCGAGGTGCAGGTCCTCGCCGACGCCCACGGCGCCGTGGTGCACCTGGGGGAGCGGGAGTGCTCCCTGCAGCGGCGGCACCAGAAGGTCATCGAGGAGGCGCCCTCACCGCTGCTGGACCCCGCCACCCGGGAGAGGATCGGGGAGGCCGCCTGCCAGGTGGCCCGCTCCGTGGGCTACACCGGCGCGGGCACCGTGGAGTTCCTGGTGCCCGCCGCCCAGCCCGAGACCTTCTTCTTCATGGAGATGAACACCCGCCTGCAGGTGGAGCACCCCGTCACCGAGCTGGTCACCGGCGTGGACCTCGTGGCGCAGCAGCTCCGCGTCGCCGCGGGAGAACCGCTGGGCCTGGCCCAGGACGACGTGGTGCTCACCGGCCACGCGGTCGAGGCCCGGCTCTACGCCGAGGACCCCGCCCGCGGCTTCCTGCCCACCGCCGGCACCGTGCTGGCGCTGGAGGAGGCCACCGGCCCGGGGATCCGGGTGGACTCCTCCCTGGCGCCGGGACTGACCGTGGGCTCGGACTACGACCCGATGCTCGCCAAGGTCGTCGCCTGGGGCGCCGACCGGGACCAGGCCCTCGACCGGCTCGACCTGGCCCTGGCGCAGACCGTGGTGCTCGGGGTGGGCACCAATACCGAGTACCTGCGCGCCCTGCTGGCCGACCCCGCCGTGCGCGCCGGGGACATGGACACCACCCTCGTCGAGCGGCGCCTGCCCGGGCTGGAGTTCACGGCCCCCGACGAGAGCCACTTCGCCGCCGCGGCCGCCCACCACGCCCGGCACCACCCCGCCGACCCGCGCCCCGCCGGGGACACGAGCCCCTGGTCGCGCCCGGACGGCTGGCGGGCCGCCGGCCGCGCCCGGCCCGCGGTGGTGCTGGCCCACGGGCTCGAGGAGCCCCGCCGGACCGTCGTGAACCCCGCCGTGCGCCTGACCCCGCTGCCGGGCCGTCCGGCCGCGCACCTGCTCGAGACCGGCGGGACGTCGCGGGTGGTCCACGTGGCGGCCGGCGCGGGCGGGGACAGCGTCTGGGTGGGCGAGGACGGCTTCGCCGTCCAACTCGCCGTCCTGTCCCGGGAGCAGCAGCTCGAGCGCACCCTCGCCGCCCTGGAGCGCACGGCCGGGCCCGCCGCCCCGGAGCTGCACTCGCCCATGCCCGGCACCGTCGTCGCCGTCCCGGCCGCCACCGGGGACCGGGTCGCCGAGGGCCAGACCGTGGTGGTGGTCGAGGCCATGAAGATGGAGCACCGCCTGACCGCGCCCACCGCCGGCACCGTCGAGGTCTCCGTGCGGGCCGGCGAGCAGGTGCGGCTGCACCAGCTGCTCGCCCGCGTGGTCCCCGACGCCGTCCCCGGGAACTCCCGTGACGACGTGCCCGACGACAGCCCGGACGGGACGCCCGGCGACGCCCCGGCAGCACCCGGCGGCCACCCGCCGACCGATCCCCGCCCGACCGACCAGGAGCAGAGCGCATGAACTTCGAGCTCGACGAGGAGTACCAGGACCTCTCCGACACCGTCCGCGACTTCGCCGACGAGGTGATCGCCCCCGTCTCCGCGGGATACGACGCGGCCCACGAGTTCCCCTACGACATCGTGGCGCAGATGGGCGAGATGGGCCTGTTCGGCCTGCCCTTCCCCGAGGAGTACGGGGGGATGGGCGGGGACTACTTCGCCCTGTGCCTGGCGCTGGAGCAGATCGCCCGGGTCGACCAGTCCGTGGCCATCACCCTCGAGGCCGGCGTGTCGCTGGGCGCCATGCCCATCTTCCGCTTCGGCACCGAGGAGCAGAAGCAGCGGTGGCTCCCCGACCTCGCCGCGGGCCGGGCGCTCGCCGGGTTCGGCCTCACCGAGCCGGAGGCCGGCTCGGACGCCGGCGGCACCCGCACCACCGCGAAGCGGGAGGACGGGCAGTGGGTGGTCGACGGCGCCAAGGAGTTCATCACCAACTCCGGCACGGACATCACCCGCCTGGTGAACGTCACCGCGGTCACCGGCACCACGGAGCTGCCGGACGGGCGGGTCCGGAAGGACATCTCCACGATCATCGTCCCCACGGACACCCCCGGCTTCCGCGCCGAGAAGGCCTACGACAAGGTCGGCTGGAACGCCTCGGACACCCACCCGCTGTCCCTCCAGGACGTCCGGGTCCCCGAGGGGAACCTGCTGGGGGAGGAGGGCCGCGGCTACGCCAACTTCCTCTCCATCCTCGACGAGGGCCGCATCGCCATCGCGGCACTGGCCACGGGCGCGGCCCAGGGCTGCGTCGAGGAGTCCGTGCGCTACGCGCAGGAGCGGCAGTCCTTCGGCCGCCCCATCGGGGCGAACCAGGCCGTCTCCTTCAAGATCGCCCGCATGCAGGCCCGCGTCCACACCGCCCGACTGGCCTACTACGACGCCGCGTCCCGGATGCTCGCCGGCCGGCCGTTCAAGACGCAGGCCGCGATCGCCAAGCTCGTGGCCGGGGAGGCCGCGATGGACAACGCCCGGGACGCCACCCAGGTCTTCGGCGGCTACGGGTTCATCAACGAGTTCCGGGTGGCCCGCCACTACCGGGACGCCAAGATCCTCGAGGTCGGCGAGGGCACCACCGAGGTGCAGCTCATGCTCATCGCCCGCGAGCTCGGACTCTGAGGAGGCGGCCGTGAGCGAGGAGCGCAAGGTGGTCCGCCAGCGCGGACTGTGGTTCGAGGAGTTCGACGTGGGCACGGTCTACGAGCACGCCCCGGGCCGGACCGTCACCGAGGCGGACAACGTGCTGTTCACGACCCTCACCATGAACACCCAGTCCCTGCACCTGGACGCCGCGTGGGCCGGGCGCCAGCCCTTCGGCCGGCGGCTCGTGAACTCCATGTTCACCCTCTCGACCCTCGTGGGGGCGTCCGTGGCCCAGCTGACCCAGGGCACCATCGTGGCGAACCTGGGCTTCGAGGAGATCGCCTTCCCGCACCCGCTCTTCCACGGGGACACCCTGTACTCCTCCTCCGAGATCCTCGGCGCGCGCCCGTCGTCCTCCCGGCCGGGGCAGGGCATCGTCCGCGTGAAGCACGTGGGCCGCAACCAGGAGGGCGTCGTGGTCGCCGAGTGCACCCGCTCGGTGCTCGTGTGGTCCCGCGACGCCGCCCCGCAGTGACACCCGGCAGCGACAGCGCACCGTGACCTCCCGCAGTGACACCCCGCAGCGACACCCCCGCGAAGGAGCCCCGATGACCGACCCGTTCGCCCTCGGCCCGGCCCTGCTGTTCTGCCCGGCCGACCGCCCCGAGCGCTACGCCAAGGCGGCCGAGCGCGCCGACGCCGTGATCCTCGACCTCGAGGACGCCGTGGCCCCGTCCGCCAAGCCCGCCGCCCGGGACGCCCTCGTGGCCACGCCCCTGGACCCGGCCCGCACGATCGTGCGGATCAACGCCGAGGACACCGAGGACTTCGCCCACGACCTCGTCGCCCTGCGGCACACCGGGTACACCACCGTGATGCTGCCCAAGACCGCCTCCGCGGAACGGCTCGCCGTCGCCGCGGAGCTGGGCCTGCACCGCGTCGTCGCGCTGTGCGAGACCGCGGAGGGCGTGGTCAACGCGGCCGAGATCGCCCGGGCCCCCAACGTGGTCGCGCTGATGTGGGGCGCCGAGGACCTCGTGGCCTCGCTCGGCGGCAGCTCGTCCCGGCGCCGGGACGGCGCCTACCGGGACGTGGCCCGCTCCGCCCGCTCCGCCGTCCTGCTCGCGGCGGGCGCCGCCGGCCGGCCCGCGATCGACGCGGTGCACGTCGACATCGGCGACCACGACGGGCTGCGCGAGGAGGCCCTCGACGCCGTGGCCTCCGGCTTCGCGGCCACCGCCTGCATCCACCCCGGACAGGTCGAGACCATCCGCGCCGCCTACCGGCCCGACGCCGAGGAGCTCGAGGCCGCCCGCGAGCTGCTCGACGCCGCCCGCCGCACCCCCGGCGTCCTCACGTTCCGCGGGCGGATGGTCGACGAGCCCCTGATCCGTCACGCCGAGCGCCTCGTGCGCCGCGCGGACGCCTGAGCAGCCCGTCCGCCCGCACGTACCGCCCCGTCCCTGTCCTGTCCGGAGGAGACCATGAGCCAGCCCCTGACGATCGTCGTCCCCGTCAAGCACGTCCCCGACGCCGCGGGAGACCGCGTCCTCGCCGGGAGCCCGCCCCTGCTCGACCGCTCGTCCGGGATCCTCTCCGAGCTCGACGAGTACGCGCTCGAGGCCGCGGTGCAGATCGTCGAGACGCACGGCGGCGCGGCGGCCGGGCACCGCGTGCTCGCCCTCACCCTGGGCCCGGCGGGCGCGACGGCCGCGCTCAAGCGCGCCCTCCAGCTGGGCGCCGACGCCGGGTTCCACGTGCTCGACGACGCCCTCGTCGGCTCCGACGCCTGGGTCACCGCACGGGTGCTCGCAGCGGCCGTGCAGCGGATCGCCGCCGGGGAGGAGAGAGCCGTGGACCTCGTGCTCACCGGCATGGCCTCCACCGACGGCGAGACGTCCCTGGTCCCCGGCCAGCTCGCCGAGCGGCTCGGTCTCGCCCACGTCGGCTTCGCCAGCGCCCTGGGGCTGGCCGAGGACGGCGCCTCGCTCACGGCCGTCCGGCACACCGAGACCGAAGCCCTGCAGGTCGTCGCTGACCTGCCGGCGCTCGTGGCCGTGACGGACCAGGTCAACACCCCGCGCTATCCCAACTTCAAGGCGATCGTGGCGGCCAAGAAGAAGCCGGTGCAGACGTGGTCGGCCGCCGACCTCGGCCTGGACGCCGGCGCCGTGGGCCTCGCCGGCTCGCTCACCGAGGTGCTCGACGCCGTGCCGCGCCCGCCCCGGGCCGCCGGGGAGGTCCTGGTCGACGAGGGCGAGGGCGGCATCCGCCTCGCCGAGTTCCTCGTGGCCCGGAGGCTCGTCTGAGCGCCCGGCCGCGCCCCGCAGGATCCCCATCGCACGCGCCCGCCCGCCGGGCAGGAGGAGGACGACCATGACCACGACCACGACCGCAGCCCTGGTGGTGCTGGGCGCCGCGGACCGGCTGCGCCGCGCCGACCGGGAGCTGCTCGTGCTCGCGGGCACGCTGGGCGAGACGCACGCCGTCGTGCCGGACGTGCCCGGCGACGCCCTGCTCGACGAGCTGGCCGCCCACGCGGTGGGCACCGTGCACGCCCCGGAGGGCGGGCCCGGCGACCGGCTCACCACGCCGGCGGTCGCGCTCGCGGAGGCCGCCGCCCGGGAGACCGGCGCCGCGGTGCTGCTGCTCGCCGGCACCCCCGAGGCCACGGACGTCGCCGCGCGCCTGGGGGTGCGGCTCGGGGCCGGGGTGATCACCGACGTGGTGGCCCTCGACGCCGACCTCGTCGCCACCAAGTCCGTCCTCGCCGGGGGATGGACCACCCGGTGCCGGGCCACGAGCCCGGTGCTGGTCGTGACCTTCCGCCCCAACTCGGTCGAGATCCCCGCCGAGCTCACCGCGGACGTCACCACTGACGTTCCCACCGACGTCACCGGTGCCGCGCCTGCCGCGGCGCAGCGCCCGCAGGTGCGCACGCACGCGCTCGAGGACACCGTGCCCGCGGCCCGGGTGGTGGGGCGGGCGGAGCTTCCGGCCTCCGGGCGCCCGGCGCTGGGCGAGGCGCGCGTGGTCGTGGCCGGCGGCCGCGGCACGGGTGGGGACTTCGGTCCGCTCGAGGACCTCGCGGACGCCCTCGGCGGGGCGATCGGGGCCTCCCGAGCGGCGGTGGACGCCGGGTGGATCGGCCCCGAGGCGCAGGTGGGCCAGACCGGCCGCACCGTCTCCCCGCAGCTCTACGTCTCGTGCGGGATCTCCGGGGCCGTCCAGCAGCGCGCGGGGATGCAGACGGCGGGGACGATCGTGGCCGTGAACAAGGACGAGCAGGCACCGGTCTTCGAGATCGCCGACCTCGGCATCGTGGGCGACCTCCAGAAGGTGCTGCCCCAGGCGGTCGAGCACCTCCGGGCGCTGCGCGGGTAGGCGCTGACGCGGACCGGTCCTGACGCGGGCCGGCCCGTGGAGCCCCGGGGTGCCGGGGAGCTCAGAATCCGGAGGGGTGCCGCGGGGTGTAGGCCTCCTCGAGGCGGCGGGTCTCCTCCTCGGACAGGTCCAGCTCGACGGCGGCCACGGCGTCGTCGACGTGGTGCTCCTTCGTCGCGCCGACGACCGGCGCCGTCACCGCGGGCCTGCCGGCGACCCACGCGAGGGCGACCTGGGCCATCGGCACGCCGCGCTCACCGGCGACCGCCGCGACCGCGTCCACGATCGCCCGGTTCGCCGCCACGTCCTGTGTGTAGAGGCCCTGGCCGAACGCGTCGGTGCTCTCCCGGGACCCGGAGCCCGCGGAGCCCCACGGCCGTGCCACCCTGCCGCGGGCGAGCGGGCTCCACGGCAGGACCCCCACCCCGGTCGCCCGGCAGAACGGGTGCATCTCCCGTTCCTCCTCGCGCTCGAGCAGGTTGTACTGGTCCTGCATCGAGACGAACGCCGTCCAGCCGTGCAGCTCGGCGACGTGCTGCATCCGGGCGAACTGCCACGCCCACATGCTCGAGGCGCCGAGATAGCGGGCCTTGCCGGCCTTCACGACGTCGTGGAGGGCTTCCATCGTCTCCTCGACGGGGGTCCGCGGGTCGAACCGGTGGATCTGGTACAGGTCGACGTAGTCGGTCCCCAGGCGCTTCAGCGACGCGTCGATCTCGTGCATGATCGCCACCCGGCTCAGTCCGCCGCCGTTGCGGGCGTCCCGCATCCGGCCGTTGACCTTGGTGGCGATCTGGACCTCCTCCCGCGGGGCGATCTCCTTGAGCAGCGTGCCGGTGATCTCCTCACTGGAGCCCAGCGAGTACACGTTCGCCGTGTCGAACGTCGTGATCCCGGCGTCGTGCGCCCGGCGGACGAACGCCCGGGCCTCGTCGAGCCCCACGCTCCACTCGTGCGCTCCCCTGGCCGGGTCCCCGTAGCTCATCATGCCCAGCACCACGGCGCTCACCTCGAGGCCCGAGTTCCCCAGACGGACGGTTCTCATGACGGTTCTCCTTCTCGACGACGGACGATGACGACGACGGCACGGATCCGCGACGACGACGATGCCACCGGCCCGCTCCCGGGCCTGGCAGACCCCTCCCGGCGGGACGGGCCCGTGGGCTCAGCGCACCACGGTCCGGTGGCCGGCGTCCAGCCGCCGGGTCCAGCCGCGGGCGTCGAGGTGCTCGAGCAGCGGGATCGCGACGCGCCGGGAGGTGCCGAGCGCCTGGCGCGCCTGGCTCGTGGTGAAGGGCTGCGGCAGCCGGGCGAGCTCGCGCATCGCCAGGGCGGGAGCGGTGGGGAGCAGCACGACACCGTCCCCCAGGCGGAGCAGCCGGCCGGTGCGCTCGGCCGCCGCGAGCTCACGGGCGCCGAGCCGCAGCGCCGTCAGGTCGTCGGCCTCCGGGCTCCGGAAGGGCTCGGCCCCGAGCCGTCGCTCCAGCTCGAGCACCGCGGTCTCGTGGGCGCCGAGGCCGCCGCGGTGGTGCGGGGACCGGATGTGCCCGCCGTCCTGCTCCAGGCCGGCGCCGCGGACCACGGGGTCGACCAGCACGGCGTCCGGCAGCGCGAGCAGGTCACGGGCCGCGCCCCGCGAGAGACCTGCGGCCAAGGGGTCACGGGCGTGCAGCTCGTCCACCGCGGTGCGCAGCCGCTGCGTCCAGGACTCGAGCACGGGGGCGTGCACCCACCAGTCGCCGAGCACGCGCACGTCACCGGGCGGGGCCGTGCCCGCGGCGGGCAGCAGCCCGAGGCGGTGCAGGTGCTGCGCCTGCACCGCACCGCGGCGGGCCACCTCCACGCCGACGTCCCCGCGCACGTCCATGCCGGCGAGCCGGGCGCCCCGGCGCGCCCGGTCGCCGCGGCGCCCCAGCGCGGGCGGATCGGCGTCGAGGACCTGGGCCCCGCCGAGCACCGAGCGGCTGCCGGGGTCGCGGAGCACCAGACGGTCCCCGAGGACCAGGGGCAGGGGCCGGTCGAGGACCAGCCGGGCGTGGTCGTCGTCGAACGGGCTCAGCCGGGCGGGCACCGCCGCGGTGCCCGCGTGGACCACGAGGTGCTCGGCCGTGTCCGTGAGGGCGGGGCCGGTGGCGCGGCGGACGTCGAGGACGCCGGCGAGCGGCCACGTGCCGGGGGTGACCAGGGCGTCGCCGCGGTGCACGTCCGCGGCGGACACTCCGCGCAGGTTGAGCGCCACGCGGGTGTACGGCTCCAGCGCGGTGTGCGGGGTGTTCCGGCTGTGCATGCCGCGGACCACGACCGGCACGGACCCGCCGTGGCCGAGCAGGTGCAGCCGGTCGCCCTGCCGGAGCGTTCCCGCGGTCAGCGTGCCGGTCACCACCGTGCCGGAACCGGTGATCGTGAAGGAGCGGTCCACCCACAGCCGCAGTCGCCCCTCGGCGGGGGCGGGCGCCCGTGCCAGGACGTCGTCGAGGACGGCGCGCAGCTCGGTGAGGCCCGTGCCCTCGAGGGCCGAGACGGTGACCGCGGGCGCGTCGTGCAGACCGGTCCGGGCCAGTTCCGCGCGGACCTGGGCGAGCACCTCGCCGGTGCGCCCGGGCGCCCGGTCGGCGCGGGTGAGCACCACCACGCCGTGCTCGATGCCGAGGGCCGCGACGGCGTCGCGGTGGTCGCCGGACTGGGCCTGCCAGCCCTCGTCGACCGCGACCACGAAGCAGACGACGGGCGCCGGGCCGAGGCCGGCGAGCATGTTGCCGAGGAAGCGCTCGTGGCCCGGGACGTCCACGAAGGCGACGTCGCGCCCGGACGGCAGGGTGGTCCAGGCGTAGCCCAGGTCGATGGTCAGCCCGCGGCGGCGCTCCTCCTCCCACCGGTCGGGCTCCATGCCGGTGAGGGCCCGCACCAGGGTGCTCTTGCCGTGGTCGACGTGCCCGGCCGTGGCGACGACGTGCACGCTCACGGGGTCCCGCCGGGGGTGCCGTCCGCCGCGGCGAGGGCGGTCAGCGCCGCCTGCACCGCGGCGTGCAGGCGCTCGTCGTCGGTCTCGGGCACGCAGCGCAGGTCGAGCAGGCACGCCCGGTCGTGGACCCGGGGGAGCACGGCGGGGCGGCCCGAGCGCAGCAGCGGGGCCGCCGCCTCGGGCAGCCGCACCGCCCACCCCGGCAGGGGCACGCCGGGCGCGCCGCCGCCGCCCACGCGGCCGTCGTGCGGGACCACCGGTGCGCCGACGGCCGCGCCGAGCCGTTCGACCCGGTCGCGGAGCCGGTCCGGGTCCGCGTGCAGCGCGCGCACGACCGGAGCGGGGCCCCCCGTGACTGTGGCCTCCAGCGCGGCGAGCGCGAGCTTGTCGGCGCGGACCGCCCGGGCGAGGGGGTGGGCGGCCAGCCGGGCGACGACGTCCGAGCGGCCGAGCACCAGCCCGGCCTGCGGGCCGCCGAGCAGCTTGTCGCCGCTGGCGATGACGATGTCGGCGCCGTCCTCGAGGGCGGAGGCGGCATCGGGCTCGGACGGCAGGTGCGGGTCGGGGGTCAGCAGCCCGCTGCCGAGGTCGGCCACCAGGGGCACGCCGTGGGCCCGGGCCAGCGGTCGCAGCTCGCCGACCTCGACGCCCGAGGTGAACCCCTCCAGCCGGAAGTTGCTCGGGTGCACCTTGAGGAGGCACCCGGTCTCCGGGCCGATCGCCCCGGCGTAGTCGCGCAGGTGGGTCCGGTTGGTCGTGCCCACCTCGCGCAGCCGGGCGCCGGTGGACTCGATCAGCTCCGGCAGCCGGAAGCCGGCCCCGATCTCGACGAGCTCGCCGCGGCTGATCACGACCTCGCGGCCGGCGGCCAGGGCCGTGGTGGCCAGCACCAGGGCGGCCGCCCCGTTGTTGACGACCAGCGCGTCCTGGGCGGGAGGGCAGGCGGCGAGCAGGGCCGCCCGGGCCGCGGCGCCGCGGCGGGAGCGGGTGCCGGTCCCCAGGTCGAGCTCCACGTCGACGTACCCGCCGGCCGTGACCAGCGCGTCGAGGGCGGCCGCGGACAGCGGGGCGCGGCCGAGGTTGGTGTGCACCACCACGCCGGTGGCGTTGAGCACCGGCGTCAGGCTCGAGGCCGAGCGGGTCTCGAGCGCGGCGAGCACCGCCGGCTCGACCTCGTCGGGGGCGATCTCGCCGCGCCGCGCCCGGTCCTGGGTCTCGCGCACCAGCGCGCGGACGACGCCCTCGCTCAGCCGGTCGCGGGCCCGGCGGACGGGCGGCAGGGCCAGGAGCTGGTCGGTGCGCGGGATCAGCCGGCGCGGGTCGTCCGGGGCCACAGTCCCTCCTCGTCGGGCGGCACACGGTGCGGGTGGGCAGTACGGGTGGGCAGTGCGGAGGTTGGCGGAGGCGGACGGGAATCGAACCCGCCAGACCGAGGTGCTCGGTCTCACCGGTTTTGAAGACCGGGGGGCCCACCAGGACCCGGACGCCTCCGGCACCCAACCTAGCACCGCTGCCCCCAGTAGGCTGACGGCATGGAACAGACCCGGACGTCGAACCCGCCCCTGCCCGCGCCCGGAGCGGTCCGGCTGACCGGCTTCGCCCACGGCGGCGGGTGCGCCTGCAAGATCCCTCCGGGCGAGCTCGAGGACGCGGTCCGGGGTCTCACCGGCCAGTCGGGGGCCGGCGTGCTGGTCGGTCTCGACGACGGCGACGACGCCGCGGCCGTCCTGGTGCGCGACGACCTTGCGGTGCTGTCCACCGCCGACTTCTTCACCCCGGTCGTCGACGACGCCTACGACTGGGGCCGGATCGCCGCCGCGAACGCGCTGTCGGACGTCTACGCCATGGGCGGGCGCCCGGTCATGGCGATCAACCTGGTCGGGTGGCCCCGGGACCAGCTCCCGATGGAGCTGCTGACCGAGGTGCTCCGCGGCGGACTGGCGGTCGCGTCCGAGGCGGGGTGCCCGGTGATCGGGGGGCACTCCATCGACGACCCGGAACCGAAGTACGGCATGGCCGTGACCGGCGTCGCCGACCCGGACCGGCTGCTGCGCAACGACGCCGCCGCGCCGGGGCTGCCCCTCACCCTCACCAAGCCGATCGGCGTGGGGCTGCTCAACAACCGGCACAAGGCGACCGGCGAGGTGTTCGCCGAGGCGATCGCCACCATGACCATGCTCAACCGGGACGCGGCCGGGGCGGCGCTGACGGCCGGGGCCCGGGCGGCCACGGACGTCACCGGCTTCGGGCTGCTCGGGCACCTGCACAAGATGTGCCGTGCCTCCGGGGTCGGCGCGGTGCTCGACCGGAGCGCCGTGCCCCTCGTCGGGGGCGCGGCCCGGGCGCTGCGGGACGGCTACGTCTCCGGCGGGACCCGCCGCAACCTCGACTGGGTGCGCCCGCACCTGCAGGCCGCGCCCGGTGTTCCCGAGGACGACCTGCTGCTGCTGGCCGACGCGCAGACCTCGGGCGGCCTGCTGGTCGTCGGCGAGGTGCCCGGGTACCCCGTGATCGGTCACACGGTCGCCGGGTCCGGCATCACGGTGCGCTGAGCCCCGTCCCGGGACGGGGCCGGTCGCTCAGCCGGCGGTGGTGATCGAGTCGTCGGTCACCCCGGCGGCGCGGCGCGCGGCCAGCCGCGCCTTCTGCGGCTCGATCGTGTAGCGGGGGTCCACGGCCGAGTGGAGACCGGCCTCCATCACGCCGAACCGGGTCAGCGCCGAGGAGGCCAGCAGGGCCAGTCCCGAGACCGCGGCGACGGCCCGGTGCCGTCCGCCCAGCAGCGTGCCGAGACCGCCGGCGACCGCCAGCCGCTCGCTCCACGCCAGCATGGTCCCGGCCTGGCCGTGGTGCAGCGGCTCGGCCGCCACCGGGTCCATCCGGCGCTCCATGAGCTTCGTGGCGACGAGTTCCCCCGCCACCCCCAGCACGGCGAGCCGCCGGGCGGGGCCGGCCTCGCCGACCGACGTCGTGATCATCGCCAGACCGCCGGAGGCGAGGCTCGCCGAGCTCACGAAGACGAACGCCAGGTCCTCGCGGGCGGCGTTCCACGTGGGCGTCGCCGTGTCGGAGAGCAGGGCCGCGGTGTAGGCGGCGAGCGGACCGGCGAAGACCGCGGCCTCGACACCGGCCGGCCCCTCGACGGCGCGCAGCACCGGGCGCAGCGGGCCCAGCGGCAGCCGGGAGCCGGTCATCCGGTCGACCTCGGCCGCGACCGCGGTCCCCATGCCGGCCCCGAAGGCGCTGAGGATCCAGGTGCCCATGCTCATCGGCGAGGTCGGCTTGAACGTGCGCAGCATGTGCAGGAAGCGCTCGGGGCGGCCGAGATCCGCGACCAGGGCCGCTCCGCCGAGGCCGAGCGCGGTCACCGAGCCCAGCCGGGCGTTGCGGCGCAGCTCGTCCCGGCCGGTGAGCTGGCCGCCGAGCGCGAGCAGCGCCGAGCCGCCGGCCACGCCGCCGAGGAACAGGTACGCGGCCACCTCGTGGCCCCAGGGCGCCGGCTTGACCACCGGGCGGCCGTAGTAGGAGCCGAACTCCGGCTCCGGGACCATCGGCATCTCCCGGGAGCCGTCGCCGCCACCGCCCTGCCCGGCGCCCCGGCGGCGCGGGCCGTCCCGCCGCCGGCGGCGCGGCGGCTCGGGCGGACGGTAGCTGTCGAACTCGGACAGGCTCACGAACGGCCTCCCGCGAAGGCCAGGGCGACGGCGGCGAGCATGCCCGCCGCGGCCAGGCCGGCCCGCTGGTACATCCGGGGCAGGTCCGCGGTCGGCACCCGCGGGTCGGGGGGGAGGCCGTAGACCTCCGGCTCGTCGAGCAGCAGGAACACCGATCCGGTGCCGCCGACGCCGTCCAGCTCGTTGGCGCCGTAGAGCCTCGCCTCGGTGCGCCCCTGCGCGTGCAGCTCGGCGACCCGGTGCCGGGCCTGGTCGACCATGTCGTCGTGCTCGCCGTACTTGATGGACGTCGTCGGGCACGTCTGCGCGCACGCGGGCGTCTGGTCGTCCACCATGCGGTCGTAGCACAGGGTGCACTTCTGGGCGACGCCCACGTTCTTGACCTCGGGCTTGCCCGGCTGCCCGTCCCGTTCCGTCCGCGGTGCGGCCGTGCCGTCGGTGCGCCGCTCGATCACGCCGAACGGGCACCCGGCCACGCAGGTGCCGCACCCGTTGCACACGTCGTCCTGCACCACCACGGTGCCGTGCTCGGTGCGGAACAGCGCCCCGGTGGGACAGACGTCGAGGCACCCGGCGTGCGTGCAGTGCTTGCAGACGTCGGAGGACATCAGCCAGCGGAACTCCGGGGTGTCCGGAGGGGTCGTGTCCTCCGAGGCCGTCTGCGGGCGTGCCTCGGGCGGGCCGACGCGCGGCATGCCCAGGCTCACGAGCTTGCGCCCGGACTCGCGGGCCTCCTCGATGCGCTCGTTGTCCTGCTCGACGAACGCCACGTGCCGCCAGGTGCTGGCGCCCAGGGAGCCGGTGTTGTCGTAGGAGGACTCGAGCAGCTGGAGGTCCCCGTCCTGCGGGTTCTGGTTCCACTCCTTGCAGGCCACCTCGCAGGCCTTGCACCCGATGCAGATCGAGGTGTCCGTGAAGAAGCCCTTCCGCGCGTGCTGGTGCTCCCAGTGCGCGTCGGCCGTGGGATCGGTCGGTCCGGCCAGTTGGCCCATCAGTGCTCCCTCGTCGGGTCGGTGGTCGGGTCGGTGGCCGGGTCCGTCGTCGGGGCGGCGTCGGGGGCGTCGATCCGGGTGTTGCCGGTCTCCACGGTGGCGCCCGCGCGCTGCTGGTACTCCCCGACCAGGTCGAGCAGTCCGGGACCGCGGGGCCGGCGGCCCGGGCGGATGTGGCAGGAGCCGACCTTGGAGTCCTGGATCTGCACGTTGGGCTCGAGCGTCAGGCCCAGCAGGTCGTTGGCGGAGTCGCCGCTGACCACGGCGTCGTCGCCCACGCCCCAGTGGTACGGGAGCCCGATCTGGTGCACGGTGTGCCCGCCCACCACGAGCGGGGTCATCCGCTCGGTGACGAGCACCCGCGCCTCGATCGCCGCCCGGGGCGAGACGATCGTGGCCCAGCCGTACGGCTCCAGCCCGCACTCGGCGGCGAGCTCGGGGGAGACCTCGCAGAACATCTCCGGCTGCAGCTCCGAGAGGTAGGGCAGCCAGCGGCTCATGCCGCCGGCGGTGTGGTGCTCGGTGAGCCGGTACGTGGTGAACACGTAGGGGTACACGTCCGCCCCCGGCTCCCCGGCGCTCGGGGCGCTGAGGTTGTCCTGGCGGGCGAACAGCACCCGGGAGGGGTTGCGCTGCTGGCGGTACAGGGCGTTGGCGACCGGTGACTCCTGCGGCTCGTAGTGCGTGGGCAGCGGCCCGTCCAGCACCCCCTTGGGCGCGTACAGCCAGCCCTTGCCGTCGGCCTGCATGATGAACGGGTCGTCGCCGGCGAGGGCGGCCGCGCCCCCGGTGTCCGGATCGGGACGGGTGCCCGGGGCGAGGTGCAACGGGAAGTCGGGCACGTCGTCCCCGACCCACTGGTCCTGCTCCTCGTCCCACCACACGAGCTTCTTGCGCTCGCTCCAGGGCCGGCCCTCCGGATCGGCCGAGGCGCGGTTGTAGAGCAGACGGCGGTTGGCCGGCCACGCCCAGCCCCACTCCAGCGCGGCGGAGTCCTGCTCCTGGCCCGGCCTGCGCAGGGCGGCGCGGTTGACGCCGTCGGCGTAGACCCCGGTGTAGATCCAGCAGCCGCCGGCGGTCGAGCCGTCCGCGCGCATCTCGGTGTACGAGGACAGCGGTCTCCCGGCGTCCGGGCCGGTGAGGTGGCGGCCGTTGATCTCGGCGAGCACCGCCTCGGGGTCCGGCTCGCCGTGCTCGTCGACGGGGTAGTCCCAGGTGAGGTCGAGCAGCGGGCGGTCGCGCTCGTCCTCGGACTCGGCCAGTCGCTCCCGCATCCGCCGGCCCAGTTCGAAGAAGAACTGCAGCTCGCTCTGGCACTCGCCCGGCGGAGCCACGGCCTGGTGGCGCCACTGCAGCAGCCGCTGGGTCTGGGTGAACGTGCCCGACTTCTCCACGTGCGTGGCGGCGGGCAGGAAGAACACCTCGGTCTCGATGTCCTCGGTGCGCAGCTCGCCCGAGGCGATCTCGGGACCGTCCTTCCACCAGGTCGCCGACTCGATGAGGTTGAGGTCCCGCACCACCAGCCACTTGAGGTGGGACATGGCCATCCGCTGCATCCGGCCGTTGGAGGACCCCACCGCGGGGTTCTGGCCGAGCAGGAAGTACCCCTCCACCTCGTCCTCGAGCATCTTCGTCAGCGTCTGGAAGGTGCCGTGGGCCCCGGTGAGGCGCGGCAGGTAGTCGTAGGCCCAGTCGTTGTCCGCGGTGGCGGCGTCCCCCCACCAGGCCTTGAGCAGGCTCGTGGTGTAGGCGTCGGCCTCGGCCCAGTAGCCCTTCTGCTTCTTCGACGCGATCGCGGCCAGGTAGTCGTCGAACGTGTCGTGGGTGCCGGCCAGCGGCATCGGCAGGTAGCCGGGCAGCAGGTTGAACAGCGTCGGGATGTCGGTCGAGCCCTGGATGCTGGCGTGCCCGCGCAGGGCCATGATCCCTCCGCCGGGACGGCCCATGTTGCCCAGCAGCAGCTGCAGGATCGAGGCGGTGCGGATGAACTGCGCGCCCAGGCTGTGCTGGGTCCAGCCCACGGCGTAGGCGAAGCAGGTGGTCCGCTCCCGTCCGGAGTTCTCGGTGATGGAGCGGGCCAGGTACGCGAAGTCCTCGGGGCCGATGCCGCACACCTCCTGCACCATCTCCGGGGTGTAGCGCACGAAGTGCCGCTTGAGGATCTGGAACACCGTCCGGGGGTCCTGCAGGGTGTCGTCGCGCTGCATGCGGGCGTGCTCCATCGGGGCGCCGCCGCTGCCGAGCTGCTGGCCGGCGGCCTCGGCCACCGCCTCTGCCCCTGCCTCGGCCCCGTCCTCGGGGTCGCCCGCGGGCGCGTCCACCTTGCCGTCGCCGTTCCCGGAGCCGTCCTCCTTCTCGTCGTAGGCCCAGGTGGACATGTCGTACTGGCCGGTCTCCGGGTCGAACCCGGAGAACAGCCCGTCGAGGTCCTCGGCGTCGCGGTACTCCTCGTTCACGATCGTGGCCGCGTTGGTGTAGGCGCGGACGTACTCCTCGAACCACAGGTCATGGGTGAGCACGTGGTTGATCAGCGCGCCGAGCAGCACGATGTCGGAGCCGGCCCGGATCGGGACGTGCTTGTCAGCGACGGCCGAGGTGCGGGTGAAGCGCGGGTCGACGTGGATGACCCGGGCGCCGCGGGCCTTGGCCTCCGTCACCCACTGGTAGCCCACGGGGTGGCACTCGGCCATGTTGGAGCCCTGGATGACGATGCAGTCGGCGTTGGCCATGTCCTGCAGGGACTGCGTCGCGCCACCGCGACCGAACGAGGCTCCCAGACCGGGAACCGTGGCGGAGTGTCAAATACGGGCCTGGTTCTCGATCTGGATCGCTCCCGCGGCGGTGAAGAGCTTCTTGATCAGGTAGTTCTCCTCGTTGTCCAGCGTGGCGCCGCCCAGGGCGGCGAAGCCCATCGTGCGGCGCAGCGGACGGCCCTGCTCGTCGGCGTCCTGCCACCCGTTGCGGCGGGCCTCGAGGACGCGGTCGGCCACCATCTCGACGGCGGTGTCGAGGTCCAGGCGCTGCCACTCGGTGGCCCGGGGCGCACGGTAGAGCACCTCGGTCTGCCGGCCGGGCGCGTTGACGAGCTGCTCGCTGGCCGAGCCCTTGGGGCACAGGCGGCCGCGGGAGATCGGCGAGTCCGGGTCGCCCTCGATCTGGACGACCTTCTCGTCCTTGACGTACACCCGCTGGCCGCAGCCGACCGCGCAGTACGGGCACACGCTCTGCACCACCCGGTCCGCGGTGCTCGTGCGCGGTGTCGTGGACCGGGTGCGCTCCGAGGTCACTGCCGGGCCGCGACCGAGCAGGTCGCCCGAACGGATCTGCCGGAGGACCGGCCACTCCAGAGGACTGAATCGTGACATGTCAGGAGCATAGCCCGCCGGGCCGCAGAGTGTCAGGGGCCACACCGGCGGGCGGTGCGCGCGGACGCCCGCCGGTGCGCGCGACCCGCTAGCCCGGCGTGGACTCCACCGTCCGGGAGGGCATGCCCAGCATCAGGCGGCGGGTGCCCCGGACGGCGGCCGCGACCCCCCGCTCGAGCGGTCCCTGGCCGAGCGTCGCCTGCCACAGCACGGCGGAGCCGGCGGCCACGGCCACGTGCACGGCGAACCAGAGCGCGCGGTCCTCGTAGTGCAGCGTCGTGGCCAGTGCGAGCAGGTGGGCGGAGTACAGGGTGAGGGTGCGTCCGCCCATCGCGCCCAGGGTGGTCCACAGCCGGTTCGGGCGCGCGACGAGCAGGAAGAGCCCCAGCACGGCCAGTCCGGTGCCCAGGTCCAGGAGCAGCGTCACCGGGGTGTTGCTGTGCGGTCCGGCGGTGAGCAGCCACCACCAGGTGGAGGTGGGCAGGTCGGGGCTCGGGCCCCAGACGAGGATCTCGTCGATCTGGTCCTCGCTCAGACCCGGGGTGTGCCGCAGCAGCTGGTCGTAGCCGCCGGCCTGCAGGACCAGCACCCAGTAGACGCACCAGGCGCCGAGCGCCAGGACCACGCCGACCACGGTGATCCGGACCCGCACCACGACCTCGTGCAGATCGGTCCGGCCGAGGAGCAGGCCGGCGCAGAGGTACGTCAGGTAGGGCACGGCCGGGTAGGTCCCGGTCAGCAGCACCTGGGCCAGGGTGGCGCCCGGATCCGCGAGCGCGCTGCCGAGGGTGGGGTTGACGGCCTCGGACTGAGGCAGGACGGGCCCGAGGACGTGCACGAGCACAGGGCCCAGGACCGCGAAGAGCGCCGTGGCGGCGGCCAGCGTGCGGCGCCGCAGACCGAGCAGCGGGACGGCCAGCAGGAAGAACGCGCCGTAGTGGACGAGGATGCCCAGCGCGGGCGCCGGGGACGGCATGACCTGGTTGATCACCAGCCCGACGGAGGCGATGAGCAGGGCCCGCACCACCAGTCCGGCGCGGGTGGCCGTCAGCGCGCGACCCCGGTGCGGGGCGCGCCCGCCCGAGGAGAACGCGAGGCTCAGCCCGGCCAGCAGGGCGAACAGCGCCGCGGCGCGCCCGCCGAACAGGGTCCACTGCAGGGTGGGCTCGAAGGTCTCGGGGTCGTGGACGGGCAGGATGTGGACCGCGATCATGCCGATCAGCGCCAGGCCGCGGGCGGCGTCCACGGCGATGAGGCGGGGGCGGGGTCCGCGGGCGGTCGCCGCGTCTCTCGTGCGGGTCGTTCCGGTGGTGGGGGCTTCGGACGTTCGGCTCATGGGGTCTCCGGGGGGCGGGGGAGCGCAGGGGTCGTGACCGCTGCCGGCGGGGACCGGCGCGGCCGTGCGCGGGGGTGTGCGCAGGGGGTGTGCGCAGGGGGTGTGCGCAGGGGGTGTGCGGACGGGGAGGCTCGCGGGGATCCGGTCGGCCGGGTGGGGCGCCCGGCCGGTCCCGGGGGTGGGACCGGTGCGGACACCGGTGCACCAGGCTGGGGAACCCGGTGCGGCGGCGGTCCCGAATCCCCCTCGGGCCCCTGACGACCCTAGGAGCCGGACCGTCTCCTGTCCACTTCAGGGAAAGGCGTTGTCCCACGTCACAGCGGGTTTGGTGCTCCATCGGGGGGCCGCGCGGGCGTGGTGGGGGCGGGCTCCTGGCCTCTTGGAGATCGGCGGCGCCGGGCGCATCATGGACACGAGGCATCAGTGGCATCACACGAGGACTGGTTCCGATGGCGGGTGTGCATTCCCGGGGCGGCTTGCGGAGCAGCGCGCTGTGGGCCGACGCCCTCGGCCGGGCCTCCGTCCGCGCCGGGCAGATGATCGTCCTGCTCGCCGCGGCGGTGATCGTCGTCTACGCCCTCATCCGGCTCAAGCTCCTCGTCATCCCGCTGATGATCGCCCTCATCCTGGCGGCGGCGCTCCACCCGGTCGTCCGGCACCTGCAGCGGCACGGCGTGCGCGGTTCGCTGGCCACCTGGATCACCTTCCTCGCGGCGGTGCTCGTGCTCGGCGGTGTGGTCACCGGCATCGTCTTCGCCGTCCGCAGCGAGTGGGACGAGCTGGTGACGGCAGGGGTGGCCGGGCTGGAACGGCTGCGGGCCTTCCTGGTGTCGGGGCCGGTCCCGCTCGGCCAGCAGGCCCTCGACGACGGCATCACCTCCATGGTGGCGTTCGCCTCCGGCAGCCAGTTCCGCGTCGGGGCGCTGCTGGGGATCTCGGCCGCCGCAGAGGTCTTCGCGGGGGTCCTGCTCGTGGCGGTCGTCCTCTTCTACTTCCTCAAGGACGGCGGGAGGATGTGGGAGTTCTTCCTGCGCCCCTTCCGGGGGGAGCACCGGGAGAAGTTGGTGCGCTCGGGGACCACCACGCTGCAGGTCCTCGGCAACTACGTCCGCGGGACCGCGGTGGTCGCCCTCCTCGAAGCGGTCGTCATCGGGGTGACGCTGCTGATCCTGCGGGTGCCGCTGGCCCTGCCGCTGGCGGTCCTCATCTTCCTGGGCGGGTTCGTGCCGATCGTGGGCGCCGCGCTGATCGGCGTGCTGGCGGCCCTGGTGGCACTGGTCGCCAACGGACCCGTGGTGGCGCTGGTCGTGGTCGCGGTCGTGGTGGCCATCAACCAGCTCGACGGCAGGGTGCTCCAGCCGATCGTGATGGGCAAGGCCCTGAGCCTGCACCCGCTGGTGGTGCTCCTGGCCCTCGCCGGCGGGGGCATTCTTGCCGGGATCGTCGGAGCCGTCCTGGCGGTGCCGCTGACGGCCGTTGCGTGGTCCGTCCTGCTGATCTGGTACGAGCGGCCCGCCGAGCCCGCCCTGCCCGCTCCGGGCGACGTCCCGTCGCAGCAGGTCGCCCCGCCGGACCCCGCAGGTCACGGGCCCGGTGTTACGAATGAGTAACCGATACCCACGGTTTCTGTTTTCTCTGGCGTGTCCGGTCGCGAGGCACGTCCGGACAACATACGTTTCATCCTGGGTGCGGCGGACGGTGATCTCCGTCACGTCGGGCCCGGAGCCTCGTGCTCCACGACGTGCGAGCCCCGTGCTCGCCCCGGCGCGGCCCCGTCCCCCACGGACTGCAGACCCAGCACTCCTGGCGGGCCCGTATCGACCCATGGAGGAAACGATGAGAACGAAGCGGATCGCGGGCACGTCAGTGGTGCTCACCGGAGCGTTGCTGCTCACCGCGTGCGGCGGGGGCGGCGGAGAAGGCGGCGGAGACGCCACGGCCGACGGCGGCGGCACCTTCAGCGTGTACATCGGCGAGCCCGAGAACCCGCTGCTCCCCGGCAACACCGGCGAGACCGAGGGCGGCCAGGTCGTCGACGCGCTGTGGACCGGCCTGGTCGAGTACGACCGGGAGTCCAACGAGGCCGTCTACACCGGCGTCGCGGAGTCGATCGAGTCCGACGACCAGACGACGTGGACGGTCAACCTCAAGGACGGCTGGACCTTCCACGACGGGTCCCCGGTGACCGCGCAGAGCTACGTGGACTCGTGGAACTACGTGGCCAACAGCGAGAACGCGCAGGGCAACTCCTACTTCTTCTCCAACGTCGAGGGCTACGACGACCTCCAGGGCAAGGACGGTGCGAGCCCCACCGCCACGGAGATGTCCGGTCTGCGCGTCGTCGACGAGCAGACCTTCGAGGTCACCCTGAGCGAGCCCTACGCGCAGTGGCCGACCACCGTCGGCTACACCGCGTTCTTCCCGATGCCGGAGGCGTTCTTCGAGGACCCCGAGGGCTTCGGCCAGCAGCCGGTCGGCAACGGCCCGTTCAAGGCGGACGAGGCCTTCCAGGAGGGCCAGGGCATCACGCTCACCCGCTACGAGGAGTTCGGCGGCGACGAGCCGGCCAAGGCCGCGGGCGTGGAGTTCCGGGTCTACACCGAGATCAACACCGCCTACAACGACCTCCAGGCCGGTTCGCTCGACGTGGTCGACCAGATCCCGCCGGACGCCATCGGCTCCGCCGAGGACCAGTTCGGCGAGCGGTTCAAGACCACCCCGCGCGGCGACATCACCGCGCTCGGCTTCCCGACCTACGACGAGCGCTTCGCCGACCCGGAGGTCCGGCGGGCCTTCTCCATGGCGATCGACCGGCAGGCCATCACCGACGCGATCTTCCAGGGCGCCCGCACCCCGGCCGCGTCCTTCGTCTCGCCCGTGATCGACGGCCACCGCGAGGACGCCTGTGACGTGTGCGAGCCGAACGTGGAAGAGGCCGAGCGGATGCTCGACGAAGCCGGCTTCGACAAGTCCGAGCCCGTGGACCTGTGGTTCAACGCCGGCGCCGGCCACGAGGAGTGGATGCAGGCCGTCGGCAACCAGCTCCGCGAGAACCTGGGCGTCGAGTACCAGCTGCGCGGCGACCTCCAGTTCGCCGAGTACCTGCCCCTGCAGGACGAGAAGGGCATGACCGGACCGTTCCGCTCCGGCTGGATCATGGACTACCCCGTCATGGAGAACATGCTCGGCCCGACCTACTCCACGGCGGCCCTGCCGCCGGCCGGGTCGAACGTGACGTTCTACTCGAACGAGGAGTTCGACGCCAAGCTGAAGGAGGGCAACGCCGCCGACTCGATCGACGCCGCGATCCAGGCCTACCAGGAGGCCGAGGACATCCTCGTGGCCGACATGCCGGCCGCGCCGCTGTTCTTCGGGCTGGTGCAGTACGCCCACTCGGAGAAGGTGGACGAGGTCTACGTCAACAGCTTCGGCCGCGTCGAGGTCGAGGACGTCGTGGTCACCTCGGAGTGACCCGACCCTGACCCGGGGCGCCCCGCACGGGGCGCCCCGGGTGCCACTGTCCGCGCAACACCTCCGCACACACAAGGAGTCCCATGGGGCGGTACGTCCTCCGCCGTCTGCTGCTGACCGTTCCGGTGCTGCTGGGCGCGTCCCTGCTCATCTTCTCGATGGTCTACGCGCTGCCCGGCGATCCCATCCGGGCGCTGGCCGGTGACCGGCCGCTGTCCGAGGCCGTGCAGGCGCAGCTGCGCGCCGAGTACAACCTCGACGACCCGCTGCTGATCCAGTACGCCAAGTACCTCGGCGGCCTGGTGCAGGGCGACTTCGGCACCGACTTCTCGGGCCGTCCCGTCCTCGACACGATCGTGGACCGGCTGCCGGTGACGGCCCGGCTGGCCCTGGTGGCCGTGGGCTTCGAGATCCTCATCGGCATCCTCGCCGGCGTGCTGGCGGGCCTGCGGCGCGGCTCCTTCTTCGACAACTTCGTGCTGGTCTCGACCACGGTGGTCGTGTCCATCCCGGTGTTCGTGCTCGGCTTCCTCGCCCAGTACGTCTTCGGCGTGCGGCTCGGCTGGTTCCCCATCGCCGGGATCTCGGACGGCTGGTACAGCTACGTCCTCCCCGGCTTCGTGCTCGCGGCGCTCTCGCTCGCCTACGTGGCGCGGCTGACCCGCACGAGCCTCGCGGAGAACCTGCAGAGCGACTACGTGCGGACGGCGCGCGCCAAGGGCCTCAGCGAGGTGTCCGTGGTCGGCAAGCACACCCTGCGCAACAGCCTCATCCCCGTGGTCACCTTCATCGGCGCCGACCTCGGCGCGCTCATGGGCGGGGCCATCGTGACCGAGTCGGTGTTCAACGTCCCCGGCCTGGGCCGGGCGGTCTACGACGCGGTGCTGCGGCAGGAGGGCGCCGTCGTCGTCGGGATCGTCACCCTGTTCGTCTTCTTCTACATCTTCTTCAACCTGGTGGTCGACGTTCTCTACGCCGCCCTCGACCCGAGGATCCGCTATGAATGAGCCGCGTCCGGACACCGTCCGCGAGGAGCGGGGCGTCCACCACGAGTCCTTCTCCGACCGCGTGGACGACCGCGCCGACGAGATCGCCTCCGCGGCGGCCGCCGGGGACATCGAGCAGGTCAGCCTGTGGCGGGACGCCGGGCGTGGCCTGCTCCGCAACCCCTTCTTCCTGGCGGGGGCCCTGCTCTTCGTCGTGTTCGCGGTGATGGCCCTCGCCCCGCAGGTGTTCACCTCGGTGGACCCGCGGGCCTGCAGCCTTGACCGCTCCGGCAACGGTCCGCAGGCCGGGGCGCCCTTCGGCTACGACGTCCAGGGCTGCGACTACTACTCGAACGTGGTGCACGGCGCCCGCATCTCCCTGGCCATCGGCTTCCTCGCCGTCCTGGGCACCCTGGCCATCGGCGTGGTGGTGGGCGCGCTCGCCGGCTACTACGGCGGCTGGCTCGACTCGCTGCTCGCCCGGGTCACCGACATCTTCTACGGCCTGCCGCTCATCCTGGGCGCCATCATCCTGCTCTCCGTGCTGCCCGAGCGCGGAGTGCTCGAGGTCTCCCTCGCGCTGATCGCGTTCGGCTGGATGACGGCCATGCGCCTGGTCCGCTCCAACGTGATCGGGGTCAAGGAGGCCGACTACGTCCAGGCGGCGCGGGCGCTGGGCGCCCGGACCGGCCGGATCCTCACCAGGCACATCCTGCCCAACGCGGTGGCGCCCGTCCTGGTCTACTCCACCATCGCGGTGGGCACGATCATCGCCTCCGAGGCGACGCTCACCTTCCTGGGCGTGGGCCTCCAGCTGCCCGAGATCTCCTGGGGCCTGCAGATCAACGCGGCGCAGAACAGGCTGCGCGACGCCCCGCACCTGATCCTCTTCCCGTCGCTGTTCCTGTCCCTGACCGTGCTCTCGTTCATCCTCATGGGCGACGCGCTGCGCGACGCCCTCGACCCGAAGTTGCGCCGATGACCCCCTCCTCCGTCCCCGCTCCCACCCCCGTGCCCGCGCCGCCGGACAGCGCGGCGGCGCCCGTGCTCGAGGTCGACGACCTCGCGGTCGAGTTCCGCTCCCGCCGGCGCACCGTCCGGGCCGTCAACGGGATCAGCTACTCCGTCCGGGCCGGCGAGACCCTCGCGATCGTCGGGGAGTCGGGCTCCGGCAAGAGCGTCAGCGCCCAGGCCGTCATGGGCATCCTCGACACCCCGCCCGCCCGCATCACGCAGGGAGAGATCCGCTTCCACGGCCGGGACCTGCTGGGCATGAGCCGCAGGGACCAGCGGGCGGTGCGGGGACCGGGCATCGCCATGGTCTTCCAGGACGCCCTCTCCGCGCTGAACCCGGTCTTCACCGTGGGGGACCAGATCGGCGAGCCGTTCCGCGCCCACCGGGGCGCCTCCCGGCAGGAGGCGAGGGCCCGGGCGATCGAGCTCATGGAGCGCGTGGGGATCCCCGCGGCCCGGGAGCGCGTGGGCGACTTCCCGCACCAGTTCTCCGGCGGGATGCGCCAGCGCGTGATGATCGCGATGGCCATCGCCCTGGACCCGGACATCCTCATCGCGGACGAGCCGACCACCGCGCTCGACGTCACCGTCCAGGCCCAGATCATGGACCTGCTCACCGAGCTCCGCACGGAGACCGGGATGGGCGTCATCCTCATCACCCACGACCTGGGGGTGGTCAACGAGGTGGCCGACCGGGTCGCGGTGATGTACGCGGGGAGCATCGTCGAGAACGGCACGGTCGACGAGGTGCTCGCGGAGCCCCTGCACCCCTACACCCGGGGGCTGATGTCCTCGATGCCCAGCCTCGAGTCCCAGGGCGAGCGGCTCCTGCCCATCGCCGGGACGCCGCCGGACCTCTCCGCCATCCCCGGCGGCTGCGCCTTCCACCCGCGCTGCCCGATGGCGCGGTTCGGGCGGACGGCGGCGCCGGGCAAGGACTGCGCGGCGGACGTCCCGGTGCTGCGCGAGGTCGTGCCGGGCCGGACGGCCGCGTGCCACTACAGCGAGGAGCTCGAGCATGAGTGACCCCCAGCCGACGACGACGGACGCGCCCCTCCTGGAGCTGCGCGAGCTCACCAAGCACTTCCCGCTCACCCAGGGGGTCGTGCTGCGGCGGACCGTGGGCCAGGTCCAGGCGGTGGACGGCGTGAGCATGACCCTCGGCCCGGGGGAGACCCTGGGGCTCGTGGGGGAGTCCGGCTCCGGCAAGTCCACCGTGGCGAAGCTCATCATGGCGCTGCAGCAGCCCACGGCCGGCCAGGTCCTGTACAAGGGCCGGGACGTGGCCGCGATGTCCTCGCGGCAGCTGCGGGAGTACCGCCGCAACGTGCAGATCATCTTCCAGGACCCGTACTCGTCCCTCAACCCGCGCATGACGGTGGGGGACATCGTGGCCGAGGCCTGGGAGGTGCACCCCAACACGGTGGCGCGGCAGGACCGTGCGGCCACGGTCCGGGAGCTGCTGGAGCGCGTGGGGCTGCGGGCCGACTACGCCAACCGCTACCCGCACCAGTTCTCCGGGGGCCAGCGGCAGCGCATCGGGATCGCGCGGGCCCTGGCGCTGCGCCCGGAGGTGATCGTCTGCGACGAGCCGGTCTCGGCCCTGGACGTCTCCGTCCAGGCGCAGGTCATCAATCTGCTGCAGGACCTGCAGGACGAGTTCGGCCTGTCCTTCCTCTTCATCGCCCACGACCTCTCGGTGGTGCGCCACCTCAGCGACCGGGTCGCGGTGATGTACCTCGGCAAGGTGGTGGAGACGGGCGACCGGGACGCGATCTACCACCGGGCCGCCCACCCCTACACGCAGGCCCTGCTCTCCGCGGTGCCGGTGCACGAGCCCGCCCTGCGCGGGGGGCGCGAGCGGATCATGCTCAGCGGCGACCTGCCCAGTCCCGCGAACCCGCCCTCCGGGTGCCGGTTCCGCACGCGCTGCTGGAAGGCGCAGGACGTGTGCGCCGAGAAGGTGCCGGAGCTCGTCGACCGAGGCCAGGGGCACCCCTCGGCCTGCCACTTCGCCGAGAGCCGGGACCTCGTGCCCGGTCCGGCGTAGCCGCCGGCCTGCGGGGTCGGCCGCGGGGCCGCTCAGGGCTCACTGTGCTCCGGGGCCTCCACCGGTGAGCGGCCCGGCCGAGTCCGGGAACGCCGCGCGGGCCCACAGTCGCATCACGGCGTAGCTGCGCCACGGGCTCCAGGCCGACGCCATGGCGGCCGCGACGGACGTCCCGGCCGCCCCGAGCGCGCGGCGCAGGACCAGGTCCTGGGGCAGGAAGACGTCGGGGTCGCCCAGGACGCGCATCGAGATGGACCCCGCCGTCCACGGGCCGATGCCCGGCAGGGCGAGCAGGCGCTCGCGCAGCAGCGCGGCGCCCTCCCCGGCCGGCGCGCCGTCCCGTCCCGGCGGGGCGTCGAGGACGAGGCCGTCCCGGACCGCCACGGCGAGCGCGTGGACGGTCGCGGCCCTGCGGGTGGTGACGCCCACGTCCCGCTGCAGCCGGGCGGGGTCCGTCCCGGCGATCCGGTGGGCCGACGGAAACGCGGTGGCGCCTCCGGCCACGGGGGTGCCGTGGTGGCGGACCAGGCGCCCGGCGAAGGTTCGGGCCGCGGCGAGGGAGACCTGCTGCCCGAGCACGGTCAGGACCGCCGTCTCGAAGCCGTCCGGTGCACCGGGCAGCCGGATCAGGGGCCAGGCGCGCACGTCGGGGGCGAGCGAGGGGTCGGCCGCCAGGGCGCGGTCCGCCGCGGAGGATTCCGTGCCCTCACCGAGCCAGCGGCGCACCCGATCCAGCACGGGTGCCAGGGCGTCCGCCGCCCCGGGCCCCACGTGCACCGGGAGACCGGCGGGCGTGAGGCCGTTCCAGTCGACGGTCACGGTGCGCGCCGCTCCGTCCACGACCACGGGGCGCCGGTGGGCGCCGCCCGCGAGGTCGTCGCACCCGGGCACGGCCTGGGACGCCAGGAAGTCCCGGAGGAACCCGGGGGACGCCGGCGGCGGGAGCAGGACGTCCACGGCACCTGCGGGTCCGTCGTCGTGCATGCGGGGCTCCCGGTGGTCGAGGGGCGGACGTGCCGGCCCCAGCCTGTCCCCGGGGGCGGCCGCCTGTCCAGGCAGGAAGTCCGGCAGGTGCCCTGGGCAGATCGTTCAACATTCATTCGACCGGCACGACAGTGACCGCGGCCACGTCCTGGGTGGCCGGTGCCGTGCTCCGGTGCAGGTCGCACCCGTCCCGCAGAGGCCGCATGTCCAGCTCTGCCCCGTTCCGCCCGTCCCGGAGGCCCGCGGCTCCGTCAGCAGCCCCGCGGCCTTGCGGGCCGTGAACCGCTCCGCTCTGCTGGGCGCCCTCTTCCTGATGGCCACCAGCGCCATCGGCCCCGGGTTCATCACCCAGACCGCGAACTTCACGGTGCAACTGGGCGCAGCCGTCGCGTTCGCCATCGTGATCCCGATCGTCGTCGACATCGCGGTGCAGCTGAACGCGTGGCGGATCATCGGCGTCTCCGGGCTCAAGGCGCACGAGCTCGGCAACCGCGTGCTGCCGGGCCTCGGGTGGTTCATCGCCGCGCTCGTGGCCACCGGCGGGCTCGTCCTCAACATCGGCAACACCGCCGGCGGCGGGCTCGGCCTGGACGCGCTGCTGGCTCTCGACCCCACGTGGGGTGGCATCATCACGACCCTCGTCGGCGGGACCGTGGGCGGGTACATCACCTACGCGGGCGCCCACCGCATCGTCGACGCCGGGATCACCGGCGTGGAGAGCGTCAAGCAGATCTCCCGCAGCTCCGTGATGAGCATCGTGCTCACCGGGGTCATGCGCTTCCTGCTGTTCCTGGCGATCCTCGGCGTGGTCGCCGGCGGCGCCCGGCGCACGGGTGAGAACCTCGCCGCCCAGGCGTTCCGCTCCGCCGCCGGGGAGGTCGGCCTGCGCCTGTTCGGGGTCATCCTGTGGGCCGCGTCCATCTCCTCGGTCATCGGCTCCGCCTACACCTCGGTGTCCTTCCTGACGACCTCCTGGACGAAGCCCCGCACCCGGAACCTGAGGACCGTCGCGTTCATCCTGGTCCCGGCCACCGTGTTCGCCCTCCTGGGGCAGGCGCCGTCCACGCTGCTCGTCGTGGCGGGAGCCGTGAACGGGCTCATCCTCCCGCTGGGCTTCGCGGTGCTGCTGTGGGTGGCCTGGCGCCGGAGGGACCTGCTGGGCGGCTGCGAGCACCCGACGTGGCTCGCGCTGATCGGCACCGTGGTGTGGCTGCTCACCATCTTCCTGGGCTACCAATCCCTCAGCGGCATCGCCGCGCTGTGGGCGTGAGCGCGGTGGGAGCGGTGGACGCGCCGTCCCGGCAGGACCGGGCCGCCCTGGCCCCGGGCGCCGCCCGGGCGATGTTCCGCAGCGGCCTGGTCACGCCCGCGTCGGGCTGGTGCGACGGCTTCGCGCAGGCCAACCTGATCGTCGTCCCGAAGGACTGGGCCTTCGACGTCCTGCTCTTCGCCCAGCGCAACCCCGAGCCGTGCCCGGTGCTGGGCGTGCTCGAGGCCGGCGAGGTGACCGGGCCGCTGGTCGTGTCCATGCGGCCGATCCCCGCGTCCCGGGTGGCCGACGCGGTGCGCATCACCTCCCGCTGTCCCGCGGTGCACGGCGCCCCGGTGCACGTGGGGGCGCCCGGGGAGCTGGGCATCCGGGACCTTGCGGCCCCCCACTACGGGGACGCGGTGCAGATCCCGGACGGCCACGTCCCCGTGTTCAGGGCCTGCGGGGTGACGCCGCAGGCCGCGGTGCTCGAGTCCGGGGTGCCGTTCGCCCTCGGGCACGCCCCGGGCCGCACGCTGGTCACGGACCTGCCCAACTGCCAGTACCAGGTGCCCTGACCGCGGCCGGCGCCGGGCCCTCCAGGACGTCGAGCAGCTGCCGCCGGGAGGCCTCCAGGTAGTTGTGCATCTGCACGGCGGCCTCCTCGCGCCGGCCCTCCTCGAAGAGCTCGAGGATCCGGGCGTTGCGCTCGATCCAGGGCGCGTGGAAGGACGGGTCCTGCCGCATGGAGTAGAACACGAGCCGCATCTCCGCGAGCGTCCGGGACATCAGCTCGTCCTGGCGGGCCGAGCCGGCCAGCTCCACGACGCCGCGGTGGAACCGCTGGTTCGCATCGGCCATGCCGGGGACGTCCTGGTGGCGGTGGGCGGCGCGGCCGTCCTCGACGGCGGCGTGCAGGCCCGGCTGCGGGGTCGGCTCCGACCAGCGCAGCGCCGAGGTCTCCAGCGCGAGCCGCACCCGGTGGATCTCCCGCACGTCGTCCGCGCCGGGCCGGGCCACCGAGACGCCGCGGTTGGGCACCCGGACCAGCAGGTTCTCCCCGACCAGGACGGTGAACGCCTCGCGCAGCGTGTTGCGGGAGACCCGTAGCGCCTCGCTGACCCGGGTCTCCGAGAGCCGGGTCCCGGGCGGCAGCCGGCCGGCGACGACGCCCTGGCGCAGCACGTCCACGGCCCACGGGATGGCCTCGCCCTGCGGGGCGGGCCCGGCCTGCGCGACGGCCGTCATCAGGAACTCGTTCTCCACGGTGTTCATCGATCCCCATCCTGGCATCCCGGCGTCCCCGGATCGTGCGGCGGCACCCTGGTGGCGGGCCCGGGCCGTCCTCTAGGCTTTCAGGACTTCCGTCCCACTCCCTGGAGGCTTCGATGCGCAAGACCGGTGCAGCACTCGCCACGGCGGCCGTCCTGACAGTGACCGCGTGCGGGGGAGGTGAGTCCGGCGGCGGAGCGGCCGGAGACGGCGAGCTGACCACGGTCCGCGTGGGCGTCATCGCGAGCACCGACGTGGCACCCCTCTACCTGGGGATCGAGCAGGGCTTCTTCGAGGAGGAGGGCCTGGAGCTCGACATCACCCAGGCCCAGGGCGGGGCGGCCATCGTCCCGTCCGTGGTCAGCGGGGAGATGGATTTCGGCTTCAGCAACGTGACGTCGCTGATCGTCGCCCGCTCCCAGGGGCTGCCGCTGCAGATCATCGCCAACGCCAACAACTCCACCGGCGTCCAGGGCGAGGACTTCGCCGACGTCCTGGTGCGCGCGGACAGCGACATCCAGGACGCCGCGGACCTGGAGGGCAGGACCGTGGGGGTGAACACCCTGAACAACATCAGCGACACCACCATCCGCGCCGCCATCGAGGCCCAGGGCGGGGACCCCGGCGACGTCGACTTCGTCGAGATCCCGCTGCCCGACATGCCGGCGGCCCTGGACCGGGGCGAGGTGGACGCGATCGGCTCGATCGAACCGTTCCGGACCATCGCCATGCAGGACGGGGCGCGCTCGGCGGTCTCCAACTACGCGTTCCCGATCGAGAACCTGACGGTGGCCGTGTACTTCACCACCGAGGACGTGGTCGCCCAGGAGCCCGAGACCGTCGAGGCGTTCCAGGCCGCCATCGAGAGGTCGCTGCAGTTCGCCCAGGACAACCCCGACGAGGTCCGCGCCGTCCTGCCCAGCTACACGCAGCTCGACGAGGAGCTGATCGACCAGCTCGTCCTGCCCGCCTACCCCACTGAGGTGAACCGGCAGTCCGTGCAGGAGCTCGCGGACCTCGCCGTCCAGCACGGACTCATCGAGGAGGCCCCGCCCCTGGACGAGCTGCTCCCCGAGTGACCGGAGGGCCCGTGGTGGAGCCCGTTCAGGAGAGGCGGGCGAGCACCTGGTCTGCGGCCACCGCGCCCCCCGGCTGCACCGCGAGCTCCCGGACCGTTCCGGCCCGCGGCGCGGACACCCGGGTCTCGGTCTTCATGGCCTCCAGCACGGCGACGTCCTGGCCCGCCTCCACGGTGTCCTGCTCGGACACCAGCCACGAGACGAGCGTGCCCGGGAAGGGCGCGGTGACGGCGCCGTCGTCGGCGGGCTCCGCGGCGGCGGGGGAGGCCTCCCCCGCGGAGCCCAGGGCTGCGGCGAGGGCGTCGGGGATCCCGATGCTCACGCGCCGCCCGTCCACGTCCACGGTGAAGCGGGTGCGGCCCGGCTCGTCCGCGCGGGCGTAGCCGGTGTCCGGGGCGAGCCGGTCGGCGAACTCGTCCTCGATCCACGTGGTCCACACCCCGAGTCCCTCGTCCCCGGCGAAGGCGGGGGCGTCCAGCACGGCGCGGTGGAACGGGATCGTGGTGGCCACCCCGTGCACCCGCAGCTCGCGCAGGGCGGTGCGGGCCCGCACGAGCGCCTGCTCGCGGGTGGGCGCGCTGACGACGAGCTTGAGCAGCAGCGAGTCGAAGGACGTGGCCACCCGGGTGCCGCGGTGCACCCCCGAGTCCACGCGCACGCCCGGACCGGTCGGGGTGTCGACGGCCTCGACCGTGCCCCCGGAGGGCAGGAAGCCGCGGCCGGGGTCCTCGGCGTTGATCCGGAACTCGAACGCGTGCCCGCGCGGGGCCGGGGTCTCGGGCACCGGCAGCGGGTCCCCGGCGGCCACGGCCAGCTGGGCGCGGACCAGGTCCACGCCGTAGACCTCCTCGGTGATCGGGTGCTCCACCTGCAGCCGGGTGTTGACCTCCAGGAAGGAGATCAGCCCGTCCCGGGCCACGAGGAACTCTGCGGTGCCCACCCCCACGTACCCGGCCTCCCGGAAGATGCCCTCGGCGGCGGCGGCGATCCGCTCGCGCTGCGCGTCCGTGAGGAACGGCGCGGGGGCCTCCTCGACGAGCTTCTGGTGGCGGCGCTGCAGGGAGCAGTCCCGGGTCCCGAGCACGACGACGTGGCCGTGGGCGTCGGCCACGACCTGCGCCTCCACGTGCCGCGGGCGGTCCAGGAAGCGCTCCACGAAGCACTCGCCGCGGCCGAACGCGCTCTGCGCCTCGCGGGCGGCCGAGAGGAAGGCGTCCTCGACCTGGTCGAGCGCCCGGACCACGCGCATGCCGCGGCCGCCGCCGCCGTGGGCGGCCTTCACGATCACCGGCAGGCCGTGCTCCTGCGCGAAGGCGCGGGCGTCCTCCGGCGACTCGACCGGGCCGTCGCTGCCGGGCACCAGCGGGGCGCCGGCGCGCCGGGCGACCTCCCGGGCGGCGACCTTGTCCCCCAGCAGCAGGATCGTCTCCGGGGAGGGGCCGATCCAGGTGAGGCCGGCCTCGATCACCGCCCGGGCGAAGCCGGCGTTCTCGGAGAGGAACCCGTAGCCCGGGTGCACGGCGTCGGCGCCGCACCGGCGCGCGATCGCGAGGACCTCGTCCCCGTCCAGGTAGGTCTCGGCGGCCGAGGTGCCCTCCAGGGCGTACGCCTCGTCGGCCAGCAGGACGTGCGGGGCGTCGGCGTCGGGGTCGGCGTAGACGGCCACGGACTCGAGGCCGGCCTCGGCGCAGGCGTGGACGACGCGGACGGCGATCTCCCCGCGGTTGGCGATCAGGATCTTGCGCACGGTGCTACTCCTGGGAGGTGTCGGTGGAGGTCTCGGTAGAAGTTCCTGTGGAGGTCTCCGTAGGGGTCTCCTCTAAGGTCTCCGTGGAGGACTCGGTGGCGGTGCTGACGGGGTCCGGGCGATCCGTGCTGCCGGCGGCGGTGTCGCCCGGGATCGGCGCGCCGAGGCCGGGCGCCGGCACCTGCGAGAAGCGCAGGCGCCCGCCGGGGCGCAACTGGGCGAGTACGGCGAGGTCCTCCGGGTGGACCACGCCGAGCACGGGGTAGCCGCCGGTGGTGGGCCCGTCCTGCAGCAGGACGACCGGCAGACCCGAGGGCGGGACCTGGACGCAGCCGGGCACGGTGCCCTCGCTGGGCAGCTCGTCCGTGCGCACCCGCACCACCGGCTCGCCGGACAGCCGGGCGCCCACGCGGTCGGAGGAGGTGGCGAGCTCCCAGTCCTGCGCGAAGAAGGACGCCACGGCGGCGGGGGCGAACCAGTCGTCGCGGGGGCCCGGGACCACACGGACCGTGGACACCGCGGGCGGGGCGGGCACCGGCTCGGGGGGCCGGACGGCCGTGCCCGGGTTCGGTCCGACCGGCAGGGCGTCGCCGGCGGTCAGCGGGTCCGGGCCCAGTCCCGAGAGAGTGTCCGCGGAGCGGCTGCCCAGCACCGGCGGGACCGCGACGCCGCCCCGGACGCCCACGTAGATCCGCGCCCCGGCCGTCACGGTGCCGACCGCCAGCCGTTCGCCGTCGCGCAGGGCGAAGGGGGTGCCGAGCGGGGGCCGCCACGGGGCCGGGCCCGTGACCGTCAGCGCCGCCCGCGCGCCGGTGACCGCCAGGACGTGCTCCCCGTGGGCGGTCAGCTCGAGCCCGCCGAGCAGGTGCTCCAGCACCGCGGCCCCCGGGCCGTTGCCCACGAGGCGGTTGGCCGATCCGGCGGCGGCGGCGTCGAGCGCGCCCGAGGGGGAGACGCCCAGCGCGGCGGTGCCCGCCCGGCCCCGGTCCTGGACGAGGGTCAGCAGGCCGGGGGCCCCGACCCTCAGGTGGGGTCCCCGCACCGGCGCGGGCTCGGCGGCGGCCGGGGTGATCTCCACGAGGTCGCGCACCGGTCGGTAGCGCACCCGGTCCCCGGGGCGCAGCAGGGCGGGGTCGTCGCGGTCGAGGTCGAACATCCGGGCCGCGGACCGCCCGATGAGCTGCCAGCCGCCGGGGGAGCTGCGGGGGTAGACGGCGGAGAACCGGCCGGCCAGGGCCACCGACCCGGCGGGGACGGCGGTGCGCGGCGTGTCCCGGCGCGGGACGTCGAGGCTGTTCTCGCCTGCGCAGTAGAAGAAGCCGGGGGCGAAGCCGGCGAAGGCGGCGGTCCAGGACTGCTCGGAGTGGGCCCGGACCACCCCGTCCGCGCCGAGGCCGGTGAGCTCGCCGACCGCCGCGAGGTCCTCGCCGTCGTAGACGACGTCGATGGTCACGGTGCGGGCCTCTCCCATCCCGGCGCTCCCGCGGGGGGCGCTGCGCGCCGTGCGGACGATGTCCCGCAGGGCCGCGGTGGTGCTCGCGCGCACGACCACGGTCTCCGCGCCGGCCACGCAGTCCACGAGCCCGGGCAGGTCCGCGGCGGCGAGCCGGGCGTGCACCGCCACGGCGTCGTGCAGGTCGGCGCACTCGACCAGGGCCGCGCGCGGGCCCAGGGGCCGGACCGGGCGGGGCCCGGCGGGGACCGGCCCGCTCACAGGAAGCTGCCGACGCGCAGGCCGGCCTCCTCGAGGGCGCGGCGCACACGCTCGGCGATGGCCAGCGCCCCTGGGGTGTCCCCGTGCACGCAGATGCTCTCGGCGTCCACCGCCACGAGGGAGCCGTCGACGGCCTCGACGACGCCCTCGACGACCATCCGCACCACGCGGGCGGCGATCTGCTCGGCGTCGTGCAGGACGGCGCCGGCCTCGGTGCGCGGCACGAGGGTGGCCTGCGGCGTGTAGCCGCGGTCGGCGAAGGCCTCACGGACCGTGCGCAGCCCGGCGGCCCGCGCCTGCCGCTCGATCTCGGAACCGGGCAGCACCAGCAGGGGCAGGGCGTCGTCGACGTCGCGCACGGCGTCGACGACGGCTCCCGCGTGCTCCTCGTGGTGGACGATCGCGTTGTAGAGGGCGCCGTGCGGCTTGACGTAGCTCACCGCGGTGCCCGAGGCGCGGGCCAGGGCCTGGAGGGCGCCGATCTGGTACACCAGCTGGTCGGTCAGCTCCGCCCGGGGCACGGCGATGAAGCGGCGGCCGAAGCCCTTGAGATCGTCATAGGAGACCTGGGCGCCCACGGCCACGCCCTGCTCGGCGGCCACGGTGCAGGTCCGGCGGGCGACCGTCGGGTCTCCCGCGTGGAAGCCGCAGGCCACGTTGGCGCTGGTGACCACGTGCAGGACGGCCTCGTCGCCGGCCATGGCCCAGGCGCTGAGCGACTCGCCGCAGTCCGCGTTGAGGTCGATGTCGGAGGGGGGCATGCTGTGCTCCTTGTCACGTCGGTCCCTTCAGCATGCCCTGTCCGGCAGGATTGTTCAACAATATTCGCCGTCGGGGTCGGATTCCGCCCGGCCTGGTGGACGCCCGGTCCCGGCCGCCGTATCTTGGCCCGCACGAGGGTGCAGCGGTGCCGCGGGCAGCACAGCGGGGCCGCGGCGCCCGCCCGCCACCACCGATGGGACAGCAGATGAGCGACAGGACCCCCCGCGCCGCGGACGACTCCCCGGGGCGCTCCGGCTCCGTCCTGGAACACCTCAGCGAGTCGACCGTGCTCCTGGACGTCCACGGGGCGGACCGGGACGGCGTCATCCGGCAGCTCGCCGAGCTCGGCGCGCACACCGGGCGGGCGTACGACGCCGACAGCACCGTCGCGGCGGCCCTGGCCCGGGAGGAGGAGGGCTCCACCGGGGTGGGCAACGGTGTGGCCCTGCCGCACGCCAAGTCCGCCGGTGCCGAGCGGCCGATGGTCGCGTTCGCCCGCAGCCGGGAGGGCGTGGAGTGGAACGCGCTGGACGGCGAGCCCGTCCACCTGGTCTTCCTGATCTCCCTCCCCGAGGAGCGGTCCGGGGAGGAGCACCTGGAGCTGCTGGCCGAGCTCTCCGAGGCCCTGGCCGAGGAGTCCTGCCGTCAGGGCCTCCTCGACGCCGGGAGCGCGTCCGAGGTGCTGGCCGTGCTGGAGGACGCGCTGGGCTGAGCGGCTAGTGCCGGAAGCGCCACTCGGTGCGGGAGCGGTAGGTCTCGCCCGGGCGCAGGACGGGGTCGGAGAGCTCCGGCCGGTTGGGAGAGTCCGGGTGCCGCTGGGGCTCGAGGGCCACGCCGTCGCCCTGGCGGTACCGGCGCCCCGAGCTGCCGGAGCCGTCCAGAGAGTTGCCCGTGTAGACCTGCAGGGCGGGCTGGTCCGTGAACAGCTCCACCGACCGACCGCTCGCCGGGTGCTCCAGGAGCGCGGCCCGGCGCAGGCCCGCCCCCCGCAGGTGGAAGGAGTGGTCGATCCCGCGCACGGCCGCCGTCTGCGGGTGCTCCGCCCGCACCCGGTCCCCGATCCGGGCGGGGGCGGTGAGGTCGAACGGCGTCCCGGTCACGTCCGCCAGCCCGCCCAGCGGCAGGGAGTCCGGCCCCACGGGGAGGTACCGGTCGGCCTCGACGGTGAGCCGGTGGTCGTCGATCGTCCCCGCTCCCTCGCCGGCGAGGTTGAGGTAGAGGTGGCTGGCGGGCCCGACCACGGTGGGCGCGTCGGTGCGGGCCTCCAGGTCCAGGGTCACGACGTCGTCCGCGACGGCGTACCGGGCCCGGAGGACCACTTCGCCGGGAAAGCCCTGGTCCCCGTCCGGGCTGACCAGCTCCAGCACCAGCCGGTCCGGACCGGCTTCCACCACCTGCCAGGTGCGGCGGTGGAAGCCGTCGGGGCCTCCGTGCAGGGTGTTGCCGGCCTCGTTGGCCGCCAGGGTCACGGTGCGCCCGTCGAGGTCGAAGCGGGCGCCGGCGATCCGGTTGGCGTACCGGCCGACCACCGCCCCGAGGAAGGCCTCCGGGGGCGCCGCGCAGGCGGCGGCGTCCGGGTGGCCCAGGGCCACGTTCGTCGTGCCTCCGGACCCGTCGGGCAGGTGCAGGGCCTGCACCGTGGCGCCGAGGTCGAGCACGCGCAGGCGCAGCCCGCCCGGGGCGGTCAGGGTGTGGACGGTGACCTCCCGGCCGTCGGGCAGCGCGCCGAAGGACCGCGGGGCGGTCTCACCGCCCACGGGGGGCTCCGGCCGGGGACGGGGACCAGTCGGCGGTCCGGTCGCGCAGCGTGCGGTAGGCCTCCACGACCTCGGGCGTCGGCTCCGCCTCGTACTGCTGGGCGCCGGCGAGCGCCCAGGCCGGGGGCTCCTCATCGCCCGAGAGGGCCCAGGCGGCCTGCCGGGCGGCGCCGAGGGCCACGTACTCGGCGGGGGCGGGCACGAGCACGGGCCGGCCGAGCACGGCCGGGGCGAGCCGGCGCACGGCCTCGGACTGCGCGCCGCCGCCGATCAGGAGGATCCGCTGTGCGGCGGTGCCGGTGGCCCGCTCGAGCGCGGCCACGCCGTCGGCGAGGGAGCAGAGCAGGCCCTCCACGCAGGCCCGGGCGATGTCCTCCCGGCCGGTGCGCGACGACATCCCGTGGAGGGTGGCGCGGGCGTCGGGCCGGTTGGGCGTGCGCTCCCCGTCGAGGTACGGGAGCAGCGTGACGCCGCCCGCCCCGGGGCGTCCCGCGAGGGCCAGGTCGGCGAGGCCGGCGTGGTCGACGCCCAGCACCCGGGCCCCGAACTCCAGGATCCGCGCGGCGTTGAGGGTCGTGGCCATGGGCAGGTACCGGCCGGTGGCGTCGGCGAAACCGGTCACCAGCCCGCTGGGGTCCGCGGTGCGGGTCTCCGAGACCATGGCGGCGACCCCGGAGGTGCCGATCGACAGGGACACGTCCCCGGGGCCGAGCGTGACGCCCAGCGCGGCGGCCATGTTGTCGCCGGTGCCGGCCGCGAGAACCGCCCCCGCGGCCGTGCGGCCCATGACCTCGTGCGGGGCGGCGGCCACCTGCGGGAGCTCCAGGTCGTGGCCGAGCGCCTGCTCGACGAGGTCGTGGTTCCACGCGCCGGTGCGCGTGGAGAAGTAGCCGGTGCCCGAGGCGTCGCCGCGGTCGGTGAAGAAGCACGCCCTGTCGGCGTCGAGGTGCCACGACAGGTAGTCGTGGGGCAGCAGCACCCGATGGGTGCGGGCGGCGTGCTCCGGCTCGTGCTGCGCCATCCAGCGCAGCTTGGTGGACGTCATGGACGCGACCAGCACGCCGCCGAGCTCCTCGGCGCAGGCGGCCGGGCCGCCCATCTCCTCGACGAGCTGCCGGGCCTGCGGCGCCGAGCGGGTGTCGTTCCACAGCAGGGCGTCGCGCACCACGGCGTCGTGCTCGTCGAGGGCGACCATCCCGTGCTGCTGGCTTCCGACGGACACGGCGGCGGCCTCCGCCATGAAGGGGCCGGCGGCGTCGTCGAGCGCGGCGAGCCAGGCCCGCGGGTCCACCTCGGTCCCCTCGGGGTGGGGGGCGCGGCGCTGCGCGAGCACCTCGCCGGTGCCGGCGTCGACGAGGAGCGCCTTGGTGGACTGGGTGGAGGAGTCGATGCCCAGGACGGTCGTGCGTGCCATGAAGGAACCTCGGTGCAGGGTCGGGACGGGGCGGCGGGGGCGCCGCGAGGAGGGTGGGGCGGGAGGCCCGGCCCGGCGCAGGGGGGACGTGCGCCGGACCGGGCCGGGACGGGGCCGGCGCCCGGGATCGGGGGTGGGCGCCGGCCCCGAGTGCCTCAGCCCCGGGCGCCCATGAGGTGCTCGACGGCGAGCTGGTGAAGGCGCACGAAGCCGTAGTTGCGCTCCGAGGGCGCCGTCAGGTCGAGGTCCTCGTAGGAGCTGCGGTCGGCGAGGAAGGCCTCCAGGTCCTCGCCCTCCGCGAGGGTCGGCTCGCCGAGCTCGAGGACGCCGGACTGCTCCATGGCCTCCTGGACGTCGGGGTCCTGGCGGAAGGCCACGGCGCGCTGCTTCAGGAGCAGGTACATCTGCATGTTCGCCGCGGCCGAGTCCCAGACGCCGTCGAGGTGCTCGGTGCGGGAGGGCTTGTAGTCGAAGTGCCGGGCGCCCTGGTAGGCCCCCGGCATGGACGGGAACCCGTTCTCCAGCAGGTCGACCGTGAAGAAGGCGCTGATCAGGTTGCCGTGGCCGAACACCAGGTCCTGGTCGTACATCGGGCCGTTCTGGCCGTTGAGGTCGATGTGGAACAGCTTCTCGCACCACAGGGCCTCGGCGAGGCCGTGCGTGTAGTTGAGCGTGGCCATCTGCTCGTGCCCGGTCTCGGGGTTAACGCCCACGACGTCCCCGTTGTCGAGCCGGTCGATGAACGCGAGCGCGTGCCCGATGGTGGGCAGGAAGATGTTGCCGCGGGGCTCGTTGGGCTTCGGCTCGATGCCGATGCGCATGTCGTAGCCCTGGGACTTGATGTACCCGGCCACGGTGTCGATGCCCTCGGCGTAGCGGTCCAGGGCGGCGTAGAGGTCCTTGGAGGAGTCGTACTCGGTGCCCTCCCGCCCGCCCCACATCACGAAGGTCGTGGCGCCGAGCTCGGCGGCGAGGTCCACGTTGCGCAGCACCTTGCGCAGGCCGTAGCGCCGGACCCGCCGGTCGTTGGACGTGAATGCGCCGTCCTTGAAGATCGGCTCCGCGAAGGTGTCGGTGGTGACCATCTCGCAGACCATGCCGGTCTCGTCGATGGTCTGCTTGAGCTGCCCGATCAGCTTCTCGCGCTGCGCCTCGGTGGCGTCGAAGGGGATCAGGTCGTTGTCGTGGAAGGTGAAGCCCCAGGCGCCGAGCTCCTGGAGCCGGCGCACGGACTCGAGGGGGTCGAGGTCCGGCCGGGAGGCGGCGCCGAACTGGTCGCGGGCCGCCCAGCCCACGGTCCAGAGGCCGAAGGAGAACTTGTCCGCGGGGGACGGGGTGAGCGAGGAGGCGAGGGAGGTCGCGGGGGATGCGGTGGGCATCGGAGGTCCTTTCCCATTCGGTTAGTTACCGTTACTTACTATAGGAGCTGGAGTACCGTGGGGAAAGACCGGCGACGAACTTTTCGTTCCGCGGGTCGGCCGGGATCCGCGTGGGACCCGGTCCCACCGGGAGCAGAGGAGAGCCGTCCGTGCAGTCGAGCCACCTGCGGGAGCACAACCTCTCCACCGTGCTGCGCGCCGTCGCCGGAGCGGGGGCGCCGGTCTCACGGGCCGCGCTCGCCAAGCTCACGGGGCTCACGAAGCCCACCGTGTCCAAGCTGGTGCAGGAGCTGCTCGAGGCGGGACTGCTCGTCGAGGGGCAGCAGGCGGCCGCGCGAGTGTCCGGGCGGCCCATGATCCCGCTGACCGTGGCCCGGGGAACCGTCCTGGGCGTGGGGCTGGAGGTCGCCGCCGACCACCTCGCGTGCCTCGTCACGGATCTCGGGGGCCGCGTCCTGCACGAGGAGTCCCGGTTCGGGGCGTTCGCCGGGGCGCCCGTGGACGAGGTCGCCTCCGTGCTGGCCGGTCTGCTCGACGCCGCCCTGTCCCCCCGGCGGGACGTGCCCGTGGCCGGGATCTGCGTCTCGGTCCCCGGCCGGCTCTCCACGGACCGCGCCACCGTGCTCGCGGCCCCCAACCTCGCCTGGCAGGACGTCCCGCTGGTCGAGCGGCTCCAGGAGCTCCCGGCGTTCCGGGGGGCGGCGCTCACCGCCGGCAACGACAGCATGCTGGCCGCGCGCACAGAGGTCCTGCGCCGGCCCGGCGCGTCCTTCCTCTTCCTGCACGGCGAGACCGGGATCGGCGGTGCCGTGGTCCTGGAGGGGCGCATCCTCCGGGGCGAGCACGGCTGGGCGGGGGAGCTGGGCCACGTCACGATCACCCCCGGCGGGGAGCTGTGCCGGTGCGGGCGGCGCGGCTGCCTCGAGGCCTACGCCAGCTACCACGCGCTGCGGGGGAGGACCGGCCTGCCGGAGGACGTCCGGATCGAGGACCTGGTGGCGGCCACGGCCGAGCGGCTGCAGAGCCGGGAGGCGGTCATGGAGATGATCGGGCGGCCCCTGGGCGTGGTGCTCGCGAACTCGATGAACGTCCTGGACCTGTCCACGGTCGTGCTCTCCGGGTACTTCGCCCCCATCGCGGCGGAGCTGGAGCCCGTGCTGCGCGAGGTCCTCGAGGCGCACGCGCTCACGGCGGAGGTGGGGCCCGTCGGGATCCAGCGCTCGGCCGCGGACGCCCACCCGGCCCTGACCGGTGCGGCCGCGACGGCGCTGGAGCCGATCTACGCCTCTCCGGCCCGCTGGATCGACCGGCGCTGACCCGCACCCGCCAGGGGACGACGACGGGGTCCGCTCGTGCGAGCGGACCCCGTCGCGGGCCGGGCCGGGCGCTCAGCTCACCGGAACGCGGGGTGGTGCTTCCACTTCGCCTCGCCGCCCGGCTGCGATCGGACCAGGGTCTCCTGCAGGGCGTCGTAGGCCGGCTTGCGCTCGTAGTCGCCCTCCATGGTCAGGGCGTCCCCGTAGCCGGGGAAGGTGTTCGGCACCCAGGAGTGCTCGTCGAGCACGCCCCACACGGTGAAGGAGTTGCAGTCCTCCACGGCCAGGCACGCCTCGAGGGCCATGCGGTACCAGTCGGCCTGCTTCTGGCGCAGCTCGTCGCTCATCCGGTCGTCCCCGTCGACCGGCCCGCGGACGTCGATCTCGGTGACGGCCGTCTCCAGGCCGAGGTCGTCGAAGCGCTGGAGGTTCTGCTGCATGCGCCCGTCGAAGCCGTACTGGAGGCCGAGGTGGGTCTGCATCCCGAAGCCGTGGACCGGCACGTCCTGTGCGAGCAGGTCCTGGATCAGCGCGTAGTAGGCGTCGGACTTCGCGTTGATGCCCTCCACGTTGTAGTCGTTGAAGAACAGCTGGGCGTTCGGGTCGGCGTCGTGGGCCCAGCGGAAGATGTCGGCGATGATCTCCGGGCCCAGCTCGCGCAGCCAGATGTTGTCCTCCGTGCGCAGGTTCCCGTTGTCGTCGAAGATCTCGTTGGCGACCTCCCACTGCTGGATGCGGCCCTCGTAGTGGCCGACCACCGTGTAGATGTGGTCCTTGAGGATGGCGCGCAGCTCCTCCGGGGTGTGGTTGCCGTTCTCGAGCCAGTCGGGGTTCTGGCTGTGCCAGAACAGGGTGTGGCCGCGCACGACCTGCCCGTTGGCCTCGGCGAAGTCGACGATGTCGTCGGCGGGGCCGAAGTCGTACACGCCCTCCTCGGGGTGGATGAACTCCCACTTCATCTGGTTCTCGGGGGTCAGGGAGCTGAACTCCCGTGCCAGGACCGAGCGGTACTCGGGGTCGGAGGGGAAGGGCTCCGGGTAGTCGGCGGTGGTGTGGTGGCCTCCGCCGGCCACGGCGCTGCCGATGCGGAAGTCCTTGGGCGTGTTCCAGCGCAGGGTGTCCTGCTTGGCCAGGCCGGGAGGGCGGGTCTCGGGGGCGGCGGTCGCGGCCTGGGGGACCGCGGTGAGGCACAGGGCGGCGACGGCGGTGGCCGCTCCGGCGCGGAGGAAGGGGGCTCGTCTGCTCATGTCAGGGATTCCTTCGTGGGGGATGGGGGATGGGGACGGGGGACGGGGGACGGGGGACGGGGTGGACGGGGGACGGGGTGGACGGGGGACGGGGTGGACGGGGGACGGGGTGGACGGGGCGCGGGCCGCTGCGCGGCCCGCGCCCCGGGCTCAGGAGGCGTCGGCGGCGGTGAGCGCGCGGTCGGAGGCCTGGACCTCGACGGGGGTCGTGAGGACACGGTCGGTGTCCTCCACGTCCCGCACGGCGCCGGTGATCGTGAACCGGCCCTCGAGGGGCAGGTCCTCGCTGGAGGGGCCGGCGCGGAGCACGAACTCGCCCGGCTCCACGATCCGGCGCATGGCCCGGCCCGTGAACGAGGTGCGGTCGGCGTGGACGGAGAAGACCACGCGGGCGCTCTGCCCGGCCTCCAGGGCGATCTTGGCGAAGCCGACGAGCATCTTCAGCGGCCGGACGACCTGGGCGACGGGGTCGCTCAGGTACAGCTGGACGACCTCCTGGCCCGCCCGGTCGGAGGTGTTGGTCACGGTGACCGCGACCTCCACGGTGCCGTCGGTGCCGATGCCGGTCGCGGACAGCTCGAGCGCGTCGTAGGAGAAGCTCGAGTACCCGAGGCCGTGGCCGAACGGGTACAGCGGCCGGGGGTCGAGGTTGGAGACGCCCTCGGAGTACCCGCCCAGGGCGGGGGTCAGGTAGGTGCCGGGCTGCCCGCCCACGTGCCGGGGGATCCCCACGGGCAGCCGCCCGGAGGGGTTCACCCGCCCGGAGAGCACTCCGGCGACGGCGTGCCCGCCCTCCTCGCCCGGCATGAAGGCCTGGACGACGGCCGCGCAGCGGTCGTCGAACGCCCCGAGGCTGTAGGGGCGGCCCGTCACGAGCACGAGGACCACCGGGGTGCCCGTGGCGAGCACCGCCTCGACGAGGTCGGCCTGCCGGCCCGGCAGCGACAGGTCCACGACGTCGCAGCCCTCGCCGGAGGTGCCCGTGCCGAAGAGCCCGGCGAGGTCGCCCACCGTGACGACCGCGAGGTCGGCCTCCTCCGCGGCGGCCACGGCCTCGGCGATGCCGCTGGTGTCGGGATCGGTGAAGTCGACGCCGCGGGCGTGGCGGAAGGTCGTCTCCCCGTCCGCGAACTCCTCGGCGAGGGCGTCGACGATCGAGGTGATCTCGATGCCGGTGCCGGACTCGCCGAACCGGGACAGGACGTGGTTGGTGAAGCTGTAGCAGCCGAGGAACGAGCGGGGCTGGCCCGCGCTGGGGCCGATGACTGCGACCGTCCGGGCGGTGTCCCGGGCGAGCGGCAGGACGCCCTCGTTCTTGAGCAGGACGACGGACTCCTCGGCCATGCGGCGGGCGAGCCGCCGGTTCGCCGGGGAGTCGAGGTCGACGGCCCCGCCCGCGGTGCCGGGGTCGAAGCCCGGATCCAGCAGGCCCAGCTCGACCTTCTGCGTCAGCACCCGCCGCACCGCGCGGTCGAGCAGGGACTCGTCGAGCTCGCCGTCCCGCACGGCGGCGGCGAGGTCCGCGAAGCAGCTGGTCTCGGGCAGCTCCACGTCCATGCCGGCCGAGAGCGACTGCACGCCGGCGTCCCGGGGGTCCGCGGCGACGTGGTGCATGGACTCGAGGAAGCTCACGGCCCAGTAGTCGGACACGACCGTGCCCTCGAAGCCCCACGTCTCCCGCAGGAGCGTGGTGAGCAGCTCGGGGTCGGCGACGGGCGGGACGCCGTCGACGTCCGCGTAGGAGTTCATCACCGCGCCGGCCTCGCCGAGCTTGACGGCCATCTCGAAGGGCACGAGGACGACGTCGCGGAACTCGCGCGGTCCGATCGAGACGGGGGCGTGGTTGCGCCCGGCGCGGGAGGTGGAGTACCCCGCGAAGTGCTTCAGGGTGGCGACGACGCCGGCCTCCTGCAGCCCCCGGACGTACTCGGTGGTCAGGGTGCCCACGAGGTAGGGGTCCTCGCCGACGGTCTCCTCGACGCGGCCCCAGCGGTAGTCGCGGACGACGTCGAGCACGGGGGACAGGCCGAGGTGGACGCCCACGCCTTTCATGTCGGTGCCGATGTGCCGGGCCATGGTGCGGACCAGCTCGGGGTCGAAGGCGGCGCCCCAGGCGATCGCGGCCGGGTAGCAGGTGGCCCCGAGGGTTGTGAACCCGGTGAGGCACTCCTCGTGGGCGATGGCCGGGATGCCGAGCCGGGAGGTCTCCACGACCTGGCGCTGCAGGGTGCGCAGGTGCTCCACCCCGTCGGCCGCGGAGATCGGCGCGCTGCCGAAGGCCCGGGTGATGTGGCCGAGGCCGTGCGCGATCGCGGCCTCGAAGGTCGAGCGGTCGTTGGCGAAGGCGGACTCCATGGGGGCCGCGCCGCCCGTGGCCTCCTCCGGGTCGGGGCGCAGCCAGTAGCTGCCGAGCTGGCCGGCCTTCTCCTCGAGGCTCAGCTGCTGCAGCAGGGCGTCGACGCGTTCGGCGACGGGGCGGGCGGGGTCGTTCCAGGGTGCTGTCATTGGTGCTGTCATGGGGGTGTGCTTTCTGCTCGGTGGGCGGGTCACTTGCCGAAGCCGGCGGTGAGCCCGGCGACGAGGTGCCGGCGCCCGAAGATGTAGAGGACGAGGATGGGCATCGCCGAGAGGACGACGGCGGCCAGGACGGCCGGGATGTCGGCCTGGAACTCCCCCTGGTAGGTCCACAGGGACAGGGGCAGCGTGCGCTTCTCGGAGCTCTGGGTGAGGATCAGTGGGAACAGGAAGTTGTTCCAGCTGTTGAGGGCGTTGTAGACGCCCACGGTGGTGATGGCGGGCAGGCTCAGCGGCAGGACGAGCGTGCGGAAGACCTTCCAGTCGCCGGCGCCGTCGAGGGTCATGGACTCGTAGAGCTCGTTGGGGATGTCCCGCATGAAGTTCGTCAGGATCAGGACCGTGATCGGGATCCCGGACGCGATCCCGGGCAGGATCAGGGCGGCCAGGGTGTCGTAGAGGCCCAGCTGGACGATGATCAGGTAGATCGGGATGATCGTCGCCTGGATCGGGATGGCGATGCCCAGCAGGAACAGCCGGTTCGAGAACACGGCCAGCCCGGTCCGGCTCCGCACGATGACGTAGGACGCGAGCAGGGACAGGAACACGATCCCGGCGACCGTGAACACGACCACCACCACGCTGTTGAGGAAGTACTGCACGAACTGGTTCTCCAGGACCGTGGTGTACGGCGCGAACGTCGGCGCCGAGGGCAGCAGCGGGTTCGTGGAGTAGTAGTCGTCGCGGGGCTTCAGGCTCGTGATGGCGATGTAGTAGATCGGGATGATGATCGCGGCCAGCCACAGCCAGCCGCCGACGGCCGCCGGGATGTTCGGGACGCCCCGGCGCCGGCGGGCGGGACGGGTGCCCGCGGGTGGAGGGGTCGTGGGGCGGGTGCCCGTGCGGCTCGTGCTGTCGGGACGGGTGTCCACAGGACTCGTGCTCATGGGACTACGCACCTTCCGCCTGGCTCTCCATCTTTTCGGCCCCGGTGAGCCGTTGCAGGCCGAGGGCGAGGGTGAGCCCCACGGCGACGAGGATGACCGCCAGGACACTGGCCTCGCCCATCTGGTTGCTGCGGAATCCGGTCAGGTACATGTCCAGGGGCAGGATCCGGGTCGCGGTGCCGGGTCCGCCCCCGGTGAGGGCGAAGACGAGGTCGAAGTAGGTCAGGGAGCCGACCAGCATCAGCGTGGAGGACGTCACGATCGTGTACTTCAGCTGCGGCAGCGTGATGGAGAAGAACTGCCGCACCGTCCCCGCGCCGTCGATCGTGGCGGCCTCGTACATGCTCTGCGGGATCTGCCGGACCCCCGCCTGGTAGAGCAGCGAGTGGAAGGGGATGAAGGACCACGAGATGACGAAGACGACGACGTAGAACGCCAGGCTTCCGTTGCCCAGCCAGTCCTGCCGCAGCAGGGCCGCGTCGAACGCCCGCGACAGGCCGAAGTTCGGGTCGAGCAGGGCCTTGAAGGCGATGCCGATCGCCGCGGCCGAGAAGAGCATCGGCAGGAAGTACAGGACGGACAGGAACTCCCGGTACCGCTGGCGGCCGGCCATGAACACGCCGAGCAGCAGGCTCAGCGGGAACTGCACGACGTAGCTCAGCAGGGTCAGCTGGACGGTCAGCACCATCGCCTGGCGGGAGACCGGGTTCTCGAGCACGGACACCCAGTTCTCGCCCCCGGTCCACTGCGGGGTGCCCAGACCGTCCCACTGCATGAAGGACAGCACCAGCACGCCCAGCAGCGGCCCGATCGCGAAGACGCCGAAGAAGACCAGGGCGGGCGCCAGCAGCCAGTTGCTGGGGGCGGCGCCCACCCGTGACCTGCGCTTGGCGGGAGTTCGATCGAGCGTCACAGCGTTCCGTTCATCGCGGCCTGGAACTCCTCGGGGGTCATCTCGCCGGCGAAGACCTGGCTGAGGTTGGTCAGCAGGGCCTGTCCCTGGTCGGCCGGGAGCGCCTGGTCCCACGAGAGCTGGAAGTTGGGTGCGTCCTGGACCATCGAGTAGGCGAAGTCCAGGTACTCCGGGTGCTCGGTCTCGGCGATCCGGTCCTCCACCCCGTCCACGGCGGGGATCAGCCCGGCGTCGAAGAGCGTGCCGACCGCGGCGTCGTCGAGGTTCATGTCGTTCAGGTACTCGAGGGCCGTGGCCTGCTCCTCCTCGCTCGCGTCCGCGGACACGGCCCAGAAGTTCGCCGGGTTGCCCACGATGTTCTGCGGGTCGCCCTTCCCGCCCTCGATCTCGGGGAACGTGGTGTAGCCGAGGTTCCCCTCGGCGGTCCACTCGGGGGCGTCGGTGAGGAAGCTGGAGTAGACCCAGCTGCCGTGCAGCATCATGGCCGCCTGGTCGGTGTGCACGAGGGCCACGTCGGCGCCCGCGTCGGCCACCACCGACCCGTAGGTGTCGCCGAAGCCGCCGGCCTCGACGAGCTCCTGGATCTTCTCGAGGGCCTCCGTGATCGCGGGATCGGACCAGGCGTTCTCCTCGCCGTCCACGACGGCCTGGAACACCTCGGGCCCGCCGATCCGGTCGGTGAGGTACTGGATCCACATCAGGTACGGCCACTGGCTGGAGCCGGCCACGGAGATCGGCGTGACGCCCTCGGTCTGGAAGGCCTCCACCGCGTCCAGCATCTCGGCCCAGGTGGTGGGGACCTCCACCCCGGCCTGCTCGAACAGCTTCGTGTTGTAGTACAGGACGACGGGCTGCGTGTTGTTGTTCGGGACGGCGTAGAGCTTCCCGTCCACCTTGCCGGTCTCCAGCACGGAGTCGAGGGCCCGCTCCTCCATCTCGGGGATCTTCCCGGTCAGCTCCACCACGTTGCCGTTCTCGACGTAGCTCTCGAGGTTGTCGCCGCCCCAGTTGTAGATCAGGGTCGGCGCGTTGCCGGAGCCGACGCTGGTGCGGATCTTCTCCTTGAAGGCGTCGTTCGCGAAGTACTCCGCGGTGATGGGGGCGTCGTCGTTGGCGTCGTTCCACGCCTGGAACGAGCTGCGGAACGTCTCCTCGGCCCCGCCGGTGAGGGTCCAGGCGGAGACTCCGCCCGCGCCGCCGGGCTGGGCCCCGCCGCCGCACCCGGCCAGGGTCAGGGCCGCGGCGCCCACGAGCGCGATGCGGGACAGCGACCGGCGGGAGAAGGGGGCGCGGGGGGTGCCGGCGGGCGCGGGGTGGAGGGTGCGGGGGGTGGTCATGGCGTTCTCCTCATCGTTGAGCGATACGTTGCGCCTACGAAACTTTTCGTATAGCGTTTCGCTGGAAGAAGACTAAGTGGCCTGTTTCACACCCGTCAACCCCCTGGTGTGACGACTGCCACTGTGTCGGACGCTGCGAAACGTTTCGCCGCGCTCCGGCGTCCCGTTCGGCGTCCGAGGAGACCGTCCCGATGAAGCGAACCACATTGAGCCAGGTCGCAGCCCAGGCCGGCGTCTCCAAGGGCACGGTCTCCAAGGTGCTCAACGGCCGCCCCGACGTGGGGGAGGACACGCGGGAGAGGGTCCGGGCCGCGGTCGCCGCCCTCGGCTACACGGGTTCGGCCGCCCGCCGGCCCCGGACCGCCATCGTGCTCGTCTTCGACACCCTGGAGAGCAACTACTCCCTCCAGGTGATGGCGGGTGCCGTGGACGCCTGCGGCCGCGCCGACGCCGACCTGATGCTGAGCACGCTGCCGAGCCTGGAGCAGGGCGACGTCCCCCCGTTCTCCGAGGAGTGGTTCGCCCGCTGCGGCCGCACGGGCGAGACCGCGGTCATCGCGGTCACCACGCCGCTGACCACGGAGCAGGTGGCCGCCGCGGCCCACGCGCAGGTCCCGCTGGTGGTCATCGACCCCGTGAACAGCCTCCCGTCCACGGTGCCGAGCATCGGCTCCACCAACTGGGCCGGCGGGTACGAGGCCACCACCCACCTCCTGGAGCTCGGGCACCGCCGGATCGGCCACCTCAGCGGTGCCGGGCGGTCGGTCCCGGCGCGCGAGCGACTGGCCGGGTACCGCAGCGCCCTGGAGAGCGCCGGGGTCCCCCACGACCCCGAGCTCGTGACGGGCGGCGGCTTCAGCTACGAGGCGGGCTTCGCCGGCGCCCAGGAGCTGCTCGAGCTCGAGCACCCGCCCACGGCGCTGTTCGCGGCCTCCGACGAGGCGGCGCTCGGGGCCTTCGAGGCCGCCCGGCAGGCCTCGCTGCGGGTCCCCGAGGACCTCAGCGTGGTCGGCTTCGACGACACGCTGATCGCCCGCTGGGCCTCGCCCAAGCTGACCACGGTCCGCCAGCCCCTGCACGCCATGGGCGAGATGGCCGTCGAGCGCGCGGTCACGCTCCTGGCCGGCGGGTCGCGCCGGGTCCACCCGCTCCAGCTGCAGACCTCGCTCGTGGCGCGCTCCTCCACCGCTCCGCCCCGGAACGGCGCGGAGGAGGCGGTCACTCCCGGATGAAGCGGGCCCGGCCGGCCTGCCAGCCGAAGACCGCCGCGAGCGTGCCGACCACCGCGAACATGACGCCCGCGGCGGCGAAGCCCCCGGTCCAGTGCAGCAGCTGCCCCACCAGGAAGGTGCCCGAGGAGCCCACGCCGTAGCCGACGCCCTGCATCATGCCCGAGAGCCGCACCGCCATGTGGCTGCTGCGGGTGCGCAGCGCGATCATCGTCAGGGCCACGGCGGTGAGGCTGCCCTGGCCCAGACCCAGCAGCCCGGTCCAGACCCAGATCAGCTGGGTGGGCCCGAAGATGGAGAGCACGAAGCCGCCGCCGGCCATCAGGGCCACCGCGGCGTTGAGCACCCGCTGGTCGGCCAGCCGCGCGGCCAGCAGCGGGGCGAAGAGCGAGCCCGTCATCTGGAGCAGGATGGACACGGCCACGATCAGGCCGGCGGTGGCCCCGTCGATCCCGCGGTCCCGCAGGATGGGGGCGAGCCACGCGAAGACGCTGAAGGACATCATCGCCTGGAAGACCATGAACAGGGTGATCTGCCAGGCCACCGGGGAGCGCCACGGGCCGGGCCCGCCGGTGTCGGGCGGCGGGGGGCCGGGGGCCCGGTGGCGGAGCGCCACCGGGACGAGCAGGGCCACCACCACGGCCGCGGGCGCCGCCCACACCGCCAGGGAGCCCCGCCAGGAGTCCGTCGCCTGGAACACCGGGTAGGTGAGGCCCGCGCCGAGGGCGGCGGAGGCGCAGATCGCGGTGGTGTAGAGCCCGCTCATCAGGCCGATGCGGTGGGCGAAGTCCCGCTTCACGATGGACGGCAGCAGCACGTTGCCCAGGGCGATCGCGGCGCCGCACGCCACTGTCCCCGCGAGCAGCAGCGGCAGGGCGCTCGCCCCGGGCAGGGGGAGGCCGCGGACCACCAGGCCCAGGGTCAGGACCACCATGGCGCCCAGCATCACGTTCTCGGTCCCGAACCGGCGGGCCAGCCGCGGTGCGAACGGCGCGAAGACGCCGAGCAGCGTCACGGGGGCCGTGGTCAGCACGGTGACCGCCCACCCGGGCAGGCCGGCGGCCGCGGTGATCTCCGGGAGGATCGCGGAGAAGCTGGAGAAGACCGTGCGCAGGTTCAGGCCCACCAGGACCACGCACACGGCGAGGTAGACCAGCGCCCTGCGGGACGTCGGGGCGCGCGGCGGATCGGCGTGCGGGCTCGGCACGGGGAGGTCTCCTCAGGGCTCGGCTGCCGGCCGGCCCCGTGAGGGGCGGCCCGGACAGGGTCCACGGTACTGCGGGAGCTCTCCGGCACCCTGCAGCGCTGCCGCCGGGCAGGAGACGCACCCGGGCCCGCTCGTCCCGCACCCGGGCCTGCGCGTCCCGTGCCCGGGCCGCCCGCGGTCAGTGCAGGAGCAGGCCGGTGAGGAGGATGGCCGGGAAGGACAGGAACGAGCTCATCAGGATGATGTCGCGGGCGGCGTTGGCCGGCATCCGGAACTGGGAGGAGAACAGGAACACGTTCTGGGCCGTGGGCAGGGCCGCCATGACCACGACGCCCAGCAGTTCGGTCCCGCTCAGGCCGAACCCGAACCGGGCGATCGTCCACGCCAGCGCGGGCATCACGACCACCTTGACGAGCGTCCCGCCCAGCACGTCCGGCACGAGCGCGCGGTTCCGGAACGGGCGCTGACCGTGCAGGCCCATCCCGAACAGCAGGAGCAGCAGGGGGATGGACGCCTCGCCGAGCATCTCGAGGGGGATCCAGAGCACCTCGGGCACCTCCAGGCCGGTGGCGGAGAGCAGCACTCCGGCGGCGGTGCCGATCGTGACGGGGTTCGCCACCGACCGCACGATCGTGCGACCGGCCGAGGTGCTCGTCCGCCCGGGGGCCGCCGACCGGATCGCCGCTCCCGGACCGGTACGGCGCGACGGGCGGGTGGTCCAGGAGAACACGAGCAGATAGACCGGGGCGATCACCAGGAGCTGCGCCAGCAGCACGGAGACCACGGGGGTGGCGCTGCCCACCGCGTAGAGGGCGATGGGCAGCCCGATGTTCCCGGCGTTCACGTAGGAGGAGGCCATGGCGCCGACCGCCGTGCGGGCTGCTCCCCGGCGGAGCACCAGGCCGCTGTACAGGGCGAAGAGCGCCCCCGCCACCGCGGCGGTGGCGAGGGCGATCGGGGTGTAGACCCCGAGCACGGCCCCGAGGTCGGTGCCCGCGACGAGCACCACCATCAGCGCCGGGTTGGTGAGGTAGTAGATGACGGGGGTGAGACCCGCACGCATGGCGCGGGCCTCACCGGGCAGCAGCGCGGCGGTGGCGAAACCGATGGCCGTGAGCACGGCCACCACGCCGAAGCCCAGCAGCACCCCCGTCATCCGGTCCTGTCCCTGCCCTCAGCGGACCAGGCAGGGGCGCTTGGGGTCGAAGCTCCAGCCCTCGATCAGGTACTGCATGGCCGCGGCGTCGTCGCGGGCGCCGAGCCCGTGCTCGAGGTAGAGCTCGTGGGCCTCCGCCAGGCGCTCGCGGTCCAGCTCGACGCCGAGGCCCGGAGCGGCGGGCACCCGGATCTCGCCGTCCCGGATGCGCAGCGGCTCCCGGGTGAGGCCCTGGCCGTCCTGCCAGATCCAGTGCGTGTCCAGCGCGGTGATCTCGCCCGGGGCCGCCGCACCCACGTGGGTGAACATGGCCAGGGAGATGTCGAAGTGGTTGTTGGAGTGGGAGCCCCACGTCAGCCCGAACTCGTGGCACAGCTGGGCCACGCGCACGGACCCGGCCATCGTCCAGAAGTGCGGATCGGCGAGGGGGATGTCGACCGCGTTCGAGCGAACCGCGTGGGACATCTCGCGCCAGTCGGTGGCGATCATGTTCGTCGCGGTCGGCAGACCGGTGGCGCGTCGGAACTCCGCCATCACCTCGCGGCCCGAGAACCGGCCCTCCGCACCGCACGGGTCCTCGGCGTAGGCGACCACGCCCCGCATCCGCCGGCCCAGCCGGACCGCCTCCTCGAGCAGCCAGCCGCCGTTGGGGTCGAGGGTCACCCGCGCCTCGGGGAACCGCTCCTTGATCGCCGTGACGGCGTCGACCTCGAGATCGCCGGCCTGGACGCCACCCTTGAGCTTGAAGTCCTGGAAGCCGTAGCGCTCCTTCGAGGCCTCGGCCAGGCGCACGACGCCCTCGGGGGTCATCGCCTCCTCCCGGCGCACCCGCTCCCACGCGTCCGCGCCGTGGGGCTCGCGCAGGTACGGCAGGTCGGTGCTGTTCGGGTCGCCCACGAAGAACAGGTAGCCCAGCATGGGCACCGAGGCGCGCTGCTGGCCGTCGCCGAGCAGCTCGGCCACGGGCACGCCCAGGAACTGCCCGTGCAGGTCCAGCAGGGCGGACTCGATGCCGGTCACGGCGTGCACGGCGGTGCGCAGGTCGAAGGTCTGCAGACCGCGCCCACCGGCGTCCCGGTCCGCGAAGGCCGTGGCGATCCGGCGCAGCAGGGTGCGGAACAGCGCCACCGGCTGCCCGGCCAGCAGCGCGGCCGCCTCCTCGATCGTGGCCCGGATCGCCTCCCCGCCCGGGACCTCACCCAGGCCGGTCCGCCCGTCGGAGTCCGTCACGATCACCACGTTGCGGGTGAAGAACGGCCCGTGGGCACCGGAGAGGTTGAGCAGCATGGAGTCGTGCCCCGCGACGGGCACGACCTCGAGCCGTGCGACAGTGGGCCGGGTGCTCATGCGCGGTCTCCTTCCTGGGGGTCGGCCAGCTGGATGCGGCCGTCGACCCGGCGGTTGAGGTGCCACGGGTTGTCGTCCTGCACCGGCGCGGGCAGCAGGGCGCCGGGGATGTTCTGGTAGGCCACGGGGCGCAGGAACCGCTCGATCGCCAGCGTGCCCACGGAGGTCGTCCGCGAGTCGGACGTCGCCGGGAACGGGCCGCCGTGGACCATGGCTTCGCCCACGTCCACGCCGGTCGGCCAGCCGTTGGCGAGGATCCGGCCCACCTTGCGCTCCAGCACCGGCAGCAGCGGGGCCGCGGAGGAGATGTCCTCCTCGGACAGGAACAGGCTCGCGGTCAGCTGGCCCTCCATCCGGGCCGCCGCGGCCACCAGCTCCTCCGCGGAGCCGTAGCGGATCGCCAAGGACGAGGCGCCGAAGATCTCCTCCTGCAGCACGGGGTTGGACAGGAACGTGGGGACCTGGGCGCCGAACACCACGGGGGCGGGGGCGTTCTCGGTGGAGCCCTCCTTGCCGCGGGCCACGATCTCGACGTTCTCCTGGGAGCCCAGGGCGTCGATGCCGTCCCGGCAGGAGCGGGCGATGCCAGGGGTGAGCATGGTCGCGCCCTCGGCGTCGGCCAGCACGCGCCCGACGGCGGCCAGGAACGCGTCGCCGGCCTCCCCCTCGGGCACGAACAGCAGACCCGGGTTGGTGCACAGCTGCCCGGAGGAGCCCGTCAGGGAGGTGACGTAGGCGCGGGCGAACTCCTCGGCGTCACCCCGCAGGGCGGAGTCGAAGAGGAAGACGGGGTTGATGGAGCTCATCTCCGCGTAGACGGGGATCGGCTCCGGGCGGGCGGCGGCCGCGGCCATCAGCGCGGTGCCCGCGCCGCGGGAGCCGGTGAAGCCCACGGCCTTGATGGCAGGGTCCTTGGCCAGGGCCTGACCGATGCTCGCGCCCGGGCCGTAGACCAGCGAGAACACCCCGGGGTGCAGGCCGCACTCGGTCACGGCGTCGGTGAGTGCCCGGCCGACGATCTCGCCGGTGCTCGGGTGGGCGTTGTGGGCCTTGAAGACCACCGGGCAGCCGGCGGCCAGCGCGGAGGCGGTGTCGCCACCGGCGGTGGAGAAGGCGAAGGGGAAGTTGCTGGCCCCGAAGACGGCCACCGGGCCGAGGGGGACCTTGCGCTGGCGCAGGTCCGGGCGGGGCAGGGGGGTGCGCTCGGGCAGGGGCGGCTCGACGCGCACCCCCCGGTGGTCACCCTGGCGCACCACGCGGGCGAACAGCCGTAGCTGTCCGGTGGTGCGGGCCAGCTCGCCCTGCAGCCGCGGCTTCGGGAGCCCGGTCTCGGTCGAGGCTCGGTCGACGAGTTCGGGGCCCACGGCCTCGATGTTCGCGGCGACCTTCTCGAGGAAACCCGCATGGGTCTCGGGGTCGAGGCTGCTGAAGGACTCGAAGGCCTCCTCGGCGGCGGCCGTGGCCTCGGTGAGCTGGGTCTCGTCGATCAGGGTGTAGGCGGGTTCGAGCTCGGCATTGGTCGCCGGGTCGATGCCGCTGCTGGTGCCGGCGTTGCCGGGGGTCTCGCGGCCGGCGATGATCGAGTGGCCGGAGAGGGTGGTGGTCTGGGTGCTCATGATGGTGAACTCCTCGTGGTGAATCGGATGCGTCGGGCGGAGCGGGACGGAGCCTGCCCTTACGCCTTCTGCAGGACGGCCGACTGGATGAGGGCGGTGAGGTCGGCGAGGTCGGCCTCGGTGAGGTCCTGCAGCGGCGGGCGCACGGACCCGGCGTCGCGGCCGACTGCCTTGAGCCCGCCCTTGACGATGGAGACCCCGTAGCCCTTCACCCGGTCGCGGATCTCGATGTAGGGCAGCACGAACCGGTTGAGCTTGTCGGTGACGGCCACCCGGTCCTGGGCGCGGACGTCGCGGTAGAACTCCAGGGCGAACTCGGGCACGAAGTTGTACATCGCCGAGGAGTAGGTGCTCATCCCCAGCTGCAGCAGGGGCAGGGCAAAGGTCTCCGCGGTGGGCAGCCCGCCCAGGTAGAACAGGCGGTCCCCGTTGCGGGCGTAGACCTTGGTCAGGTGCTCGATGTCGCCGATGCCGTCCTTGAAGCCGATGAAGTTCTCATGACGCTCGGCGAGACGGGCGATGGTCTCGGCGGAGTAGATGGCGTTGGCCCGGTTGTAGGCGATCACCCCGAGGTCGGTGGCCGCGCACACCGCAGAGGCGTGGGCGAGCAGTCCGTCCTGGTCGCACTCGGTGAGGTACGGGGGCAGCAGCAGCAGGCCTTCCGCGCCGGCGGCGGCCGCGTCGTGGGCGTTGCGCACGGCCTGGGCGGTGTTGCCGGCCGCGGGGGCCAGCACCGGGACCCGGCCGCCGACCTCGTTCACGGCCGCCGCCACCACCGTGGCGGTCTCCTCGGGGGTGAGGGAGAAGCCCTCACCGGTACCGCCGGCGGCGAACAGGCCGGCCACGGGGTAGCTGGCCTGCCACGCCAGGTGCTCGCGGTAGGCGGTCTCGTCGAAGAGCAGGTCATGGTCGAACGCGGTGACGGGGAAGGACAGGAGACCGTCCTTGAGCTTGTCCGCCAGTTCCTGGGGCGTGTGTGTGGCCACGGTCGTCGTCCTTTGTATGGGTCGAGGGGAGGCGTTCTGCCTGTGAATCACGTCTCACCCTAGGGAGGACTTTTGATGCTGTCCAAGGCCGTTTTTGAATGGAGTCATGCCCTGAGGGCATCGATTGCTGAACTCAGTGCGGCTGGGTGCGCAGGAGGTCGAGCAGGTGGTGCAGGGCGGGGTTCTTGGAGGTGCGGTCCCACAGGGCGTGCAGCTCGACGGAGCCCGAGGAGCTGCTGGCCAGCCGGTGGTAGGACACGCCGTCGATGCCGAGGAGCCGGGCGGACTCCGGGACGAAGGCGATGCCTCTCCCTGCGGCCACGAGCGCCACCATGGTGAGAACCTGGCTGACGGTGTGGACGACATTGCGGTGCTCCACCTCCACGAGCCGCACCACGTGGTCGTAGAAGTACCGCGCCTTGGTGGGGGAGTGCATGATCAGCGGGGTGTCCTTGAGGTCGGTCGACGTGACGGGACGCCTGAGGGTGCTCAGCGGGTGGTCGGCCGGGACGGCTACGTACAGGTCCTCGGCGAGCAGCAGCTGCGACTCGAAGAGTTCCGTGTCGAAGGGCGGCCGGGCGAGCCCGAGGTCGAGGTCGCCGTTCTCGAGCGCCTGCAGCTGCTCGCCGGTCACCAGTTCCTGCAGGTCGACGTCGACGTCCGGCAGCACCTGCTCGATCTCACTGAGCAGCGGGCCCAGCAGGCTGAAGCCGGAGGCCGCCGTGAAGCCGATCCGCAGCACGCCTGAGCGTCCGGCCGCGATCCGGCGCGCCAGGAGGGGCGCCCGGTCGGCGGCGACCACCAGCTTGCGGGCCTCGACCAGGAACGCCCTTCCAGCGGCGGTGAGGGCCACCCGGCGGTTGTCCCGCTCCAGGAGCTCGACCCCCACCGTCTTCTCGAGCTTCTGGATCTGGCGGCTCAGGGGAGGCTGCGTCATGTTGAGCCGCACGGCGGCGCGGCCGAAGTGCAGCTCCTCGGCGACGGCGATGAAGCTCCGTGCCTGATCGAGTGTGAACATCATGTCCTCCGGGTATTACTCAATGCACGAATTGGCTTGGACAGGCATCATCATCTCTCTTTAGGCTCGGGAATCGATCCGCCTGTGATGCCACTCACAGACACGCGAGTCCTCTCGCCACCCGGTCGGGCGGTTCTGATCCCTCACACATTCAGGAGAACCCATGAAGAACACCTCGTTCCGCACGGCGCTCGTCGGCGTGACCGCAGCGACGTCGCTCCTCGCGCTCAGCGCCTGCGGTGGAAACGTCGGCGGGGGCGGGAGCGCGTCCGGGGAGGACTTCCCTGCGGATCCCATCACCCTGACCGTCGGCCAGGCCGCCGGCGGATCCACCGACCTCATCGCGCGCGCCGTGTCCGACGCCGCCTCGGAGGACCTCGGGGTCCCGATGCCGGTCGTGAACAAGCCCGGCGCCAACGGTGCCCTCGCCACGGAGGAGGTCGCCGGCGCGCCGGCCGACGGCCAGAACCTGGTGCTGCTCAACGCCTCGCTGATCACCATCACCCCGCTGGCCGTGGGCGAGGAGGAGGCCGTGTCCCTGGACGACGTCGAGGTTCTCAAGGGCCTGTCCCAGGACGACTACGTCATGGTCGCGAGCAAGGAATCCGGGTTCGAGAGCCTTGAGGACGTACAGGGCGCCTCGGGCTCGTTCAGCTACGGCACCACGGGCGTGGGCACCGGCTCCCAGCTGGCGCAGACCGTACTGTTCGCGCAGGCCGACATCAGCGGCACCGAGGTGCCCTTCGACTCCGGTTCTCCGGCGCTGACCGCCGTGCTGGGCGATCAGGTGCAGGTCGCCACCGTCCAGCTGGGCGAGGCCAAGTCGCAGATCGACGCCGGCGAGGTGATGCCCATCGTGGTGTTCTCCGAGGACCGCAACGAGTTCCTGCCCGACGTGCCCACCGCCGTCGAGTCCGGCTACGACGTCCCGGTCTCCCAGTACCGGGCGGTGGCTGCCCCCGAGGGTCTCCCGGACGACGTCAAGGCGCGGCTGGTCGAGGCCTTCGACGCCGCCGTGCAGTCGGAGACCTACCAACAGTTCAACGAGCAGAACCTGCTCACCCCGTGGGAGGTCTCGGGCGAGGAGGTCGAGGCGGAGTGGACCGAGCTCGCCGAGCGCTACGAGCAGCTCGTCAGGGAGCACGACATCTCCCTCGCCGAGTAGGGACCGGCGCCGCCATGACGACCACCACAGCCAGGAGCGACTCCATGAAGCAACCCCGCCCGGACGACACGGCTTCCGTCGCCGACGTCCTCCACGACGAGGAGACGGCGGTCGAGGACCTCACCCCGGAGCAGCTCGCCGCCCAGTGGGAGGCCGAGGGCCCGCCACCCGGCGGCCGCGTGGCGGCGCTTGGTTCGACCCTGGCGGTCACGGTGCTGGCCGCTGCGGCGGCCCTGCTGTCCCTGCGGATGGGACTGGGCACGCCGCAGCAGCCGGCCCCCGGCATGTGGCCCTTCGTGGTGAGCATCGTGGCCGTCGTGATCGGCCTGGCCCACATGGTGCTGGGCCGGCGCGGAGGAGAGGGGGAGAAGTTCACCCGGGAGTCGCTGCTGGCCGCCTACGGGCTCGTGACCCTCCTGGGACTGGTGCTGCTCATGCCCGTGATCGGGTTCGAGATCCCCGCACTGCTCCTGTCGTTCATCTGGATGAAGTTCCTCGGCGGCGAGACGTGGCGGGCCGCGGCACTGTACTCCGCGCTCGTCGTCGTCGCCTTCTACCTGATCTTCATCACTGCCCTCGGCACGTCGATCCCGCACCTGTTCTGACGGCCGCCGCCACGGCGGCCACCAACCAAAGGCTCCCGCATGGACTTCCTGCAACCCGCCCTGGACGGCTTCGGCGTCGTCCTCCAACCGACCAACCTCCTGTACTGCCTGCTGGGCGTGACCATCGGCATGCTGATCGGCGTGCTGCCCGGCCTGGGCCCCGCCGCGACCATCGCCATCCTGCTGCCGCTGACCTACGGCATCGAGCCGGTGACAGCGATCATCATGCTGGCCGGCATCTTCTACGGCGCCCAGTACGGCGGGACCATCACCTCCGTGCTGCTCCGGCTGCCCGGTGAGGCCAGCTCCGTCGTCACCGTCTTCGACGGCTACATGCTGGCCAAGCAGGGGCGCGCCGGCACCGCGCTGGGCATCGCCGCGATCGGCTCCTTCATCGGGGGCACCGTCGCGATCGTCGGTCTCACCTTCCTGGCACCGCTGGTCGCCGGCTTCGCCCTCGACTTCGGTCCGCCCGAGTACACCGCCCTCGCCCTGCTCGGCATCCTGCTCGTCGCCACCATCAGCAACGGCAACAAGTCCAAGGCGCTGATCGCCGCGTGCTTCGGGCTGCTGCTGGCCACGGTCGGCCGGGACATCTTCACCGGCGCCGAGCGGCTCACGTTCGGCAACGTCAACCTCGCCGACGGCATCGACTTCGTGCCCGTCGCCATGGGACTGTTCGGCCTCGGCGAGATCCTGCACAACCTGGAGGAGCGCCACCGGGCGGCCAAGGCGCCTGACAAGGTCTCCAACGTCTGGCCCTCCCGGGCGGATCTCAAGCAGTCCTCCGGGGCCATCGGCCGCGGCTCGGTCCTGGGCTTCTTCCTGGGCATCCTCCCCGGCGGCGGCGCCACGATCTCCTCGATGGCCGCCTACGCCATGGAGAAGAAGCGGGCGAAGCAGCCCGAGCGCTTCGGCAGGGGCGCGATCGAGGGCGTCGCCGGGCCGGAGACCGCCAACAACGCTGCGGCCACCAGCTCCTTCATCCCCCTGCTCACCCTGGGGATCCCGGCCAACGCCACGATGGCCCTGATGTTCGGCGCCCTGCTCATCCAGGGCGTCACCCCGGGGCCGCAGCTGGTCCAGCAGAACCCCGAGCTGTTCTGGGGCGTGGTCAACTCGATGTACATCGGCAACATCCTGCTGCTGATCATGTCGATCCCCCTCATCGGGGTCTTTGTGCGCATCCTCCGGGTGCGGGGCGCCATCCTCGCCCCCATCACCGTGCTGATCACGATGCTGGGCGCCTACACGATCAACAACTCGATGTTCGACGTCATGCTCGTCGTGGTCTTCGGCGCCGTCGGCTACCTCATGAAGAAGTTCGGCTTCGAGCCCGGCCCACTGGTGCTGGCCTTCGTCCTCGGCTCCTTGCTGGAGTCCAACCTGCGCCGCTCCCTCCTGGTCTTCGAGGGAGACGTCACCGGGTTCTTCACCCGTCCCATCTCGGCGACCCTGCTGCTGCTGTTCGTGCTGGTCGCCGTGCTGCCCGTCATCCAGTCCACCCTCCGCCGTCGCAGGACCTCCCGGCCGTCCCCCGTGGGGCCGGCCGACGAGGTCTCCGACCGCACCCCTGTCAAGGAGAACGCATGAGCATCCTCGTCGGTTACGTCCCCACTCCCGTCGGCGAGGCGGCCGTCCAGGCCGCCATCGAGGAGGCCCGGCTGCGGGGGGAGCGGCTGCTGATCGTGAACTCCGTGCGCGAGGGCGCCCTGGCGGACAGGTCGGTCGCTTCCGACGACGACCTGCGCCGCGTCACCTCGGCCGCCGAGTCCGCCGGCGTCCCGCACACGGTGCTGCAGCCGTCCCACCGGGACGACCTCGCCCAGGAGATCCTCGACCTCGCCCGCGAGCACGACGTGTCCCGGATCGTCATCGGCCTGCGCCAGCGCTCCCAGGTGGGGAAGTTCATCATGGGCTCGCACGCCCAGCGGATCCTCCTGCAGTCGGACCGGCCGGTCCTGGCGGTGAAGGCCGGGGAGGCGCACCTCTGAGCCGCCGACCGGCAGGCACAGGGCGCCGCCGCCGGACTCCTGTCCGGACGCGGCGCCTTGTGCGTGCCCGGGCTCAGGCGCTCTCGCGCCGCACGATCTCGCCCACCACGTGCTCGATCCGGGCCTCGTCGTGGCTCAGGGCGATGTCCGCGGCGGTCTCCCCGATCTGCTCCAGGGGGAAGCGCACGGTGGTCAGGCCGGGGGAGAAGTCCCGCAGGTTGGGGATGTCGTCGAAGCCGGCCACCCACAGGTCGTCCGGCACGGCCAGCCCGGCGTGCCGGAAGCCCGCGATCGCGCCCAGCGCCATGACGTCGTTGCCGACGACGACCGTGAGCCCGCGGACGGCCTCGGGGCCGAGCCGGTCCACCAGGCGCCTGGCGGCCTCGTAGCCGCCCTGGCTGTTGAAGTCCTCCGTGACCTCGGCCTCCACCGCCAGCCCGGCCCGCTCGAGGACCGAGCGGAAGCCCGCCCGGCGCTCGGACGCGCTGGCCAGCTCCTCGGGTCCGCCCAGGAAGGCGAAGCGGGTCCGGCCGGCCCCGATCAGCATGTCCGTCAGGTCGGAACCGGCACCGCGGTTGTCGATGGTCACGGACCCGGCGCCCTCGAGCCAGGCCTGGCCGATGGTCACCACCCGCCCCCCGTTCTTCTGGTAGCGGGTGAGCTCGGCGAGCAGCCGGGGGTCGATCTCCCGGCGGCGCGAACCGGCCATGATGATCGCGTCGGTGCGGTGGGCCGCGAAGGCCGCGACGGCGTCGAGCTGGTCGGTGCCGTCGGTGGCGGCCAGCAGCAGCTGGTGCCGGTCCGTGCGGGCCCGGCGCTGCACGCCCTTGGCGATCGAGGAGAAGTAGGGGTCGGCGATGTCGTGGACCACGAGCCCGACCAGCCCGGTGGTGGACCGCGCCAGCGCCTGCGCCTGGGCGTTGGCCACGTAGCCGAGGGTCTCCGCGGCGTCCCGGACGCGCTCGGCGATGTGCTCGGCCGGCCGGCGGTCCGAACCGTTGAGCACCCGGGACGCCGTGGCCAGGGACACCCCGGCTTCCCTGGCCACCTGGGAGAGGGTCACTGCGCTCATGGTCCGGTCCTGCTTCCTTCCCACCGCATCCGGTGGGCGTCTCGTCCCTGCGGGCCGGGGGAGTCCGGTGGCGGAAACGTGTTGACAGTCACACTGAGCCAACCCTAGAGTGGAAAGCGCTTTCCTACAAATTTCCTAGATCCTCTGGAGTTGATGATGTCCGAACCCCGAGTTCTCCGCATCGCCATGAACGGCATCACCGGCCGCATGGGCTACCGACAGCACCTGCTGCGCTCGATCCTGCCCATCCGGGACCAGGGAGGAGTGACCCTGCCGGACGGCACCCGCGTGACCGTGGAGCCGATCCTCGTGGGTCGCAACGAGGCCAAGGTCGCCGAGCTGGCGCGCCGGCACGGCGTGGAGCACTGGACCACCGATCTCGACGCGGTCATCGAGGACCCCACCGTGGACATCGTCTTCGACGCCTCCATGACCAGCCTCCGGGCGGAGACGCTGAAGAAGGCCATGCGCGCCGGCAAGCACGTCTACACCGAGAAGCCGACCGCCGAGACCCTGGAGGAGGCCGTCGAGCTCGCGCAGCTCGCCCAGGAGCGCGGCGTCACCGCCGGCGTGGTCCACGACAAGCTCTACCTCCCCGGTCTCGTGAAGCTGCGGCGGCTCGTGGACGAGGGCTTCTTCGGCCGGATCCTGTCCCTGCGCGGCGAGTTCGGGTACTGGGTCTTCGAGGGCGAGCACCAGGAGGCCCAGCGCCCGTCCTGGAACTACCGGCGCGAGGACGGCGGCTCCATGACCGTCGACATGTACTGCCACTGGAACTACGTCCTCGAGGGCATCGTGGGGCCGGTCCGGTCCGTGACCTCGACCGCCGTGACGCACATCCCCGCGCGGTGGGACGAGCAGGGCCTCGAGTACCCCGCCACCGCCGACGACGCCGCCTACGGCGTCTTCGAGCTCGAGACCCCCGAGGGCGATCCCGTGGTCGCCCAGATCAACTCCTCCTGGGCCGTGCGTGTCTACCGCGACGAGCTCGTGGAGTTCCAGGTGGACGGCACCCACGGCTCGGCGGTCGCCGGGCTGAACAAGTGCGTGGCCCAGCAGCGGGCCCACACGCCCAAGCCGGTCTGGAACCCGGACCTGCCCGTCACCGAGTCCTTCCGCGACCAGTGGCTGGAGGTGCCGGCCAACGCGGAGCTGGACAACGGGTTCAAGGCGCAGTGGGAGGAGTTCCTGGCCGACGTCGTCGCGGGCCGCGAGCACCGGTTCGGCCTGCTCTCCGCCGCACGCGGGGTGCAGCTGGCCGAGCTGGGCCTGCAGTCCTCGGCCGAGCGCCGCACCATCGACATCCCGGCCATCGAGCTGTCCCCCGCCGAGCGGCGCACCGCCGGAGCCGTCCGGTGAGCGCCGTGCTCCTGCCCGGCGCCGGAGGGTCCCTGACCGAGCACGTGCTCGCCGGACCGGGGAGCTGGACCCGGCCGCAGGCGCCCCTCACCGCGCGCAAGGCCTACGCCGCCGCGCACGTGGTGCCGCTGGCGCTCGGGGACAACACCCCCGGGGCGCCGGCGCAGCTCGACTGGGACGCGACCCTGGGCTTCCGCCACGACATCTGGTCCTACGGGCTGGGCGTCGCCGACGCCATGGACACCGCCCAGCGCGGGATGGGCCTGGACTGGCCGGCCACCCAGCAGCTGATCCGGCGCTCGACCGCCGAGGCCTCGGCGGCGCTGGCCACCGGGAACCCTGCCCTGGAGGGCAGGACCGTCCGCGACCTCATCGCCTGTGGGGCGGGCACGGACCAGCTCGACCCGGCGGGCGTCGCGGCCGGTGAGACCGGGCTGCGCGCCGTGGTCGAGGCCTACCGGGAGCAGGTCGAGGTGGTCGAGGGCGCCGGGGCGAAGGTCGTCCTGATGGCCTCCCGCGCCCTCGTGCGGGCCGCCCGGGACGCCGACGACTACCTGCGGGTCTACTCCCAGCTGCTGGACGAGGCCCGGCACCCGGTGGTCCTGCACTGGCTCGGGACGATGTTCGACCCGGCGCTGACCGGCTACTGGGGCAGCGACGCGGTGGGCACGGCCACGGAGACCTTCCTCGAGCTCATCCGGTCCCACCCGGGCAAGGTCGACGGCGTGAAGGTGTCCCTCCTGGACGCCGCGCACGAGACCCGGCTGCGGGCGGCGCTGCCGGAGGGGGTCCGCCTCTACACCGGCGACGACTTCAACTACCCCGAGCTCATCGACGGCGACGGCACCCGGCACTCCGACGCGCTGCTGGGCATCTTCGCGGGCATCTACCCGGCGGCGTCCACCGCGCTGCAGGCCTACGACGCCGGGGAGCCCGGCCGGGCGCGGGCGATCCTCGACGCCACGGAGGAGCTGGGGCGCCACGTCTTCAGCGCCCCGACCTTCTACTACAAGTGCGGCATCGCGTTCCTGTCGTGGCTCAACGGCAGCCAGCCCGGCTTCCAGATGGTCGGCGGGCTGCACTCGGGCCGTTCCGTGCCGCACCTGGTCGAGGTGTTCCGGCTGGCCGACCGCGCCGGGCTGCTGCTCGACCCCGAGCTCGCCGCGCGGCGGATGACCACCTTCCTGGACGGGGCGGGCCTCGGCGCGCCGGTCCTCGCGTCGGCCGGCAGCACCGGAGGTGCGGCATGAGCGCGGAGTTCCAGCTGTCGCTGAACACGGGCACCACCCGCGGCCTGACCCTGCAGCAGGCCGTGGACGCCACCGCCCGGGCCGGGCTGGGGCACATCGGCGTGTGGCGCGACCGCGTGGCCGAGGCCGGGCTCGAGAACGCGGCCCGGATCATCTCCCAGGCGGGCCTGCAGGTCTCCAGCCTGTGCCGCGGTGGCTTCCTCACGGCGGCCGACGAAGCCGGGCAGCGGGCCGCGCTCGAGAGCAACCGGGACGCGATCCGGGAGGCCCAGGTCCTGGGCACGAGCGAGCTGATCATGGTCGTCGGCGGCCTGCCCGCCGCGGCCCACGTCCTGGGCGGCGAGGGCGACCGGGCCGACAAGGACCTCGTGGCGGCCCGCGAGCGCGTGGCCGAACGGCTCGCGGAGCTCGTCCCCTTCGCCCGGGAGCACGGCGTGCGCCTCGTGCTCGAGGCGCTCCACCCCATGTACGCGGCCGACCGGGCTGTGCTCTCCACGCTCGGGCAGGCCCTGGACTTCGCGGCCCCGCACCCGGTGGACGCCGTGGGCGTGGTGGTGGACACCTTCCACGTCTGGTGGGACCCCGGGCTGGAGGCCCAGATCGCCCGGGCCGGGGCGGAGGGGCGGCTGGCGTCCTACCAGGTCTGCGACTTCAACCTGCCGATCGCCTCCGACGCCCTGCTCTCCCGCGGGATGATGGGGGACGGGGTGATCGACTTCGGCACGATCGGTCGCTGGGTCGCCGCCGCCGGCTACACGGGCCCGGTCGAGGTCGAGATCTTCAACCAGGAGATCTTCGACCAGGACCCGGACGTCGTGCTCGCCGTGATGAAGGAGCGCTGGGAGTCCATCGTGCTGCCGTCCCTGACCGGCGCACCCGCTGCCGCGACCGCCTGACGTGGGGCCGCACGAGCTCGGCGACCGCCCCCGGGTGGTCGTGGCCCCCGACAAGTTCAAGGGGTCGTTGACGGCGGCCGAGGCCGCCGCCGTGCTCGCCGCCGGGGTGCGCCGGCACCGGCCCGGGGCTCGGATTCGCTGCGTACCCCTGGCCGACGGGGGCGAGGGCACGGTCGACGCCGCGGTGGCGGCCGGGGCGCGGCTGCGCCGCACTCTCGTCCGGGGCGCCGTGGAGGGCCGGGTGCGGGCGCGCTGGGCGGTGCTCACGGCGCCCTCCGGCGCCACCGCCGCGGTGATCGAGTCCGCCCAGGCGAGCGGTCTGGACCAGGTGCGCCCGAGTCCCGCAACGGCCCGCGCGGCGCACAGCTACGGCTGCGGCCAGCTGATCCGGGCGGCGCTGGACGCCGGGGCGACCGACGTCGTCGTCGGCCTCGGCGGCTCCGCGATGACGGACGGGGGCTCGGGCGCCCTGCGGGCGCTCGGCCTGGAGGTCCTCGACGACGACGGCGCCCCCGTTCCCCTGGGCGGGGAGGGGCTGCTGTCCGCCGCCCGCCTGGACGCCTCCGCCCTGGACCCGAGGCTGCGCGCGGTGCGGCTGCGGCTGGCCGTGGACGTGCAGAACCCGCTGCACGGCCCCGACGGGGCCGCGCACGTCTTCGCCGCGCAGAAGGGCGCCGACCGTGCCGCCCGGCGCGAGCTGGACGCCGCGCTCCGGCGCTGGGCCGGGCTGCTGGCCGGTCTCGAGGGCGCCCGTCCGTTCCTGCTCCCGGGGGCCGGCGCCGCCGGCGGCTTCCCGGCCGGCTTCCTGGCCCTGACCCCGGCGACGCTCGAGCGCGGCTTCGACCTCGTGTCCTCCCTCGTGGGGCTCGAGGAGCAGCTCGAGGACGCGGACCTGCTCGTCGTCGGCGAGGGGTCGCTGGACCTCCAGTCGCTGCAGGGCAAGGCGCCGCTCGCCGCGGCCGCCCTCGCCGCGGCCCGGGGCGTGCCCGTCGTGGCCGTGGCCGGGAAGCTGGCCCTGTCCGCGGAGCAGCTGCGTGGCGCGGGGGTCCTGGCGGCGGCCTCGCTCGTGGGCGTCGCACCCTCCGTCCGGGCGGCCCAGGACGAGGCGGAGCGCTACGGCCCGCCGGCGACGGTGGAGGCGCTGCGCCTCCTGGCCGGGGCGTCGTCCGCCGTCCGGGGGCGCGCCGTCCCCGCAACCGGGGCCTGAACCGCCGTAGATTTGTGGTTGACGTCACACCGGACGGCCACTAGCCTGGACGCAACGCAGCTCTGGAAAACGCTTTCCCACTCGTTCCGAGGAGATACCGATGACATCGAGTCACATCCACGCTGGACCGCACCGGGGGCCCCGTGCGCGGACGGTCCGGGAGGTGGTCCCGGCATGAGCGTCGTGGAGGAGATCACCCGCAAGGGCCTGCCCGAGGGGCAGAGCCCGGCGAAGAAGTCCCGGGGCAGGACCCGGGCCGAGCGGCGGGACAACAGGGCGGCGGCGGTCTTCCTGGCGCCCTGGATCGTGGGACTGGTGGTCATCACCCTGGGCCCCATGCTGATGTCCCTCTACCTCTCGTTCACCGACTACAACCTCATGCGGGCGCCCGACTGGATCGGGACGGAGAACTTCTCCCGGATGCTGGCGGACGAGCGGCTGCACAACTCGCTGCAGGTCACCTTCACGTACGTGTTCGTCGGGGTGCCGCTGCAGCTCATCCTGGCCCTGGCGATCGCCATGGTCCTCGACCGGGGCCTGCGCGGCCTCGCGTTCTACCGCTCCGTCTTCTACCTGCCGTCCCTGCTCGGCTCCTCGGTGGCCATCGCCATCCTCTGGAAGCAGCTCTTCGGCACCTCCGGACTGGTCAACCAGGTCCTGGCGCTCGTGGGCATCGAGGGCATCGGCTGGATCGCGGATCCCCGGACCGCGCTCGGCAGCATCATCCTGCTGCACGTGTGGACCTTCGGGGCCCCGATGATCATCTTCCTCGCGGGCCTGCGCCAGATCCCCACCATGTACTACGAGGCGGCCTCCATCGACGGCGCCGGCAGGATCACGCAGTTCTTCCGGATCACGCTGCCGCTGCTGAGCCCCATCATCTTCTTCAACCTGGTGCTGCAGATCATCCAGGCGTTCCAGTCCTTCACGCAGGCGTTCATCGTCTCCGGCGGCCGAGGAGGCCCGTCCGACTCGACGATGTTCTTCACGCTCTACCTGTACCAGACGGGCTTCGGCCGCTTCGACATGGGCTACGCCGCGGCCATGGCCTGGCTGCTGCTCGTCATCATCGGGGCGTTCACCGCCCTCAACTTCATCGCGTCTAAGTATTGGGTGTTCTACGATGACTAACTCGACAATCGCCTACGACCCCGCCCCGACGCTCGAGCAGGGCTCCGACCCGGCGCCGTCCGGGACCTCGGAGCACGCCACGAAGCGGGGGCCCGGCACGCGGGCGCGGATCCGCTCCCTGCTCAAGCACCTGGCGCTGATCCTCACCGGCGGCGTGATGATCTACCCGCTGCTGTGGATGGTGGCCAGCTCCCTGCGCCCCGACGACATCATCTTCCGCGAACCCGGGATCCTGCTCCAGACGCTCGAGACCGCGAACTACTCGGACGGGTGGGGCGCCCTGTCCAGCCCGTTCAGCGTGTACCTGTTCAACTCCGCGGTGGTGGTGCTCGGGTGCATCGTCGGGAACCTGGTCTCCTGCTCCATGGCGGCCTACGCGTTCGCCCGGCTGGAGTTCCGCTTCAAGAAGCCGGCCTTCGCCCTCATGCTCCTCACGATCATGCTGCCGTTCCACGTGGTGATCGTGCCGCAGTACATCATGTTCTCCCAGATCGGGTGGGTGAACACCTTCTGGCCCCTCATCGTGCCGAAGCTGCTCGCCACCGACGCGTTCTTCGTGTTCCTCATGGTCCAGTTCATCCGCGGCATCCCCAAGGACATGGACGAGGCGGCGCGGATCGACGGCGCCGGGCACGCACGGATCTTCGGGCAGATCATCCTGCCGATGATGGTCCCGGCCCTGGCCACCACCACGATCTTCACGTTCATCTGGACCTGGAACGACTTCTTCAGCGCCCTGATCTACCTGACCGACCCGAACATGTTCACCGTCCCCGTGGCGCTGCGGGCCTTCGTGGACGCCTCCGGGGAGTCCTCGTGGGGCTCTCTGTTCGCGATGTCGATCGTGTCCCTGCTGCCCGTGTTCATCGCCTTCCTCGTGGGACAGAAGTTCCTCGTCAAGGGCATCGCCACCACGGGCATCAAGTAACGGCCGGTGGTCCCGGTGTCCCCGGCCCGCCCGGGCCGGGGACACCGGGACCGCTCCACCCACCGCACACCCACCCCCAGAACCAGGAGCCATCGATGGACAGCGCAGAGCACAGCGGCACGGACGGCACGGCCCGGCAGGGGAGGCGGACCCGGTACGTCCTGGTCGGCGCCGGCAACCGGTGCGAGATGTACCTCCGCTCCCTGCTGGACGACCACGCCGACGTCGCCGAGCTGGTGGCGGTGGGCGACACCAACCCCGGGCGGGCCGAGCACTACCGCCGGCTGGCCGAGGAGACGTCGGGCGTCCGGATCGGCGTCCTGGACCCCGCGGAGCTCACCCGGGCGATCCGGGAGCAGGGGATCGACCGCGTCATCATCACCACCCCGGACGCCACCCACGCCGACTACATCTGCGAGACGCTGCGCGCCGGGGCCGACGCCGTCGTCGAGAAGCCCCTGACCGTGGACGCGGCGGGATGCCGCCGCATCAGCGCGGCCGTCGAGGAGACCGGCCGCCACGTGGTGGTGACCTTCAACTACCGGTACTCCCCGCGCAACACCGCGCTCAAGGACGTGGTCGCGTCCGGCCGGATCGGCACCGTCACCTCCGTGGACTTCAGCTGGATGCTCGACACCGTGCACGGCGCCGACTACTTCCGCCGCTGGCACCGGCAGAAGGAGAACTCCGGCGGGCTGCTGGTGCACAAGTCCTCCCACCACTTCGACCTGGTCAACTGGTGGCTGGCCGACACCCCCGAGCGGGTCTTCGCCTCGGGCGGGCTGCGGTTCTACGGCCGGGAGAACGCCGAGGCCCGGGCGCTCGCCGGCACCGCGGGACGGGACGTCGAGGGGGGCGACCCCTTCGCCCTGGACCTGCGCACCGACGAGCGACTGAGCCGGCTCTACCTCGACCACCAGCACCACGACGGGTACCGCCGGGACCAGGACGTGTTCTCGGACGGGATCAGCATCGAGGACAACCTGGCGCTCGTGGTGGACTACGCCCGCGGCGCCACCCTCTCCTACTCCCTCAACGCGCACTCCCCGTGGGAGGGGTACCGGGTGGCCGTCAACGGCACCGAGGGCCGGGCCGAGCTGGAGGTCGTGGAACGGGCGGCCGTGCTCCCCGCGAGCGGCGGCTCCCCGGTGGACCCCTCGGTCACGGTGGGCCCGCACCGGGGCGGGGTCCGCCGCCGCGGCGAGCGCCTGACCGTCCAGCGCCACTGGGGCGCCGCGGAGGAGGTCGCCATCAGCAACGGGGCGGGCAGCCACGGGGGCGGGGACCGCCTGCTGCTGGCGGACGTCTTCCGGGGCCCCGGCGAGGACCCGTACGGCCGGCCCTCCGGCTACCGCGACGGCGTGGCGGCGGTGGCCGTGGGCATCGCCGGCAACCGGTCCCTCGAGACCGGGCTGCCCGTGCGGATCGCCGAGCTGGACCTGGGCGCGGCGGCCGGGGCGCACCGGAGCGAGGTCCCGGCATGAGCCGCGTCCTCGTCACCGGCGGCGCGGGCCGGCTCGGCCGCAGCGTGGTCGCCGGGCTGGCGGAGGCCGGCTACGACGTCGTCAGCGTCGACCGGGCCCTGCCCGCCGACCCCCACGCCGCCGACCAGCGACTCACCGACCAGCACCCCGCCGTGGAGCACCACGGCGCCGACCTCACCGATCCGGACGCCACGCACGCGCTGATGCGCAGCACCCGCCCGGACGCCGTGATCAACCTGGCGGCCATCGCCGTCCCGTTCAGCGCCCCCGAGCACGTCATCCTGCGGACCAACGCGGTGATCGCGCACAACGTGGCCGGCGCGGCGACCGAGGCCGGGGTGCGGCGGATCGTCATGGCCAGCAGCCCCACCGTGCTGGGCTACGGCTCCCCGGCGGGCTGGCTGCCGCCCGCGCTCCCGCTGACCGAGGAGACCCCGCCCCGGCCGTGGCACGCCTACGGGCTGTCCAAGCACGTGGCGGAGCAGGTGGCGCAGATGTTCGCCGCGGCCCGGGGCGAGACCGTGCGCTACGCGTCCTTCCGTCCCTGCTACGTGATCGCCCCCGAGGAGTGGGAGGGCGCCCCGACCCAGCAGGGCCACACCGTGCGGGAGCGGCTCGACGACCCCGCGCTCGCGGCGCCGGCGCTGTTCAACTACGTGGACGCGCGCGACGTCACGTCCTTCCTGGAGGCGCTGCTCGAGCGGATGGGCGCGATCCGCAACGGCGACACCTTCCTCGTGGGCGCCGCCGACGCCCTGGCCCGGCGCCCGCTCGCCGAGCTGGTCCCCGAGTTCGTCCCCGGGAGCGAGGAGCTCGCGGCGGGACTGACCGGGACGGCCCCCGCCTTCAGCATCGACAAGGCCCGCCGGGTCCTGGGCTGGGAGCCGGCGCGCAGCTGGCGCACCGAGCTCCGGGAGGACCCCGTGGCCGCCGCCTCCGGGGAGCCCGTGGGCGCCGGACGGCACGGGAAGGACACCGCGTGAGCATCGCAGCCCTGCACACGGAGCTCATCACGGCCCGGCTGCTGCGCGGCTGGGGGCCGGAGGCGCCGCAGAACCACCTCGTCGCCGTCACGGTCGTGGCCGACGACGGCGCCATCGGCACCGGCTTCTCCTGGACCCCCACCATCGGGTCGACGGCCGTGAAGGCCCTCCTCGACGACGACCTCGCGGGCTTCGTGCGCGGACGCTCCGAGAGCCCCGAGGCCCTCTGGGACGACGCCTGGAAGCACCTGCACGAGGGAGGCGCCGGCCTGACCGGCGTCGCGCTCGCGGGCGTGGACCTGGCGCTGTGGGACCTCCGGGCGCGCCGGGCCGGGGTCTCGATCACCGCGCTGCTGGGCCGGCGGCAGGAGAGCGTGGCCGTCTACGGCTCCGGCGTGAACCTGCACTACTCCCTGGACGAGCTGCAGGACCAGGTGCGCCGGTGGGTCGCCGCCGGCCTCGGCGCGGTCAAGATCAAGGTGGGCAGGGCCGACCTGCGCGAGGACGTGGAGCGGGTGGCCGCCGTCCGGGAGCTGCTCGGGCCGGACCGCGGGCTCATGATCGACGCCAATCAGCGGTGGGACCTGCCGACGGCGCGCCGGGCCCTGGACGCCCTGGCCGAGTTCGGGCCGTCGTGGCTCGAGGAGCCGCTGCGCGCGGACGACCTCGAGGGCTACCGGCAGCTGCGCCGGTTCAGCCGGGTCCCCATCGCGCTGGGGGAGAACCTGCACAACATCTACCGCTTCCGGGACTTCATCACGGCCGGCGCGGTGGACGTCGTCCAGCCGAACATCGTCCGGGTGGGCGGCATCACGCCGTTCCGGCGGATCGTGGAGCTCGCGCGCGCACACAGCGTGGGGATCGCCCCGCACCTGCTGCCGGACCTCTCCGGGCAGCTGGCCCTGACCCTCGCCGAGCCCACCATGGTGGAGGTCGTGGAGGACGCGGGTTTCGCGGACCTCGGCATCCTGACCGGGCCGTCCCCGGTCGTGGTGACGGGCTCGCGGCTGGACACCCGGGACCTGCCCGGGCTCGGCCTGGTCCTGCAGCAGCAGGCGCTGCCCGCCCTGGACGGTGCGCGTCCCTGAGCGCCGGCACCGGAACCCGGACAGCCGGAAGGCCCGCACCCCCGGGGGTGCGGGCCTTCCGGCTGTCCGGGCGGGCGGCGCTCAGCGCTCCAGCACGGCCGGGCGGTCCCGGCCCCGGACCCGGACCACAGGCCAGCCCGGGTCCACGGACAGGGGCCTGATCCCGTCGGGGCCCAGCAGCACCGTGTCCTCGATCTTCGTGCCCGGCGCGGACGGGTTCCACGTGAAGGCCTGGTGCTCGTGCACGAGGTCCGGCACCCCCGGGGCGAGCCGGGGATCCCGCCCGGCGTAGCCGGCGGGCCCGCCCTGGTGGTGCCGGGTCCACTCCTCGGCGTCGAAGCCGTGGCGCGGATAGGCGTGCCGGAGCACCGGCAGCAGGTCCGCGAGGGGCAGCCCGGGGCGCAGCGCGTCGAGGACGTCCGCCTCGACCTCCGCGATCCTCGCCTCCGCGTCCGCCTCGGCGGGGTCCGCCGGGCCGAAGCGCACCCAGCGGGTCACGTTGGCGATCAGTCCCCCGCGGCGGGCGCAGACGACCGCCATCGCCCGCCGGCCCAGGGGCCCGGCGGTCGGGAGGGGGTGGCGGTGGGGCAGGCGGTCCGCGCCGCCGCACAGCACCACGAGGGGGTCCGCGCCCGCGCGCACCAGCTCGGCGGTCAGCCCGGCGGCGAGCTCCCGCTCGGTGGTGCGCGGGGTCGCCCGGGCCAGGGCACCGGTCAGCACCGCCGCGGCGTCCCGGCACAGCCGTTCGTAGCGCTGCGCCTCACCCGGGAGCAGAGCGGCTCGCGCCGCCCGCAGCGGCGCGGCGACGCAGTCCTCGGAGGCGACGGCCATCGAGCGCGCCGCGGGGAACCAGTCCTCCGGCGCCGTGAGGGAGCCGTGCCAGGGCACCTCGTGCAGCCGGACGTCCGCGGGCAGCTCCTCGGCCAGCAGGCGGGCGGCCTCGTTGCCGGAGGTCACGACCTCGTCGCCGTCCCGGTGCACCAGGACGGCGGCCACCGGCGGGCCGGCGAGCGAGACGTGCACCCGCGCCCCGTCGAGGTACCAGGACACGGCGGAGTGGCTCTGCAGCAGCACGGCGTCGACACCGCGGGTGTCGAGCACGCGCAGGACCCGCCGGCGCTTCTCCGCCCGCTCCGGGGCGCTCACGCGTCCCGGCCCCGGGCCGCGTCCCCGAGCAGGGCCTCCGCCCGGGCGGCGTCGAGACGGCCGTCGACGACGAGCACGCGCACCTCCCGCTCGACCGGCCGCCCCGTCGTCGTCGTGACGGCCGTGTCCCAGGCCAGGGCGAGGCCCACCCCCGGGTACCCGGCGTGCCGGACGAACCAGGGGTCGGCCGAGTCGTCGCCGCGCCGGAGGACGAGGGTCGCGGGGCGCCCCGCGAAGTCGGCGGAGAAGGCCAGCCACGGGGACGTGCTGCCGTGCACGGCCTCCTCGCCCGCCGCGTCCGCGGTGAAGACGTCCGCGTCCGTGCAGGCGGGGAGCCGCCAGAAGAACCCGCCGTAGCCGCCGCCGGCCCGGCCGTTGGAGCCGGGGCTGCCGAGCCGCACCGGGCGCTCGCCGGCGGGGGACAGGCGGAAGCGCAGGCCGAGCTCCCACGCGTGCTCGTGCACGGGGCGGAACGTCCAGCGCCGCTCCTCGGTGAGCACCGCGGCGCCGTCCGGGCCCGTCCAGGAGAGCTCCTCGTCCAGGCGGTCGCCGGCGTGGTGGGCCGCGACGCGGACCACGCGGCCGTGGTCGTCCCGCCACACGTAGCGCTGCGCCTCCCGGGTGTAGGTGCGCCCGCCCCAGAAGTTGAGGCCGTCCACGTCCTGGAGCGCCGTGGAGACCCCCAGGTGCCAGACGTGGTCCAGGGGCTGCTGGTCCGTGACGGTGGTGCCGCCGAGGGTCCGGACGGGGTGCAGGAACGGACGGGGGGACGCGGTCGGGGCGACGTCCTCGCCCGTGCGGACCTGCGCGACCTCGCGGTCTCCGACGGCGACGCTGCTGTTGGTGGCGGCAGGGCTCGCCCAGGGGGCGCCCAGGCCGGTGAAGTCCGACTGGGCCCTGACCGCCCGCGCCGCCCAGTCCTCGACCCCGTCGAGGACGGCACGCGGTGCCGTGCCGCCGTCCTGCACCCAGCGCACGTGCTCGGGGCCGATCGGGACGGGGTCCGGGGCGGTGCGGACGGCGTCCAGCACCCGCATGAAGGCCCCCGTGGAGACCAGCGGGCACAGCAGCGCGGTGCCTCCGAGCCGGGCGTCGAGCAGGTTCTCGAGCAGGTTCGTGCGCCCCGACTCGACGACGCGCGTCCCCCCGGGCCCCGTGACGGTCAGCCGGTCCTGGGTGTAGTGCAGGACGGCCTGCCCCTCCGTGCCGTCGACGGTGATGAACGGGTCCTGCTGCTCGGCGGCGCACAGGGTCAGGGCGCACGTGACCGGGACGCCGGCCGTCGTGCGCACCCGGACCACCGAGGTGTCGTCGGAGTCGATGGCGTTGGCCCGGTAGAGCTCGGTGCGCAGCTCGGCGACGTCCTCGCGGGTGCGGGCGCCGGCGAGGTGCAGGGCGGTCATCACCGCGTGGGCCAGCGGATTGGTGACCACGCCGTCCACCACGTCCACGCCGTCGATGCGGCGCCGTCCCGCCCACGGGGACCGGGTGAAGTAGTCCGTGTCCCGGGACCACAGCCCCGTGGCGCCGACCGCGCGGAGCCGCCCGATCTCCCCGCTCGCGAGCAGATGCTCGACGACCGCCAAGGAGTGGGAGCCCAGGCTCTGGAAGCCCACCTGGACGAGCCGGTCCGCCGCCTCGGCGGCCTCGAGGAGGCGGTCGAACTGGTCGAGATTGGCCACGGGGGGCTTCTCGAGCAGGACGTCGGCACCCATCCGCAGGGCGGACCGGGCGAGCTCGAAGTGGGTGTCGATGGGCGTGGAGATCACCACCACGTCCACGTCCAGGCGCGCGGCCCCGAGCTGCTCCAGGTCGCCGAACATGGGCACGCCCGGTCCGAGCACCCCGTCGTCGTCGACCCGCCGGTCGACGGCCGCCACCAGGCTGACGCGGCCCTCGTCCTCGAGCCGGCGGATGTTCGCGAGGTGGCGTCCGCCGAAGCCGCCGATCCCCACCAGGCAGACCCGCACGGGTCCCTCCGGCGCGGTGCGGGCGGCGGGGGCGGACACGGTCTGGGGCTGCACAGGTTCTCCTGGGGATCGGGATCGGGATCGGGGTCGGGGTCGGCGGTCGGGGTCAGGGTCGGCGGTCGGGGACGGAGGCGGGGACAGGCGCGGGGACGGGCGCGGCGGTGGGGTCAGGCGGAAGCGGCCGCGGAGGCCGCCGAGCCCGCGCCCGGCGAGGTCCGGTCCCCGAGGCGCTGCCCGCCCCTGGCGTCGAACAGGTGCACGTGCCCCAGTTTGGGGCGCACGTAGGTCGTGGTGCCCGCCCTCGGGGGCGTGCGCCCGTCCACGCGGCCGGTGATCAGGTGCTGCTCGCCGTGGACGGTGGTGTGCCCGTAGACGTAGGCGTCGGCGCCGAGCTCCTCGACCACGTCGATCTCCACGGCGAGGCCCTCACCGGCGGGGGCCTGCTCGAGGTCCTCGGGGCGCACGCCCAGGACCACGGTCTTCTCCCGGGTGGCGCCGAGCACGTCGCGCGGGACCGGGTGGACGGTGCCGCCGAACAGCACGCCGTCCTCGGTCAGGGGCAGCTCGAGCAGGTTCATGGCGGGGGAGCCGATGAACCCGGCCACGAAGACGTTGTCCGGCCGGTCGTAGAGGTTGCGCGGGGTGTCGACCTGCTGCAGCAGCCCGTCCTTGAGCACGGCGACCCGGTCGCCCATGGTCATCGCCTCGACCTGGTCGTGGGTCACGTACACGGTGGTGACCCCCAGCCGGCG